>NZ_JBFPFO010000001.1:0-704372 GCF_047977865.1 Curtobacterium sp. LFS079
CGGGCCCCATCTGGACCTTGGCCTTGATCCACTCGGGCTTGCGTTCGACCGGGACCGCTTTGTTGCGCTGCTCAACACGCAGCAACTTGCGGCCTTCAGGTGCCAGGGTCATGGGGAACTCCAGGACTCAGGTGGCGCGGGGGCGCCACGATGATGTGGTTCCTCCCCGCTCTGTATTGGACCTGAGAGATTCCGCGCCGCTCCTGTGCAGGAGGGGCTTGCCCCGTCGGTGAGCCCGGTTGCTGTGTTCAGCCGGGCTGCTTTCCAGAGGTGCCTTGCCGCGGCGGTACATGGGCCTGAGAGATTCCCGGGGAGGGTTTGCTCCTACGGCGCCTGTTGGATGTACCGGCAGGACTCTCCCGCCGCAGATCATAAGCGCGTGCCGCCATCGGGCTGCACGCTTCACAGGGTACCGGGCGGTGGAGGGGCGGGGCAAAGTTGGTGATGGGCGGTCCTATTCACGGAGATAGAGGGCCCGCCCCGAAAAGTGTTCCCAGAAGACATCGAGAGGCACACGTTTGTCTCCGCCAGGAGCGCTCGATCCGTTGGGGTCGTGCACTTTGACTTGTCCATTCTTGGTGATTCCGGACGCGAGGACCAGGTGTCCCTGAGTGCCCGGCTCATCAAAGGATCTCCCGACGGAGGCGATGCACACACCGGGGGACCGCAACGATCCGGCGAAGTCCCCCGGATCGTTGAAGGTGACAAGCTCTGCTTGGAGCCCCGTGCTCCTTGCGTGGGCCGCCAGCCCTGCATGTAGCCATCCTTTTCTTTCGCTGTACGCGCCGTCGGCAAGCAGTTCCTCGGTGAGCGAAGCCGGATCGATCAGGTGATCCAAGAGGAGGCGGTAGGCCATGCGAAGACTTAAGGCTCCACACGAACGGCTTTCCCAATGCCGCGCCACGGCTTCACTTGGGTATCCGAGTGAAGCCCAGTGCGTACTGATCTGTTCCCGGCCTGGATAGGCGTCCGCCGGGAGGCTGCCGGGGATCAATTCGGATCGTTCCTGATCCTGGCTGACAGTCATTGCCCCCGCCGGAATTCGGCCAGCAGTTCCGGGTCCTCGCAGGCCTTCGCGAAGGCGTCGATCCGCCGTTCGATTTCCCGTCCCAGCAGCCAGCCGCCGATCCGTTCCGCAAGCGGCTTCAGGAAAGCCGGTCTGCAGGAAAAGGTGTACTTCCAGACGGCGCGGGTGCCGCCGTCGTCGGGGGTGAAGCGCCAGCCGCCGCCGAAATTTTCGAAGAACCAGGGCCCGGCCACCATGGTCATGCCCACGTTCCTGGGCGGGGCGTACGAGACGTATTCGCTCACCATGCGCAGGCCCGTCCGGGAGACGGTGCGGGTGCGGACGCCTTTGCCGGCGGCCGTGGCGCCGTCGGCAAAGGACTGCGCGGAAATGAACGGGTCCCATTTCAGGCGGAAGGCGCCGGTGGTCTGGGACATGGCGAATGCCGTTTCGGGGTCGAGGCGGATGAACCGCTCCGCGCGTACCTGGGGCATCAGCGGCCTGTCCCGGAGAAGGTGGAAATGAGGAACGACGCCAGCACATACAAGACAAACGACCCCGTGATGCACAGGCCGATGGTGCCTGTGATGCGTCCGGCGTTCATGCGCCTGGAACGCCGGATCGCGAGCACGCCGCAGCCGATGGCGAGCAGGTCCAGCACCCCGGCCACCACCAGAACATCTGCAATCGGAGGCACCTTCTCGAAAATCATCAAGATCACGAAAACGAGGAGGTTCACGTAAACCACCGCCGGCGCCAGCACCGCGCACACAATGCTTGCGATCCCCGCGGCCAGGCCCCGCCTGTCCTGTGACGGCTGGGACGGCTGCTGCTGCGCCGACGGCGGGCGCTGCGGACTGTAGGCCGGTGCTTCCTGATGGCTCATTTTTCCCCCAATATTTGTGCCGTTACATCCTGCGGTAGCAGAGGTCGAAAATCATGCGGCCGGCCTCGTGGGCCTTGCTCTCGAAGCTCGTGCGGATGCGGCCGTCGAAGCGCGGAGCCCATCCGCCTACGTGGTCCACGCCTTCGTTCGGGCCGGTATGTTCGGTGCTCACCGGTGCGCGGCCCTCCTTGACGGGCGCGCCGCCCACCACGGATTCGACGCCGGATTCCCACACCTTGGTGAGCGGGCTCTCGGGACCGGAGCGTTCGCCGTCGTGCAGGTTCTCGAAGTCGGCGGACCCGGCCAGGACGTTCCGGACGTGGACGGCGTAGTTGGACCAGTCGGTGGCGACCCGCCACAGACCGCCTTTCTCGAGGACCCGGGCCACGAGGCCGGCGAACTCCGGCTGGATCAGGCGGCGCTTGTGGTGCCGGGACTTGTGCCAGGGGTCCGGGAAGAAGACCCAGACCTCGCTGACCGAGCCGGCGGGCAGCATGCTGGCCAGCACCTCGGGGGCGTTCGCTTCGACGACGCGCACGTTGTCCAAGCCGCGGCTGGCGATCTTGATCAGGGTGTTCGCCAGTCCGGGGGTGTAGACCTCGACCGCGAGGAAATCCTTGTCCGGGTTCTCTTCGGCTGCGTGGCAGACGGCCTCGCCCAGACCCGAGCCGATTTCCACTATCAGGGGGGCCTTGCGGCCGAACTCCGCTTCGGCGTCGAACACGTAATCAGGGTGCACGGAAGTATTGGCGACGTGCCGCGGCACGTCCAGTACCCAGCGGTCCGCGTGCTCGTCCCAGGCCTGCTGCCGGCGGCCCTGCAGGCGCGTCCCGCGGCGCACGAAGCTGACCGGACGGCCGCCGTAGGTGCCGAAAGAGGCCTGGCTGCCGGGGGTGACGGGACGGGGCATGGGGGACTGCGGAATATCGGGGGTGCTCATCCCTTTCAGGATAGCCGGGCGTCAGGGGGCCGGGGCGCCGCAGAGGTGGCCTGTGCATAACCTCCGGTGCAGCCTGCCTGGTTTTAGTTGACCCGCCGAAATTTCAGCAGGTCGCCAAAATTCGGGGAGGTAAAACGGCCCGCCCGGGCGGGCGTCAGGAGGCCGGGGCGCCGCAGGGCTTGGCTCAGGCGAAGGTACGGGCGGCGAGGGCCCTCTTGAACGCCGTGGCCGAGGCCCGGCTGCTGTTGATCCGCCAGTCCGTTTCCTTGAGGAAATGGAACCAGATGAAGGCGTCCACGTCCGGCTGTGCGTCGAGGTACGGGATGGCGTCCCTGATCCAGTTGGGTTTTGAACCGCCGAGTTCGCTGGAGGCGGTTTCGGAGATGACGATCCGCTTGCCGGTGCCGAGTGCGCGCAGCGCGCCGAGCCCTGGGGCGAAGACCTGCGAAGGCGTCTTCCAGGTGGACCAGCTCTGGCTCGTCCCGAAGTTGTAGGAGTCCAGCCCCAGCTGGTCCGCGACGCCGTTTCCGGGGTACACCTCGGCGAGAGGCACGGAACCGGGGAAGGGATCGTTCACGGACCACAGCCACAGCGGCCGGGCCCCGTTGGCTTCGAACAGCGAGTGGATGTGGTTCCACGCGGCCAGGTAGTCGCCCGCGGTGGTGCCGTTGACGCCGGGGCACCAGGGGTACCAGTTGCCGTTCATTTCGTGGGCGAAACGGATGGTCACCTGGTTTCCGTAGGGGGCCAGGGCTGTGGCCCAGGAGCGGAGGTAGCTGTCGAAGGCGCCCGCGGCGATTTTGGAGAGGGCATAGGCCGGCTGTTGGAGGCCGCCACCCCAGACCCAGGGCTCCCAGGTGATCACGGGCCGGGCTCCACGGGACAGGCTGGCCCGCACCTCGGCGAGCGGAACGGACTGTTGGAAGTCCTCGTAGAAGAGGAGCAGCCGCGGTGCCTCGCCGGCCAGGCGCGTCACCTCATTCAGGCCGGCGGTGTCCAGCGGGCCGCCCGGGGTCGCCACGCCAAAGGTCAGTCGCGGGGTGCCTGCCGGGGGCTGCCCTGCCAAGGGCTGTGCTCCCAAGGGTTGCGCTGCCGAGGCCTCTGCGGCCGCGGCGGCAGCCAGCCCGACGGCGCCTGCGGCTCCCAACAGCATCCTGCGGGAGACCGCACCCGTCCGGGGACTGCCGGATTCCGGGGAGGGTGAGGGATGGTTCCGGGACATGGGGCCTCCAGCTTTTCCGACGGGACGGCGAAGCGAGACCTGTGTTGCTGGGACAACTTTAGGCTTGGAAAACGAACGGTGAAATAGCAGCGGCGTGTAAATTTCGGAGCGTGACTCGCAACGCCTCCGATAACCCCGAACTGCTGGTCGACGCCGAAATCGATGAGGTCCCGGCCGCGGCACCCACCCGGGTCTCCACGAAGAAAGGCCTCGTGTACCTGGGCGTTTGCCTGGTGCTGATCGGCCTCAACCTGCGGACGGTGTTCTCCAGTTTCTCGGCAGTGCTTCCGGAGATCACGGCCGACGCCGGGCTGCCGGGCTGGGCGGTGGTGGTGCTCACCACGGTGCCGGTCACGCTGCTGGGCGTGTTCGCGCCGCTGGCCCCGGTGCTGGCCCGTCGCTTCGGTGCCGAACGGGTGCTGCTCGGCGCCATGGCCGTCCTGGGCCTTGGGCTGCTGCTGCGTCCCGTTGATTTCCCCGGGGCCGGCCATTTGCCCGCCCTGCTGGCAGGAACCGCCGCCTGCGGTGCGGCGATAGCCCTGTGCAATGTGCTGCTGCCCGGCCTCGTGAAGCGCGACTTCCCGCACCGGCTCGGCCTCATGGGAGGTCTCTACACGACGGCGATCTGCGCCTCCGCTGCGCTCGGTGCCGGCTTCACCTATCCGGTGTTCCGCGCAGCCGGCCACTGGACTTCCGCGCTCTGGTTCTGGGCGCTGCCTGCCGCCGTCGTGCTGTTGCTGTTCCTTCCTCTGGCGCTGCGCCAGCCCGCCGTGCGGCACCGACTGCGGGTGGAGGGCGTGAATGTCTGGCGTTCGGCTGTCGCCTGGCAGGTGACCGTCTTCATGCTGCTGCAAGCCATGATGTCCTTCAGCGTGTTCGCGTGGCTGGCGCCTATCCTGCGCGAGCGGGGGATCGACGGGGGCACCGCCGGGCTGATCGTGTCCGTCTCGATCGCCCTGCAGATGCTCGGTTCGCTGTTCGCCCCCGGCCTGGCGGCGCGTTTGAGGGACCAGCGGGCGATCAACTTGGTGGTGGCGCTGATGACGGGCGGTGGCTTCGCGCTGAGCATCTTCGGGCCGGTGGAGCTGGCATGGCTGTGGACGGGACTGCTGGGCCTGGGCCAAGGCAGCCTCACCGCGGTGGCCTTGACCATGATCATGCTGCGCACAAGGGACGCCCACACTGCGGCGCACCTTTCCGGCATGATGCAGGGGGTCGGCTACGGCGTGGGGTCTGTAGGAACGTTGCTGGTGGGCCAGCTGCACCAAGCCACGGGCGGTTTCGCTGCGGCCGGTGTCCTGTTCTTGGCGGTGGGTTCGTTGGCGGCGGTGTTCGGCTACCGCGCAGGCCGGGACCGGTACGTGGAGGGGTGAGCCTCAAAGGCGAGCATCCTGCGGTGGTTGTCCTAGAGGTCAGAGGACCGCAAGGAGGCGACCGCTGGCACGCCGGCCGGGAAGTGCGGCAGCACGCCGTCGGGTGTATGGAACAGCCAGAGCGACAAGCCCCGGTATGCCCTCCAGTCAGATTCCGCTGCCTTCAACGAGGCCGTCTGGCTGCCGTCCGGCACGGAAACCACCCGGACGACCTCGAGGGCCAGGGGCCTCTGCCCGGGCAGTTCAAGCCGGACTGTGCCCGACGCCGGCAGGATCCCTTGCGGGAACCGCACGGCGGCCCCGCCCACGGAAATATCCAGGAGTTCGCCCGCGGCGCCGTTGATCCGGACCGGGGCACTCACCGCGATGCGGTGGGCATTGCGTCGGGAGGTTGCGTATTCCGCTGCGCGGATCCGCCGTGTTCCCAGCCAGAGGACGACGGCGGCCAGCACCAGCCAGGAACCCGCAGCCACCGTTGATCCCGGCGACGATGTCCAGGGCACCCAGCCGAGCACTCCTGCGGCGGCGTAGAGAACAATCGCAGCCACGGCGATCATCATGCCGGTGAGGACTGCGGGTGTCCTGCCGCGCTGGCGACGGCCGGCGCCGCCCTTGGGTGTCACTTCGAATTCCAGGACGTTCCGGGTGACGAGCCACCACAGGCAGGCTAGGCCGACCGGGACACGGAAGATCCGGAGGGCGAACGCGGTGGGCCAGTGGATTTCCCGGCGCATCAGCCGTCTGGAGCCCCACAGTCGGAGGGAAAACATCAGGATGAATACCGCGGTGAACTCTACGGGCCCGGCGGTGGATGTCTGCGCCCCGGAACACATCACCACCACGGGGACCAGGAACGCGACGAGGGTGCCGATGCCCTCCAGCCACCAGAGCGTGCCGTTGAGGTATTCGTGGTAGTTCCGCCAGGACATCCAAGTCTTGGCTGCCCACAGCTTTTCGTGGACCAGGATCTGCATGGCTCCCATGCCCCATCGCCGGCGTTGCAGGAGGTACTGGTCGGGGGTGGACGGGGCCAGGCCTACTGCCAAGGTCTGGTGGTGGTAGACGGTCTTCCAGCCGAGGCGGATCAGCTTCAAGGTGGTGTGCATGTCCTCGGTGATTGTCTCAGTGGCCACACCACCGACCTCAAGGAGCGCCTTGACGCGCAGCAGCGATGTTGATCCGCACCAGAACGGCCCGGCCCCGGGAACGTTGCGGGAAGGCATGAGGACGTTGAAGAACATCCCCTGCTCGCCGGTGATGCCGTCGTCATCAAAAGCGCCGCTGTTATAAAAGGACTGGGGGCCCTGGATCAGGGCCACTTTTTCGTCCTCGAACCAGCCCAGGGTGGCGGTCAGGAACGTCGGCAAGGGGACGTGGTCGCAGTCAAGCACGGCAATGATGTCGATGCCATCGGCCCCGGCGGCTTTCTCCTCGGCCATCAGCCCCAGGGCATGGTTCATGTTCCCGGCCTTGGCGTGGTCATGGACCTCGCGCCTGACGTACCTGGCGCCGAACGCCTCGCACATCTCGGCGACCCATTCGCGGTCTCCGTCGTCCAGCACCCAGGTTTCATGGGCTGGTTGCAGGGCGCAGGCCGCTGCGACGGTCGGGGAGAGCACCTCGACGGGTTCATTGTAGGTCGGGATGAGCACCGCCACTCGCATTCCCCCAGGCGGCTCGGTGACCGGTGGGGGCGGCCGGCTGTCGATATTCCAGAGCGACAGAACCTTGAGGATCAGGCCGGGAAGGGGAAGCGCTTCAAAAGTCACTAGGATCCAAGCCATCACCAGGTTCGCCCCGCCTGCCGGCAGCGTGAAAAACACCCGCCAGAGGAGATACAGGATCAGAACCACAATCGACACGACCCCGCCCAGATGGGCCATCCGGCGGGAGGACGGGTCCTCGGGACCCGGGGACCCGAGCCGCGCCGCCCAGCCGGCAATCCCGGACCGGGCAAGAGCAGCGGCATCCGACGGGCCCGTGCGTTCTCCGCCCCGGACGCCAATAGCTAGGCGCGCTTGATCGATCGGCACGTGATCCCCCTCAGCTAGATCCGATGCTCGATTCGAGGTGAGCATACCCCACAGCGGGTTTCGCCAGGAGACAAGCAGCCCAGGCGCGGCATCACCCAATGGGGCAGCCGCGGGGATAAGGGAAGAATTCAAGGGACCTGTTCCCGCCGTGCTGGGCGGACTAACGAGGGGCCGGCAAGAAAATACTCGCCTAGTGCCAACCGAAGTGCAGGATTACAAAGGCTCGTGGGTCGAACGCCCCGACGGCGCTAGGATCGGTTTCGGAGAAACTTCCAAGACCGGTGGCCGCGGGATCGACGTTAGATTCCCTTATGGAACCATTAGAAAGATACACATCTAAAAATGACAACTCCGGAGAGCGCCAGAACTCTCTCTGAGGATCTTCTCGCGCGAGCGTGCGACGATTGGGTGAGCGCGGCCGAGGTCATCGATCTCGCCCGTAGATCAGGAATTTCGGATCCCGAGGACTTACGGGACTTGTCCATCGGTTTAATCTCAAGGCTACTGCTTGCTGGGTTTCTTACCCCCGGCGAGATCGATACATCAGGGCATCACCCTTGGAACTGTAGCCCCGAGGAAGCGGTCGCACGGATTGTCAGGGAGTGGACTGCTCAGCCTAATCCTTTCGTCATGCCCGGAGAGGTCGTCTGGCTTGACACCACGGCAGATGGTCAACGACTAGGCGAAGAGGTTCTTAGGCGAGAAGCTCGATAACCAACGGGTTGTGGCCGTCCGTAGGTTGCAGGTCTTGACTACGACCGTCGATATGGCATGAGCAATGATCCGAAATTGCCACCGTACATCCTGTCCCTCTTGAACCGAATCTCGGACAATCCATCGGGAGACAACTCGGAAGTGTTTGCGAAGCAAGCGAAGCCTGCCCGTCTCGTTGACGAGACACCTGGTCGGTGGGCTCGCTTCGATGTGCCGGAAGAGGTCGAAAAGATGATGCAGCCCGATGGTCCTCTTGCAGAAATTCCAGCCATCGTCGATTCGAATGGAACGACGACTGGGGAATTGATTGTTTGGCTTACCGGCGGGCGGATTTCCGATCTTGAGCGACCCTGGGTTACGGATGAGGCTCCGCCCGATCCCGACAGTTTGAATTTTTCGAGATAGAAGGGGCTTGTTAGAGCCGTCGCTCGGAGTTCGGAAGGCTTCATTTCGTCGGGCGTGATCCCTACAGTTCCCGTTGCTTGCCCGGGGGCTTAGGCGCGGCACCGGGCCACGGATAGAGACCGGACGAATGGTCCCTTCGTTCGCTAGCGCTTTTATTTCGCCAAGTTTGCTATTTTTTCGGCGTTGACCAAGGAGTAGGCGGAGGATGAATCGATGACACAATGGTCGGTTCTTAGCAGGGCATGGAATTCTTGGTGTCGGCTGCCATCGAGCAAGGCGCCTATGGGCGCGAAGCCGAATCCGTTCGCGCCATGAACGGGCCGCTGATAGACCGTCCCGACCGTCGGTTCCAGGTCTGGGCATACTCGGTCAGTTTGAAGCGGCTCCTCCTGCGGAGCACGAAGTCGGTGTTTCCCGATGAGACCGTGAGGACCCGGATCGACGTCCTGTTTCAGAGCGTGGAGGCCATGTTCATGCCAAAGACCCTCATGCAAGGCCTTGTAGTCACGGTCGCCGGTCCGGAAGCGGTGGAGCGGATCATCGATGAAACCGGAATGTTGCCGGATGACGGCTTGAAGTTCTTCGAAATCGAGTGTGGCGGGCGGCGAGGGTTCGTGATTGCCGGGGTGGTTGTCGAGACCGAAGACCAGGGCGAGTTCGACGAGCCAAGCAAGTTCTGGCCCCACGGGTTCGGACGCCCAGGAGTGTGAAAGGTGGCACTCCGTTACCGCAGCCCGTGGCGGAAGACCCATAGATCCCTCGGGCCGCCGTCGAAACTCCAGTCCCGTTCCGGAACCCGGCTGAATCCCAACGATTCGTAGAGCCGGTGGGCCGGTGTCATCCAGGCGCCGCTCGTGATGGCCACGGCCTCCACGCCTTCGAGCGAACGGGCATGGTCCAGGATCCGCCGGACGATCTCGCGGCCCACACCCAGGCCCTGCGCCGCAGGGTCCACGGCCAGCATGCGGAACTCGATCTCGCCGTCGAGCGCAACCTCGGTGTATTTCCGGCCCGGGTGGGTGAGCATCACGGAGCCCACGGCCCGGCCGTCGCATTCAGCGATCCACAGCTCGGCGTGGCCCGCGCGTTGTTCCACGTCGCCCAGGATGGCGAGGTAGGGGTGGCCTTCGCTGACGTGGCCTGCGCCGAGGTAGGCGGCGAGCGTGATGCGCCGGATCTCGGCGAAATCGTTCGTCTCCGCCGTCCGGATGCGGAGGGCGGTGTTTGTGTCGGCCACCGTCACGCGGACGCAGCCCCGACATAGGAGTCCAGGCGCCCGAGCTCCGGCTGCGAAGAGTGCTGCCCGACGGCGTCGGCCCCCACCGCATTGGCGGCCGCGAGTGCCTGCTCGTCGGACAGGCCGTTGCGCAGGCCCAGCACGAAGGCGGCACAGAAGGCGTCGCCGGCACCGATCGTGTTGACCACGGTGGCGCTGCGGCCGGCGGCGCGGGCCACCTCCTTGCCGTCCCGGAACAGGGCCGAGCCGTCCTTCCCGTAAGTCACGGCCACCAGGCGGGCGTGCGCCAGCTCGGGGATGAGTTCGTATTCGGTTTCGTTCACGATCACCAGGTCGCAGCGTTCCACCAGTTCGGCGGGCAGGGACTGCGCCGGGGCGGCGTTGAGGGCGAAGAACCCGCGGTGCTTGCGGGAAGCCTCGACGACGACGTCCAGGCCCACCTCGAGCTGGCAGAGGAGCGTTTCGTCCTCGGCGAAGGCGATGCCGTCCAGGGACACCTCGCCGTTGGCGCCGGGGCAGACGACGATCTGGTTTTCACCGGCGCTGTCGACGACGATCAGCGCGGTTCCAGTGGGCGTGCTGCGGTGCGCGACGTCGGACACGTCCACTCCCGCGGCGGTGAGCGCCTCGAGCATTTCCCGGCCGGCGTCGTCCTCGCCCACCGCGCCGATCATCCGGGCCGAGCCGTCCAGGCGGGCTGCCGCGGCGGCCTGGTTGGCGCCTTTGCCACCCGGCTGCCTGCTCAGTGCGCCGCCGCCGATGGTTTCGCCCGCCGTCGGGAGGCGCTCCGCCGTCGCGATGAGATCAAGGTTGATGCTGCCGAGCACGGTGAGGGCGCGGCGGTTCGAAGAAGTCATGGGGGACAGTGTAGTCATTTTCACACTTAAATGTTGTACTTGTTCGTAATACATGCTTGTATAACAACTCGAATCCACCGAGGGTTCCTGTCAGCCCCAACCCCAACCCGAGAAACACCGCCCGACGAACAAGGGAGTTTGTTGTGATTTCCTCACCCGCCAACGCGCCTGCCTCCCAAGGCCCCGCTGAACTACAGGACGCCGAAGCCCACCTTGCCGGCCGCCGCCCCAAGGCCGCCGTCCTGATCACCACGCTCCTGCTGGGCGTGCTGTCCTTCCAGCTCAACGCCAGCATGGTCACCCCGGCGCTGCCCCAGATCGGCGCGCATTTCGGTGCCGACGCCGGGGCAGTGGCCCAGGTGCAGTCCATGTTCTTCCTTGCCGGCGCCATCTCCGGGCCCATCATGGGCCGCTGGAGCGACTTCATCGGCCGCCGCCGTGCACTCCTGCTGGTGCTCGGGGTCATGGCCGTGGGCAGCGTACTCTGCCTGTTCGCCCCCAGCCTTCCGCTGTTGGTCGTCGGCCGCTTCCTCCAGGGCGTGTCGAGCGCCATCTTCGCGCTCGCCTACATCGTGCTCCGGGAAAACCTTGACGCCCGCTCCTTCGGGACCTCGGTAGGCATCATCGCCGCGGTCAACGGCGGAATCGCAGGGTTCGACGGCTACGCCGGCGGGCTGATGACTGAGGCCTTCGGCTTCCAGTCGATCTTCCTTGTGGTCCTGGCCCTCGCCGCGATCGCCGCCGTGTGCATCATCCGTTTCGTCCCTGCCCGCAGCACCGCCAGCGCCAGCGGAAACATAAGCACGGGAAGCATGGACTGGTGGGGAGCGGCCTTCCTTTCGGCGTTCCTGGTCTGCCTTAGCTACTTCGTCAGCACCGGCTCCTCCGCGGGCTGGACCTCCGTCCCCGCGCTCGCCCTGCTGGGCGGGACCGTGGCCGCCTTCATCGCCTTCTGCGCCGCTGAAAAGCGCCGCAGTTCGCCCTTGATCGCCGTGCACCACCTGCGCTCCCGCCAGGTCTGGACCGTCATCGCCACCACCGTGCTCACCCTCGCCGGCATCTTCGCGATCATGAACTTCACCGTGGTGCTGCTCAGCCAGGACGGCAAGAACGGCTTCGGCTTCAGCGCCTCGCTCTCGGCCCTGCTCTTCCTCACCCCGGCTGCCCTCATCGGCGTCTTCGCCGCGCCACTGGCCGGCTGGCTGACGGGCCGCATGGGCTGGATCAGGACCCTGCGCATCGGCACCGCGCTGAGCCTCGCCTGCGCCGTGGCGGCTGCCCTCTTCGCCGGAAACGAGTGGGCGGTCCTGGCCGCCGTCGCCGCCCTCGGCATCTTCTACAACGGTTTCTTCCTCACCGCCATCAACGGACTCTCCGTGCTCCTCTCGCCCAAGGAAGCCCCGGGCTCCCTGCCCGGCATCAATGGCGCCTCCTTCGGCACCGGGGCCAGCCTCGGCGTAGTCCTCGTGGCACCCTTCGCCGGCCTCGGCACCCAAGGCGGCTACGGCGTCGCGCTCTGGATTTCGGTGGGCATCACCGCGGCGGCCCTGCTGGTCAGCCTCCTGGTCCCTGCGCCCGACGCCTCCGCCTAAGCCCGCACCCTCCCACAGAAAAGAGATACCCAGACATGCTGCCCTTCTACCTGGACTGCGACACCGGAATCGACGACGCCCTGGCCCTGGCCTACCTGTTGGCCGCGCCGGAGGCCCGGCTGCTCGGCATCGGCAGCGTCAGCGGGAACGTGGCGGCCGCCACCGGCGCCGTGAACACCCTGGATCTGCTTCGCCTGGCCGGGCGTCCTGAGATCCCGGTGGCCGTGGGTGCCCACGACTTCCAGGCCAGGGCCTTCGACGGCGGCGCGCCGCACGTGCACGGCGCCAACGGCATCGGCGGGGTGGCGCTGCCCAAGTCGGATGCAGCGCCGCTGGCCGAAACCGCCGCCGAAATGCTGGTCCGCCTGGCCCGCGGGAACGCCGGCGAACTGCGCGTGCTGGCCATCGGCCCGCTGACCAACATCGCCGAGGCACTGCGCCTGGAACCGCGGCTACCCGAACTGGTCGCCGAGATCACCATCATGGGCGGCGCCGCGATGGTCCCGGGCAACATCAGCCCGCTGGCCGAGGCCAACATCGGCAACGATCCCGAGGCAGCCCGCGAAGTCTTCGCTGCCCCGTGGAACATCAAGCTGGTGCCGCTGGACGTGACCATGAGCAACGTGCTGGAGGAGGAACACCGCATCGAACTCCTCGCCTCGGACAGCCCCTTGGCCCGCGCCCTGGGCGAGATGCTGGGCTACTACTACGGCTTCTACGAAGGCATCTTCGGCCGCGCCTGCTCGGCGATGCACGATCCGCTCGCCGCAGCGGTGGCCGTCGACGCCGTCGCGCTGCGAACCGCGCCTGTAGTCCATGTGGAGGTCGACGCCGGCAACGGGCCGGGCCGCGGGCAGACGGTCTGCGACCTGCGCGGCGTGCACCTCGGGTATCCGGAGCAGGCCGGCGCCCACTGCCAGCTGGTGCTGGAACTCGAAGAGGATTTCGCACCGCACCTGATGGCGGCCCTGCTGGCACCTGTGCCGGTCGAAGCCTGAACGGCGGCGCGGGGAACCGCGCCTCCGGGACTCAGGACTGGCCGGCCACCGTGAGCGCGATGAGCACGCAGTTCAGTCCCACGATCAGGGTGGCGCTTGTCCAGCCCGCGATCTTCAAGGCCCTGGAGTCAACGTGGATGCCCATGACGGTGCGGTCGCCCGTCAACCGGATCAGCGGAATCAGGGCGAAGGGGATGCCGAAACTGAGCAGTACCTGGCTGAGCACCAGTGCCAGGGTCGGCTCGATGCCGGCCCCCAGGATGATCAGGGCTGGAATCAGGGTGATCACCCGGCGGGCCAGCAGCGGGACGCGGACCTTCAGCAGGCCGCCCATGATGGTGGCGCCCGCGTAGCAGCCCACCGACGTCGAGGCCAGGCCGGAAGCCAGCAAACCGACGGCGAAGACCACACCGATTACCGGGCCCAGGGCCGACGTGACGGCGGCGTGGGCGCCGGCGATCGTGTCCGTTCCCTCGATGCCGCGGAGGCTTGAGGCCGCCAGCAGCAGCATGGAGATGTTCACGACGCCGGCCAGCAGCAGGGCTCCGACGACGTCGAAACGCGTGGCGCGGATCAGCCGTGTCCGCACGGCGGGGTCCTCGGAGAAGCCGTGCCGGTCCCGGGCCAGTGCTGAGTGCAGGTAGATCGCATGCGGCATCACGGTGGCGCCCAGCATGCTCGCGGCGAGCAGGACGGTGTCCGTGCCTTCAAAACGGGGGAGCAGCCCGCCCAGGGCGCTGCCGCCGTCGGGCGCGTTGACGAACAAACCGGACATGAACCCGACGGCGATGACCCCCAGCAGCACGAGGATGGCGTACTCAAAGCTCTTCTGCCCGCGTTGCGACTGAAGCGCCAGGAGCGCCATCGATGCCAGGCCGATGATGACACCGCCGGCCAGCAGGGGAAGTCCGAACAGCAGGTTGAGGGCCACGGCGCCGCCGATGACCTCGGCCATGTCGGTAGCTCCGGCAACGATTTCGGCCTGGGCCCAGTAGAGGCGCCGCCGCTTGGTGCCCAGGCGCTTCCCGAGGATCTCCGGCAGGCTCATGCCCGTGGCCAGGCCCAGCTTCGCCGACTGGTACTGCACCAGCACCGCCATGGCGTTGGCCATGACCAGCACCCACACGAGCAGGTACCCGTAGCTCGCCCCGGCCGTGAGGTTCGCGGCGACGTTGCCAGGATCCACGTAGGCGATGGCGGCCACGAATGCCGGTCCGAGGAGCAGGAGGCGCGACCATACCTTTGCCGGTCCGGTGCGCGTTCGGGTGATTGTGGGTGCAGCCATTGCGATGGTCCTTATGGTCAGGGCGTCTGCCTACGAGGATACCGAATATTTAGGCATGCCGAAAATATGATTTTAGGACGGCCGCTTGAATTCCGGAGGTTGCCGGGGTCCGGGCCCCCGCAGCAGCGCGGGTGCAACGGTGCAGCCGGCAACGCGGCATAATCGGGTGGATGGTCATGAACGCACCTTTGCGCGAGCTGGACGGGCTGGACCGACGGATTGTCGGCGCCCTCCAGATCAACGGCCGCGCCTCCTGGCGGCGCATCGCGGAAGTGCTGGGCGAGTCCTTCAGCACCGTGACCCGGCGCGGCATGGCATTGCTTGAGTCCGGGACCGTGCGGGTTGCCGGGCTCGTGACACTCGGGCCCACGCACCTGGTGGAAGTCCAGTGCGAGCCTGCCAGGCTGGCCGGCATCGCCGGGGAACTGGCCAAGGATCCGGATGCCAATTTCCTCTACGCCCTCACCAGCCCCACGCGCCTGCTCTTCGAGGTCCAGGCGCGGCCCGGGCGGCTGTCCAGCCTGGTGCTGGCGGAGCTTCCCGAGATCGAGGGCGTCACCGAAGTCAACGCCTGGCCCCTCCTGGAGTACTACCGCACGGTGGCGGACTGGCATCCCGGACCGATCACCGCCGAGGAAACCGCGGCCCTGCAGGACGTTCCCTCGCCGCCGTCCCGGCCGAGTGCCAGCGCCATCCTTGACGACGTCGACACCCGCCTGGTGCAGCTGCTGATTGAGGACGGACGCGTCCCGGTGGCCGAACTCGGAGAAGCTGTGGGGCTTTCCGCCCCGGCTGTGCGGCGCCGGCTGAATGCGCTGCTCGAGGCAGGCACCCTGAGCGTGCGGGCCATCGTGGAGCCTGCGGACATCGGCCTGCCCATCGAAGCCGTCATCTGGGTACGCACGGCGCCGGCGGACGTTGCCGCCGTCGGGCATCTGCTCAGCAGCGAGCCCTGCGTGCGCTACGCCGCCATGGCCCTGGGGGAGTTCCAGCTCATGGCCAACGTGACGCTCGCCGGCCTGAACGAGCTGCGCGCCTTCATGCTTGAGTCGCCCTGGGCCGAACGCGCCCTCGCCGTGCGCAGCTCGCTGATCGTCCGCGCGTACAAGCGCGGCGGCGTGCGCATGCCCGAACGCTCCTGACGCTGTTCCCGTAGCCGCGGCGCGTCACGTGCCGCGGCCTTTTTGGCGTTCCCGACGCCGGTCTGCCGCGGTTTCCGCGCCCTGTTCCCCTTCCGCGCGCGCCCACAGTCTGCCGGGCGTGACAGTGCCGTGCGCCAAAAGAAACTTTCGACAAGCCTCTAGCCAAATGTGATTGGCACCACTATGGTGATTCATTAACTCCAGTAGAGCCGAATGAACGGCTCAAACGGAAACAAAGCAAAGGCTTAATGAATCATGACGAATGAATTGGTATACCGCGGGGCTGTGGAGCTTGCCGCGCTTCTGCGCTCCCGTGAGGTATCCGCCGTCGAGGTGTTGGAAGCCCACCTCGAACAGATCGACCGCCTCAACCCACTGGTGAATGCCGTGGTCACCCTCGACGAAGACGGTGCCCGCACGGCCGCCGCGGAAGCTGATCGCAAGCTCGCCGCCCGCGAAGCGATCGGCCCGCTCCACGGGCTGCCCATCAGCTTCAAGGACACCGCCCTCACGGCCGGGATGCGGACCACGTTCGGCCACCCGCGCCACGCCGATTTCGTGCCGGAGACGAACGACCTGCACGTCCAGCGCATCCTGGACGCCGGAGCCATCCGGGTGGGCAAGACCAACATCCCGGAGTACGCGGCTGGCTCCCACACCTTCAACCGGCTCTTCGGCACCACCCGGAACCCCTACGACCCTTCCAAGTCGGCCGGCGGCAGCAGCGGCGGCGCCGCGGCCGCCCTGGCCTCCGGCTTCCAGCCGATCGCGGACGGCAGCGACATGGGCGGCTCCCTGCGCAACCCGGCCTCGTTCTGCAACGTGGTGGGCCTGCGCCCGACACCGGGTATGGTCCCCAACACCGACGGCCCCAACGTCTTCTTCCCGCTGGGCATCGCCGGACCGATGGGCCGCACCGCCGAAGACGCCGCGCTGCTTTTCTCCGCCATGCGCGGTGCCACGCCGGATGATCCGTTCTCCTTCTTCCCCGCGGAAGACGACCTCATGCACGAGCCGTCCCCGCAGGACTTCGCCGGGCTGCGCATCGCCTACGCCCCCACGCTCGGCGGCCGGATCCCGGTGGCCCGGGAAGTCCTGGATGTCCTGGACCCGCAGGCCAAGGCGCTGGCGGCGCTCGGCGCACACGTCGAGCTCGCCTGCCCGGACCTGGACGGTTCGGAGGAAGTCTTCCGGGTGCTCAGGGCCGCCAGCTTCGACGCCGCCCTGGGCGAGGACCTCGCGGCGGACCCGGAACTCTTCAACCACTTCCTCGCCGCGAACATCCGCGAAGGGGCGCAACTGAGCGGCCGGGACGTTTTCCGGGCCGAGGAAGGAATGACCCGCCTCATCCGGCAAGCGGCGGAGTTCTTCACCCGGTACGACCTGGTGATCGCCCCGGCCTCCCAAGTCGCACCGTTCGACGCGGACATCGAATACCCCACCGAAATCGAAGGGCAGCAGCTGACCAGCTACCTCGACTGGATGCGTGCCCCCTACCTGTTCACCCCGCTGGGTCTCCCGGCGCTGTCCGTCCCGGCCGGTTTCACGCCCTCCGGCCTCCCCGTCGGCCTCCAGATGATCGGCGCACGCGGCAGCGATGTCCGCCTGCTCCGCCTCGCTTCGGCCTTCGAACAACTCTCGTCCTGCTCAGCCGTTCGTCCCCAAGGAGCTGCAGTCCTATGAGCACCACCCTCGCATCGCCCAAGCGGCTTGCCATAGCCGCGGTCCCCGTCCTCGGCATGATCGTCACGCCGTTCCTGCCCTTTGTTTCCACTCCCACGCTGTGGCTGGGCCTGCCCGCCGCCATCGTCTGGATGGGCCTCATGATCATCGCCACAGTGGCTGCCCTGCAGGTCATCGAGCGCAGCTACCTGCGCGAAGGCGGCGCCGAACTGGACCGCCTCGAACTTGAACTTTCCGAGCAGCGCCGCGCGGCGCTCGGCTCGAACGGACCGGAGGGCCACTGATGCTTACCGTCGCCATCATCATCGGAATCATCGGCATCGGTGCCCTCGGCATCGCGGGCCGCCGCCGCCAGACCGAGCTCTCCGGCTGGACGGTCGGCAAGCGTGACCTTCCCCGCTGGACCACCTGGTTCCTCCAGGCAGGCGAATCACTGACGACCTTCAGCTTCCTCGGACTAGCCGGGATCGCCTTCGGCGGCGGTGTCGCCGCGTTGTTCGCCGTCGCCTACCTCACCATCACCTGCATCGTGCAGTACTTCGTGGTTCCCCGGCAGCGCGAACTGGGCGCAAACCGCGGCTACCTGACCATGGCGGACTTTTTCATGGACCGCTTCAAGAGCAAGGCACTGGGCAGGACCGTGGCCCTTGTTGGCGCGATCTTCCTGATCCCCTACCTGCAGCTGCAGATCACCGGCCTCGGCCTGATCGTCCAGCTCGCCACGGGCAGTGAATCGGCGCGCGGCTACAGCATGGCCGTGGCGAGCGTCCTGGTGGTGGTCTTCGTGATCTGGGCAGGCATCCGCGGCCTCGCCAAGGTGGCCGTCTTCAAGGACTTCGCCATGCTCGCTGCGCTGGTGATCGTCCTGGCCGGCGTGATCGCCGGCATCGGCGGCATCCCGGACATCTTCGCCAAGGTCATGGACACGGCACCGAGCTACCTCACCATCAACCGGCCGGGCTTCGACGCGACGTTCTGGGTGACCTCCGTGCTCGTCACCAGCATCGGCGCCGGCCTCAACACGTTCCCGCACCTGTGGCCGCCGGTCCTGGCCGCCAAGAGCGGCGCCGTGCTCCGGGACAACGTCAAGTGGCTCGCCGTCTACCAGTTCCTCCTGCTCATCCCGATCACCGCCGGCATCGCCGCCACCCTCATCCTCGACCCCAAGACCAAGGGCAACCAGGTCCTGCTCAGCGTCGCCCAGCACACCCTGCCCGAGCCCCTCATCGCGGTCATCGCGATCGGCGGCGCCGCGGCAGCCATGGTCCCCGCCGGCGCCATCGCCATGGGCATCTCCTCGCTCGTCTCGAACAACCTGCTGACGGTCAAGAACCCCAAGCTGCGGTTCCGGCTCAACCACGTGGTGGTCGCCGTCGCCGTCGGGCTGGCACTGGCCTTCGGCCTCGCGAAGTCGGACATCGGTGCCCTGCTCCTGCTGACCTACGGCGGACTCACCCAGCTGGCTCCCGCCGTCGCGATCGCGATCGGCCGCAAGGTGCGCGTCGGCGCGGTCCCGGTCAACCTGGGCATCATCACCGGAACGCTCACGGTCGCCGTCATCACCTTCGGGAACATCCCCACCGGCGGGATCGACTCCGGTCTCCTTGCGCTCGCACCGAACCTCCTGGTCCTTGTGATCGGCGAGTTCATCCGGCGCCGCCGCAATCCGCTGGCCGTCCAGGTCACGGCGGACGACGGCGAGGAATCGCTTCCCGGCCGCCCCGCCGTCGGGGTCCAGGCATGACGGGCATCGCAAACGGACCGCTGGACGGCAAGCTCGTCGTCGACCTCTCCCGCGCGCTCGCCGGACCGCACGCCGGCATGATGCTCGGCGACCTCGGCGCCCGGGTCATCAAGGTGGAGAATCCCGACGGCGGCGACGACACCCGCGGCTGGGGGCCGCCTTTCGTGGACACCCCGGAAGGCCGCGAGTCCACCTACTTCCTCTCCTGCAACCGGAACAAGGAATCCCTGCGCCTGGACCTGAAGTCCGAGGACGGCAAGGAAACCCTCCGCGAGCTCCTGCGCCGGGCGGACGTGCTGATCGAGAACTTCCGCCCCGGCACCCTGGACCGGTTGGGCTTCGACCCCGCCACCCTGGAGGACCTCAACCCGCGGCTCGTCGTACTGGCCATCAGCGGCTTCGGGCACGACGGTCCGGAAGGCCGCCGCGCCGGGTACGACCAGATCGCGCAGGGCGAGGCCGGACTGATGTCCCTCACCGGTTCCGGCCCGGAGGACCTGCAGCGAGTGGGCGTGCCGATCGGCGATGTGCTGGCCGGCATCCACGGCGCCTACGGCGTGCTCGCGGCCCTGCTGGAACGGGAACAGACCGGGCGCGGGAAGGTGGTGCGGACTTCGCTGCTCTCCTCGATCGTGAACGTGCTCGCGTTCCAGGGCACCCGCTGGACCGTGGGCGGCCAAGTGCCGCAGGCCCAGGGCAACCACCACCCGTCCATCGCGCCGTACGGGCTCTTCCGCTGTTCCGGCGGAGCGGTGCAGATCGCCGTGGGTTCGGAGGGGTTGTGGCAGCGCTTCGCCGCGGAGTTCGGGCTGCCAGCCGCGGACGAACGCTGGAAGGACAACCAGTCCCGCGTGGCCAACCGGGCGGCGCTCGTTGAAGCCATCGAGGCCGCCTTCGCGGAGACCGGATCGGAGGAACTCCTCGCACGGCTGGAAACCGCAGGCATTCCGGCCGGCCGGGTACGTTCCCTGGACGAAGTCTTCGCCTGGGAGCAGACGCGCAGCCAGCATCTGCTCCTGGACATCGAGCACCCCACGCTTGGCCGGATCGAGATCCCGGGTTCCCCGCTGCGCTTCTTCGACGGCGACGGCACCGAGACCACCCGTCTCCAGCACGGCGCCCCGCCGCGGCTGGGCGAGCACGATGACAGCATCCGCGCTTGGCTGGACGAGGGTGTCTGGCTGGGCGAGGGAGCTCTGCTCGGCTCGGGGACACCATGACGGCGGTGCTTGAGAGCGGACGTGCCCGGCCGCTGCGGCTGGGCGGCGCCGAACTGCTGGGGCAGCTCCTTGATTCCGGCAGCTTCCGCAGCTGGGACCGGCCCGCCACCGTGCCGGCCGGCGCCGCGCGGTCCTACCTCGACGACCTGGAACGGGCCCGCGAACGCAGCGGCGCCGACGAAGCCGTCCTGAGCGGCGAGGGCCTGATCGACGGGCATCCGGTCGCCGTGCTTGCCAGCGAGTTCACCTTCCTGGGCGGCTCGATCGGCCGGGCCACGGCGGACCGGATCGTCGCGGCGATCGAGGAAGCGGGCCGGCGCCGGCTGCCCCTCATCGCCGCCCCGGCCTCCGGCGGCACCCGCATGCAGGAGGGCACGCTCGCCTTCCTGCAGATGGTGCGGATCACCGAGGCCCTCACGGCGTACAAAGCGCTCGGCCTGCCCTACCTGTCGTACCTGAGGCATCCCACCACGGGTGGGGTCTTCGCGTCCTGGGGGTCCCTGGGCCACCTGACCGTAGCGGAGCCCGGCGCCCTGGTGGGCTTCCTCGGACCCAAGGTCTACGCCGGGCTGAAGGGTGAAGAGTTTCCCGCCGGCATCCAGCACAGCGGGCACTTGTTCTCGCATGGAACGGTCGACGCCGTCCTGGACGTCGCGGGCTTCCGGAACCTCGCCGCCGGGGTGCTGGGGATCCTGGCCGGCCGGGAATCCGCGGCGTTTGCAGAAGCGAGCGACGCCTTCGTCCCCGGGGAGCGCGCCGGCACCGCATGGGACTCGGTCCTGCGCACCCGGGTACCCGGCCGTCCGGGGCTGGCGGAACTGCTCGACGCCGGTTTCGGCCGCACTGTCCGGCTCTCCGGCACGGGGCGCGGGGACCTTTCGGCGAGCACCGCCGTCGTGCTGGCCGAACTGCCCGGAACGGCCGAACTTGCCGGCCGACCGGTCGTCGTCGTCGGGCAGGACCGTGCGGCCCAGCGCGCCGGTGCGGTGCTCGACGCCGCCGGGCTGGCGCAGGCCCGCCGCGGCATGCGCCTGGCGCAGGACCTCGGGCTGCCGCTGGTCACGGTGGTCGACACTCCGGGCGCCGAGCTGTCGGTCCGCGCCGAGGAAGCCGCGATCGCCGGGGGCATCGCCGATTGCATCGCCGGGCTCCTGCAGCTCACGGTGCCCACCGTGGCCATCCTGATGGGCGAGGGCACCGGCGGCGGGGCGCTGGCGCTCGCGGCTGCCCGCCGCACCGTGGCCGCGGAGCATGCCTGGCTGGCGCCGCTGCCGCCCGAAGGCGCCAGCCTGATCGTGCACGGGGACACCACGCACGCCCGGGAACTGGCGGAGCAGCAGCGGATCAGCGCCCGCGAACTGTTCGACGACGGCGCCGTGCACGAGCTGGTCGGCGAAGGCGAAGGCTTCTGCCAGCGTGTCGCCGTGGCAGCGTGCCGCCAGCTTGCAGTTCAAGAGCATGGCGAAAGCGGAACGGTGTAAAGGCCTGCTGCCCGGTTGCGGAGGAGGGTCCGTCAGCGCTGGTGCCTGCCGGAGCATTGGGTTCTACACTGGGTAGAAATCTTGTCGAGTGACTGAGGAGGATTGGGCGTGGATGCTCGATACCGTTCCGGGCGCGGGCCGCGAGCGTTGACGGGCGCCTTCCTTGCGGCACTATTGGCGGTTTTTGCCTTGGCGCCTGTGCCGCCGGCGGCTGCGCATGACGTGCTCGAAGCTACCGATCCGGCCGACGGGGCGGTGGTCGCCGCGGTTCCGTCCGTTGTGCGGCTGACGTTCAACAACACTCCGATCGCGCTCGGTTCCCAGGTCCTGGTCAAGGACGAGAGCGGCACGAACCAGGCCGATGGCCCGGTGGCCATCGTGGATAACCATGTCTCGCAGGCCGTTCAGCTCGGCGCACCGAAGGGCCACTACACTGTCGTCTGGCGCATTGTGTCCTCCGATTCGCATCCGATCGAGGGGACGTTCTCGTTCACCGCCGGGACGGGCTCCCCGCCCGGATCCGCAGCGCCGAGCGCTTCGCCGAAACCAGCCGAAACGGACGGCTTTCCCTGGGGAGTAGCCGCAGTGGCAGTTGTGCTGGCGGCAGGAATGCTCGCCGGGGGCCTGTATGTGCGGCGCCGCCTGTCCGGCAACGACTCCGCCGCTGAACCGGTCGAGGACTCCGGCGACGAGGAATAGAAGTCGATTGCAGCTTGTCATGATTGCTCCCTCTGAGGCCGCTGCACCGACGCGACCGTAGAATTTACGGGAATCCCCACCCTGAGTCGTGAACCCGGAAAGGACCGCCGATGACGACGCGTGCTTCTTTCCGGCTCCTCCGCACCGGGTTGATCAGTTTCATCATTCTGGGCTTGGCTGCAGGCGGGCACCTCACCGGCGGCGGTCGCCTGCCCGAGCCTGCCATTCTGACGGCGCTCTGTGCCCTGACAGTGCTCCCTGTGGCCGTGATGACGAAGGTCCGTTTGTCGCTGCCGGTCCTGGCCGGGCTGCTCGGTGCCGGACAGGCTTGGCTTCACTGGGCGTTCCACGCCCTGTCCGACGGGACTCCCTCAGGGGTAACGGTGGTGTCCGGCCACGCCGGCCACACGCCAGCCATCCTGACACCGGAGGCGTTCAGCGCTGCCGCTCCGGCCCACGCCGCGGTAAACGACTGGCATATGTTCGCCGCCCATGCGGTGGCGACCCTGGGCACCGCGCTGGTGCTCGCCCGCGGTGAACAGGCGCTCTCCGCGCTGGGCGCCTGGCTACGGCCCCTTGTGCAGTTGCTGGCTCCTGCAACCATCCAGCCGGCCCGTGTCCCCGGCCCGTGCCCGGCACCTGCCGTGCTGCCGGTGGACCGCCTTGGCCGACGGTTGCCGGCCAGGCGTGGTCCGCCGGTTCTGGTGCGCGCCGCCTGAGACCCCTTTCACATACGGGCAGGGACCGGCGGCAGATCGTTGCTTCACCGGCGGGACACAGTCCTGGCCGGCTTCCTGACCGTTTTTCCTTCGTGAAAGGCATCATTGCCATGAAGACCTCCCTCCGCCGTACCCTCAAGACCGCCTGCGCCGCCACGATGGCTGCCGGGCTGCTCGCCTTGGGTGTCTCTGCCGCCTCCGCCCATGTCCACGTTGATCCCGACGACCCGGCCGCCGGCGGCTATACGCACCTGACCTTCAACGTCCCCAACGAGTCGCCCACGGCCAAGACCAACAAACTCGAAGTCGCGCTCCCCACCGACACCCCATTCACCTCGGTGTCCGTGAAACCAGTCGAGGGCTGGACGGCTGAAGTCATCACCGGCACCCTGCCCCAACCCGTTACGGTTGCCGGAACAACCGTAACCAAGGCCGCCACCTCGGTGGTGTGGACCGCCGATGCCACGCACCAGATCGGGCAGAACGAATACCAGGCGTTTTCGATCTCGGTAGGCGTCCTGCCCGACGCCGGCACCACCGTGACGCTGCCGGCCACCCAGACCTACACCGATGGCAAGGTGGTGAAGTGGGATGAGAAGACCGTCGAAGGCCAGCCCGAGCCCGAGCACCCGGCCCCTTCGTTCGTGACTACCGCCAGCGACGAGGCCGCATCCGCGATGGCCACGGCATCCCCGGCCGCGACCCCGGCACCTGCGGCAGCGAAAGCATCCGATGACAGTGGATCCACCGCCGGCTGGTTCGGCCTTGCAGCGGGCCTGATCGGCCTGGCCGCAGGCGTCACCGCCTTGGCACGCACTCGCCCCGCCAAGAGCAACTAACCCCACAAAGCACAGGCCATTCACACCGGGCCGGACACTCCGTCCCGGGTGGCTCCGTGCTGCCCCGCGACGCCTTGATCTTTGCGGGCCGCACTCTTGTCGCGGTACCGCTCCCGGGCGTGCCCTGCGCCGCCCGCCGAAAACACTTGAAAGACCACGTTCATGACCCTTCTGACGAAGCCCCCTGCCGGAGCGCAGGGCATTCCACTGACCCCCGTCCTGGGTACGGCGCGCCCGTCCGCGGATCCCGGCTGGTTCCGGGCATTCATGCTCAGGATCCACTTCTATGCCGGTATCCTCGCCGGGCCTTTCCTGCTCATCGCCGCCGTCACAGGCGGCCTCTACGCGATGGCCCCTACTCTGGAACAAGCCATCTACACCCGGGAACTGCACGTCCCCGCCGTTGCCCAGCCCCTGCCGCTCTCGACCCAGGTGAAATCCGCCGTCGGACATGCCGGTGGCGCGGTCCCGGTCAGCGTCCGCCCGGCCCCCGGTCCGGAAGACACCACCCGGGTGCTGTTCGCCGATCCTTCCCTGGGAGAATCCCAATACCGGACGCTGTTCGTTGACCCGGGCACGGCGGAAATCCGTGGAGACCTTCCCACGTATGGCAGCAGCGGTGCCCTGCCGCTGCGGTCCTGGATCTCCAACCTCCACCGGTCCCTGAATTTCGGCGAGCCCGGACGGGTCTACAGTGAACTCGCGGCCTCCTGGCTGTGGGTCATCGCCCTCGGCGGCCTGCTGCTCTGGATCGACAGGATCCGCCGCAAGCGGACCACCAACAACAAAACGGCGGCAACAAAACCACGCCAGGTATCCCGCCGCGGCCGGATCGTCTGGCTGCACGGCACCACCGGAACGATCCTGCTCGTAGCGTTCGTGTTCCTCTCCGCAACAGGCCTGACCTGGTCGGCGAACGCCGGTGCCAACATCTCCACCCTGCGCACTGCACTGGACTGGACCACCCCGTCCCTGTCCACCTCGCTGAAGGGACCGGCTTCCGCGGCGGCAGGAGACCACTCCGGCCACGGCTCTGCCACCCCGTCCGCCGCTGCCCCGGAAATCGATCCTTCGGTGTTCGACACCGTGGCACGGGCCGCCCGCGCCGACATCATTACCGCACCGATGATCGACATTAAGCCCCCGGCCACGCCCGGCAAGGCCTGGTCCGTAACCGAAGCCGGCAGGGAGTGGCCGGCTTCGGCCAGCGCCGTCGCGATTGACCCGGCCACGGGCCGGATCACCAACCGGCTCGACTTCAACGATTTCAACCTTGCTGCCAAGCTCACCCGCTGGGGAATCGCCGCGCACATGGGGCTGTTGTTCGGACTGCCGAACCAGCTCGTCCTGCTCGCCGTAGCCGTCGGCCTGGCCGCCATGGTTTCCTGGGGCTACGTGATGTGGTGGAAGCGGCGTCCCACCCGCGGCAGCACCTGGGCCTTCGGCCGCCCCGCGCCACGGGGCGCGTTCCTGCGCGCCCAGTGGGCCGGAATCCTCACCATGATCATCATGATGGTCGCTCTCGGGTTGTTCGTGCCGCTGCTGGGCTGGAGCCTGCTGGCCTTCATCATCTTGGACACCGTCATCGGAACAGCCAAACGACGCCTAAGGCGCCCATTGGCGACACCGCTGGCCGGAGACAGGGACGCGCGCGAGGCATGACCGAACGCGGACGCCCCGCCGCCTCCGGATGGAAGCGGCGGGGCGTTCCTCCCTGGACTTCGGCCCCGCCGGCAAGGCGCGGAAGAATGGGACCATGGCTACCACGCGTGTTTCCTCCCAGGTTCCTTCCGCCTACGAGGTCCTCTCCGTGCTCCAGTTCATCGGAACGCAGATCGCGCCCGTGCAGGCCTCGACCATTTCGCGGGAGGTGGGGCTTCCCCGGTCCACCACCTACCACCTCTTGACGGCCCTGGTCCGCGAAGGCTTTGTCACCCATCTCCCCGAAGAGCACCGTTACGCCCTCGGTGCCGTGGCCCACGAACTGGGAACCGGCTACGCGCGGCAGGTCCCCTTGCAACGCATCGCCCAGCATCCCATCGCCGGCCTCGTCAAGCGTTCGCGCAACACCGCCCATCTCAGCGTGATGCACGGGCGGGAGGTCATCTACATCATCGAGCAGCGCGCTCCCCGCAGGCCCTCCCTGGTGACGGGCAAGGATGTCCGCCTCCCGGCCCATCTCACGGCAAGCGGAAGGGCCATGATGGCGTGGATGACCCCGGCCCAGGTATCGGCGCTCTATGCCGGGCAGCACGACCTGCCCCTTCGCAACGGCCGCGGACCCGCCTCCGTGCCGGAACTCATCGCGCTCCTGGACCAGATGCGTCGCGTTGGTTACGCCTGGGAGGCTGAAGAGGTAACCGACGGCCTCTTTTCCATCGGCGTTCCGGTGTTCGATCGCTCGTCCCATCCCGTGGCCAGCGTCGCGCTGACCGTGCCTGCCAGCGACATCGCCCGCTTCTCAAGCTCCGAGTCTCAAGACCGGACCAGTTGGGGCCGGCATGGCGTGGCACCGGAGATCGAAAAGCTTGGCGGGCAGTACGCCAAGCAGGTCACGGAGTGCGCACAAGAGCTGACGAAACGCCTGGGCGTTGCCCGCTCGGCGGGCTGATATGGCAGCCTGTCTCAGTACTGAGACCCATTAATCCCTCGAAGCCCCCCATTGAGGCGTCGCAGCAGGTTCAATTGCATATGACGCAGTTCACTCCCAGGTGATCCTCCGGGTGGCAGGCCGGCCTCGCGTTCAGGACACGCGAATCCGCCTGCTGGGGCATCCGACAAAGAGATTTGTGCTCCAGCGATCCGTTGGACGGGCACCCCTTGGTGTTTTGCGGCAGTTTCATCCACAACTGCTTCGGCTCAGGCCCGAAGCAAACCAAGGACATGATGTACATGAAGAACCAACAGAGCCTCGCGCAGACGGCCACGGTGCTGGGCGGCCAGCATCTGAGCTGCCAACGCTTGGTTGATCTGGCCAGGTCGGCTGGGCCCGTCGACGTCGACGACGCCGCGGCGGTCCTCGTTTCGCAGTCATGGAGCGCCATCGAAAACGTTGCCGGCAGGCGCGCCGTCTACGGCCGCACCACCGGCGTCGGGGCAAACCGGAGCATCAGCGTCGACGGCCCGCGGGGTGACAAGGACGTCACCCTCCTCCGGAGCCACGCCACCGGATCCGGCCCCTGGCTTCCCGTTTCCACCGTCCGCGCCGCAGTCCTCGTGAGGCTGAACCAGCTGCTCCGCGGCGGCTCCGGCATGCATCCCGATATCGTCCAGGCCCTCGTATCCTCGCTCAACAACGCGAGGCTGCCCAAGGTCCGTGCCTTCGGCGCCATCGGGACGGGGGACCTGAGCGCCTTCGGAGACATCGCCCTCGGACTCATGGGGGAAGCCGAGCTGGCTGACGGGAGTACCGAGGCCAGTTGGCAGCCACATGAGGGGGATGCCCTTCCCTTCATTTCGACGAACTCCATGACCATCGCCCGGGCTGCCCTGCTCACAGGCACCCTGAATGATTGGCTCGCCACCTACGAACGCGTGGCTGCGATTTCGCTCCTGGCGGTCCGCGGATCACTCGAGGCGTATGCCCCGGAAGTCCACAAGGCCCGGCCCCATGCGGGCCAGATGCGCGTTGCCGGCGAGATGAACACCCTTCTGTCGGAGCAGCACTGGGACAGCAAGCGCGTCCAGGACTCCTACGGGTTCCGGGCGATGCCCCAGGTGGCGGGCGCCCTCAGCCATGCACTGGACATGCTGACCCGGGTCCTGGAGGTCGAGCTGAACTCCGCCGCTGAAAACCCCTACGTCAGCGTCGAGAGCCAGGATGTCTTCCACAATGCGAACTTCCACACCCTGGAGTTGGCGCTGGCGGTCGACCACGCGAAGCTGGCGCTGTCCAGCGTTGCCCACCTGTCCCTGGCCCGCCTGAACGACCTCTCGAACCCCGAGATGACGGGCCTCGGCCCCTTCCTGTCGGCCGGTGAACCGGGCAGCAGCGGCACCATGCTCCTTGAGTACAACGCGGCGGCCGCCCTCGCCCGGCTACGTTCCGCCGCGCACCCGGCCTCCCTCGGCTCCGTCGTGATCTCGCGCGGAACCGAGGATCACGCAAGTTTCTCAACACAGGCCGTCGAACAGCTCGAACAGTGCATCGACGCCGCAACGGTCGTCCTTGCCTGCGAGCTGCTCGCATCCGTCCGTGCGCTCATCCTCCAGGACAGGGAGCCCTTGCCGGACACGGTGTTGGGACAGTACTTCGCCCAGGCGCGCAGCCTGTTGGCAACCGAGGATCCACGCGACCGTTCCTTGGGCAGCGACCTGGCCCAAGCGATTCAACATATTCACCTGCTCACAGGATTTGAGGCCTAGCAATGTCGGCGATCAAGACCGGAAATCTCTACCCGAACCTCGACGAGGTTCCCTTCAGCCGCTTCCACCTCAAAGTCACGGCGATGACTTTCGGCGCAAACTTCTCCGACGGCTACGCGCTGGGCATCATCAGCGGCGTCCTTCCCGCTGTCTCCAACCAGATGCATCTGGACGGATTCTGGCAGGGGATGCTCGCAAGCTCCGCCCTCATCGGTCTCTTCTTCGGCAGCCTCTGCCTCGGGCGGGTTGGTGACATCATCGGCAGGCAACGCGTCTACGTCCTCAACTTTGCCCTCATCGCTGTGGCATCCCTGGCGCAGTTCTGGGCGCCCAACGTGGAAGTGCTTTTCATACTCCGCCTGCTCATCGGATTCGGGCTCGGTGCCGACTACGCCGTCGGCCCCACCCTTCTGTCTGAATTCGCGCCACGGCGCCACCGTGGGCTCATGCTGGCTTCCCTCACAGTGCTGTGGACGGTCGGCTACGTGATCGCCAATGTCCTCAGCACCTACGCCAACGCCGATCCTGACGCCTGGAAGTGGCTGCTCGCCAGCGGTTTCATCCCCGCCGTCGTCGTTCTGATCGTCCGTATCGGCACGCCTGAGTCGCCCGGGTGGCTCATCAGCAAGGGCCGCGTGGAAGAAGCCCGCGCCATCGTCCGCAAGCACCTGAAGGTCGAACTCAACCCCGCCGAATTCGAAGTCAGCTCCGGTTCGGGCAGCTACCGCGAGCTGTTCAGCAAGACCATGTGGAGGCGCACCGCGTTCGGCTCGCTGTTCTACAGTGCCCAGGTCCTGCCGTACTTCGCCATCTACACGTTCGTGCCGACGATCCTGAGCCAGCTGAAGATCGAGGACGCGGACCTTCAGAACCTGGTCATCAACCTCTTCCTCTTGGCCGGCGGCGTGGTGGGTCTGTGGTTCGTCCAGAAGATGCCCCGGCGTGGGTTCACCATCTGGACCTTCCTGATCCTGGCGGTCTCACTCGCTGCCCTCGGCGCCATGGCTGATCTGCCCGCGCTCTACATCATGATTCCGTTCGCCATCTACACATTCGTCATGTCCGGTGCCTCCAACATCACCCAGGTCTACCCGCCGGAACTGTTCCCGACGGAGATCCGGGCTTCCGGCGTCGGCCTGGTGAATGCGCTCAGCCGGATCGCCTCCGCTATCGGAACGTTCTTCCTGCCGCTGAGCCTGGACGCCTGGGGTATCCCGGTGTCGATGTACTGGCTGGCCGGAGTCCTCCTGCTCGGCATGGTGGTGACGATCGTCTGGGCTCCGGAGACCCGCAAGGAGCAGCTGGTCTAGCCGCAGTCCTGACCCCTTTTGATGCTCGAAGGCCCGCGACACACCGTCAAAGACGGTGTGTCGCGGGCCTTGCCGCGTCAAAGGAGGTCAGGCGGCCCTCCGTGTCCGGTCGAGGGCCCAGTAGTTGTCGTCCCTGAACCGGGCACCCAGGAAGCGGGCGTCCAGACGGTGGGGATAAACCTCGAGGACCAGGTTGCAGGGGCGGTCGCCTTCGGCGCCGTGCCGGGCGATGCCGGCTGCGATCTTCAGGACCGCGGTTTCAAACATTGTCCGGTCCGGTTCGGCGACATCGGGCGACGTTTCCCACATCCGGATGAGAAGTTCGCGTACCCGCCGCAGGCATTCGGCGTCGGTGCAGGCGTGCAGCTCATGGACCTGGCAGCGCCGGGCCCTCATGACCGGGATTCCTCAATGGTTTTGTGCGGCTGCAGGATTTTCATGGCTACTTCCTTGTTCACCGGTGGCCGGCTCGTTGTCACCACTTCCTAGGACAATGGTGGCAAAGGGCCGGCCGGGATTGGCGAATCAAGGGAAATCCTTGATGAATCCTGAGGAACTGCGGCAAATCCTGAGGAATTGCAGAGCTGGATCCCGCGCTGCGCGCCACAGGGGCGGTACGCGCTTCCTTACGACTCAGCGAGGTCTTCCAGCACGGCCATCGCGGCATTGTGGCCGCCGACACCGCTCACGCCGCCCCCGCGCCGCGCACCGGAGCCGCAGACGAGGATGCGTGGGTTCCCGGTGCTGACTCCCCAACGTTCGGCCGCGGTGTTCCGGGGTGCTTCGTCTTCGAGGAACGGCCACTGGAGTGAGCCGTGGAAGATGTTGCCGCCGGGCATGTTGATGGCGTGCTCAAGGTCCAGGGTGGTCTTGGTCTCGATGCAGGGTTTGCCGTTGGCGTCCTTGAGGATGAGGTCCTCGATCGGCTCGGCAAGCACGGAGTTCAGGGACGCGAGCACGGCCCCTTGGAGTTCCTCGCGGCGTGCGTCGTTGTTTTCTTCGGTGATCCAGCGGTCGGGTACGTGCAGGCCGAAGACGGTCAGGGTCTGGGCCCCGGCCTCGACGAGTTCGGGCGAGAGGATGCTCGGGTCCGTCAGGGAGTGGCAGTAGATCTCGCACGGCAGCGGGTCCGGAATGCCGCCCCGGAGTGCTTCCTGGAAGGCCTCCTCAAGGTGTCCGTAGCCTTCGTTGATGTGGAACGTTCCGCCGAAAGCAGCCTCGGGGGCCACGGATTCGTCGTTGAGGCGGGGGAGCCTGGCAAGGAGCAAGTTGACCTTCACCTGGGCGCCTTCGGGCCGGTCCGCATCCACGTGCTGTTTGCCGAGCAGGCCGTCAAGCACCCAGGGCGCGACATTGGCCAGGATACGCCGGCCCTCGACGGCGTGCTCCCCACCGTTGGGTCCGTCACCGTTCAGGCGGTAGCGGACGCCGCCGTCGTCGGAAATTGACGTGACCTCGGCCCCGGTGACCAGCTCTGCACCCGCCTCCCTGGCCGCCCGCTCCAGCTCGCGGGAAACGACACCCATGCCGCCGATCGGGATGTCCCAGTCGCCCGTTTCATTCCCGACGACGTGGTAGAGGAAGCAGCGGTTGGCGTCCAGCTTGAGGTCGTCCAGCGAGGTAAAGGTACCGATGAGTGCGTCGGTCGCCACCACGCCGCGGACGACGTCGTCCGCAAAGCGCCGCTCGATGGCCCGGCCCAGCGGCTGCTCGATGAACTCGTCCCACAGGGCGTCGTCGTCGAGCAGCTTGCGGGCTTCGGAACGGCTGGGCAGCGGCCCGCAAAAAGTAGGGAACAGGGCCCGGGCCAGGCGGCCGGTGTCCGCGTTGAGCTCCTGCACGGCGTCGAAGTCGGCATCGTTGCCGGCCGCGCGATTGAAGGATTCCCGGGTGGCTCCGGCGTCCGCTCCGTCAATCAGCAGGCCGGTGGTGGTGTTGCCGGGAACAGGCGTGTAGGAGGAATAGCGCCGGCGGGCCAGCTCGATGTCCAGGCCGAGTTCCTCGATGATCCGTTTCGGCATCAGGCTGACCAGATACGAATACCGGGACAGGCGCGCGTCCACACCTTCGAAGGCCGCGGCCGAGACGGCCGCACCGCCCAGATGGTCATCGCGCTCAAGCAGGAGCACGCTCTTGCCTGCCCGTGCGAGGTAGGCCGCGGCCGTGAGGCCGTTGTGGCCTCCACCAACAATTACAACGTCGTAAGAGGTGTTCGTCATGGGCCCAAGCTAGGGGAAGAGTGTGCTTTCCTGATACATCTGCCAGTGATTCGTAAGAGATTCTTGGCCTTGGCTCCGGAATCCGCGTGACCAGCGCCACCGGGCGGCGCCTGTCGCGCTTTGTGGCGCCGCCCCGGGGGTACGGGTACGTCAGCTCAGTGCGTCAGGTCCTTGCCCTTGGTCTCCGGGATGGTGAACACGAAGGCGATGCCGATGGCCAGCAGGACGACGGCGTAGACGTTGAACAGGTTGCCCTGGCCGGTGCTCGCCAGCCAGCTCTGCAGGTAGGGGGCGGTTCCGCCGAACGCCGCGACGCAGATGGAGTAGGGGACGCCGACACCCACGGTGCGGATCTTGGTGGGGAACAGTTCGGCGTAGACGGCCGGGACGATCGCGGCGCTCGCGGCCACGAAGAAAAGCATCACGGACATGCTCACGGCCAGCTGCCACGGGGAATCCTTCAGCAGCCAAGTCATCGGGAAGTGCAGCAGCGCGGCACCGCCGGCACCGGCGATCAGCACCGGCTTGCGGCCGATCCGGTCCGAAAGCTTGCCCCAGAAAGGCAGCGCCGCGATGAACACGACGTTGCCCACCACGCTGGCCCACAGCGCTGCGCCGCGGTCCATCTTGAGCGTGGTGGAAGCGTAGCTCGGGGCCACGACGCCCCAGACGTAGTAGATGACCGTCAGGCCCACGGTGAGGCCGATGACCTGCAGGGCCTGCTTGCGGTGCCGGAAGATCTGCGGCCAGATCGGATCGTGCTTCTCCTTGACGGTCTCGGCCTCGAATGCCTCCGTCTCCTTCATCCGGGCCCGCATCACCAGGGCGTAAATGCCAAGGAACCCGCCGAGGATGAACGGGACGCGCCAGCCCCAGGCGGCCATGTCCGTCTTGGTCAGTGCCGCGGACAGGACCGCGCCCAGGAGGGTTCCCAGCAGGATGCCCACCGTGCCCGAGGTGTAGATGAGCGTTGCCCAGAAGCCGCGCTTTTCCTTCGGGGCCATTTCCGAAAGATAAGTCTGCGACGACGGCAGCTCGCCGCCGTGCGCCAGGCCCTGGACGAGCCGGGCGAACAGCAGCATGATCGAGGCGAACACGCCCACCGATTCGAAGGTCGGCGCGACGCCGATCAGCAGGCTGCCGAAGGCCCCGAGGGCGACCGCGAAGGTCATGGAGGTCTTGCGGCCGATCCGGTCGCCGATCCAGCCGAACACGAAGCCGCCGAAGGGTCGGGCCACGAAGCCGACGGCGAAGATCGCCAGGGTGGACAGGATTGCCGAGGTGGGGTCGGCGCTGCTGAACAGGGCGCCCGCGATGAACGGGGCGAAGGTGGCATAGATGGCCCAGTCGTACCATTCGACGGCGTTGCCGATGCCGGTGCCGATGAGGGTGCGAAGGTGCGACTTGTGTTCCTGGACGGGGGTCTGGGTCCCTGTGGTGGTCATGTCATGCTCCAAAAGGGGGAGTTGGGGATTCAGTTGCGGGCGCCGGCGAGGGCGGCGATGCGGGAGACAGCCAGTTCGGCGTAGAGCGCTGCACCGTCGGCCAGCACGCCGTCGTCGAACGTGGCAAAGGGGGAGTGGTTGTAGGCGGCGGCGTGGGGGTCCGCCCCCTTCGGGACGGCGCTGAGCCCGATGAATGTGCCGGGCACCTCGGCCATGACGCGGGAGAAATCCTCCGATCCGCTGAGCGGGGTGGCCCAGCGGGTGTGGCGGGACTCGCCGAACATTTCCTGGATGGTCTTTTCGGCGGTGGTGGTTTCGTTTTCGTTGGTGATGCTGAGCGGGTATTCGCCGCGGTAGTCCACGTCCACGTCGAGGCCGTGGGCGGCGGCGATGCCCTTGAGCAGTGCCGGGACGGCCTTCATCATGCGCTCGCGGGAGGCATCGGAGAAGGTCCGGATGGTCGCTTCGAAGCGGGCGCTTTCCGGGATGACATTGCGCTTGGTCCCGGCCTGCAGCACCCCGACCGTGAGGACCACCGGATCGAACATGTTGAACTGCCGGGTGATCATCACCTGCAGCGCGGTGACCATCTCGGCGGCCGCCGTCACCGGATCCTTGGCGGCGAACGGCGCGGACCCGTGCCCGCCGGCGCCGAGCACCGTGACGAACAGGCCATCCGAGGCGCTCATGATTACGCCAGGCTTGGTGCAGAACTGGCCGTACGGTTCCATCGCGGAGAAGACGTGCATGCCGTAGGCGGCGTCCACCCGGCGGCCCGCGGCGTCCAGTACGCCTTCCCGGATCATGTGCCCGGCGCCGTCGTAGCCTTCTTCTCCGGGTTGGAACATGAGCACCACGTCTCCGGCCAACTCCTCCCGGCGTTCGGCCAGCAGCGTCGCGGCGCCGGCGAGCATGGCGGTGTGCAGGTCGTGTCCGCAGGCGTGCATGGCGCCATCCACTGTGGAGGTGTAGTCGACGCCGCTGCGCTCCTGCACGGGCAGGGCGTCCATGTCCGCGCGCAGCAGCACGGCCGGCTTCTCCGCCGGGGCGCCCGGTGCGCCGCCGCGCAACACCGCGGTGACCGACGTCGTGCTTTCACCCAGGGTGATCTCGTACGGCAGTCCGTCGAGCGCCTTGAGCACCTTCTCCTGCGTGCGTGGAAGGTCCAGGCCGATTTCGGGCTCGCGGTGGAGTTCGTGGCGGAACCGGACGATGTCTTCCTGGAGCTCCCGGGCGTCTGCGGCGATGGTCATACGATGTGGTCTGCCTTTCCGAATGGTCGGTAAATCCTCTCCAAGCAATTGTGGAGTGATGCCGTTCACATCCGGCCAAATGGCAGGAAAAATTCATAAGTGGGATGATTTCCGCAGGAATCGCGCATGGCGGAAGGGGTGGCGATGGAACTGAGCGAAGATGACCTGGACCTCATCAGCGTGCTGCAGATTGCCCCGCGGATCAGCTGGTCCGATGCTGCCCGGGTGCTCGGCGTCCATGCCACCACCCTGGCCGCCCGCTGGGAGCGGCTCCGCTCGGCCGGGGCGGCCTGGACCACTGCCCATCTGATCGGCGACCCGAAGCAGATGTGCCTGGCCTTGGTGGACATCGACTGCGACATGCGGCTCAGGGCGGACGTCACCGCGGCATTGGCGGCGATTCCGGAGGTCGTGACGGTCGAAGAGGCCGCCAGCAACCGCGACCTGATCCTCACCGTCATCACGCCCACCCTTGCCGCATTCACCGATTCCGTGGTGCCGCAGTTCAAGGAGATCAAAGGGCTGCAGAAGTACCGCACCTCCCTCTGCACCCGCCTGCACACCGGCGGCCATGCCTGGCGCCTGAACGTCCTGGACCGCTCGCAGCAGGCCGCCCTCAAGGCCCTCGCCGGTCCGGAATCCTCGCCGGCCGGGGCGCGCGTGGGTCCGGACCTGCCGCAGAGCCATCTGGACCTGATCCCCTTCCTGGCCCAGGACGGCCGGGCGACGGCAGCGGACATGGCCCGTGCGCTGGGCCGGAACCCCGCCACCGTGCAGCGCCAGCTCAACCGGCTGCTCGCCAGCCACGTGCTGTCCTTCCGCTGCGAGGTGGCGCAGAAGTTCTCCGGCTACCCGGTGACCTGCCTGTGGTTCGCCAACGTTCCGGCGGGCCAGCACGAGGCCGCGGCCGCCGAACTGCGAGGCTTCCGGAACCTGCGGCTCAGCGCATCGACCACCGGCCGCACCAACTTCGTGATCGTCATGTGGCTGCATTCGCTTTCGGACGTGATGAACGCCGAACTCGCCCTGCAGCAGCGCATTCCCGGCATCGAGCTGGTGGAAAGCGTGGTGGTCCTCAGCTCGGCCAAGCGCGTGGGCTGGATGCTGAACCCGGACACGACGGCGAGCGGCGCCGTCGTGGTCCCCGTCGCCGAACTGAACCCGACGGCTTAGCCGCCGCAAGCTGATCGCAGCTGGTTGTTTCCTCCCGGAAGGCAACAAGAAAAATCACCGGGTTGCTACGCTTGGCCAATGCCCCACGACGACCTTTCGGCCGGGATTTTGCGCCGCCCCTACCTCCTGGCCACCGTGGGTTCCTGTGCCCTGGTGTTCATGGTCGCCTTCGAGGCCATGGCGGTCACCACGATCATGCCGCGGGTGGGCCTCGAACTGGACGGCTTGGAGCTCTACGCCCTGGCCTTCGCGGCGCCCCTGGCTACCAGCGTGGTGGGCATGGTGGTGGCCGGGAACTGGGCGGACCGGCGCGGACCGGCGGGGCCGCTCTACGCCTCGGTGGTGCTGTTCACGGCCGGTCTGCTCATCGCGGGAACGGCCCAGTCCATGCAGGTGTTCGTCGCCGGCCGCTTCGTGCAGGGCCTCGGCGGCGGCGCCATGACCGTGGCCCTCTATGTGATGATTGCCCGCGCCTATCCCGCACGGCTGCACGCGAAAATGTTCGCCGCTTTCGCCGCCGTGTGGGTGGTTCCGTCCATGGTGGGACCGTTCGCTGCCGGCGTGGTGGCCGAGCTGATCAGCTGGCACTGGGTCTTCCTGGGCGTCGTGGCCCTCGTGGTCCCTGCATTGGCGATGACCGTTCCGGCGTTGCGCCAGATGCGCGGACCGGCCGACGGCGGCGCGTCCGGGACAGTTGTCCCGTGGAAGCTGGGCCGGATCGGCTGGGCGGTGCTGGCCGGCGTCGCGGTCCTCGCCCTGAACCTGTCCGGGCAGGTCCCGGTGGCAGGCTGGGTGTTGGCCATCGCCGCCCTGATCGTTGCGTTGTTCGCCGCCCGTCCGCTGCTGCCGCGCGGCACCCTCACCGCCAGTCGCGGGCTGCCGAGCGTGATCCTGCTCCGCGGCCTGGTGGCCGCGGCCTTCTTCGGCGCCGAGGTCTACCTTCCGTACCTGCTTACCGAACGCTACGGTTTCTCCCCGGCGTTCGCGGGCCTCGCCATCACGGGCTCGGCGCTGGCCTGGGCCACGTCCTCGGGAATCCAAGGCCGCTGGGGTGCCCGGATCAGCAACGCCGTGGCCATCCGGACCGGCACGTGGGTGGTGCTTGCGGTGCTGCTGCTGGAGTTTGCGGCCGTGGTCTTCGCCTGGCCGCCGCTGCCGGCCATCATCTGCTGGACCTTCGGCGGCGCCGGAATGGGCCTGATGTTCCCCCGGCTGAGCACCCTGACCATCGGCCTGTCCGAGCCCGACGCCCAGGGCTTCAACAGCTCGGCCTTGTCCATCTCCGACTCCATCGGCAGCGCCCTTGCCCTGGCCATGGCAGGCATGGTCTTCAACATGCTCGGGTCGGGGTACGCCTTCGCCGGGGTGTTCGCGCTGACGGCGGTGATCGCCGTCGTCGGGCTGCTCGTCTCGCCGCGGGCGGCCGGAACCGCGGCAGGGGTCCGCACCACGGTCCTCACGCCCAACTGACTGCCGCCCGCCCGGGTGAGTGGGCTCAGCTCCGGGTTGCCCGCAGCACCGTGTCCACGAGGGTTTTGCTCTCGCCGTCCGGACCGGTGACGATCCGTTCGCGCGTCTCAAGGACGTTCACGGTCCAGGTATCGAGGACACCCTCCAGCGCTGCACCCAGCTCTTCCGGCGTGTAGAACGTCTCCCGCGCAGCGTGCTGGCCCTGCGGGTAGTGGCCCACCACCAGCAGCGTCCCGCCGGGCGCCACAGCCCCGGCTGCCGTCGCCACGGACGCGCGCCAGTCCAGCAGCGGCGAATGCAGGTACTGGGACGACACCAGCCCGAAACCCGTGTCCGGCCGCCACGTTGCCAGGTCCTGCCGCTGGAAGCTGATCTCCACACCTGAGGTGGCAGCGTGCGCGGCCGCACGTTCAAGCGCGACGGCGGAAACGTCGACGGCGGTGACCGCCCAGCCCTGCTGTGCCAGCCAGATCGCGTCGGCGCCTTCGCCGCAGCCAAGATCCAGCGCGGTGGCGTTGTGTACGGGAGCCGGGCCCGCCGTTTCCACCACGAGCTGTGGATTCGGCCTGCCACTCCAGATCCGCGACTGCTCACGGTACCTGTCGTCCCAGAGCTGTTCCGCGCTTTCGGCACCTTCCCCGAAGACTCGCGTGCCGCCGTCGTGATCCCTGTGCTCTCCATGGGTTCCGTGCGCGCTGTGATCCACGTCAGCTTCCTTTCGTCGTGCCTCCATCTTGCCCCGCCGACGCCGGAAACCGCCGCTATCCGCCGGCGGTGGAATTCCCGCGGTCCGGGAGTGAGCCTGGCAGCCGGAATCGGATGGCCCTCCATTTAGACGGTTCCCGCACCACTAGACGATGGCCACCATCTAGCGGTGAAGGAACCGTCTAATCGGGGCAGCAGGCTCGCCAAGCCAGCGCAGGCGGGAAGCCGTCAGCAGGGCGCTCCCGAAGGGCCGTGGAAATCCCCCGGTCCGGCCCCTGTTAGACTGGAGGAACTTGATGTGCAGTGAAGGGCCCGCATATTGCGGGCCTTGTTCATGTGAGAGGCATATCCTGCGTCGATGAACGCGTTCGGTCCCGGCCCCGGCTTTCCGCCCGGCGGTTGACCACTGACTTTTCCTCGGCGAACCCCTGGCCCAACCGGCGTCGGGGGCCGATGCCCGCAAGGGCGCCGCCAGAAAGACCCCACGAACACATGACTACTTTTGCTGCCCTTGGCACGCCCAAAGCCATCGCTGAATCCCTCGCGGCCGACGGCATCGAAGAAGCCTTCCCCATCCAGGTCAAGACCCTCCCGGACACCCTCGCAGGCCGCGACGTGCTGGGCCGCGGCCGCACCGGCTCGGGTAAGACCATCGCCTTCGCCATCCCGCTGGTGGCCCGCCTGGCCGAACGCGAGGCCGCCTACTTCCGCAAGCCCGGACGCCCCATGGGCCTGGTCCTGGCGCCCACCCGCGAACTGGCCACCCAGATCAACGCCACGGTGGAGCCGCTGGCCAAGGCCATGGGCCTGAACACCACGGTCATCTACGGCGGCGTCTCCCAGGCCCGTCAGGAGAAGGCACTCGGCGCCGGCGTGGATATCGTCATCGCCTGCCCGGGCCGCCTGGAAGACCTCATCCGCCAGCGCATCGTGACCCTCGACGCCGTCGAGGTCACCGTGCTGGACGAGGCCGACCACATGGCAGACCTCGGCTTCCTCCCGGTGGTCCGCAAGCTCATGGACATGACCCCGTCCCAGGGCCAGCGGCTGCTGTTCTCGGCAACCCTGGACAACGGTGTGGACAAGCTGGTCCACCGTTTCCTGTCCAAGCCGCTGACCCACTCCGTGGATGACCCGCAGGCCGCCGTGACCACCATGGAGCACCACGTCCTGGTGGCCAACGACCAGACTGTTAAGAAGCAGCTGATTGTCGAACTGGCGTCCGGCACCGGGCGCCGCGTGCTCTTCATGCGCACCAAGCACCACGCCCGCAAGCTGGCCAAGCAGCTCACCGACGTCGGCATCCCTGCTGTGGACCTGCACGGCAACCTTTCGCAGAACGCCCGCGACCGCAACCTCGCCGAGTTCTCCTCGGGTGAGGTCCGCGTCCTGGTGGCCACCGACGTCGCGGCCCGCGGCGTGCACGTCGACGACGTCGAACTCGTCATCCACGTGGACCCGCCCACCGAGCACAAGGCTTACCTGCACCGCTCCGGCCGTACGGCCCGCGCCGGTTCCGAAGGCACCGTGGTCACGCTGACGCTTCCCGAGCAGCAGCAGGACGTCAAGAAGCTCATGAAGGCAGCCGGCGTCGAGGTCTCCTTCGAACGCGTCACCGCCAACTCGCCGCTCGTGGCCGAACTGGTGGGCGACATCGCCGAGAAGGTTGATCCGCGCACCCGTGCGGCACTGCTGGCAGCCAAGGCCCAGCCGCAGGGCGGGGGCAGCTCCACCGGTGCCAACGCGCAGCGCAAGCGGGCCCGCCGCTCCGGCCAGGCCGCACCCACCGCGGGTGGCCGCGGCGGACGTGGCGGACGCGGCAAGGTTTCGGCCGAGCCCGTGCGCACGGACCTGAACCGTGCCGACCGCCGTTCCGCTGCGAACGAGGACGTCGCCCGCAACTCCCGCGGCCGCGGCAACGCCGCGTCCACCCACCGGAACGACGTTCCGGCAGCCCAGGGCCAGGGCGCGGGCAAGGGCGGCCGGGGCGGTCGCCCCGCCACCGGTCAGCGTGCGGCCGGTTCCCGTTCGGGCTCGACCCCGCGCTCGGAATCCGTGACTGCCACCCGCGGCGGCAGCAAGGCAGTCTGGTCCTCCAACACCGGCGGCACCTCGGGCGGTTCCTTCGGCTCGGCTTCGGGCAACTCCGGGCGCCCCGCCCGCAAGGGTCCGCGCCGGGCCTCGGCTCCGGCGTCGAACGAGCGCCGCGGCCGCTAGTCCCCACCGGCACCCTCGCCTCGCAAGCTCGGCCAGGGAACCCTGCCGGCGTGGGCCCACCAACGTTGTGAGGCCTGCTCTACGTCCAATGGCCACGCCAAAGGACGTAGAGCAGGCCTCGCAAGGTTCGGGACCGCCTACCAGCCGCGCTCGCGCCACTCCTGCAGCTGCGGCCGTTCGGCGCCGAGCGTGGTGGGCTTACCGTGGCCCGGGTGCACCACCGTGTCGTCCGGGTAGGCGCCGAACAGCCGCTCGGTCACATCGTCCAGCAGCGAGGTGAAACGCGCGGGGTCGTTCTGGGTGTTGCCCACGCCTCCCGGGAACAACGAGTCGCCGCTGAAGATGTGGGCCGGGCCGTCCGGGTCCTGGTACACGTAGGCGATCGAGCCGGGGGTGTGGCCGCGCAGGTGTACCGCCGTGATGTCGAAGCCCTCGAAGTTCCCCACATCGCCGTGCTCCAGCAGCACGTCCACGGGCACGGGCAGCGCCGCGGCGTCGTCCACCCCGGCCGCGGTCTTCGCGCCCGTGGCCGCCACCAGCTCCGGCAGCGCACGGACGTGGTCCCAGTGCTGGTGCGTGGTGGCGATCAGGGCGAGCTTCGGCGTGGCCGTGGTGTCCGCTGCCGATTCCGCCAGCATCGCCTGGATCGCCGGCAGCTCGTCCGCGGCGTCGATCAGGAGCTGCGCCCCGCTCGCCTTGGCCGTGAGCAGGTACACGTTGTTGTCCATCCCGCTGACCGAAATCCGCCGGATGGTGATGTCCCGCAGTGAGTGAATGAGTGAGTCCATCCACCCACTCTACGGAACGCTACTCGCGGCCCTGCGACACCCACCTTGGGTCGGCGGAACGGGTGCCGACGACGGCGGAGGCGGCGCCGTCGAGCACGTCCAGCTGGGCGGCACTCAGCTCGAGGGACAGCGAGCCGAGGTTCTCGTCCAGCCTTTCCGGGCGGCGGGTGCCAGGGATCGGGACCACCGGGAGGCCCAGGCGGCGGCCCTGCGCGAACAGCCAGGCGAGGGCCACCTGCGCGGGGGTTGCGTCCAGCCCCGTGCTTCCAGACAGCTCGGCGGCGACGGAGCGGACAGCGGCCACCACGGCCTGGTTGGCATCGATGGCGCCGTCGGCGAAGCGCGGGATCCGGTGCCGGAAGTCGCCTTCGCCGAGGTCGCTGGCGTTGACGGTCCCGGTGAGGAAGCCGCGGCCCAGCGGGGAGTAGGGGACAAAGCCAGTGCCGAGCTCCTTCGCGGCCGGGACCACGTTGCGCTCCACGTCCCGGCTCCAGATGGACCACTCGCTCTGCACCGCGGCGATCGGGTGCACGGCGCTGGCTTCCCGGAGTTCTTCGGCCGTCACCTCGGACAGGCCAAGGTGCCGCACCTTGCCCTCGCGGACAAGCTCTGCCATGGCCTCCACGGTTTCCACAATCGGAACGCGGAGGTCACGGCGGTGCATGTAGTAGAGGTCGATCGTGTCCGTGCTGAGGCGACGCAGGCTGGCCTCCGCGGCCTGCCTGACGTAGGCGGCATCGCCGCGGACCTCGCTGTAGCCGGTGCGGACGTTGCCCAGGATGCCGAACTTCGTGGCCAGCTGGACCTCGTCGCGGCGCTCCTTCAGCAGCTGCGCGATGAGTTCTTCGTTGCTGCCCTGGCCGTAGACATCCGCGGTGTCGATGAAGGTGATGCCGGCGTCGACGGCGTGGTGCAGGGTCTTGAGTGGTTGCGCGGGGTCGATGTCGCCGTAGACCCCGGTGAGGGCCATTCCGCCGAAGCCGAGGGGACTGACCGTGAGGCCGTCGCCGAGCTGGACGCTTGCAGGGGTGTTCTCGGGTGCCATGCGTTCTCCGTTTCGTCGGGGATTGCTGCGGGTGGGCCTTCCGTTGGCAAGAACCCGGCCCCGCGCCGAAGTATTCCGGGATTACGACGGCGGCCGCGCCCTTCCTTCCCGCTTGCTCCTTCCCCGGCCGGGCAACGTCGCCGGGGAACCGCGTGATTCCGGGGTTCCCCGATGGTGGCACCAAAAGGAACCGGGAGGGAACGTCAGGCGTCCCGCTTGTCGCGGGCACCTTCCCCGGCCGGTTCCTGGGCTGGTTCCCCGGACGGTAGGGCCTTCAAGCCGGCCGCGCAGCCCACGATTCCCGCGATGAAAAGTAGCTTCAGCGGGTTGGCTGGCTCGACGCCGGTGGCCATGGCCCAGGCAACCGTCAACGCAGCGCCGATTCCCACCCAGACGGCGTAGGCGGTACCAAGGGGAATCCGCTTCACGGCCAAACCCAGGCCGAGCATGCTCAGCGTTGCGGTCACGGCGAAAACCACGGAGGGCAGCAGCTGGCTGAAGCCCTCGGATAGACCCAGCGCCGTGGCCCACACGGCTTCAAGGACGGCGGAAGCCAGCAACACAAGCCAGGAAATCCGCTGCGACATGGTTACGCCACCACCTTCAGGCCGACCACGCACGCGCCGATCCCGGCCAGCAACGCCAGCCGGGCCGCCGTCGGGCGTTCAACCTTGGCGGCCATCGCGTAGGCGGCGGTGAGGACCACGCCCACGCCCACCCAGACGGCATAGGCCGTGCCGGTGGGGATGTCCTGCATGGCGAAGGCCAGGCCGCCGGTGCTGGCGATGACCGAGACGAGGAAAACCAGGGAAGGCACAGGGCGGCGGAAACCCTTGGAACGGTGCAAGGCTGCGGCCCAGACGGCTTCGAGCGCGCCGGAAAGTATGAGGACGATCCACGACATGACTTTTCCTTTTTGGCCAGTCTTGTCGCGTGCCGGGTACTGAACCGTCGTCCGGAGGCCCGGATTCAGGGCCTTGTTTCTAGGCTAGCAAAGCCCGGGCGGCAGGCTTTGCAGACGCTGGGTAGACTGCGGGGATGCCCGAATTGTTCGAGGTTCCCGCCGGCTCGGTGGAGTTGCGCGATGCGCGTTCTGCGTCCTCCCGCAAGGCTGAGCTGAATTCCTTCGCTCTCGCGAGGACGCAGGTCACGCAGTCGGAATGGTCGGCCGTGCTGGGGCTGGGGGCACGGTCCGCGCCGGAGATTCCGGCGCACGCCGTCACCTGGTTCGGTGCCGTCCGCTGGTGCAACGCAGCCTCCGCCATGGCGGGGTATACGCCCGCCTACCGGTTCGAGGGCAGGAACATCACGTGGGACGTCGGCGCCGATGGTTTCCGGCTGCCCACGGAAGCCGAATGGCAATGGGCCTGCACGGCGGGAACGGCCGCCCCCCGGTACGGAGCCTTGGCGGAGATCGCCTGGACGGCGGCGGACGGCGTGGATGGCCCGCTGTCGGTCGCGCTCAAAGCGGCAAACGGCTTTGGCCTCTTCGACATGCTCGGCAACGTCTGGGAGTGGTGCTGGGACTACGCCGACACCGCCCGCTACGGCGATTACCGGAGCCTGCGGGGCGGCGGTTGGGCCGACCCCGAGTGGAGCTGCCGGGCAGCGGTCCGGCGGGGCAGCGCGCCGGATGCGGTCTTGGAGGACGTGGGTTTCAGGGTGGCCCGCGGGGCTGTGGGCCAGGCGGGTGCGGAGGCTGCCCAAGGCTGGTCCGCAGCAGAAGACCGGAAACGGGCGGACATCCGCGGGCCGCTTCCCGTCGGTTGGACGCCGCACCGGGAGCTCCTGGAAAGGTGACGGCTGAAAAGGTGACGGCTGAAAAGGTGACGGCGCTGCCGTCACCCCTGGGCTAAGCCGTAACGCGGTCGATCGACACCACGGCCACGAAGCCGCGCCCCAGGAGTTCCGGGCTGCGGCGGTCCGAGCCGACCACGGCGTCGTAGCGGCCCAGCTCGACCGGCTCAGCGGCCGGAGTCCCGGAATCCTCATCCTCGGGGTCCATTCCATCAACCACGGATGCCTTGCCCTCGAGCAGGACGGCCAGCTGGCCTTCGAACACCGGGTGGGCGCGCTTCTTGGACAGCTCGATGATGGAGGTGTAGCCCTTGAACGCCCCCGCGCGGGCGATCACGTTGAGGTCCCGGATGTCGCCGGTAGGCAGGGCGGAGCCGGAGTCGGCCTCGCCGGAGAACCGAAACGGCCGGTACTTTTCCAGCGGGTGTTCCTCACCGTCCACGGTCAGGAGAAGCAGTTCACCGTCGATTACCGTGATGACCCGTTCCATGCCCGGAAACTTCGAGAACTCCCCGGCCGTCGAGACCTCGGCGATGCTAACGCGCCAGTCCCAGGCGTCGTCCTGAGCGGAGGCCGCCTTCGGATGGCTGGCGAGCTCGCGGGTCACCCCGCCGCCGTTGCGCCAGGGTTCGGGCCGGATGTCGGAAAAGCGGATGATCTCCATGGCACCACCCTACCTACGGTCACCATTCGGAACCGGGCGGCACGGCTTGCTACCGTCTTGAGGGAGAGATTTGTCCGGAATCATCGCTGGAGGCGCGGGAATGTTCGTCAAAGTGTGCGGTCTGAGCACGCCCGAATCCGTGCAGGCCGCCGTCGAGAGTGGCGCGGACGCCGTTGGTTTCGTGCTCACCAGAAGCCCCCGCGAGGTCTCGCCGGAGCAGGCCCGCGCGCTGCTGACCGGCGTGCCGGAGGGGATTACCGCCGTCGGCGTCTTCCGCCACGAAAGCGCCGCCGACGCCATCGCCGCCGCCCGTGCGGCCGGCCTGGAATGGGTCCAGCTGCACGGCAGCCGCACGCCGGAGGATGTCCGCACAGTGCACGACGCCGGAATGCGGCTCATCCGCGCCGTCACCCTGGGTGCCGCGGACGGCGAGTTCGCCGACTGGGGCGAGGAACTGCTGCTGGTGGACGCCGCCGTCCCCGGCTCGGGCGAAGCCTGGGACTACGCCTTGATGCGGGAAAAGGGCCTTGCCGGGCGGAAATGGCTGCTGGCCGGGGGACTTTCCCCGGAGAACGTGGCGTCCGCCGTCGACGCCGCCGGTGCGTGGGGCGTGGACGTTTCTTCGGGCGTCGAATCATCCCGCGGCGTGAAGGACCTGGCGAAGGTCCGCGCCTTCGTCAAGGCCGCCAAGCAGCCCAACTGACCGAATTCAGGGGCCGTTCAGGGCAAACCCCTACCCCCTCCGGGCCCTCCGCGCGGGAGAATGGTAGGCATGAAGACGCTCCTCAACATCATCTGGTTGGTTTTCGGCGGGTTCTGGCTGGCACTGGGCTATTTCGCCGCCGGCATCATCTGCTGCGTCCTGATCGTCACCATCCCGTGGGGGATCGCGTCCTTCCGGATCGCCGCCTACACCCTGTGGCCCTTCGGCCGGACTGTGGTGGACAAACCCGGCTCCGGCAACGTGTTCACGCTCCTGGGCAACGTGATCTGGCTGCTGGTGGCCGGGATCTGGATCGCGATCGGCCACGTGGTCACGGCCGTCGCCATGGCCGTCACAATCATCGGCATCCCGCTGGCCATCGCCAACCTCAAGCTCATCCCGGTGTCCCTCATGCCGCTCGGCAAGCAGATCGTGCCCAGCAACCGGCCGTTCGCGAGCAACTACCGCTAACGGCGGGCGCCATGGAAAACAGGAATCCGGACGTTGATGCCTGGCTGGACAAGTACGACAACCCGCAGCGGCAGCTCGTTTCGGACGTCCGTGCCTTCATCCTGTCCGTGGACCCGGGCATCAGCGAAGCCATCAAATGGCAGGCTCCGACCTTCATGTACAAGGGAAACATCGCGTCCTTTTTCCCGAAGGCAAAGAAGAACGTCACGTTGATGTTCCACCAGGGCGCAGCGATCGAGGACAGCTCCGGGTTGCTAGAGGGCGACGGCGACGTGTCGCGCGTTGCCCGCTTCCTGGACGCCGCGGATTTCGAGGCCAAGAAGCCTGCCCTCGAGTCAGTCATCCGGAACTGGATCGGCAGCAAGGCCTAAACCCGCCTGAACGCCCCGTCCCGGAACACGGCCACCGCGGAGGCGGCGTCCAGCCCGGCGGCGATCTCGACGTCGTCCGGGTAGCCCATCCCGATCAGTTCCCGCCCGCTGGAGCAGCCCCGCAGCTGCTCCGGAAGGGCGGGTTCGGCCGCGTCAAAGGCGGCTGCCGCTGTCAGGGCCTCGGGGGAGAAAGCCTCCGGGGTGAAGACTTCGCGCCCGGCCGCAACCAGCCCGGCCAGGAACGCACCGGCACCCCACAGGTCCTCGACGGCCGGCCGGAGCCCGCCGTCGGGCCATTTCTCGCCGGCCGCAACCACGGCGATCACCGCATCTTCCGGGAGGGTGGCCAGCACCCAGTCGGCGGTGGCGGCGGCGTTGCGCAGGCACACGGCCGCCAGCAGCGGCACCTCGGCGGCCAGTTCATGGCAGATGGCCGAGCCGTTGGGGGAGGGCAGCACCACCCGCTCCAGCCCAGGGGTATCGCGCAGGCTCGACGGCGACAGGCTCAGTCCGCCCCCGTTCCGCGGTCCCGCCAGGGTGGCGTGGTGGTGCACGGCGAAGTCCTCGGCGCCGGTGTCCTTCCAGCGGTACGGGTAGACCTGGACGCCGCGCTCGACGGCGACGCTAACGCAGGTGCTGAACGACAGCACGTCCACCACCACGGCGAGGTCCGCCCCGGCAGTGATGGTGCGGGCGCCGTCCAGCCCCCATTCGAACCTGATCCGGTACGGCTGTTGCCGGTGCACGGCCCCGGCGGTCACTGCAGCTCCGCCTGCAGGTTGCGGTGGGCGGCGTCCAGCCAGAGCGTTTTGGCGCGGCTGCTGTGGAAGAGCGGGTCCAGTGCCAGAAGGCTGCGTACGACGGCGGCCCGCCCGGCGGCGAAGTCGGCGTCGCTGACGTGCGCATAGTCTTCCCGGACATCAGCCAGGTAGCGGGCGTACGCCGGCGGTTCGGCACCCAGCACGGAGAGGTCTGCGTCGCAGAGCAAGGCACCGGCATAGTCTCCGGGCGCGGGGTCATGCGTTGCGGTGAGCCTGACCAGACGGGCGACCTCGGCGACGTCTCCGGCGGGCAGGCCGGCCTCGGTGAGGCGCTTCTCGGCGAGGACGGCGGATTCTTCCTCGTCCTGGCCTGCGAGACCTTCGTAGACGGCGTCGTGGAACCATGCCGCCAGGGCCACCGTGCGGGCGGGCAGGGCCGGTTCGGTCAACGTGTCCAGGGCCTCCAGGACGGCCAGCAGGTGGGTGCGGCTGTGGTACTTGCGGTGGTCTTCGCCCCAGCGTTCCAGCAGTTCGAAACCGAGTTCCTCATGTCCCGGGAGGACCGAGTTCCAGCGCTCCAGCAGCGGGACGGAGAGTGCCTTGCTGCGCTGCCGGGCCGGGATCCGCAGGCCGCTGGCAATCAGCTTGCGCACCAGCACTCGGGCTTCCACGGCAATCGCCCCGGCGGCCACGAGGTCCGCGTAGCGGCGTTCCGGAACGTCGTAATGGTCTCCGTCGAAGGCCCGCTCGGGAACCCCGGCCGCGGCGGCGAAGGCGTGCAGCTCCTCAAGGGAAGTGTCCGACACCAGATGGGAGAACACGGTCCCGTGTGCGGGCCACAGGGGCGGGTCGACGTAGACGGCCATGGCCAAAGTGTAGCCCCGCCGGAGGACCCGGCAAGGGGCGCCTCAGCCAGCGCGCTTGGCTGCCTCAACCCCCAGCGACGCCAGGCCCTTTTCGAAGTCCTTGCCCACCATTTTGTCCATGTTCATGAATAGGGCGAAGACCTTGGAGAGGAGGGTCTTGTTCTCGCCGGTCATCGCCCAGGTGACGCGGGTGGCACCACCCTCGGGGACGAAGGTGAAGAGGGTGGGGTTGACGGCTTTGAAGGGCTTGGTGAACTCCAGGCGGAGCTGGACCCGGGAAGGTTCGTCCGAACCGACGATCTCCATGTTGCCCGCGCCTACCCTGCCGCTGCCGCTCCACGCGTACTTGGCGCCGACGCCCGATTCGGGGCCGGAGTAGCTGCGCCTGAGGTTCGGGTCGATGCCTTCCCACGGAGACCACTTGGTCCATTCGTGGAAGTCGTTGACCAGGGGGAAGATCGCGGACGCGGGGACCGGGATGAGGGCGGACCGGGAAACGGTGTAGGTAGCCATGGCCACATGTTACGGCGCTTGATCGGAATTGGGTCCGGTCCATGCGCTGCGTTTCCGGATGCAGCACACGGGCCGGACCCTCGGTTTGAAGCTACATCCCAGGAATGTCGAGTGCCGGGTAGATCTGGATGGTCGCACTCTCCATGCTCATGAAATGGGGGTGGTCCTTCACCAGTTCCACTGCGGCGTCGAGGTCATCGGCCTGGAGAATGCTGTAGCCGCCGACGCCGGTGGTGGTGTCCGAGGTGCCCGAGCTGGAAACCTCCTTGCCTGTCCCCAGCGGAGTGCCGAAGTCAACCAAGGCGTCGCCGGTCTTGGCGGCCCAGTCGGTCCAGGCCTTCATGCCGGCTTCGGCTTGTTCAGGAGTGCTCTCCGCGATTTGCGATTCGGCCGACATTGAGCCGATGTAGAGGATTACGAACTTCGCCATGACAGGTCCTTTTTCTCCTCGCGCCGTCGGGGAAATCCCTCCGGTCACAGCTTGATCCTAGGACTTGCCTGAGCCTCCCGGCAGGGTGGCCAGTACTCTATTTTTGCCCGGGCGGAAGGGCCGTCGGGCAGATCGCTGGACAGCCGTTCCGCGGTGGGCAAGCATGGATCCAAGAAGGAGTAAAACAAAGTTGAGCGTGATAGACTCAAGTTTATAAAGGTCACTTGACTCAACTTTTGAGACCACAGCTTCCCGAAAGGAGCTCTTTTTTGGACGTCAAATTCACCACCAAGAGCCAGGAGGCTCTTTCCGCGGCAGCCATGAACGCCTCCACGGCGGGCAACCCGCAACTCGAGCCGGCCCACCTGCTCAAGGCGCTGATGGACCAGCGCGAGGGCGTCGCCGTCGCGCTCCTGCGCGCCACCGGCGCGGACCCGGACGCGGTGAGTGTCCAGGCGAGCTCCGCGATCAAGGCGCTGCCGTCGTCGTCGGGCAGCTCGGTGCAGCAGGCACAGCTCTCGCGTCCGTCGCTGCAAGCCATCAAGGCCGCCGAAAGCGAAGCCGGGAAGCTCGGAGACTCCTTTGTCTCCACCGAACACCTGCTGCTCGGCCTCTCCGCCGGGAATGACGCCGTTGGGAAATTGCTGCGCGACGCCGGAGCCTCCCATGAAGCGCTGCTCGCCGCCCTGCCGGGTGTCCGCGGCGACCGCAAGGTGAACTCGCCGGACCCGGAAAACACCTTCCAGGCGCTCGAAAAATACGGCACGGACCTGACCGCCGTCGCGCGTTCGGGCAAGCTGGACCCTGTGATCGGCCGCGATTCCGAAATCCGCCGGGTGGTCCAGGTGCTCTCCCGCCGCACCAAGAACAATCCGGTGCTGATCGGTGAGCCCGGCGTAGGCAAGACCGCCGTGGTGGAAGGCCTGGCGCAGCGCATCGTGGCGGGCGACGTCCCGGAGAGCCTGCGCGGCAAGACCCTCATCGCATTGGACCTCGCCTCCATGGTGGCCGGTGCCAAGTACCGCGGTGAATTCGAGGAACGCCTCAAGGCCGTGCTGGAAGAAATCAAGAACTCCGAAGGCCGGATCGTCACTTTCATCGACGAGATCCACACCGTTGTGGGCGCCGGCGCCACCGGCGAGAGCGCGATGGATGCGGGCAACATGCTCAAGCCCATGCTGGCCCGTGGCGAGCTGCGCCTGATCGGTGCCACCACCCTGGATGAGTACCGCGAGAACATCGAGAAGGACCCTGCCCTGGAGCGCCGTTTCCAGCAGGTCTACGTGGGTGAGCCGAGCGTGGATGACACCATCGGCATCCTGCGCGGGCTCAAGGAGCGCTACGAGGCGCACCACAAGGTGGCCATCGCGGACTCCGCGCTGGTGGCTGCCGCGACGCTCTCCAACCGCTACATCTCGGGCCGGCAGCTGCCGGACAAGGCCATCGACCTGGTGGATGAAGCCGCCTCCAGGCTGCGCATGGAGATCGACTCCGCGCCGGAGGAAATCGACCAGCTGCGCCGCTCCGTCGACCGGCTCACCATGGAAGAGCTCGCCCTCCAGGGCGAAACCGACGCCGCCTCCGTGGAGCGCCTTGCCGCGCTCCGGGCGGACATGGCGGACAAGAAGGAAGCCCTGGCCGCGCTCAACGCCCGCTGGGAAGCGGAGAAGGCCGGGCTGAACCGGGTGGGTGACCTCAAAGCGAAGATTGATGAACTGCGTTCCGCCGCGGAAAAGTACCAGCGCGAAGGCGACCTCGAATCGGCGTCGCGCATCCTCTACGGAGAGTTGCCCGCACTCGAACGCGAGCTGAGCGCGGCTGCCGAGGAGGAGTCCGCCCGAGTGGCCGGCGGGGGAGCGAAGCCGGACCTCATGGTCGCCGAGGAAGTCACCGCGGACGACATCGCCGAGGTCATTTCCGCCTGGACCGGCATTCCCGCCGGACGCATGCTCCAGGGCGAATCCCAGAAGCTGCTGCACATGGAGGAAGAGCTCGGCAAGCGGCTGATCGGCCAGCACAAGGCCGTCACCGCGGTCTCCGACGCCGTCCGCCGGGCACGCGCGGGGATCTCCGATCCCAACCGGCCCACGGGCTCCTTCCTGTTCCTCGGCCCCACCGGCGTCGGCAAGACCGAGCTGGCCAAGGCTCTGGCGGACTTCCTCTTCGACGATGAACGCGCCATGGTCCGGATCGACATGTCCGAATACGGCGAGAAGCACTCGGTGGCCCGCCTGGTCGGCGCCCCTCCGGGCTACGTCGGTTACGAGGAGGGCGGCCAGCTCACCGAGGCCGTGCGACGCCGGCCCTACTCCGTGGTGCTGCTGGACGAGGTGGAGAAGGCCCACCCCGAGGTCTTCGACATCCTCCTGCAGGTGCTCGACGACGGCCGCCTCACCGACGGCCAGGGCCGCACCGTCGATTTCCGGAACACCATCCTGGTGCTGACGTCCAACTCCGGCAGCCAGTTCCTGGTGGACCCGGCCCTGGATGCCGCTGCCAAGCAGGAGGCCGTGATGTCCGTGGTGCGGGCGTCCTTCAAGCCGGAATTCCTGAACCGCTTGGACGAGATCGTGCTGTTCGATCCGCTGAGCCTGGATGAACTGGCGGACATCGTGGAGTTGCACGTGGACGAACTCGCCAAGCGCCTGCGCGGCCGCCGGCTCACCCTGGAGGTCAGCGACGGCGCCAGGGCCTGGCTGGCGATGAGCGGCTTCGATCCGGCCTACGGTGCGCGGCCGCTGCGCCGGCTCGTGCAGCGCGAAATCGGCGACCGGCTCGCCAAGGAGATCCTGGGCGGTGCGATTGCTGATGGTGACACCGTACTGGTGGACACCGCGGCCGACGTCGACGAACTCACCATCGAGGGACTCGAGGCGCTTGCCGGGCCCGACGGCGGCGCTCCCGCCGGCAGCGGCCTGGTGGTCCGCCGGAAGTAACCCTACTTCTGGAGGACGCTTTCCTTCAGGGTGTTGCCCGAGTCCACCACGATGAAGCAGTCCACGCGGCGGTCACCACTGTCCCAGCTGGTGGAGCTCGGGTAGACATTCTGCTGGAGCAGTACGTATTTCCGGGAAGCCTCGTTCAGCATCACGGTGCGGCAGACTTCGCGGCCTTTGTCCCTAAGCGCGTTGCTTCCCGGGAAGCTGTCGTCCGCCTTGTAGCTGAACACGGCGCCGAGCTGGGCGGAGTGCGGCGTGGTGCATTCGACGGCGTGGCCCTTGCTCGCATTGGAATCGAAGTCGGAAAAGCAGTCGCCCACCCGGTAGTCCCTGGATTCGATGTCCGCGGGCAGGGGGCCGCGGCTGGATGACGCTGTGGCGCCGGGGGAGCCGCCCGGTTCGGGACGGTTGCCGAGGACCGAAACCAGGGTCCAAATCACGGCGATGATCAGCAGCAACACGAACAGTACTACGCCGCCGATGATCAGGCGCTGCCGCGTGGCAAGGTCCATCCGGGCGCGCGACGGAGCAGGCCGGGCGGGGGGTACCGCGTCGCCGCGACCTTCCTCCATGTTGTCCGGGGAGGGGTTTTCCTGGCCCATGTCCGAATCCGTGCCTTTCGTGCGTGTGAAGCTCACCTTGGGAGACTCTACCCAAGTTTTGCCTGCCCCCGCCTGCTGTTGTTCATGCGGGGCCGCCGGGGTGCCAAGGGCAGGCCCGGTGGCACGCAGTCGCTGCCGAAAGCATGTAATCTAGACATACGACAAATTGACCAAACATTCCGGGGCCTCACCGATCGCCAAGGTGACCACCTCCGGTCCAAGTACAAAAGGGGGTCACGCCATGGGGCGCGGCCGTCAAAAGGCAAAAGCTACCAAGCAGGCTCGGGACATCAAGTACTACTCCCCGAACACTGACTATTCGGCCCTTCAGCGCGAGCTGACGGGGCCATCAAGTCGTGCGGCGAGCCACTTCGATGACGATCCCACGGAGCCGGATTACTCGGCCTATGCGGACAAGTACGCACAGGATGACGAAGACGACGAGGTAGACTCGCGCCGCATCGGCTAGCGGGCGCATGCGGTGCCGCCCGGCACCGGTGACGCCACCGCCGTCGTACTTTCACCTCCCGGACTTCCGCATACCCGGAACGAACCGGGAAGCACAGTTCTTCACCCGCAGGGTGCGCCCATCGGCGCACCCTGCGGGTGTTTTGCGTGCCTGGGCCGCCGTTCGGGCTCAGCTGGCGGACTTGCCTGCTCCCCGGGGAGTCGATGCGTCGAGCGATGCCGACAGGGCTTCGATGAACTCCGTCTGAGCGGCAAGGTCACTGTGCGGGCTGGCGTTGAAAGCGGCGATGACGGCGTCCAGGTACAGCCTGTTGACCCATCGCATCGCTTGCCGCCCGCCCGGGGTGAGTGCCAGCCGGAGGCTGCGGCGGTCGGTGGGGTGCGGCTGCCGCAACAGCAGGCCCGCCCGCTCAAGCCGGTCGATCATGGTGGTCATTGAACCGGTGGTGAAATCCATCAGTTCGGAAAGCTTCTTGGGGGTGAGGCCTTCCTGGTCGGCGGCATGGGAGAGGGCGTTCAGTTCCGCCATGCTGATGCCGAGTTCCTTTGCGATGCCCGCCCTCAAGTTGCCGCTCGTGAGCTGGAGCTGCCGCAGCAACAGGACGAACGGCACGTAATCAGCTGAGCTGGCCATGGCCGGTCTCCCTAAATATCTTGATGAGAAAGTTACTTCAGTATACGGGTAAGTCGTAGAACTGTCCCGAATTTTTTACCGGTTACAAGCCGGACGACCCGTTTTTGCTTGATGAAAATGTAGCTTGATAAAAATACTGCTTGACGATCAAGTGAAAATTGCTAAGCTGGACCCTGAACCCGCAACAGCGCGTTCACCCGATTTGGTCTCAATCGGCCCCCAGTTTTCCAGGAGTCACCATGCGTCCCTCAGTTCACGCAGCAGTCATCGCAAAATGGGCTGCCGTTCCTGCCGCACTGGTCGTGAGCGGCTTGCTCGTGTCCCAAGCTTCCTACTCCGCGTTCAGCGCAACCACCAACAACGCCGGCAACAGCTGGGCTTCCGGCAGCCTGGCGCTGACCAACGACGCAGCCGGGACGGCGCTGTTCTCGGCTTCCAACATCAAGCCGGGGGATGCGGGGAGCAAGTGCATCACCGTCTCCACCACGGCCACGGTGGCCAGCACCCTCAAGCTGTACGCCTCCAGCTACAGCAAGGGCACCAAGAACCTCGGTGACCGCATCAACGTCACCGTCACCAGCGGCAGCTTCCCGGGCGCGGCCCCGGCCAACGGCGCCTGCACCGGATTCACCGCCGGCTCCGTTGCCGTCGCCACTACCTCGCTGACGTCCTTCGCAGCCGCTTCGACCAGCTACGCAACCGGTGCTGATTCCTACGCGCTGCCCGCCGGCGGTTCCCGTACCTACAAGATCGACTGGACCTTCGCCACTGCAGGTTCTCCGGCCGCGGACAACCCGTACCAGGGTGACACCGCCTCCATCGGATTCACCTGGGAGTCCCAGAGCTAATCCCTCCGTGCTTGCCACCACCCGCCCCACCCTGTAGGAGCCCCCGAATGTTGCCGACAGAACAAGCAGCCGCAGCGGATGCTACTGCGCCTGCCGGCAGCACGGGGGATCCGAAAGGGCACTCCATTTCCCAGCAGTGGCTGCGCGTTCTGGGCGCCGCGCTGGGGCGGGTGGTGGTGATTGTCGCAGTCATGATGATGGGGTGGGCGTCCGTGCCCGCCATCCTCGGCTGGCAGCCCACCACCGTGGTGAGCGGCTCCATGGAACCCGCCATCTCAGTGGGCGATGTAGTGGTCTCCCGGCCCATGGGGGCAGAGAGCCTCACTACCGGGCGTGTGGTCCTGGTGGATGACCCGGACCACGCGGGCCGGCTCCGCCTGCACCGCATCGCCGCGGTGAATCCGGACGGTTCCCTCGTCCTGCGCGGCGACGCCAACGCGGCCAATGACTCTTCGAAGGTGTGGCCCTCGGCCGTGCACGGCGTGGGTTACTTGAGAATCCCGGCGGTCGGACTGCCGATAGTCTGGCTGGGCAGAGGGCAATGGCCGCTGGTTTTCATCGGCGCTGTGCTGCTGGCCGGGGCCTTTGCCCTGACAAGGCTGGACAGGCACTTTGTCCGGCCCGGCCGGAAGGATGTGAAGTCCAGGGGCCGCCGTCGGACAGACTGGAAAGCCTGGCTCGTTCCGGCGCGGCGGACAAGCTGCGCGGTGCTGTTCGTTGCTGCAGCAGCCGGCCTCGCCGGCGTGACACTCACCACCGCGCCCCTGGCGCACGCGGCTTTCTCCGGCACGAGTCCCAACCAGGCGAACACCCTCTCCTCCAGGGCGTTCTTCAGCTGCACGGCTGCTGCCTTGGCCGACTCCCCGTCCCTTTTCTACGGCTTCAACGATTCCCCGAAGCCCGCCACCGCCGTCACCGACAGTTCCGGCAGCGGCAACGACGGCACGTTCCGCACGACGGCCGCCCTCAGCAACTCGGTTCCCTGTGCCGGAGACGCCGGCAGCAGCGGAGATCTTTCCGGTCTCCGGTACATCGCCACCAGCACCTCCAGCAGCGGTCCTGCCGTCTTCAGCTACGACATGTGGTTCAAGACCAGCTCCATCCTCGGCGGGAAGCTGGCCGGATTCCAGGACTCCAAGAACACGGCCACCGGCGTCAACGACCGCAACCTCTACATGCGGATCGATGGAAAGCTCGTCTTCGGCGTCGCTCCCGGCGGCACCATGCAGACCATCGTCTCGCCGTCGGCCTACAACGACGGCGCCTGGCACCACGCCGCCGTCACCCTCTCCTCCGTCGGAATGAACCTCTACGTCGACGGCGCCTCCGTGGCCTCCTCGGCCGCCGTCACCACCGCCCGGAGCGGCTACACCGGGTACTGGCGATTCGGCAACGGGGACCTCACCGGCTGGCCCGGCGCCGGCCTCACGGCTTTTGACGGCCAGCTGGACAACATCGCCGTCTATGACACAACCGCCCTCACGCCGGCGCAGGTGCTGGCGCACTACCAGGCCGCGGCCCCGTAAGCGATCGGATCCGCGCCATGCCCACTGACATTCATTCCCTTCCGGAAACGTCTTCCGGAAATCAACGGATTACACCCTCCCAAGATGAAAGGACTGTTGGCCATGAACAAGCAGATTGACTTCCTGTTGCTTGACGACCTGGATGGGAGCAGCGCAGACGAGCGGGTGAGGTTCGCGGTCGATGGCATCGACTACGAAGTGGACCTGTCTTCGGCGAACGCTGCGGCCTTCCGCTCCTATCTTGGAGTGTTCATGAACGCGGGCAGGCGGAAGGCGGCCGCCGCGGTGGCCCAAGGCAAGAAGGAAGCACCGCTTTCCGTGACCGCCAGGATCCGCCGGTGGGCGATGGAACAGGGATACGAGCTCAGCAGCCGCGGCCAGATTCCCAGGTCGATCGTGCAGGCCTTCCAGGCTGCCGAGGGGACTGCCTGAATCTTGTCCCCTCATGGGCCGTCCCCTCATGCGCGCCTGGCCGGTGCCTCCGGTCCCGCTGCCGTCGGCCCCAGTGCTGTGGTGTCCTTAGCCCCTTGGAATCATTCCGTTCCAGGGGCCCTTCTTTTCCCTGCCGGGCTACTCTTTTTCGTGGCACAGGTCCAGGAGCGGAATCAGGGTGTCCGGATCGCCCGCCCGGGCGGCTGCAAGGATGCGGCGGTGGTCATCTGCAACCCGGTCCAGCTTGGCTTTGTCCAACGGGTAGGAACGCGTGATGAGGCGCTGGACCGGGTTGTCCCAGACGGACTGCAGGGTCTTGAGCAGGAAGCCGTTCTTGGCCGGTGCCGCCAGTCCCAGATGGAAAGCCCGCGTGGCCGTGAATAATTCTTCCGGGTCGGCGCTCACGGCGCCCTCGGCAATCAGCAGCTCCAGCCGGGCGAGTTCGACGTGCGAGTACCGGGCTCCGAACTGCCGGATCGCCATGATCTCCAGGGCCTTGCGGACCTCGTAGACCTCCTCGACTTCCGAGCGGGTCAGCGTCGTAGCGAAATAGCCGGCGCCGGGCTCGAGTGTGGCCAGGCCGTCATGGACAAGGCGGGTCAGGGCATCCCGGACAGGTGTGCGCGAGACACCGTATTCGCTGGCGAGTTGCTCCTGGACCAGCGGAGCACCCGGGGCAATCACGCCATTGACGATCTCATCGCTGATCCGCTCGTAGATGTGTTCGCTCAGTGGCCGTGCGTTCCTGGCAGCTTGCGCAGGCATTGTTGTGCTTCCTTTCCGGTGCAGGACTCTCATTAATCCTACGTGCTTTACATCACGGTATTCACTGTATACAGTGAATCCAATTCTTCCAACCCGGCGAAAGCTGAGCCATGACTTTTCCCATTCCACGTATCCCCGGCATCGATTTCGCCGCTCCCGGCAAACAGCTCGGGTACCTCGAAATCGACTACTCGGACAATGAGAACGACGCCGCGGTGATTCCCTCGCCCATCGTGGTCATCAACGGCGGAGACGGGCCGACCGCACTGCTGATCGCCGGAACCCACGGCGACGAATTCGAAGGGCAGATCCTGCTCCAGGAACTGATCCGGGCAGTCGAGGCCGACGCCGTCACCGGCCGCCTGATCGTGCTGCCCGCCCTCAACATTTGCGCCGTGCGGGAGGGGCGCCGGGTTGCCAGCGTGGACCGCAAGAACCTGAACCGGGCGATGCCCGGCAACGCCGACGGTGGTCCGGCTGAGCAAATTGCCGCGATCGTGGCCGAGGAACTCATTCCCCTGGCCGACTACGTCCTGGACATCCATTCCGGAGGGACGGCTTCGGAATATGTGCCATCCTCCTTCGTCTACCTTGGCCCCACGCCGGAGCTCTGGGCAGCGAAGGTCGCCGCGGTGGAGGCCTTCAATGCGCCGTACTCCGTGGCGGTCAAGCCCATGATGAAGACCGGCTCGATCAGCGGCGCCGCCGATCTGGCAGGCGTGGCGATGATTTCCACGGAACTCGGCGGCCGGGGAACGGTCTCTGTTCCGATTCTGCGGCGGGCCAGGGCCGGGCTCCGCTCCCTCCTGGACCACTGGGGCGTGCTCAAGGACGAGGGCTCCCGGAGCGTCCGGGCTGAAGCCGTTCAGTGGATCGAGCTCACCGGGGACTCGGCCGTCCATTCCACCATGGCCGGGCTCATGGAACCCGTGGCGGAACTGGGTCAACGGGTCAGGGCTGGCCAGCTTGTGGCCCGGGTCCACCCTGTGGAGGAACTGGACCGGCCCGCAAAGGAATTCCATGCACCCATGGACGGGGTGGTCGCAGTCGTGCGGCACCCCACCGTCGTCACTATCGGCACCACCCTGGTCAACATCGCCGTTGACCACGGAACAACCCCACCGAAAGGCAATCATGCTACGTCCTAGAGCCATCGCAAGCGGCAGCCTGCTCCTTGCAGCGGCCGTCGGATTATCCGCCTGCACCACTGCATCCCTTGACGCCGGCAATGAAGCCGGTGCCACCGCCGTCGCGCAGAAAAACGCGGAAGTCTCCTCCGCACCGTTCAACGCCGCGGCAGCAAGCCTGCTGCCTTCAGGCATCAGGACCAAGGGGACCCTCGTGGTGGGAACCGACCCCACGTTCGCGCCCTACGAGTTCTATGCCAGTGACAACAAGACCGTGGTCGGATGGGATGCCGACTTCGCGAAGGCACTCGGCGAAACGCTGGGACTGAAGATCCAGATGGTTCCCGCGACCTTCGACACCATCCTGCCCGGGGTCAGCTCACACAAGTACGACGTCGGAATCTCGGGCTTCAACGTCACCGCGGAACGCATGAAGAACGCCGACTTCGCCGTGTACCAGAGCAGCGGTTCCGGGCTTGCGGTCAAGGCCGGAAATCCGCGGAAACTGTCGCTGGACCCGATGAGGCTCTGCGGCATGAAGGTGGGCGGCGAGAAGGGAACCACGCAGGGAATTGAAACCCTCCCGGCCTTCTCGAAGAAATGCGTAGACTCCGGAAACCAGCCCATCGACATCCAACTCTTCCCGTCACAGCACGAAGCGAACCTGGCCCTCATGTCCGGGCGGGTGGACGGCGTCCTGTCGGGCACCATTGCCATGGGGTACTCCAGCAAGCTCTCCGGCGGTGCCTTCGAACTGGCGGGCGGTGAGGACTACGATCCGACTCCGGTCGGCATCGCCATGCCGAAGGGATCGCCGCTCACCGGGGCGATTGTGGCCGCAGTGAAGGCAATTGTTGCCGGTGAGAACTACAAGCAGATCAATGCCAAGTACGGAATCCCGCAGTCCGTGACCGTGAACCCTGATGCCGTTGACGCAAGCGGTGCCCGATGAGCCGGCTCATGAGCACTCCCGCGGCAACGGGCACGGCACAATACACGGTGGTGCCCGCCCGGCACCCCTGGCGCTGGGTGGCCGGCAGCGCCGTTGTCCTGCTTGCTGCGCTCCTGCTTGCCTCGGCCGTGAACAACCCGCGCTTCGGATGGGACAAGGTGGCGCTGTATTTCCGCGACGTGACGATCGTCAACGGGATCGGGATCACCCTGTTCCTGACCGTTGTGTGCATGACGGCGGGCGTCGGCCTCGGCGTGCTCCTGGCCGTGATGCAGCTGTCCGCCAACCCCGTGGTCAAGGCCTCGGCCGGAGCCTACGTCACGATCTTCCGGGGAACCCCCGTGCTGGTGCAGCTGCTCTTCTGGTTCAACCTGTCCGCCCTTTACCCGGAAATCACCTTCGGCATTCCCGGGGTCAGCCTCGACGCCAACCAGCTCATCACCCCGTTGGCCGCTGCGATCCTGGGTCTCGGCCTGAACGAGGCGGCATACATGTCGGAAATCGTGCGCGCCGGAATCCAGTCCATTGACCACGGCCAGAGCGAAGCCGCCGGAGCGCTCGGACTTTCCCGGCTCCAGACCCTCCGGCGCGTGGTCCTGCCGCAGGCCATGCGGGTCATCATTCCGCCAACGGGCAATGAGTTCATCGGCATGCTCAAGATGACGTCCCTGGTCAGCGTCCTCGCGGTCCCCGAGCTGCTGTATTCGTCACAGATCATTTACTCCAAGAACCTGCAGGTGATTCCGCTGCTGATGGTCGCAAGCATCTGGTACATCATCATCACCACCGTCTTCACCGTGGGCCAGAGCTATCTCGAACGCCGCTTCTCCCGCGGAACGTCCCGTTCCGTTCCGCCGACGGCGATGGAGCGGCTGCGGAAATACTTCAGGGTCCACGCCCCCCTGGCCACCGGAAAGGGAAAAGCATCATGACCACCGAGACGATGAGCCCGGCGGTGACTCAGCCGGCCACGCCCCTTGTGAGGGCCGAAGGCGTCCGCAAGAGCTTCGGCAGCAACGAGGTCCTCAAAGGCATCGACCTGGCAGTGGAAAGCGGTGAAGTCGTTTGCCTGATCGGGGCCTCCGGATCAGGCAAGAGCACCTTCCTGCGCTGCGTGAACCACCTGGAAAAGATCGACGGCGGCTTGCTGTGGGTGGAGGACCGGGCGGTTGGCTACCGGCTGAAAGGCAACAAACTCCACGAGCAGTCACACAACGAGATCTGCGCGGACCGCACCGACATCGGGATGGTCTTCCAGCACTTCAACCTGTTCCCGCACATGACCGTCCTGGAAAACCTCATGGAAGCACCGCTCAGGGTACTCAAACAGCGCAAGGACGAGGTCCGGCGTCGGGCGCTGGACCTGCTGGAAAAAGTGGGCCTGAAGGACAAGGCTGCATCCTATCCGCGGCACCTTTCGGGCGGCCAGCAGCAGCGCGTGGCGATCGCCCGGGCCCTGTGCATGCGGCCGAAACTCATGCTGTTCGACGAGCCCACATCCGCGCTGGATCCTGAACTCGTGGGGGAGGTCCTGCGGGTCATGAAGGACCTCGCCAAAACCGGCATGACCATGATTGTGGTGACGCATGAAATGGGCTTTGCGCGGGACGTGGCCGACCGTGTGGTGTTCATGCATGACGGCCGGATCATCGAGGACGGCCCTGCGGAATCGGTCATCAACAACCCGCAGCACGAACGGACCCGGGCCTTCCTGTCCGCGGTGCTGTAGGGGTGCAAGTGCTGTAGGGGTGCAAGTGCTGTAGGGGTGCAAAAGCCCTAAGGCTGCAAAAAGGAGCGGGGGGGGCGTTGTGGGATACACAGCCCCCCCCCGCCGTTGGGTGCAGCGTAGGGGGAGGGGGTGGCCCCGCGGGCCCCCCCCCCCCCCCCCCCCCTCCTTGCGTTCCTGCTTAGGCGTAGGCGTTCACCAGGCGGACCGCGCCGCCGTCGACGCCCTTGGCGCCCTGGACGTAATCCGGGCCGGTCTTGACGATCGCATCCGAATCCGCCGACACGGTGCCCATGATCCAGGACGGAAGGCCGCGCTCATTGAGGCGGGCCACCGCGGCGTCGGCGATTGCCGGGGACACGATGGCCACCATGCCGACACCCAGGTTGAGGGTGCGCTCCAGGTCCGCGAGCGGCACGTTTCCGAGCTCGGAGACCAGCTTGAAGATGGCCGGCAGTTCCCAGGTGGAGCGGTCCACCGTGGCCACGAGGCCCTGCGGCAGCACGCGTGCCAGGTTCGCGGCCAGGCCGCCGCCGGTGACGTGGCTGAAGCCGTTCACGCTGCCCTTCGCGGCGGTGCCGGAATTGACGGGGAAGGCACGCGCCAAATCCAGGCAGTCCGCAGCGTACACGCGGGTGGGTTCGAGCAGTTCCTCGCCCAGGGTGCGGCCGAGTTCGGAGACCTGGCGGTCCAGGGCCCAGCCGGCGTGGTTGATGACGCGGCGGACCAGGGAGTAGCCGTTGGAGTGCAGGCCGGAGGAGGCCATGCCGATGACGACGTCGCCGGCCTTCACACGGTCCGGTCCCAGCAGGGCGTCGGCCTCGACAACACCGGTGGCTGCACCGGCGACGTCGTACTCGTGCTCGCCCAACAGGCCCGGGTGCTCGGCGGTTTCGCCGCCCACCAGGGCGGTGCCGGCCACGGAGCAGGCCGCGGCGATGCCGCGCACAATGGCGGCGATGCGCTCGGGTACCACCTTGCCGCAGGCGATGTAGTCGGTCATGTAGAGCGGCTCGGCGCCGACCACCACGATGTCGTCAACAACCATGCCCACCAGGTCGAAACCGATGGTGTCGTGGATGTCCATGGCCTGGGCGATGGCGACCTTGGTGCCCACGCCATCGGTGGAGGTGGCCAGCAGCGGCTTCTTGTAGGTCAGCAGCCTGGAGACGTCGTACAGGCCGGCGAAACCGCCGACGCCGCCCAGCACCGAGGCGTTGTGCGTCGCCTTGACGGCGTCCTTCATGAGCTCGACGGCGCGGTCGCCCGCTTCGACGTCGACGCCGGCGGAGGCGTAGGTGATGCCGGCGTTGTTCTCAGCGGCGGGGGAGGCGGAGGTCATACAGACTCTTTCTTGTCGGCGTCGGTCAGCAGATTCTCAAACTCGGCGTCGGGTCCTGGATCGCAGCCCGTTGCGCCCGGCTTCTCTGCCGGGTCCTCTGAATCGTTCACGGAGTCCGACGCCGGCAGCCCGCCGAGGTCGGTGCGCTCCAGCAGGTTCTTTCCCAGTTTGTCGGAGCCCGGGAGCTCGATGGGGTACCTGCCTGTGAAGCACGCGGTGCAGAGGCGTTCGCGCGGCTGCTGGGTGGCCCCGATCATGCCGTCCTCGGAGATGTAGGCGAGGGAGTCGGCACCGATGGCCTGGGAGATTTCCTCGATCGTGGCGCCGTTGGCGATCAGTTCCGCACGGGAGGCGAAGTCGATGCCGTAGAAGCACGGCCACTGCACGGGCGGGGAGGAAATTTTGATGTGGACCTCGGCGGCGCCGGCCTCACGCAGCATGCGTACGATGGCGCGCTGGGTGTTGCCGCGGACGATCGAGTCGTCCACAACCACCACGCGCTTGCCGCGGATCACGGACTCCAGCGCGTTGAGCTTGAGCCGGATGCCGAGCTGGCGCAGGGTCTGCGAGGGCTGGATGAACGTGCGGCCCACGTAGGCGTTCTTCACGAAGCCGTGCGCGAACGGGATGCCGGATTCCTCGGCGTAGCCCACGGCGGCGGGGGTGCCGGATTCCGGGACCGGGATGACGATGTCGGCCGCGTGGGTGTTTTCGCGGGCCAGCTGGCGGCCCATCTCCACGCGGGACTCGTACACGGAGCGGCCGTTGATGGCGGCGTCCGGGCGGGCCAGGTACACGTACTCGAAAACGCAGCCTGCCGGCGTCGCGTCTGCGAAGCGCTGGGAACGGACACCGTTCTCGTCGATCGCGATGAACTCGCCGGGCTCGATCTCGCGGATGAAGCTGGCGCCCACGGTGGCCAGGCCGGCCTGCTCGGAGGCCACCACCCAGCCGCGCTCCAGCCGGCCAAGGCAGAGGGGGCGGATGCCGTAGGTGTCGCGGGCGGCGTAGAGCGTGCCTTCGTCCATGAACACGAAGCAGAAGCCGCCCTTGATCTTGGGCAGCAGCTCCATGGCGGTTTCTTCGAGGGTCTTGCCGGGTTCGCCCTCCAGCAGGGCCGTGACCAGGGCAGTGTCCGAGGTGTTGCCCTGCTTCATTTCGCCGGTGAGCTGGCCGTTGTTGCGCTCCAGGATCATTTCGCGCAGTTCGGCGGTGTTGGTCAGGTTGCCGTTGTGCGCCAGGGCCACCGTGCCGGTGCTGGTGGCGCCCAGGGTGGGCTGTGCGTTGGCCCAGTGGCTGGCTCCGGTGGTGGAGTAGCGGCAGTGGCCGACGGCGAGGTGCCCGGTGAGGGTGTTCAGGGTGGTCTCGTCGAAGACCTGGGACACGAGGCCCATGTCCTTATAGACGTTGATGCGCTTGCCGTCACTGGTCGCGATGCCAGCCGACTCTTGTCCGCGGTGCTGCAGCGCATACAGCCCGTAATAGGTGAGTTTTGCTACCTCTTCGCCAGGGGCCCAGACTCCGAAGACGCCACAAGCGTCCTGGGGTCCTTTTTCGCCGGGGAGAAGATCATGAGAAAGTTTTCCGTCGCCACGTGCCACTGGTCGATTGTCTCATGTCCCGGGCGTGGTATTTTCCCCGGACGCGGAATGTGACCCTTACAACGGTGTGATGTCAGTCCTCGCCGGGTTCTTCCTCCACGGCTTCCACGATCGCGTGCTCGCGGCGGCGAAAGCTCATGCGGTCCAGGACCAGCGCCACGATGCAGCCCAGGATCACGCCGCCCGCCGCGAAGGCGACGGTGAAGAAACCGAACACCGCGCCGGCGTCGAACTCCGGATCGGCCGGCAAACCGAACGCCACGAACGCCGCAACCACAATCCCGAGGAGCCCGCCGAGCACCATGAACGGCACGAAGCGGGGTGCGCGGCGCACCGTGATGCGCCGCTCCGGCTCGTTGGCCGGGACGCCGTCCGCGGAGTTGCCGGTGATGTTCGAGTCCTCAGAAACCATGCCTTCCAGCCTACCGGTTCCCGCCGCGCACGCCCGCCCCGCAGGGCGGTGCGGGCGTGCGGTCAGCTGCCGCGGTACGTGGAGAACGCGAAGGGGCTCAGCAGCAGCGGCACGTGGTAGTGCTCGCCGGCGTCGGAGACCGTGAAGCTCAGGTCGACCTCCGGGAAGAAGGTCTCCGTGCCGAGGCCGGCGTAGTACGCGCCCGTGGCGAAGTTGAGCCGGTACTTGCCGCCCGGGACCCGCTCGGGGCCGAGGTTCTTGATCCGGCCGTCGGCATCCGTGGTGCCTTCCGCTACGGAAGTCCAGCTGCCGCCGTCGAACACTGACAGCACGACGGCGACATCCGCCGCCGGGCGGCCGGAACCGGTGTCGAGGATGTGGGTGGTGATCTGGGAAACGCTCATGCGCCGATTACTCCTTCAAGGCGGAGCAGCGCGATTTCGCGCAGCTGCTGGGCCACGATGCGGTCTTCTTCTTCGGGGGTGTGCTCCAGGCGTTCGTTGAGGGACGCCAGGATGTCCGCGGCGCTGCGGCCGGCGGCCCGGATCAGAAAGACCCGGTTGAACTTCTCCTCGTAGGCGCGGTTGCCTTCGGCCAGGGCGCGGGCGGTCGCGTCGTCGCTGGGATCCACTCCGGACTGCTCCGAACGCGACAAGGCTGCCTCGGCGGTCTTGGCCTGGGGGCGTTCGCCGATGCGCGGGTGGTGGGCGAGTGCGGATTTGAGTTCCGCCGCCGTGAACGGGGTGGCAGCGTCCTTGGCGAAGGCCAGGAGGTCATCCTTGCCGCTGAACGGCCGGGCGTCGGCGATTTCCCCCACCCAGCGCTCGACGTCGAGGCAAGGGCGAAGGACTCCAACGGCGTCCGCCCGGTCTGCGCTGTTGAATAGTGCAAGCTGCATGCTTGATCATCCCTCGTGCAAATGCTGGCATCCATGGTGACGGCTATGCGGAACTCCGGCGGTGTGCCGGATGGGTGCCGGGCTGCCGCTGCACGCCCGAACCTTCCGCATCATGGAACTGTTATTTCAGCATGCGTAATAGTCAAGCGGAGTTCCGGCGCCGCTGTCAAGGGTCGCGCCAAGGTTCCCGGCCTGAGCGTACCGCCCGCGGCGGGGCTGGGGCAGAATTGCCCCAAGCCGCGAGAAGGAGTCCGCCAATGCCAGCCATCCTGACGTCCAGGTTCCTGTTCGGCCCCGGCCCGGGCAACGCCTACCCGGAGGCCATGGCCGCCCTGTCCTATCCGGTGATCGGCCACCTTGATCCTGTGTTCATCGAACGGCTGGACCGCACCTGCGCCGGCCTCCGGACCGTCTGGGGAACGGCGAACACGCGGACCCTGCCGCTGAGTGCCACCGGTTCGGGCGGCATGGAAGCCGCGTTCGTCAACACTGTGTCCGACGGCGACGTGGCCGTCGTCGCGGTCAACGGACTGTTCGGTGAGCGCATGTGCGAGATTGCCCGCCGCTGCGGTGCCACGGTGGTCCGGGTGGACCATGAGTGGGGCCAGGCGGTCGACGTCGAACGCGTCCTCGCGGCGCATCCGGCGCCCAAGGTGATTGCCGCCGTCCACGCGGAAACCTCCACAGGTGTCATCTCGGACATCGCCGCGCTCGGCGCGAACAAGGGCGACGCCCTGCTGATCGCCGACGCCGTGACCTCGATCGGCGGCCTGGAGCTGCTGGCCGACCAGTGGGGGATCGACGTCGGCTATGCAGGGACGCAGAAGTGCCTGGGGGTGCCGCCGGGGCTGTCGCCGTTTACGGTGTCGGAGCGGGCCTTCGAGCGCCGCATCCGCGATCCGCGCTCGTGGTACCTGGACATCGGCCTGCTCGGCGGTTACGCCGGCGCCGCCACGGGCAGCCGCACGTACCACCACACGGCACCGGTCACCATGATCGCCGGACTGGAAGCCGCGCTGGACCGGATCCTCGCCGAAGGGCTCGAAGCGGTGCAGGCCCGCCACCACGCGGCCGGTGCCGCCCTGCGTGCCGGGCTGCAGGAGCTCGGCCTGGAACTGTTCGCGGCCGAAGGCAGCCGGCTGGACAGCCTCACCACGGTCAAAGTGCCCGACGGCGCGGATTCGGCCGCCGTCCGCGAGTACCTGCTGCGCAACTTCAGCATGGAGATCGGCGCCGGGGTGGGGGCGTTCAAGGATTCGGTCTGGCGGATCGGCACCATGGGGCCGAATGCCTCCCCGGCCGCCGTCGCCCTGGTGCTGGGTGCGCTGGAGGACGCGCTCGCGAAGGCCTGAGGGGGTTCGCCGCGCGCTCCGGGTTTCGCCGGGCGGGTTCTTAGCGGTCGGTGACGCTAGCGGTCGGGCGTCTCGCCGTTTCCGACGGCCTCGATCCAGTCGACGGCGTCGTCGGAGAAGTGGAAGCCGCTGGAATCCGTCTCGCCGGACCACCAGGCCTCGGAAGCGATCGAACCGCCGACGTCCACGATTTCCCTGACGATGTGTGCAGGGACGGCGTCGCCGTTGTTGTCGATCAGCCACTGCTGCGTTGCAGGCGTCAGCCGCCGCCACCACTGCGCCATCTCCAAGGGCTCCTCGAAGTTCATGGGCATAAGTGTCCCACTCCGGGCCCGTGCGCACGAGGGGTGCGGAGCTACCTGGCAGGCGTGGCCCTCGAGGCGAGGATCTTGTCCAGCGGCTTGTCGTAGCGCTCCTGCACAATCTTCAGGTGCAGCCAGGATTCGGCGCCCGCCACGGAGTCCAGCGCCCGGAGCCGGTCCAAGATGCCGTGCATCTCGTCGGGCGAAGCGACGCCCACGGTGGCCACGAGGTCGTAGCGGCCAAAGCAGGTGGCGATGAACTCCACGCCCTCCGTTGCCGCGAGGAAATCGATGGCTTCCCCGGTGCCGGACGAGGTGGAGATGCCGAATCCGAAGGCAAGCGACTGTGACGACCCGGAGCGGCTCAGGATCGGTCCGATCTGCATGACCCGGGCCTCCAGCAGGCGCAGCACCCGCACCCGGGCCGCGCTCGCCGAGAGCCCCACCTTCTCGCCCAGCGCCTCGAAGCCCAGCCGGCCGTCCGCCTGGAGTTCACCCATGAGCAGCAGGTCTGTATGGTCCAGTTCCAGGCCGGGGTCCGGTGGTTCCTGGCCCAGGAAGAGGCTGCGCACCACATCCTTGTACATCAGGACGTCGACGGCGGCCACACCGTCGGCGAACCGGAGCGTTTCGATGTCCTCGTACAGGCGCTCCATGGTCGGCAGGCGCAGTTCGGCCACCGCGCCGTACTTCCCGGTGGTCACTGACGCGAAAACCGCGCCATCCATTCCCGCGAGGGTGTCGAGGGCGGCCTGCGCGGAGCCGCTGAGCTGGATGGAGACATGCGCGACGGCGGTCAGGCCCAGCAGGCGCGGATGCACGGCCGCCACGATCCGAAGTTCGCCCGTGGACAGCAGCTCATTGACCTTGGCCGTGACGGTGGAACGGGTGACACCGAGTTGCTTCGAGAGGTCGCTGAACGAGGCGCGTCCGTCGGCTTGCAGGAGGCGGATCAGCCGCTCGTCCAGAGAGTGCATGGCTCTCACCCTAGTGCCCGCGGCCCAATAGTGTCACGCGAGGGAGCGGCAGCACGTCTTTTAGTGGAGATTTTCCGAAACTTCGCGCAAAATCTCTGTCAAATATGAGCTGCACAACGGAATCGCTTGATTTGCTCTTCGATTTCGCTACTATCGTGACCAGCGCCACACCGGCTCCCCTCCGCCGTCGCGCAGCCGCATCAAGCCTTCATTCGCATCCGACCGTTCATTGGAGACGCACATGCCCAACTTCACCAAGCCCGCGCTCGCCGCAGCCGCCCTCGCCCTCCTGCTGAGCGGCTGCTCCGGCGCCGCCAACTCCTCGCAGTCCGGCCAGCCTGCCGACAAGGCTCCCAAGGGCCTGGCCAACAGCGGCAAGCTCACCCTGTGCATCGATCCGGAGTACGCCCCGCTGGAGTACTACGCCAATGGTTCCAGCGGCGAGATCGTGGGCTTCGACGCCGATGCCGCCCGGGCGCTTGCCAAGCACTGGGGCGTGGAGACGAAGTTCGAGGTCACCACCTTCGACGGCCTCATGCCCGGCCTGCAGACCCGCCGCTGCGATGCGATCTTCGGCGGGCTCTACATGAGCAAGGCCCGCCTCGAAGTTGCCGACGCTGCGCCCGTAATGAACGCCGGCGCGGCGATCCTGGCGGCTCCGTCCAACACCGGGACGTTCAAGAAGCCCCTGGACTTGTGCGGCCATTCGGTGGCGGCCCAGAGCGCCTCCGCCAACGCTGCCCGGATTGTGCAGCTCAAAGACGAGTGCAAGGCCGCCGGCAAGGATGAACCGCGCCTCACCGAATACCCGAAGACCGCCGAAACCGTGCTGGCCGTGCTGAACGGGAAGTCCGATGCCCTGATCGAAACCAACGTGGCCGCCGCCTACATGGCCTCCCAGAACGAAGGCAAGCTCGCCGTCGCGCCCGGCGTTTTCCCGCCGGACACCAGCTTCGGCGTCTTCACCCGCAAAGGCGACCAGCTCAGCCCGGCGGTCGCCGAGGCACTGAAGGCCCTGCACGACGACGGCACCCTCGCCAAGATCGCCACCGCCAACAAGCTCGATCCGGCGATCGTCGACGTCAAGCACTGAGCCCTTGCGTCACGTACTGAAAGGACCGTCCTGATGGAATTCGACGTCGGCATCTTCCTGGCGCAGCTGGTCAACCCCAACTACCTGGGCGGCGCCTTCCTGTCCGTCGCCGTTGCGGTGTTGTCCCTGGTGCTGGCCACCGTGATCGGCTTCATCGTGGCCCTGGGCCGAACCTCCCGGAACCGCGTGGCACAGGGAACAGCCGGGCTCTACACCTGGTTCTTCCGCGCCATTCCGGCCCTGCTGGTGCTGCTCATCATCTGGAACGCGCTGCCGCAGCTTTTCCCGGTGCTGCGCCAGGAATGGTTCTCGCCCTTCATCGCCGCCTTCATCGGCCTGGGCGTGGTGGAAGCGGCGTTCATGGCCGAGATCATCCGTTCGGCCCTGCTCAGCGTGGATGAAGGCCAGGCTTTGGCCGGCCGTGCGCTGGGCATGTCCCCGGCCAAGGTCATGCTGAAGGTCATCCTTCCGCAGGCCATACGCATCGCCCTGCCGCCCACCGGCAACGAGTTCATCGGCCTGGTGAAGTTCTCCTCGCTGGCCTCGGTGATCTCGCTGCAGGAACTGCTGACCACCGCCCAGGTGGGAGTGAACATCACCTTCCGCTATGCCGAGTACTACGCCGCGGCAATCGTCTACTACCTGATCATCGTCAGCCTGCTGACCCTGGTCCAGAGCCGAGTGGAGAAGAAATTCGTATGGACCTCACGGATCCGATCCAAGAAGCTGCCCAAGCCGGAAAACGTCGGCCAGGGGGTGTTCTCATGAACGAGGCAGTTGCCCCGGGAAGCCCCGTCCTCAGTGTCCGGAAGCTCCACAAACGCTACGAGGACCAGCACGTGCTGCGCGGCGTCGAGTTCGACATCCACAAGGGACAGGTCAAAGCCGTGCTCGGCCCCTCCGGTTCCGGCAAGTCCACCATGCTGCGCCTGATGGCGCTCCTGGAACCGGCCGACGACGGCGAGATCCTCCTGCACGGGCGGCGCATCGGGATGCGTGAACCGGGAGTCCGGGGTACGGGAGTCCGGGCCGGCGCCGGCCGTGCCGTTCCCCTTCCGGAGCGCGAACTGGCCAAGGAGCGCCGCAACATCGGCATGGTGTTCCAGAAGTTCAACCTGTTCCCGCACCTGACGGCCTGCCGCAACGTGATGCTCGGCCTGACCAGCGTGAAAGGCATCCACCACAAGGACGCCGAGGAACAGGCAATGGCGATGCTGGCCCGGGTGGGCCTGTCCCACCGTTCCGGGCACTTCCCCTCCGAGCTTTCCGGCGGCCAGCAGCAGCGCGTCGCCATCGCCCGGGCCTTGGTGATGAATCCCGACGTGCTGCTCTTCGACGAACCAACCTCGGCGCTGGACCCCGAACTGGTCGGCGAAGTCCTGGACGTCATGGAATCCCTCGCCAATGACGGCATGACGATGATCGTGGTCACCCACGAGGTCCGCTTCGCCCGGCGCGTGGCCGACGAGGTCACCCTGTTCGACGGCGGGGTGATCGTGGAGCAGGCCGCCCCGGACGACTTCTTCGACAACCCGCAGCACGAACGCACCAGGAAGTTCCTGAGCCACGTCCATTAAAAGCCACGTCCATTAACAGCAGCGTCCATCAATCTTCAACACGCAAAGGTCTTTACCCATGTCACGCCTGGCATCCCACGAAACCTCCACCATCGCCCCCGCGGCGGCCCTCTTCCACGGCGGACGCATCCGCACCGTCGACGAACAGAACTCCACCGCGGAGGCGATGCTGGTCATCGGCAACCGGATCGCCGCCGTCGGGAGCCTGGAGCAGTGCCGCGCGGCGGCGAGTGAACTGACAGCGGCGGCCCCCGCCGTCGTCGACCTCCAGGGCCGCACGCTGGTGCCCGGCTTCATCGACCCGCACGCGCACCCGCTTATGTACGGGCAGCTGCTGTCCTGGGTGGACTGCGGGCCGGACGCCGCGCCGGACATTCCCACCATGCTTGCGCTGCTCGCGAAAGCGGCTGAGGAAAATCCCGGTGATACGCCGATCCGCGGCTATGGCTACGAGCACCGCAACCTGGCCGAACGCCGCCACCCCACGCGCCAGGAGTTCGACACCGTCTCCACCACCCGCGAGGTGTACGTGATGAACGCCAGCGGCCACGGCGGCGTCGTCAACAGCTACGTGCTGGAGCAGGCGGGAATCGGCAAGGACACCCCCAACCCGCCCGGCGGCACCTTCTTCCGGGACGCCGACGGCTCCCTGACCGGTGAGCTTTCGGACGCCGCCTGCGACATCCTCACCGGCGCGGAGGGCGTGAAACTGGGCCACCACGGGCCCAACTTCCACCTCGGCGACAGCAAGGAACAGCACCGTTCCCAGCTCCTGCACGCCCAGCGGGAATTCCTGAGCCACGGTGTCACCACGATCGGCGATTGCCAGGTGACCAAGCGCGAATTCGGGGCCTACCTGGACCTCGTGGAACGCGGCGAGCTGGTGGCTCGGGTGAATGCGTACTTCCTGTCGAGTCTGCTGGACGAGGTGCTGGAGCTGGGCCTGGTGGACAAGTTCGGCGACTCCCTGTTGTCCTTCGCCGGGATCAAGCTGTACGCCGACGGCACGCTGGGCGGCTGGACGGCGTACTTCCCCGAGGGCTACCGGGACGATCCCTGCCGCACCGGGTCGCTGTACCACGAGCCGGCGGAATACAAGGCGCTGGTGGCCAAGGCCCACGGTGCCGGCCTGCAGACCGCCACCCACGCCCAGTCGCCCACGGCCATCCAGCTGGTCCTCGATGCCGTGTCCGCCGCGCTTGAGGCGTCGCCGCGGGAGGACCACCGCCACCGGATCGAACACTGCGGCCTGCCCACCCTGGAGCAGATCGACAGGATGGCTGAGCTCGGGATCATGCCCGTCAACCAGCCGCAGCACTACTACAACTGGGGACCGGGGGTCACCGACGCCATCGGTTCGCCGGGGGAGCGCTTCAACCCGCTGGGCGAATTCGTGGCCGCTGCCGTGCCGGTGACCATGAGCTCGGACGCGCCCGTGGCCGACCCCCGCCCCCTCGAAGCCATCCAGACCTCCGTCACCCGGCTGACCCGCTCCGGCGTGCAGCTGGGCGGGGACCAGCTGAAGATCGACGCCGTCGAGGCCCTCCGCGCGCACACCATCAACGGCGCCCGCGCCATGGGACGCGAGCACGAACTCGGTTCCCTGGAACCGCACAAGCTCGCCGACTTCGTGATCCTCGCGGCCGACCCGCTGGATGTGGCCGAGGGCGAGATCAGCGGCATCGGCGTCGTGGAGACCTGGGTCAACGGCGTGCGGGTGTACGGGGGCTAGGGATTCTCCTGGCGGGCTGCCCATTTAGACGGTTCCCGCACCACTAGACGGTGGCCATCGTCTACTGGTGCGGGAACCGTCTAATTGGCCGAGCTAAGCAGCTTTGCCATACGGGCGCTCGCCGAGTGCGCGGAGGACGCGTGCCTTGAATTCCTGTTCGTGGAAGAGGTCTTTCCACTGGATGCGGATGAAGCACCAGCCGTCTTCCATGAGGGCTTTTTCCCTGAGCCGCTCCTGGAAGATCACCTTTTCCGTGGGCTTGTAGTCGAAGTACTTTGCCTTGCCGTCGAATTCCAAAGCGATTTTCAAGTCCTTCCACGCGAAGTCCATGCGGTGGAGCCCTTCGCGGCTGGACACCTCCACCTGAAGGTCGGGCATGGGCAGTTTCAGGCGTGCCAGCAACTCCCGGGTGAGGGTTTCCCCGGGTGATTCCGACCGCTGGTCTGCGTTCTCGAGCGCCCGCCGGAAGGTTTTGACGCCGTTTCGCCCGGCGAGCTTGGCGCAGGCTTCGCGGAGTTGGTCCATGTCAGCGCCAAGCCGCAGTGCATGGTCTACCAGGATGAGGGCCTGCTTGTAGTTGAGCATGAGGCAGCAGTCCACGACTGTACGCTCGAGGGACGTGCAGGGCAGCCCGTCGATCTTCACGATCTCCCTGCCGGACAGCACCCGGGTGTGCGCCACGACGTCGGCGCCATGGGACACCGGCGAAGGGGCGGTGCCTTGGGTCAGGTGGATGTGTCCGTCGACGTTCCAGAGTTTGAGCCGGTGCAGGCGTGCGGCAGAGGTATGGCTGTACGCGAAGCCGCCTTTCGAAGTGCACAGGGTGCCGTGGGCATGGGCGGCGATGAGGAGCCGGCACTGTCCCGGTTTGTCCAGCTCGGCCCAGGCGGCTGCCCGGGCGTAGCAGCCCCGGCGCAGGCGGACGATGTCATTTTCGGAGACCAGCCGCCTGATGGTTGGCCAGGTGAAGCCGGCCTGGATCAGTTCTTCCGTGCGCCAGAGGTCTGAGCCGGCGGGCAGTTGCGGCAATTCACGGCGTGGCATGGATCCAGAATCCGTGGCCGGAGCGGGCCTCGCGACTCCGAAACAGCACTATGTGGAAAACCCGAATAGACGGTTCCCGCACAGTTCGACGGCGGCCACCGTCTAGTGGTGCGGGAACCGTCTAATCGGCGGGGTGGCCAGGGCTACACACTCCGGATGGCCTCGCCCAGGCGCCGCACGCCTTCGGTGAGCTGCTCCTCGTCTGCGAAGGAGAAGGCGATGCGCAGCTGGTTGGTGCCGCCGCCGTCGGCGTAGAACGCACTGCCGGGGACAAACACGACGCCGGCATCAATGGCGGCGGCCAGCACCTGTTCGGTGTCGATCCCCTCAGACAGGGTCACCCAGGTGAAGAAGCCGCCGGTGGGCGTGGTCCAGCGGGTGCCGTCGGGCATGTGGGCTGCGAGGGCGTCCAAGGTGGCCCGGCAACGCGATGCGTACACGGAGCTGTAGGAAGCGATCTGTCCGCGCCAGTCGAAGGAGGAAATGTAGTTCTCCACCAGCAGTTGGCTCAGGACGGATGGGCAGATGGTGGTGGCCTCGGAGGCGATCTGCAGGCGCCCGCGCACGTCCTCGGGGGCAACCACCCAGCCCACGCGCAGGCCCGGGGCGAAGATCTTGGAGAAGGAGCCCAGGTAGAGCACGTTCTCCGGGTCCAGGCTGTGGAGGGCGGGTGCGGCGGAACCTTCGAAAGAGAGCAGCCCGTAGGGGTTGTCCTCCACGATCAGCACGCCCTCGGCCCGGCAGACCTCCACCACGCGCTGCCGGCGTTCCGGGGACAGGCTGATGCCGGAGGGGTTGTTGAAGTTGGGGATGGTGTAGAAGAACTTGATGGTCTTGCCCGCTGCCTTGAGCCCGGCGATGACTTCCTGCAGGCGTTCCGGATTGACCCCATGTTCATCCATGGCAACGTGCGCCACCTCGGCCTGGAAGCCTTCGAACACACCCAGCGCGCCCACATAGGTGGGGCCCTCGGCGATCACCACGTCGCCCGGGTCGCAGAACAGCTTGGTCACCAGCTCCAGCGCCATCTGGGAGCCGGCGGTCACCTGGATGTTCTCCGGGCGAGCGGTGACGCCTTCAAGTTCCATGACCTGGCAGATCAGGGCCTGCAGTTCCTCCGTCCCGGCCCCGGATCCGTACTGCAGGGCCTCCAGTCCGCGCTCGGCGACGACGGCGCGCGCCAGGTCCGCGATGCCCTCCACCGGCAGGGCCGGCAGGTACGGGTTGCCGCCGGCCAGGGAAATCATGCCTGGCTGCATGGAGACGTCGAAGACGGCCCGCACCGGGGAGGGCTGGAAGCCGGCCGCGCGGGCAGCCATCTTGTCCAGGTGGGAGGGGGTGGCGGTGACGGTCATGGTGGATCCTTTACTAGGTCGGTTGAGGGGCGCGTCGGTGCGCCCCGCAGGAAAAAAGGAAACTACTGGGCGGCCAGGAAGCGCAGCAGGATACGCGTGCCGGCTTGGAGCGCCGATACCGGAACACGTTCATCGATGCCGTGGAACATCGCCGCGAAGTCGAAGCCAGCGGGCAGGCGCAAGGGCGAGAATCCGTAGCAGTTGATCCCCAGCCGCGAGAACGCCTTGGCATCCGTGGCGCCCGAGATGACGAACGGCAGCCCATGCCCTTCAGGGTCAACGGCGGTGATCGCCTCCCGCATGCAGTCCAGCAGGGCGCCTTCCGCGGGTGCTTCGAGCGAACGCCCTTCTTCCCAGCTCACCTCGATACCCGGGCCGACGAGCTCCATGAACTGCTCCTTGAAGGCATCATCGGTGCCGGGCGCGATCCGGCAGTCCACGGTGGCAACCGCCGTCCCGGGGACCACGTTGGTCTTGTATCCGGCGTGGAACTGCGTGGGCGCGGTGGTGGTCCGCAGCCCCGGGAGGAGCATTGCGGCGAGCGGCCCCAGGGAGGCGAGCTCGTCGTCGAGCCTGTCCGGATCCAGCGGCCGGCCCAGCGCGGACTCCAGGCCCGCCACCATCGCCGTCACAGTACCGCTGTGGACCAAGGGCCACTGGTGCCCGGCAATCCGGGCCAGGGCGGCGGAAAGGCGGGCGACGGCGTTGTCCTGGTTGGGAACGATCGAGCCGTGGCCGGTGCTCCCGTTGGCCGTGAGCGTGGCCCAGGCGACGCCCTTCTCCGCGACACCCAAGAGGTAAAGCCGCAGCTCAGCGGCTACTTCCAGGGAGAATCCGCCGACTTCCCCGATGGCTTCGGTGACGCCGCTGAACAGATCCGGGTGTTCCTCGACCAGGAAGGCGGCTCCGTGTTCGCCGGCGACTTCCTCGTCCGCCACGAAGGCCAGCACGATGTCCCGCCGCGGCACGAAACCTTCCCGGCGCAACTGCCGCACGGCAGCCACGGTCATGGCGACCATGTCCTTCATGTCCACAGCGCCGCGGCCCCAGATGCAACCGTCCCTGAGCTCGCCGGAGAACGGATCCACGGACCAATCGTCCGGGTCCGCCGGGACCACGTCTGTGTGTCCGTGCACCAGCAGGGCCGGGGCTCCGGGCTCGCTGCCCTTGATCCGGACCACCAGGTTGCCGCGGCCCGGCACCTTTTCGAGCAGCTCGCCGCGGAGCCCGACGTCGGCCAGCAGTTCCCGGAGCAGCGCGGCGCAGCGGGACTCGCCGTCGCCCGTGGTGGCGGGATCGCCGGTGTTGGTGGAGTCGATGCGGATCAGCTCGCGGCAGATCTCCACGGCCTCGGCGGCCATGCGGCTGTAGCGTTCCTCCACAGCGGTCCTTTCCTGACGGTGGGCTAGCGTGCGTCCACGAGTTTGGAGCGCTTGTTGCGGATGAATTCTTCGGCATCGATGCCGAATTCCCGGGCCGCGAACCGGTGCAGCGTGGTGACCAGTTCGTCCGGGGACGTGGCGTGGATGCCGTTCAGGGCCTGGATGGAGAGCCCGTCGATCGTGGCGAGGAGCAGCGTGGCCAGCTCGTCCACGTCGATGGAGGGCCGCAGGAGTTTCTCCCCGGCGGCCTCCTCCAGGGCCCGTACGAACAGCCCGCGCCAGGAATTCCACACGGAGGCCACGCTTTCGCGGATCTCTGCGTTCTTGTGTGCGGCGGCGTAGATCTGCAGCCAGAATCCCCAGGCTTCCTCGAACGGGGTGTCGCCCTGGATGGAGAAGGTCAGGAGGTCGTGGAGCCGTTCCAGGGCGTTGGCGCCGCGGTCGTAGATGCGCTGCCATTCGGCCAGGGATTCCTCGATCCGGTACTCCACGGCCGCGCCGATCAGCCGCTCCCGGTGCCGGAAATAGTGCTGGATCATGCCGATGCTGTAGCCGGTGGCTTCGGAGAGCTCAGCGAAGGAGCACCCCTCCACGCCGCCGCGCGCAATGACCTGCGAGGCATGGTGCAGGATGCTGGCGCGGCGCTCGGCCATGGCCTCCGCCGTGACACTCCGGGTGCGCTTGGCCCCGGCCGCTTCCTTCACTGCTGCTTCCTTCATGCCCCTGCTCCTTTGGTGCTTCCCGACGGCGGTGGTTCCGGCGGCTTCGTTCCCTGCGGGCGCTTTGTGGGCGCCCTTGTCCGTCTCCACGATGGTGCCACGTAACCCGCCGCTGTTCCGGTGGAAGTCCCTTGACAGGTATTGTGGCTGATCTCACAATAAGTTGAACATATTGTTATTTCAACCCGAAGCGAACTGGAGATCCCCCAATGATGCTCAAAGGCGTACAGCGGACGCTCATCGCGGCAGCCGCCATCAGTTTCCTTGCGCTGACCACGGCCTGCACCAACACCGAAGGCCCCTCCCCGGCCGCCGGCAGCAACGGCGCTGCAAACGGACAGGGCGCAAAGAGCGGCCAGGAACTGGCGCAGGCCGTGCAGGCCGATCCGAAGGTCCAGGAACTCGTCCCCGCCGGCATCAAGTCCAAGGGCAAGCTGACCCTGGTCACGGACCCCACCTACGCGCCTATCGATTTCACGGACGAAAAGGGCAACATCGTCGGCCTGGAGCCGGACATGGCGCTGGCCGTGGCCAAGAAGATGGGCGTGACCATCGCCATCGAAAAGGGCGACTTCAACGGCATCATCGCGGGCATTGAAGCCAAGCGCTACGACGCCTCCTGGGCCGCCTTCTCCATCACCGAGGAACGCAAGGCCAAGGTCAACATGGTCAGCTTCATGCAGGGCGGAACCTCCGTGATGGTCCGCAAGGGCAACCCCTTGGGCATCAACTCCGAACTGGACCTTTGCGGCAAGACCGTAGCGGCCCAGACCGGCACCACCCAGGCACTGAACGTCCTTCCCGCCTTCGACAAGAAGTGCGTGGACGCCGGCAAGGACAAGCCCACCGCCCTCCTGCTGCCCCAGCAGGACAACGTCAACCAGTCCGTCACCGCCGGACGCGCCCAGGCGCTCATCGCGGACAACGCCCTTACCGCCTACTACGCCAAGATCCAGCCGGACGCCTTCACCTCGGTGGACTCGATCCTGGTGGAGCCCTCACTTTCCGGCGTGGTCAGCACCAAGAACGACGGCGGCCTGGCCCAGGCGTTCCAGGCGGCCATCCAGTCGCTCATGGATGACGGCAGCTACGCCAAGATCATGGAGTCCTGGAACCTGAAGTCCGGCATCGTGAAAAAGGCCGAGGTCAACCCGACGGTGGGGTCATGACCGTGACCGAACGGACCGCCGTCGCCGAATCCCGGCCGGACTTCGCGGAGCTTGCCTCCCGGCCGGTGCTCAAACGCAAGCGTCCCGGGCAACTCATTGCCATGGTGGTGGTGGGGCTGTTCGCGCTCATGGGCTCCTACATCATCGTCACCAACCCGGGCTTCGGCTGGCCCACCGTGGCCAAATACTTGTTCGACGTCCGCATCCTCAACGGCCTGCTCACCACGATCGAACTCACCGTCATCGCCATGATCCTGGGCTTCGTGATCGGCCTGGTGGTCGCCGTCATGCGCATGTCCGACAACGGACTGCTGCGCGGAGTGGCCGGGGCGTACATCTGGTTCTTCCGCGGCACCCCGCTGCTGGTGCAGATGCTCTTCTGGGGCTTCGCCGCGGTGCTGTTTCCCACCATCGGCATCGGCATCCCGGGCGGACCCATGCTGGTGGAGTGGAACACCAACGATGTGCTGCCGCTCTTCGTGGCCGGCATCCTGGGCCTTGGCCTGAACGAGGGCGCCTACATGGCCGAGATTGTGCGCGCCGGCCTCATGGGCGTGCCCGCCGGGCAGTCCGAGGCCTCGCACGCCATGGGCTTCAGCCGCATGGAAACCCTGCGCCACGTGGTGATCCCGCAGGCCATGAAGATCATCCTGCCGCCGGTGGGCAACGAGACCATCTCCATGCTCAAGACCACCTCGCTGGTGATCGTGATCGGCGTCGGCGACCTCCTCTACAACGCCCAGCAGATCTACGCCCGCAACCTGCAGCAAATCCCGCTGCTGATCGTGGCAAGCCTCTGGTACATCCTGCTCACCACCCTCCTCTCCCTGGTGCAGTCGCGCATCGAGAAGCGGTACTCCCGGGGCAACGTGCTCCAGGCACGAAAGGCATAAGCTCCATGTCCGAAGTCCAGTTCCTCAATGTGCACAAGGATTTCTCCGGGGTGGAGGTCCTCAAAGGCATCAACTTCACCGTGCAGGCCGGGCAGGTGGCCTGCCTGATCGGGCCGTCCGGTTCCGGCAAGTCCACCCTGCTCCGCTGCGTCAACCACCTGGAAACCACCAGCTCCGGCACCATCCTGGTGGGCGGCCGGATGATCGGCTACGAAGTCCACGGGGACCGGCTCATCGAGGCCCACCAGAAGGACATCAACAAGCGCCGTTCCAGGATCGGCATGGTGTTCCAGTCCTTCAACCTCTTCGGCCACATGACCGCCCTGGAGAACGTGATGATGGGCCCGGTCAAGCTCCTCAAAGTGCCCCGCGAGCAGGCCGAAACGGAGGCCCGCGAACTCCTGGCGAAGGTGGGCCTGGCCGAGCGCACCGGCCACTACCCGGCCCAGCTTTCCGGCGGCCAGCAGCAGCGCGTGGCCATCGCCCGGGCGCTGTCCATGAAGCCGGACCTCATGCTCTTCGACGAGCCCACCTCGGCCCTGGACCCCGAACTGGTGGGCGAGGTGCTGGACGTGATGAAGGCCCTGGCCCGCGACGGCATGACCATGATCGTGGTCACCCACGAGATGGGCTTCGCCCGCGAAGTGGCGGACGTGGTGGCGTTCATGGACGGCGGCGTGATCGTCGAGGCCGGCGATCCCCGGGAGATCATCTCCAACCCGCAGCACGAACGCACCAAGGCCTTCCTCTCCAAAGTGCTCTGACTACCCGTGCTCTGACCACCACAGATTCAAAAGGACCCCCATGACCATCCCTGGCAACAACGTCGGCCTCGCCGTCATGACCACGCTGCGGAATTACGGGATCGACACGATCTTCGGCATTCCCGGCACCCACAACCTCGAGTTCTACCGGCACCTGAAGCCGCTGGGCATCTACCCCGTCACCAACCGCCATGAGCAGGGGGCCGGGTACGGCTCGGACGGCTGGAGCCAGCTCACCGGGCTTCCCGGCGTCGTGATCACCACCTCCGGGCCCGGGCTGCTGAACGCGCTGTCCGCCGCGGCCACCTCCTACTGCGAGTCCCGGCCCATGATCATCCTGTCCCCGGGAGCCCCGCGCGGCAGCGAGTTCTCGGACATCGGCCTGCTGCACGAAACCCGCGACCCCACCGGCGCGGTCCGTGCCCTGATCGTCCGCAGCACCCGCGTGGCCAGCGGCAGCGAGGCCGTGGAGCTGATCCACGAGGCCTTCGCGTTCTTCGCCCACGGACGCCCGCGGCCCGTGCATATCGAGATCCCGCTGGACGTGCTGGAAGGCCCCAGCGACGTTCCGGAAAGCGCGCTGGAGGCCCGCCCGCTGGGCGCTCCGAAGCGGGCCGACGACGACGCCGTCGCCGCCGCCGCAGACATCCTCCGCCGGGCGTCCAACCCGGTGATCCTGGCCGGCGGCGGCTCGCTGGGAACCGGCGGCGGTTCAGGAAGCGGCGCGCTGCTGGCGCTCGCCGAGGCACTGCAGGCGCCGGTGGTCACCACCATCAACGGCAAGGGCGCCATTCCCGAAACCCACCCGCTTTCGCTGGGCTCGGAAGTCCGGCTCGCCGCCGCCCAGGACCTCTGCAACGGTGCCGACGCCCTGCTGGTGGTCGGCTCCAAGGTGGGGGAGTCCGAGCTCTGGGGCGGCAAGATCGTCCCGGAGGGCAAGTGCATCCGGATCGACATCGATGCGGTCCAGCTGAAATGCAACCTGGTGCCGGATATCGGGCTGGAAGGCAATGCGGCCGCCGTCGTGCCCCAACTGCTTGCCGCGCTGAAGGGACACGAGCCGGGCACCGCACCTGAACTGAACGGGCTGCGGCAGCGGCTGCGTGCGGAGGCCCGGAGCATGGCGCCGGTGCTGTCGCAGATCAACGAGATCCTTGCCGAAGTGCTGCCCGCGGACACGGTGGTTGCCGGCGACTCCTCGCAGATCACCTACTTCGGCACCACCTCGTTCTTCCCCATGCAGCAGCCGCACCAGCTGCTGTACACCCCGGCGTACGCCACACTCGGCTACGGGCTGCCGGCGGCCATCGGGGCCAAGGTCGCAGCCCCGGACCGCCCGGTGGTGTGCCTGCTGGGCGACGGTGCGCTGATGTTCGCGGTGCAGGAATTCATCACGGCCGTGGAGCAGGGCGTGGACCTTCCGATCATCTGCGTCGATAACGGCGGCTACGGCGAGATCAAGCAGAACATGGCGGACCGCGACCTGGAACCGGTGGGCGTGGAGCTGGCTCAGCCGGACTGGGTGCGGATGGCCGAGGGCTTCGGGCTGACCGGCTTCGCGGTGGAATCCCTGGACGATCTCGCCGCCACCGTGAAGCAGGCCATGGCCGTCAAGGGACCCAGTCTGGTTCACGTAAGCATCTGAGGGGGAAACAACATGAGCGAGTTGAAAAAGACCGCCTGGGACTGGGTGGAGGGGCGGAAGGCCGAGCTGTCCGCCTGGCACAGCACCATCTGGGATCTGGCGGAGCCGGCCTGGCGCGAATACGAATCGTGCGCCTGGTACGTGAAGACTCTGCGCGGGCACGGATTCACGGTGGAGGAAGGCAGCGCGGGCATGCCTACCGCCTTCGCCGCCGAATGGACGTCTCCCGCCGGGCCGGGCCCGCGGATCCTGGGCTACGCCGAATACGATGCCATCCCCGGCAACTGCCAGGCGGCGTCCACCAAACGTGAACCGCGCCAGGGAATGTCACGTTTCGCTCCGGGCCACACGGATCCGCATTCGGCGCTGGGCATCTCCACGCTGGCCGGGTTCCTCGCGGCCAAGGACGCCATGGAGCGGCACAACATCCCCGGCACGCTCGTCTACACGGGCGAGCCGGCGGAGAAGGTGCAAGGCTCCAAGGTGGTCCACGGCTTGCGCGGCTACTACGACAACCTTGACGCAATCATCTCCTACCACCCCTTCTACATGCTGCCGCTGTGCAACACCGCCCGCTGGGACACGCACTGCGGGGCGTACTACAGCAAGATCTACACCTTCACCTGCGACAACCCGGAGGACTGGAACAACACCTACGGGGACAGCCCCATCCCGTCCTCGCACTCGGCCGCCCGGGCGCCCGGCGCGGACGCGGCCCTGTTCACGATGTTCTCGCTCACCAAGACCACGCAGGATTCGATGCTCCCGCAGGCCGGCGGCTGGTCGCTTTCCGAAGCGATCCTCACCGCGGGGCAGGCGACGGCGGATAACCAGCCCGCGGGCCTGGCCCAGATCCAGTACTCCTGGCGCTGTCCCGGCGTCGCCGAGGCGGACTCGGTGCTCGCGGTGCTGGACCGGAACGCCGAACTGGCCGCGGCGGCGTCGCACTGTACCGTCAGCTCGCGCTGGGTGGCACGCAACCGCCCCGGCATCGCCAACCGCACGGTGGCGCAGCTGGCGTGGGAGAACATTGCCGCCGTCGGCGCCCCGGTGCTGGATGAGCGGGCCAGGGAGATCGGCCGCGAAATCCAGACCTCCTGCGGCGTGGAGCCAATGGAGGACCCCTTCCATCCGGCGACGGCGGAGCTCATCAGCCCTGCCGACGCGGAGGCCGAGCTGCGCCGCCACATCCCGGCCACCCAGCTGAACTGGACCAGCGACGACTACGTGGAAATGACCTGGTACGCGCCCACCATCCGTTTCTACACGGCTCGTCCCACGCTGGCGCCGTCGCCCGACGGAAAGCCCTACCCGGGCTGGGCCATGACCGCGCTGGGCGGCATCCCCGAGACCATCGACCCCACCATCACGGCCACAGGCAAGATGGTGGCCGGCATGGTGCTGGACCTGCTCACCTCGCCTGGCGTTCTGGCCCAGGCCAAGGCCGAGTTCGACGCCGAGAAAGCCCGCCGCGGTGCCGTGCCGCCGCTGCTGCCTGCCGATTTCAGCGCGCCCACGGACTTCCGCTGGCCCGCGTATGTGGGCTCGGGGCCGGGCCGTGACTGGTGGATCCCGGTGTCCGAGGAGGCCTGGAACACCGCCGGGTAACCTGGCGTGGGCCCGGGCGCGGGCCCCTTGGTTGCCTTTGCCGCAGCGCAGGCCTACCATCCTGTTACAGCTTGTAACGTAATTAAACGGACCGAGTCACACTCCCCGCGCGAGCCGCACCATGGGGGGTGTGCTCGGTCCGTCATCGGGTCTTCCGGGCCGGGCAGCGGCACCGCCGGAGGGCATGGGGGAAGCCGCACTCCTTGAGAGGCGTTACTGCCATGAGCCCTGCTGAAAATACTCCAAGCGATGCTGCACTGATCGAGGCCGCCAAGCCTTGGCTGTCGCGGCCCAATATTGTCGGCTTGGACGTCGGCACGAAAACCGTTAATGGCCAGGCGACGGATGAGCGCTCGATTGTGGTCCATGTGGTGAAGAAAGTGCCCGCAGCCCAGCTTGGCGAGGATGACTTCCCCATTCCGGAAGCGTTCGCCGCCCACGTGTTGGACGCGGATGGTGCGGTGCTGGACGTCACCGTCCCCACGGACGTCGTCGAGGTCGGCGAGCCGCGGCTCGACGTCAACAACGAGAGGATCCGGCCAGCCGAGGGCGGCTACCAGATCAAGGCTGAAAACATGCCCGGGACCGGCACGCTCGGCGTCAACATCGTGTGGGCGTCCAAATACCGGCTGATGACGAACAACCATGTCATCGCCTGCAACACCAATGCGGGTGCCGACGTCTACCAGCCGAGCATCGGGGCGAACAACAAGATCGGCGTCGTCAACGGATTCATTCCCGTGGTCACCTACCCCACCTCCACCGAGCCGTATCCGCACTACAACACCCAGGATCTGGCCTGGACGTACCTCACGCCGTTGGTGGGGTCCCCTGAAATCACGCAGATCGGCACCCCCAGCGGCGTCCGCGCCCCAGTGCCGGGGGAATCAGTCGTGCTGGTCGGCAAGGAAACCGGCACCATCCGGAAGGCAAAGATCTCCAGCCTGGTCTACGCGACGACACTTCAGTGGCCGGCTCCCGGCAGCTATGCCTGGTTCGATACGTTCATTCGCCTTGATGCCAAGGTCACCGTGCCTGGTGATTCGGGATCGGCCTACGTGGCCCTCTCTGACGGCAAGGTGGTAGGCATCCACGTGGGCAGCAACGCCGCCTTCTCTTACGGCTGCCAGCTCGCGCCCTACTGATCTGGACCCCTACTGATCTGGCGCTTCTATTCGACGTCGGAGTGCGCCAAGGTGGCGGTAGCTGTCGCCGCTCAGTCCGCGGGAATCTCCGTCGGGCTGCAGTCCGCGGACGTCACCGGGACGCTGAGGCGCACGTAGGCCATGCCTTTCGACTCGATCCGAAGGGCGGCACCGGCGTCGTCCTTGCTGCTGGCAACCAGCCAGCCGCCCGGCACTTTGTCCGTTCCGCCGAATGCTTCAAAACCGTGCTTTGCGAGCACCGGATCGGCGGCGGCGAAGACATCGTGGAACTTCTTCGAAGGTTCCACGATGTCCCTGGGGCTTTTCATTTTGGCCAGGAACAGCATGCAGGTCCCGTCGCTCCGGCGCTGCATGGTGGCCGGGGAGTCGACGTTCCAGCTGATGCCGGGCAGCTTCTTTTCCAGCGCCGCTACGACGTCGGTCCGCACGGCTTCGTATTTTGCGAAGCTTTCTGCCACGGGTCCGGCGCCGGCGGGAGAGGATGCGCTGGGGCTGCCGGAAGGCTGCGGGGCGGCCGGCCCGGTGCAGGCCGCCAGGGGCGCGGTTCCCAGAAGCGATAGGGTCGCCGCGAAGGCAAGGCGGCTCCGGCGTCGTGCGTCATTCGATCCCGTGCAGTCCATGTTTCCCCCGGTTTCCGGTACGTACAGTCCTCCAGCCATCCTTGCACGGTTCCGCGGACAGCCGCGATGGGCAGGGCAGCCCACGGCAGGGCGCAGCCTTGCGGCAGATGCCGGCTGGGCGTAGCTTCTAGGGACTTGATGGGTTCGGCCGCATGGGGGCGGACATGTTTGCGGTGAAAGCAAGAAGCAAGACCGTTCTGTACTTTTCCTTGGCGCTTGTGTTGTTGCTGGCACCGGCCTGCACCCCGGAACAAGCACCGCCCGCGGGGATTCCGAAGTCCCTCTGGGATCAGGGAACGCCCGATCCCTTGAAGCCAGAGGGGTTTGCCCCCGGCCAGAAAACGCCAGACCCAGCTCCCCTCGTCGACTCCTACCGTCAGGACGAGGACCACATCAGGGACTGGCGCTTGCTGTCGATCGATGACAGCGGCACGCACTTGGTGATCCGGTATTCCTGGGGCGGAGGCTGTGACGGGGACCGGGGTGTCCTTGTTGCACAGACTGACTCTGCCGTGGCCATCGTCCCGATCTACCGACCGAGCACCACCGCGATTCCATGCCCAGCGTTCTTGCCTCTACATGACGGTGCCATCACCCTGGACAAGCCGCTGGGGGACAGGAAACTGCTGCATCTTCCGGGTGACGGATTGCTGCCACCGCAAAAGTAGGGCTGCTTCAGGGAGTCCGTCCTGACCTTCTTTGAAACGCGAACTGCCCCGACACTCCGTGGATGACGGTGTGTCGGGGCAGTTGCTGCGCAAAGAAGGTCAGGAAGCGCGGCGCGAAACGAAAGGAGAACTAGACGCCGAGTTCTTCCTTCAGCTCGGCGACGTGGCCCTGGGCCTTCACCTGGTACTGGGTGAGGACAACGTTGCCCTCGCCGTTGACAACCACGGTGGAGCGGACCAGGCCGTCCACCACTTCGCCGTCCACCAGCTTCTCGCCCCAGGCGCCGTAGGCCAAGGCCACGGCGTGGTTCTCGTCGGAGAGCAGCGGGAAGGTGAGTGCGAATTCGTCAACGAAGCGGGCGATCTTCTCCGGCGCGTCCGGGGAGATGCCCAGGACTTCGTAGCCGGAGCCCTGGAGGCTGGCCAGGCTGTCGCGGAAGTCGCAGGCCTCCGTGGTGCAGCCGGGGGTGGAAGCCTCCGGGTAGAAGTACACGATCACGTTGCGGCCGCGGTAATCGGAAAGCGAAACCTTCTGGCCGGTGGAGTCGAGCAGGGCGAAATCGGGGGCCTGGGTTCCGGCGAGGAGTTTCTGGGTCATGTTGTGATCCTTGACTAGTCGGGTAACCGCCGTGGCCGGCGATCTCTCATACAAATAACGGTCTGCCTAGATGCAGTATTCCGCCGGCCCGCGCACTGTGGACCCGGGTCCGGGCACAAATTGGTAACCGCCGCCGCGTACTGTGGCGATGGCGTTGCGGGCTGAGCCCAGCTTGCGCCGGACGCGTCCAACATACACGTCGATCGAACGGAACGCCGCGCCGGGGCAGTCGAGTGACTCCAGGAAGCGTTGCAATTCTTCACGCGGGATGGGACGGGAAAGGTTCTCCACGAGGTAGCGCAGGAGCTTGTGCTCCATGAACGTGAAGGTGACCGGGACGCCGTCGAGCAGCACGGTGTCCGCTGCCAGATCCACGGCGAGGCTGCTGCGCCGGCCGGACAGGGCGATCGGCTGGGCGACGACGCCGGACGCGGCGCCGTGCCGCAGGTGCAGCTCGGCCTGGGGAGCCAGCCGGCGGGCCCGGGCGAGCACCGCTTCCGCGGCCTTGGCCCAGATCTCCGGGTCAATGTCCTGGCCTGCGGCGGGCTCCACCCAGACGGCCAGGCCGCGGGCCTGGACCCCGGGAGCCAAGCCGGGGCGGACGCCGGGGTGGTGGCCCGGCCGGGCACCCGCCAAGGGGCCCGGGTGATGGCCGGCGCGCAAGGCCTGGCGCGCGCCGGCCGGCGGAAGCGTATGGGCGTTGACGGCCATCGCGTGCGCCTTAGACGCCGCCGCGGCGGATCAGCTTTCCGCCGGGAGTCTGGCCGTCCACCACCGAGCCCCGCAAGTAGGTCTTGCGGACGACGCCGGACAGCGCCTTGCCGTCGTACGGCGTGATGGGGTTCTTGTGCTTGAGCTTCTTGACGTCCACCACGAACGCTTCGTCCGCTGCGAACACGGAGAAGTCGGCGTCGTATCCGAGCGCCAGCTGGCCCTTGTTGGACAGGCGGGCCAGGGCGGCGGGCTTGGCGGACATCCAGGAGACCACTTGCTCGAGGGTGATGCCGCGGTGGCGTGCCTCGCTCCAGATCAGGGACAGGCCCAGCTGCAGGGAGGAGACGCCGCCCCAGGCCACGGCGAAGTCGCCGTTTTCCAGGTCCTTGAGGTCAAGGGTGGAGGGGGAGTGGTCCGAGACGATGCAGTCGATGGTCCCGTCTTCCAGGCCCTTCCACAGCAGTTCGCGGTTGGATGCCTCGCGGATGGGCGGGCAGCACTTGTAGGCGGTGGCGCCGTCGGGGATTTCCTCGGCCATGAGGGTCAGGTAGTGCGGGCAGGTCTCAACGGTGAGGTTGACGCCGTCGCGCTTGGCCGAAGCGATCATGGGCAGGGCGTCCGAGGAGGACAGGTGCAGGATGTGCGCGCGGGCGCCGGTCCAGCGGGCACGTTCGATGACCTCGGCGATCGCCTTGTTCTCGGCACCGCGGGGGCGGGAGGCCAGGAAGGTGGCGTAGTGGTCGCCGCCCGGGTGCGGGGCGTGGTCGATCGCGTGGGAGTCCTCGGCGTGGACGATCATGAGCGAGTCGAAGGACTTCAGCTCGCGCATGTCCTCTTCCATCTCGTCCGGGTCCAGGTGCGGGAATTCGTCCACACCGGAGTGCAGCAGGAAGCACTTGAAGCCGAACACACCCTCGTCGTGCAGCGGGCGCAGATCGGCCTTGTTGCCGGGGATCGCGCCGCCCCAGAATCCGACGTCGATGAACGCCTGGTCCTCGGCCACCTCGCGCTTGAGCTTGAGGCCTTCCACGGTGGTGGTGGGCGGGATGGAGTTCAGCGGCATGTCGATGATGGTGGTGACACCTCCGGCTGCCGCGGCACGGGTGGCGGAGGCGAAGCCTTCCCACTCGGTGCGGCCGGGCTCGTTGACGTGGACGTGGGTGTCCACGAGGCCCGGGATGAGGGTTTCATCGTCGGCCAGGTCGATGACTTCGCCGCCGGCAAGGCCGTTGCCGAGCGGTTCGATGGCGGCGATCACGCCGTTGCGGACGCCGACCTCGCGGGCGGCGATGCCAGCAGTGGTGAGGATCCGCTTGCCACGGATGACCAGGTCAAAGCTTTCAGACATTGAGAGACTCCTTCGTGCGGGACGTAGCCGCCAGCTGTTCGCCGATGGTCCGTCCCAGCTTTTCGAGCAAGGTTCCTGCTTCCCTTATACATACTTCGACGTCGGATTCAATACTGGTCAGGGGAAGGACCTGACGGAATCCCGAGTCGCTTTGCTGCTCCTGGCTCAGGGTGGTCCGGCCGCAGACGGCCACTGCGGGAATGCCCGCGGTTTCCGCTGCACGGGCCACGCCCATGGGGGTTTTGCCGAGCAGGCTTTGTTCGTCCAGGCTGCCTTCGCCGGTGATCACCAGGTCGGCACCTGCCAGCTGTGCGGCGAGCCCGGTGAATTCGAGGACGACGTCGATCCCCGGCCGGCGTGCCGCACCCAGCACTGCGATGGCGGCGTAGCCCACGCCGCCTGCCGCGCCCGCGCCCGGTGCCTCCGCGGCACGTCCGGCGCGGTCGCCGATCTCTTCGCCGAGGACCTCGACGAACCGGGCAAGTGCGGCGTCCAGCACTGTGACATCTTCCGGCGTCGCGCCCTTCTGCGGACCGAACACCGCCGGGGCGCCGAGCGGCCCGCGGAGGGGATTGTCGACGTCGGACGCCAGCACGAAGCGGCTGTCCTCCAGCCGGACGTCCAGGCCGGAGAAGTCGATGCCGGCCAGGCGGGCCAGCGCGCCGCCGCCGGGTTCGAGTTCGTTGCCGTCGGCGTCCAGCAGCCGGGCGCCGAGGCCCTGCAGAACGCCGGCGCCGCCGTCGGTGTTCGCGCTGCCGCCGACGCCGAGGATGATCTTCCGGCAGCCCAGGTCCAGGGCGGCGCGGATGAGTTCGCCGGTGCCCAGGCTGGTGGCTTCCTTCGCCGTGGAGCTGCGGTTTTCCGGAAGCAGCGCGCCGTCCGGGAGGAGGGCCAGCCCGGAGGCCGCCGCCATTTCGATGACGGCCTGGTTGCCGCGGACCGCGAAGTCCGCCGTCACCGGCGTGCCCAGCGGGCCGGTGACCGTGGCGCTGCGGCGGGTGAAGCCTGAGCCGACGGCGGCGTCGAGGGTTCCCTCGCCGCCGTCGGCCACCGGAATGAGTGAGGTCTCCAGTGTGTCCGCGACACCGGCCGCGGCGAAGCCGGCCTTCAGGCCGTCCGCCAGGTGCCGGGCGACCTCGGGCGCGGACAGTGAGCCCTTGAACTTGTCCGGGGCGATGACCACACGCATTCCGTACCTCCTTGTACTTTCCTGTTTGGTGCGTTCCGCGATTAGTCCAGCAGCGCGATGATCGCGGTGGGGGCGTCCTCGCCGCGCTCGGCCAGTTCTTCGAACTCGTTCACGCCGTCGATCTCAACACCCATGGAGATGTTGGTGATCTTTTCCAGGATCACTTCGACCACCACGGGAACCTTGAATTCCTCCATGAGCGCCTTGGCCTTGTCGAAGGCGGCGGGCAGGTCGGAGGGGTTTTCCACGCGGATGGCCTTGCAGCCCAGGCCTTCGGTGACCTTGACGTGGTCCACGCCGTAACCGTTGGTTTCCGGCGAGTTGATGTTCTCGAACGCCAGGGAGACGTTCTGTTCCATCTCGAAGCCGCGCTGCGACTGGCGGATCAGGCCCAGGTAGGAGTTGTTCACCACCACGTGGATGTACGGCAGGTTGAACTGTGCGCCCACGGCCAGTTCTTCGATCATGAACTGGAAGTCGTAGTCACCGGAGAGGGCAACAACGGTCTCGCCCGGCTTGCCGCGCACGACGCCGAGGGCGGCCGGAGCGGTCCAGCCCAGCGGGCCTGCCTGGCCGGCGTTGATCCACTTGCGCGGGCCGAAGACGTGCAGCAGCTGCGCGCCGGCGATCTGCGACAGGCCGATGGTGGTCACGTAGGTGGTGTCCTTGCCGAAGGACTTGTTCATCTCTTCGTAGACGCGCTGCGGCTTGATCGGCACATTCTCGAAGTGGGTCTTGCGCTGCAGGGAGCCCTTGCGCTTGGTGCAGTCGGCAACCCAGGCGGAGTAGTCCGGCAGGCTTGCTGCGGCTTTACGTTCGCGGGCGATTTCCAGCAGGCCGTCCAGGGCGGCACCGGCGTCGGACGCGATGCCGAAGTCGGGGGAGAACACGCGGCCGATCTGGGTGGGCTCGATGTCGATGTGCACGAACTTGCGGCCCGCGGTGTAGGTGTCCAGGCCGCCGGTGTGGCGGTTGGCCCAGCGGTTGCCGATGCCGATCACGAAGTCGCTCTGCAGGAGCGTTTCGTTGCCGTAGCGGTGGGAGGTCTGCAGGCCCACCATGCCGGCCATCAGCTGGTGGTCGTCCGGGATGGCGCCCCAGCCCATCAGGGTGGGGATGACCGGAACGTTCAGGATCTCGGCCAGCTCCACCAGCTGCGCGGAGGCGCCGGCGTTGATGATGCCGCCACCGGCGACGATCAGCGGACGCTCTGCGGCGGTGAGCATGTCCAGGGCCTTTTCCAGCTGCTTACGGCTGGCCTTGGGCTTCTCCACGGGGAGCGGTTCGTAGGTGTCGATGTCGAATTCGATCTCGGCCATCTGCACATCGAAGGGCAGGTCCAGCAGCACCGGGCCCGGGCGGCCGGAGCGCATCAGCTGGAAGGCCTTCTGGAAAGCGCCAGGAACCTGGCCCGGTTCCAGGATGGTCATGGCCATCTTGGTGACCGGCTTGGCGATGGACTCGATGTCCACGGCCTGGAAGTCTTCCTTGTGCAGCTTGGCAACGGGGGCCTGGCCGGTGATGCAGAGCATCGGGATGGAGTCGGCCCAGGAGGCGTACAGGCCGGTGATCATGTCGGTGCCGGCGGGGCCGGAGGTGCCGATGCAGATGCCGATGTTGCCGTCCTTGGCGCGGGAGAAACCGTCGGCCATGTGGCTGGCGCCTTCAACGTGGCGGGCCAGGGTGTGGCGGATGCCGCCGTGCTTGCGCATGGCGGAGTAGAAGGGGTTGATTGCCGCGCCGGGCAGGCCGAACGCCTCGATGGCGCCTTCCTTTTCCAGGATGGCGACTGCCGCGTCAACGGTGCGCATCTTTGCCATTGTGTGCTCCTTGAAAGTCTGTTTGTTTGCCCCTGCGCGGGGCGGTTTTGGGTGTACTGAGGGAAGGCCCCGCGGTTTCGGGGGCCTTCCTGCCCGTTGAGTGCTCAGTTCTGGTGGCTTATTCCGCGGAATGCCCGCCACAACTGAGCACTCAACTTGGCTTACTTACGGCTCGGTTACTTGCGGCCGCTGAGCTGCAGGACCTGCTTGAAGAGTCCCGAGTGGTCCAGGCCGCCGTCGCCCTGGTTGACAGTGGCGGCGACCAGCTGGGCGACAGCTGCGCCGAGCGGGATGGAGACGTTGGCCTCGCGGGCTGCGGAGGTGACGATGCCCATGTCCTTGTGGTGCAGGGCGAGGCGGAAGCCGGGGTCGAAGTTGCGGTCGAGCATCTTCTGGCCCTTCTGGTCCAGGACCTTGGAGCCGGCCAGGCCGCCGCCGAGGACCTTGAGGGCGGCGTCGGTGTCCACGCCGTAGGCCTCGAGGAAGGCGATGGCTTCACCGAGGACCTCGATGTTGACGGCCACGATCAGCTGGTTTGCAGCCTTGACGGTCTGGCCGGAGCCGGAGGGGCCAACGTGCACGATGGTCTTGCCGACGGCGTTGAGGACAGGCTGTGCTGCCTCGAAGTCTTCAGCGGAACCGCCCACCATGATGGACAGGACGGCGTCGATGGCGCCCTGCTCGCCACCGGAGACCGGGGCGTCCAGCGGACGGATGCCGGCGGCCCTGGCGGCTTCGGCGAGGCGGACGGCGACGTCCGGGCGGATGGAGGAAGCGTCGATCCACAGGGTGCCCTGCTTGGCGTTGGCGAACACGCCTTCTTCGCCGCTGACGACACCCTCGACATCGGGGGAGTCCGGCACCATGGTGATGACGACGTCGGCGTCCTTCACGGCGTCCGCGATGCTGGTAGCACCCTTGCCGCCTTCGGTGACGAGCTTGTCGATCTTGTCCTGGCTACGGTTGAAACCGGTGACGGTGTGGCCGGCCTTGACGAGGTTGATGGCCATGGGCAGGCCCATGATTCCGAGGCCGATGACTGCAACGTTGCTCATTGTGAATCCTTTGCTGAAAAGTCTTTGTTAACTCAGGTGTGCTGGTTGGCTTGGTGGGCCGCTGTTAGCGGGAGGCGCGTTCGCGGATGGCCCAGGCGAAGGCGGTTTCCTGCGGTTCCTTGTACTCAAGGCCGATGTAGCCTTCGTAGCCGAGTTCGCGGCTGCGCGCGATCCATTCGCCGAGCGGGAGTTCGCCGGTGCCGGGGGCGCCGCGGCCCGGGTTGTCGGCGATCTGGATGTGGCCGAAGTCCTTGGCGTGGTTCTCGATCACGGCGGCGACGTCGTCGCCGTTGACTGCCAGGTGGTAGAAATCGGCCAGCAGCTTGACGTTTTCGACGCCGGACTCTTCCTTGACGCGGGCGATGACGGCGAGTGCATCCTGCGCCGTGAGGAGCGGGTACTTTGGTGCGCCGCTGACCGGTTCGAGGAGGACGATGCCGCCGATGCGGGCCACGCCCTGGGCTGCCTTGGCGAGGTTCTCGGCGCCGATGGCGTCCTGCTCTTCGGCGGAGACGCCGTCAACGCGGTTGCCGTAGAGGGCGTTGAAGGCCTTGCAGCCCAGGCGCTCACCGATCCCCGCAACAACGTCGATGTTGTCCTGGAATTCGGAAGAGCGGGCGGGCCAGGAGACCAGGCCGCGGTCGCCGCCGGGCATGTTACCGGCGTTGAAGTTCAGGCCGGTGAGCTGCACGCCGGCGTCCTTGATGGCGTTTTCGAACTTCGTCGTTTCTGCATCCGACGGGACGGAGGTGTCGAACGGCCACCAGAACTCGACGGCGTCAAAACCGGCAGCCTTGGCGGCGGCCGGGCGCTCGAGCAGGGGCAGCTCCGTCAGCAGGATGGAGCAGTTCACTGTGTACGTCATCGTAGGTGTCCTTCCGAGGAGGGGCTTTGGATCGTGGTTCCGCTTCAGCTTCTTCTTAGGTTTCCGCTTTGTGGAATTTAGATTCTGCTTTATGAAAAGTGTAGGGAAGGTGGGGTGGGGGAGTCAAGGGGTGACGTGGGGAGGCGTGGTTTGGGATACCAAGGTGGCCGGCAGCAGTTACACTCCATTGGCCTTCTAATGGATCACGCCGACAACTCTTGCCTCTGGCCGAACCTCGTCTCAGGGTTCATTATGGCGAACAGAAGGTTCCGGGCCCCTGTGCCTATTGGAGGTTGACATGGAGTTCACGGCTGAAGGTCTAGCTGGAACAGGGTTCGGTGGATTTGTCCCCTTCGTAGCGCTGGAAGAATCTATGCCTGGGCTCCTCACTCAGGGCGTCTACGCCGTGCTACGACCCCCTCAAGAAGGAGTGCGGCTCAACAAGGCAAGTTCAGGATTCTGGCACCAAGGCAAAGACCCTGCCTACTCGCTGGCGAACTTGCAACCCAGATGGGAGTTGCCGACGCCCGTCCTGTATTTAGGTAAGGCCGGTGGAATTAGTGGCGGTACTACTCTGTGGGGGCGATTGAGTCTTTACCGACGCTATGGCGCCGGCGAGGACGTGACTCATCGGGGTGGGCGGGCCATTTGGCAGGTTGAGGAAGCGGTGACCCGGCTCGTTGTTTGCTGGGCTCCAACACCTGGCTTTGATCCGGAATGCGTTGAGTCAGGTCTGCTCCAGCTCTTCAAGACTGAGTACGGGGCGCTCCCCATGGCTAATCAGCGACAGGGCCGGAAATGCCCGCATGATCCGCCGTGCTCTTGGCCGGGCGCGTTCGTGTGACCTTCGCAAGGTCCGCAGCTTCGTCTTACAGCAGGGTTAGGGGCAGGCTTGACGATGTGGCTGACCCAGAGATAAGTCAGGTGATTCCAGTAGATCGAGCAAATCTGACGCGCTTTCAATCATTCGTGTTCCGTACTCTTGACTGAGCCGCGCCGATCTTGCGGTGTGCGTCCAGTGCTTGTCGAGCCAGATTGCATCACAATAAGGCAATGCCAGAGAAGCGGCGAGGATGTCGCCTCGATCATGCTGCTTATAGCGATAGTTCGGGTTAGCCAAGGACTGGTACTCCAGTTCGACCTTCGTATTTGCGGTTGGAACATGATTCACAAATGCTATTCCTCGCGGGGGGCCGGTGAAATATTTCCTGAATGCTGTCTCAGTACCGAACTCTTCAACCACGAGGTCTCTCATGGCCGCGAGTTCTCTCTGGATGAGGAGCCGGTACATGAAGGATGAGTCGCTGTTGACGAACTTTACGAACGGATTCACCTGATTCTTGTGGTCCGCGAATTCAGTGCCAATGCGATGACCTGGACGATAGTCAATTCCTTCGATGTCGTACGAATCATCGATGCCGACAAGGTTCAACCATTCCCACATTCCTGGTTCGCATTCGCGGGCGAGAGTTGCGAACGACTCAGGAACGGGAGCTGCTTCGCCTTCTTCGGATTCCTCTGTAGCGAGTGTTTCGACGAAGCGAAATCTTCCGGTGCTAGATCCGAAAGCGTGATTCGCGCCGGAGCCTAGGATGAAGGACCGTTCGATAGAGCTGATCGAGGGACGTGGACCACTTGCGAAGTGCTCGACAGCTAGCCTGATTTCCTCCGCTTGAACGCTGTGGGCAGCCTTCAGAGTCACGTACTTCGTGAAGTCGCGCATGACCCTTGCGATATCGGATCGAGATCCGTGCTCGCGTCTGTGCCAAAGTTCGAGGTAATTGGTCGCGGAAAGGGCGATTTGGATCTTCTTGGAGTGGCAATGCTCTTCAAGGGCTTGATGCAATTTCCAGTATGGCCCCAGTCTCGACTTCCGCGCCTTGGCAAGTTCGATCCAGACGAATTGGTCGAAATAGAGAAGGAAGGCTTCGTGGTTCGGTTCTGCGGGCTCCACGAAGTCTTCGGGCAGTAGGTTCTTCGTCACTTGACCATAGTCTCAGAATTGGGAGGTCTTCGTGCCGGATTGTTGAAGCGGACCGTGAGGTAAATTTCTCTGACGGCGGTCTGGCGGGTATTATGGTTGTCCGTTTTGGGCATATTGTTCGCAGTGGCGAAGCCGTCCTATTCGTGATCAGGTGCCCCTTGCTGAAGCTTGAATACAGGGCGTGGAGGGTTACCGTGGCGCAGGCTCCCCAGAAGATCCAGCCTGCAGCACCCCAGTGGGCCACGTCCTCAGGAATGCCGCTCAGTATAATTCCGGCTGCGATAGGTCCAAGCCCAAGCGAATCAATCTGGGTTGTCTTGGCCTCCGAGGACTTTATCAGCCGTAGAAGATAATTGATTTCAGAGTTGAGCCTGCCATCAATTTCCGCAAGCTCACTCTGAACGCTGTCGATCGCGGTGCCCCGGTGCTGCGCTTCCGCCTGCAGCGCAGCGCGAAGATTCTCCAAGCCTTCCTTGAGCCAATCCAGCTTCTGGATGGGATCTGCTGCCGGTTCCCAATGGAAGCCATCCAATATCGTAAGGCGGCCATTGCCTGAGCGGCTTGCATCGAACCCCTGCGGGCGGACCTCCTGAGGGGGCGGTCGAAACAACTGCAACATCTTGTTGATGGCAGTTCCGATCCGAGCCAATGGTTTGAGTATCCAGCGGATGCGATGCCTGAAACCTTCGGGCGCCGCAATGATTGCGCCCAGAAACGCCATGATGACTCCGCCGCGCTTGCTGAAATCTATAAGCAGCTGGGTGTTGTTCCAGAAGTTGTCCAACAGCCATTGACCCACCGTCATGGCGACAGTTTGCCAGAAACCCTCGAAGGGTGAGGCGGCAATGGCAATGATCCTTTCATGGTTTCATCGTCGCCCGCCGCTCAGCGGCCTCTGTTGAGAAAACATCCGTTTCGAGTGATGCTTCCAGCGGTTCGGCTCGATCTTGGCCTTTGAGCGTCCCTGGCCATGGCGGCAATCACCGGGCAGTACCAATACGATGCTGCAAGCTGGCTTCCTCTTTGTTCCTGGAAGCCTCATTTTCAGAAGCCGGTCTCGACAGTGTCTGCCTGCTCACCCATGCCCACCAGCCCCCAACCCAACCCCAACTGCCTCCACGAACGCATCCGTCTCCGCTGACCGCCGGCTCTTCAGCCACAATGCCGAGGTCCGCCAAGCCAAGGGATCCCCAACCAACGGCCGCCATACAATCCCCGCAGGCAACGGTGTCCACGGCTCCTCGTTGAAGTGCACACCACGGCCGGCCAGGATCAGGCCGTGCGTGAAGTGCTGGTTCCTGGCATGCACAATCGCCGCCGGGAGATATCCAGCATCCCGGCACGTCTGCAGGAACGAGTCGTACAGCGGCGGGGCCATATGCCGGGGAAAGATGATCAACGGATTCCCAGCAAGCTCGCCCAGCGGCACCGCATCCAAAGAAGCTAGGGGATGCGAAGCATTCAGCACCACCCCCAAAGCCTTCGAGAACACCGGCCCCGACTCAAAGCCCACCGCGCTCAAAGGGTGACGGACCACCGCAACGTCCAGTTCGCCGTCGCGCAATCGCTCCACCTGCTCAACAGTGGTGAGCTCGTGCAGGTTCAGCAGCACATCGGGGGCAAGCGAGCTGAACGAAGACACCATCGCGGACAGCGCAACAGGATTCGTATCCGGCGGCACCGCCACCTGCAGCACACCTGACGTCCCGGGCCGGATCCGCCTCATTGATTCCTGCGCAAGGGCCACGTTGTCCAGGACGGCCCGGGCATGCTCCAGCAGCAAAGCCCCGGCTTCGGACAGCTCCACACCGGTCCGCCGGCGGTGGAACAGCAGCACCCCGAGTTCCTTCTCCAGGTCCTTGATCCGCTGGGAAAGAGGCGGCTGCGCCATGTGCAGGCGCTGCGCCGCGCGGCCGAAGTGAAGCTCCTCGCTGAGCACCACGAAGTACTTCAGATGATGGATATCCATGCCGCGCACCATATCAGTTTGGTATCGAGGCGAGTGGATTTTGATGTTAGACGGGTCACATCCCGCGGTGCTCTGATGGGACACAAGCCAAGAACAAGAACAAAGGAACCCAATGTCCCAGGACGTCCTCTTCGAACAGTCCGGCCAGACGGCCATCATCACCCTCAACCGCCCGGAAAAGCTCAACGCCTGGACCGCCTCCATGCGCAGTGAACTGATCGGCCACCTTGAAGGCCTCAAGGGCAACCAGGGCATCCGCGCCGTGATCCTCACCGGTAGCGGCCGCGCGTTCTGCGCCGGCCAGGACCTCGCCGAAACCACCACCATGGACCCCGAGGACCACGCCGCCGCCGAGGCCTGGATCGACGGTTTCGACCGCCTCTACCGCGCCGTGCGGGACCTGGACCAGATCACCATCGCGGCCGTCAACGGCGTGGCCGCCGGCTCGGGCTTCCAGTACGCGCTCCTCACGGACCTCCGCGTGGGCGATTCCAAGGTCCGCATGGGCCAGCCCGAGGTCCTCTCCGGGATCCCCAGCATCACCGGCATCTGGGCCATGTGGAGCATCCTGGGCAAATCCAAGACCTCCCAGTTCGTGCTCACCGGCGAACTGGTGGACGCCGCCGAAGCCCAGCGGCTGGGCCTGCTGAACTACCTGGCCGACGACGGCGCGGTGCTGGATTACGCGAAGGAACTCGCCTCGCGCTTGAGCCTCCTTCCTCCGGGAGCGGTCCGCCTGACCAAGAACCGCCTGCGCAGCCTCGAAGAAGACGACCTCAGCGACGCCATGGCCGAAGCCAAGCGCGTGCACCGCGAGGCCTATGGAACCGGTGAACCGCAGCGTGAAATGGCCCGCTTCCTGGCCGGTCGCAAGGGCTGAAGGGGACCAGGGAAATGACCACCCAACTCACCGAAGACCGCTACGCCGAGATGGTGAAAGCCCACCGCTGGGAGGTTCCGGAGTTCTACAACATGGCCTCCGACGTCGCCGACCGTCACCCGCGGGACAAGCGTGCGCTCATCCTGGAATCCGCCGTCGAAGGCCACCGCGAAGTGAACTGGGGCGAAATCCAGGACCGCTCCCGGCAAGTGGCCGCCACCCTGCAGGTGGCGGGAGTTAAGAAGGGGGACCGGGTTGCAGTGCTGCTGCCGCAGCGCGCGGACACTCCCGCGGTGTACCTGGGCGTGCTGCGCACCGGTGCCGTGCTGGTCACCATGTCGCTGCTCTGGGCGGCCGAGCCCATCCGCTTCCGGCTGGAGGACAGCGGCGCCACCGTGATCATCGCCGAGGACTCCGCCAGGCACCTGTTCGAGGATTACCAAGGCCGCTTCATCGACGTCGACAGCCCGGACATCGCCGCGGCCCCCACCGAATTCCAGGACGTCGAAACGCGCGCCGACGATCCCGCGCTGATCTTCTACACCTCGGGCACCACCGGCCGGGCCAAAGGGATCGTCCACGCGCACCGCACCCTGCTGGGCCACAACGAGTTCGAATACTGCCACCAACTCGGCGACGGGGACGTCTTCTACGGGGCGGGGGACTGGGCCTGGTCCATGGCCAAGCTCATGGGCCCGCTGCGTGCCGGCGCCACCCATCTGGTGTTCCGGCCCGGGGGCGGCTTCGAGCCGGCGTCGTTGTTGGACAGCATGAGCCGCCACGGCGTCACCAGCGCGCTGGTCAACCCTACTTTCCTGCGGAAAATGCGGGAGGACGTGCCCGACGCCGGAGCCCGCTTCCCGCTGTCCCTGCGGACGGTCTGTTCCTCCAATGAGCCGCTGACGCCGGATCTGATCGACTGGTTCCGGGAGCAGTTCGGCGTGACCCTGATGGACTACTACGGCTCCACCGAGTCCTACCCGTTGCTGGGCAATTTCCCCGGCGTGCCCGTGAAACCCGGTTCCATGGGACGACCGCTGCCCGGCTGGGTCGTGTTGCTGTTGGATGACAACGAACAGGAGGTGCCACAGGGCGAAACCGGCGAGATCTGCCTGCGCAGCAACTGCAACCCGCAGTTCCCCTTGGGATACTGGAATATGCCCGAGGCGTCCGCGGCAGCATTCGGCGGGGACTGGTACCACACCAAGGACCAGGCCTACATGGACGAGGACGGCTACTTCTGGTTCCTCGGCCGGACGGACGATGTCATCAAGACCTCCGGCTACCGGGTGGGCCCCTACGAACTCGAAGCCGTGATCCGTGAACTTGACGCCGTGCGGGACGTCTCCGTCACCGGGGTCCCGGACCCGCTGCGCGGCCAGTCCATCAAAGCCTGGATCCAACTGGCTCCCGGGCATGCCGCCGGCGAAGAACTTGACCGGCAGATCGTGGCCCACGTGAAGGAAAACTTCTCCCGCTTCGCCTACCCCCGATTCATCGAATACCTCCCGGAACTGCCAAAATCGGCAACCGGCAAGGTCCAGCGGGCCCAGCTCCGCGCCCTCCCCAACCCCGTCCCTTCCACTCCCCAACACGAAGGACAGCCCTCATGAAAACCTTGACTGTGAATCCTGTCGAAACCGAAACCTCCCCGCGGCGGAACCTCAAGCGCGTCGCCGCCGCGGCGGCCATCGGCAACTTCGTGGAGTGGTTCGATTCGGCCGCCTACGCCGTGATGTCCGTGACGATCGCCAAGCTCTTCTTCCCCAGCTATTCGACGACGGCCGCCCTGCTGGCCGTGTGGGCGATCTTCGCCGGCGGCTTCATCGCACGTCCGTTGGGGGCTGCGTTCTTTGGCCGTTACGGTGACCGGATCGGCCGCAACAAGATGCTGGGCCTTTGTGTGCTGATCATGAGCGCGGCCACTTTCTGCATCGGCATCCTGCCGCCCTTCGCGGTGATTGGGGTGTGGGCGCCCATCCTGTTGTTCCTCTTCAGGGCCGTACAGGGCTTCACCACCGGCGGCGAATACACGGGTTCCTCCGCCTTCATCGTGGAGTATGCCTCGGCAGGCAAGCGCGCCACCTATGCCAGCATCATCCCGGCCACCGTGGGCCTGGCCTCCGTGGCTGGTGCCTTGCTGGGCGCGGCCATCACCGCGAATCTGAGCACCGAGGACCTGCAGGCCTGGGGCTGGCGGATTCCGTTCCTGCTGGCCGCGCCGCTGGGCCTGATTGGCCTGTACATCCGCTCCCGGGTGGACGACACCCCGGTATTCCGCGGCCTGGAGAAGAAAGGTGAGGTGGCCAAGAAGCCGCTGGGTGACGCCATCCGGCTCTGCGCACGCCAGATCTTCACCCTCTTCGGATACAGCATCACCAACGCCGTGGCGTACTACCTGATGAGCAGCTACATGATCGCCTACATGACATCCAGCCTGCATTACTCCAGCACGGACTCGATGATCACCAGCATGGTCACCATGCTCGTCTACACCATCACCTGCCCGCTGGCCGCCCGCGCCAGCGACCGTTTCGGCCGCAAGAAGATGCTGTTGACCGCCTGCCTGGGCTTCGTGGTGATGACCATCCCCGCTTTCGCGATCATGCCGCTTGGCCTGGGTTGGGCGATTGTGGGCACCAGCATCCTGGGCGCCCTGGTGGCCGTGATTGGTACGTCCAATGTGCCGGCACTGGTGGAGATGTTCCCGTCCTCGGTGCGCGCCTCCGGTTCGGCGATCGGCTACACGCTGGCCTACGTGCTCTTCGGCGGGACCGCACCGTTCGTGGCCACCGGCCTCGTCGCCGGTTTCGGGACTCCCTTGGCCCCAGCGTTCTACCTGATGGGCGTCGCGGTGGTGTCCGCCGTCGTCGTCATCCTGTTCTTCCGCGAGACGAAAAACCTGTCCCTTTCGCGGACCACGGTGCTGTAGGGCTTTACGCTGCGGAAACGGACTGGCGCTGCGGGAATTCCCGTAGCGCCAGTCCGTTTGTGCGTCGGGGGGCTAAGGGTGTCCAAATGAGTCGATGAGCTACCGCAGCAACGCGGGGAAGAGGAGCCCCGCCACCACCGCCGCAAGGAATCCGAGCACCCACCCAAGCCGACGAAGCGCCGCCCTGTTCACCTGCCTTCTCAGCTCTTCAAAGCGTGCCCCGAGCTCAGCGGGGTCGCCGAGAACCGGCGCATTCCGGTGCCACGTTCGTGAGTTGATTGCCGCCGCGGTGATTCCTTGGACGTCCTCGCCCGAAAGCACCGCTCGCCGCCGGCGAAGCCAGGACGACAGCTGGCGATCGGACAGCACCACAACATTTGAGGGCCGCTCCCGGATGACCAGGGTTTTCGGTGAAACAACCACCACGAGTCCGGTCACACCAACCGGCCTGTCCGTCGCTGCCGAAAGCAACTTGGCGGCACGCTGAGCTTCGAACTCCGCATTTGGAATGTGGCGCTTGCGCTGGCCGGCGACCATGAGGGTTCGCCCTGCCACCCACACCGGCTGGCCCGTGTGGTTCTTGGTGTTGATCGTGTAGACGCCGCCCGGGCCGATAACCACGTGGTCGATGTCCGAGGAACCTACTCCGACAGGCACAGCATGCAGCACAGTCCACTCCGGCCCCAACGAACTGAGGATCTTTCCTACAGCCACTTCCCCGAGCGCACCCTGGAACCAAGGCCGAGTCTCCGTGCTGAGGGGGTTTGCGCCGAAGATGCGTCCGAGCAAGGAGACCGGCGCATCGCGCTGCCGCTGCGACAAGAGCTCATGAATCGCAGCCTGCCCCGGAATGTGGTCCCCCAACGACTGATGCATCGGACCCGAGCGTAGAGCAGGACGCTCCGCGAGGGAACACCCCATACACGTCAGAAATTTCGAGTCAGTCCCCCTTGCCGCCGTCGTCGAGCGTTCGGGCGTCACTGTTCAGACCGTCATCCGGCGCTTCGAGGACCAGACCGGCCTGATCAACGCCACCGCGGAGTATTCCGCGGCGAACGTCGCGAGCCAGCGGGGCGCCGCCCCGGCAGGTGACGTGGCCGCCGTCGTCGCCAATCTCGTGGTGGACACCTTTACGGCGCGGGCGCGCCCGGACGCGCCGGACCTCCGGAAGGCAATCGACGACGTCGCCCTGACCTTCTGCTGCCGGGCATTAAATCCCGCCGCGATTCAGGACAGCAACAGACCTGATTGAGGTCTATCGTTCGTTGATACCGAGGAAAACAGCTTCGAAAGGAACTGCTTATGTCCAGGCAGGAAAATGCCGCTCCCGCCGGCTACACCACGCTCGCCCCGTGGGTCGTCACTGACGACACCGGGGCCTTCCTCGCCTTTGTTGCGCAGGTGTTCGACGGCGAGGAGCTCGCCCGGGTGGTCACGGAAGATGGATTGGTGGGGCATGCCGAAATAAGGGTCGGCGATACGGTGGTGCTGGGCTTCGATCGCCGCCCGGATTGGCCGGCGATGCCGAGCCTCCTGCGCGTGTTCGTCCCCGACGCAGACGCGACATTCTCGAAGGCAGTGGCCGCCGGCGCCCGGGTGGTCACCGAGCTGTCCAATAGTGCTTTCGGGCAGCGGGGAGGGCGAATCAAGGACCCCTTCGGCAACATCTGGTGGGTGGTGAGCCATGTGGAGGATGTCCCCGAAGAGCTGATGTGGGAGCGCCTGCGGGACCCTGTCTACGCCGAGGGGATGCGCGTGGCGCAGGAAACGCTCGACGCCGAGCTGAGCGGGCGGCTTCACGGCCGCAGCAGTGCGCCCGTCGCTCCGCCGGCGGAACGCACTGCTCCCTGAACCACCGCGCGAGGAGCCCCTACTTGCGGGTCCACAGGCTGGTGTCGTTGCGGTCGATCGCTTCGGAGGCGCCGATGACCGCATATGGCTGGTGGTGCTACCCGGACCCTTCCTCAGTCGACCGATATTGTGCTGGCGAGGTCCAGGTCCGAGGGACCGCCCGTTGCACCGGCGTCTGCGAGAAGGGTTGCCCCGAAGACCGCGCTCCAGAACGTTCGCGTGTCGCGGCCAGTCCCGCTGCGGCTGGTCCACCCTCGCTCAATGATGACCCGCTCGAGGTACCGCTCCGATTGCCGGAAGAGCAGTTCCAGGAGGGTGCGGACGCGTTCCCGCTGTGCATCGTCGTTCCCTGCCGTGGCCAGGGCGCGGACCGCCAGTGTTGTTGATGGCATCACCAGGGCGGTGCGCGCGAGCACCTGCCGGAACTGGCCGGCGGAGCGGGCGCGCCTTCCGGCGGTCTGGAGCCGCGCGGTATCGCGGAGGAGCAGGCTGAACGCAGCGTCGAGGACCAGGCGATCCTTCGAGCCGTAGTGATGTGTGATCTGGTTCGGGTACACGCCGGCTGCGCGGGCGATCTCGCCCACGGTGATTCCGCGTGCCCCGCCGCTGAGCAGTTCGGCCGCGGCGGCGAGAATTTTCGCGCGGGTCGCCGCTCCGCGGGGGAGTTGCGGGCTGTCCACTCTGATTTCCACATCCAGAATTGTACGTGATACAACTTTACTTGTTTGCCATACAAGTAAGGAGTTCTACGTGGAAGTCTCGATCACCGGCTATGGCGCGGTTTCCCCCTTCGGCCACGGCGTCGGCGCCCTATGGGAAGCCCTCGTTGCTGGGCGCTCCGGTGTGCGGAGGCTCCAGCGGGACGGCGCCCTGTGGGAGCAGGTTCCGATCCGCGTCGCCGCGGACGCTGCCCTCGACGCTGACGCGGCGCTTGGCCGCGTCCGGGCAAACCGGCTCGACCGCAATCAGCAACTCGCGTTGGTCGCTGCGGGCGAGGCGTGGGAAGACGCCGGGACTCCCCAGGTGGAGGGCGACCGGCTTGCTGTGGTCGTGGGCACCGGCATCGGCGGAATCGAGTCGCTCCTCGACGCGCACGATGTACTCGGTGCCGCTGGCCTGCGACGGGTCTCGCCGCGGACCGTGCCGATGCTCATGGCCAACGGTGCCGCCGCGCAGATCAGCATCGCATTCGGCGCCCGTGCCGGGGCGTACACAACGGTCTCAGCTTGCGCGTCCGGCGCTGAGGCAATCGCGGCGGCCGCGCGACTTATCGTCGCGGGCGAGGCCGATGTCGTCATCGCCGGTGGCACCGAGGCCGCGGTGACGCCGGTTGCGATGGCGGCATTCGCCCAATCCCAGGCACTTGCGAAACCCGGCGATGAGGACCCGATTACGCTTTCACGGCCATTCGACGTAAACCGGCGCGGCTTCGTGCTCGGCGAGGGCGCCGGGATAGTGGTCCTCGAGCGCGCGGATCACGCTGTTGCGCGCGGGCACCGCCCGCACGCCACACTCGCCGGGTGGGGGATTACCTCGGATGCCTTCCACATCACCGCACCCCTCGCCGACGGCAGCGAGCAGGAACGCGCCATGGCGGCGGCGATCCGGATGGCCGGACTGACCGGCGCGGACATCGACCACGTGAACGCCCACGCGACGAGTACACCGGTCGGTGACGTCGGCGAAGCAGCGGCAATCGCCCGGGCTGTCGGGACCGGCGCGCTTGTGACGGCGCCGAAAAGCGCAATCGGACACATGTTCGGCGCGGCCGGGGCGGTCGAATCAATCCTCACCATCCGGGCACTCGAGACCGGAACCGTTCCTCCCACGTTGAACCTGGAGCAGCTTGACCCGGAAGTGGAGCTGGACGTCGTTGCCGGCGCGCCACGGACGGCGCGGCTCCGCACCGCGCTGAACAACTCCTTCGGCTTCGGCGGGCACAACGCGTCGCTGGTGTTCACTGCCCTCTGACGTTTATGTGGCGGCGCCGGCTGCCGTGCCCGCGGCTTTCAGGCTCCGCGACCCTTTGCCGAGGGGACCGGAAGCTCCCTGACCCCGGCGGGGTCCGCCAGGAACCGGGCAAACACCAGCTCGGCGGCCCCGATCATCATCAGGTCCGACCCCAGCGCAGCGCGCTTGATTCTGGTCTTGTCCGCTGCGCCCAGGGCCTGGGTGCGGAGCAGGTTTTCCAAGGTGCCGGGGGCAAGGGAATGGAGGACGCCCAGGAAGCCGTCGAGCACGATCGTGTCCGGGTTGAAGGTGTTGACCGCGTTCCGCAGGGTGATTCCCAGGAAGCCCAGCTGCCGGGCGACTTCCGCGCCCAGCTCCGGGCCGTCCTTGGCGCGCAGCGCTTCTTCGAGCTGCCCGGCGTCGCCGCCTTCCAGCCCGGCCAGCTCAAAAAGGGGGGACTGCGACACTTCGGTCTCAAGGCATCCGGTGGCCCCGCAATGGCAACCCTTGCCGTCGGTGCGCACGAAGGTGTGCCCCAATTCGCCCGCGTATCCGGCGGAGCCGCGCAGCAGTGCCCCGTCCGCAATGATGCCGCCGCCGATGCCGCTGGCGCCGCCGTTGAGGTAGACGAGGTTGCCGCGTCCGGCGCCGGCTCCGAAGATCAGCTCGGCTTCCGCACCCAGCGAGGCGTCGTTGTCCGCCAGGCAGGGATAGCCGGTGGCCTCGCTCATCATCCGGGCCACGGGCTCGTCCCGCCAGGCCAGGTGCGGCGCGTGCCGGACCATCCCGTCCGCCCTGTTGACCAGGCCCGGAACGGCCATGCCGATGCCGGTGATCCGGTAGGAGGCATCGAGCTCGGAGCGCATCCCGGCGATGACAGCGGCGGCAATGTTCACGGCTTCCTTGGCCGTGGGAATCCGCTCCGTGGCGAAGCGGATCTTCTTCTGCACCTTTCCGCCCAGGCTCACCAGCCCGATGGTGACGGCGTCCACCTCGGGATTCACGGCCAGCGCTGCCGTGGAGGGATCGGGCCGGACGTCCGGACTGGGACGGCCCACCTGCCCCTCCCCGGACGGCGCGCTTTCGTAGACGAGACCGAGGGCCACGAGCTGCCCCACCAGGGTGCCCACGGTTGACCTGTTCAGCCCCGTCCTCTTGGTCAGCTCCGCGCGGCTGAGGACGCCGTGGTGGTGGACCAGGGACGAAATCAAGGCCAGGTTGTTCCGGCGGGACGGATCAAGGTCGCCGGCCATTGCGGCGGGACGGGCTGTTGCGGACATCATCGCGAGAATATCAGCTGCCAAACACGGTGCGGTCGAGGAATCCGTTGCGGAACTTGCCGCTGGGATCCAGCTTCTGAGCCAGGGCGACGAAGTCGCCGAAGCGCGGGTACAAGGGCGCGACGGCGGCAGCACCGGCGTCGAACAGCTTGCCCCAGTGCGGCCTCACCGCGAAGGGGGCCAGTTCCGCTTCGATCAGCGGAAGGACGGCCTCCACGGCCGGCTGGTCCTGGCGCCAGGTGAAGTGCAGGCCGATGCTGTCGCGGCCGTAGTTGGGGCTCAGCCAGAGACTGTCCGCGGCCATGGTGCGGATTTCGCCGATCAGCAGCAGGGGCGTCACCACATCGGAGAGCCTGCGCATGGTGCGCAGGGCCTCCACGGCGTGCTCGCGGGGGATGAAGTATTCGCTCTGCAGTTCGTCGCCCTGGCTCGGGGTGAACTCCATCCTGAAATGCGCCAGCCGCTCCGACCACGGCCCGGGGACGCCAAGCTGCTGGGTGCAGTTGCTGCCGGACACCCCGGGAAGCGGGTGCCTGGCCTCCGTTGCCGGAACGCCGCCGAAGAATGCCGCCGGCGCGTCCTGCCCGGGAATGGTGCTGCGCCGCTTGAGCCACGCCTGGCTGATGGTTTCCCCGCTCCAGTCGGTGAAGAGGCTGACGCTGTAGGCCGAGGACGTCACGGCGTCGAAATCCGCCAGAACGTCCTCCCAGCTGAGGTTTTCGAAGACGTTCTGGGAGATCTCGAAGCTTGGCTCGATGTCCAGGGTCAGCTCGGTGACGATGCCGAGGGCGCCCAGCCCCACCACCATGCCGTCAAAGTCCGGGTCCCCGCGGCGGGCCGTGATCAGGCCGCCGTCGGCGGTGACCATCCGGAGGCCGGCGACGGCGGTGGCGAGGTTGCCGTTGGCGTCACCGGAGCCGTGGGTCGCCGTCGAGACTGCTCCCGCGATGGAAATGTGCGGCAGTGAGGCGAGGTTGTGGAGGGCGAAACCCTGGCGCTGCAGTTCCGTGGCAAGCATTCCGTAGCGGGTGCCGCCGCTTACCGTGACCGTCATCTTGTCCGCATCCACGCTGATCCCGGGCTCCAGGCGGTCCAGCACGGCGAGGGTTCCCGTGGTGTCCGCGATGGCATTGAAGGAATGCCGGGACCCGAGCGCCCGGATGTGCCGTGCGCCGGCCACCAGGGCCTGGAGTTCCGCCACGCTTTCCGGATGGGCGATCTGCGGGGCTTGGTAGCTGTAGTTCCCTGCCCAGTTGCGTTCGGCTACCAGTTGATCAGTCACGGTTGAATCCTTCGTCCGAGGTGTCCTATTTGATGTTCTCAACAACATACCAGCGGTGGTTGGTGTCAGGCTAGGGTTTTCGCGGGCTTTCAACCTTAGCGAGTTCCGGCAGATTTGCTGGCACAAGTGGTTGACATCACGGAAATCCATAATATGTTGGATAGCGAAACAAATAAGCGTGGCAAGCCCACCCCAAGCACCCCGGAGCCCTCAATGACGATTCAGCCCACCCGCGAAGACAAGTTTTCTTTCGGTCTATGGACCGTGGGATGGGAGGCCCAGGACCAGTTCGGTTCCGCCACCCGCCCGCCGCTGGACACCGTGGAAGCCGTCAACCGGCTCAGCGACCTCGGCGCCTACGGCATCACCTTCCACGACAATGACCTCTTCCCCTTCGGCTGCTCGGCGGCCGACCGCCAGCGCGAAATCGACCGCCTGCAGGGCGCCCTGAAGTCCACCGGCATGGTGGTTCCGATGGTCACCACCAACCTGTTCAGCCACCCGGTGTTCAAGGACGGCGGTTTCACCAGCAACGACCGCGGTGTCCGCCGCTTCGCCCTGCGCAAGGTGCTGGACAACATCGACCTCGCCGCCGAACTGGGCGCCGAAACCTTCGTCATGTGGGGCGGCCGCGAAGGCAGCGAGTACGACGCCGCCAAGGACATCCGCGGAGCCCTGGAACGTTACCGCGAGGCCGTGAACCTCCTGGGGGACTACGTCACGGACAAGGGCTACAACATCCGTTTCGCCATCGAACCGAAGCCGAACGAACCCCGTGGCGATATCCTGCTGCCCACCCTCGGCCACGCCCTGGCGTTCATCGAAACCCTGGAACGCCCCGAGCTGGTGGGCATCAACCCGGAGACCGGACACGAGCAGATGGCCGGCCTGAACTTCACACACGGCATCGCCCAGGCGCTGTACCAGGGCAAGCTCTTCCACATCGACCTCAACGGCCAGCGCAGCATCAAGTTCGACCAGGACCTGGTGTTCGGCCACGGCGACCTGCAGAACGCCTTCTCCCTGGTGGACCTGCTCGAAAACGGCGGACCCGACGGCGGACCCTCCTACCAGGGCCCGCGCCACTTCGACTACAAGCCCAGCCGCACCGAGGACATCAACGGAGTGTGGGACTCCGCGGCCGCGAACATGCAGACCTACCTGCTCCTGAAGGAGCGCGCCAAGGCATTCCGCGCCGACCCCGAGGTCCAGGCCGCGCTCCAGGCGTCCCGCGTCTCCGAAATCAACGAACCCACCCTGAACCCGGGCGAAGGCTACGAGCAGCTCCGCGCGGACAAGTCCTCCTACGAGGACTTCGACGCCGACGCCTACTTCGGCGGCAAGGGCTTCGGCTTCGTGAAGCTTCAGCAGCTCTTCATCGAACACCTTCTCGGAGCACGCTGATACCGTGCCGGCTGCTTCCTTGAAACTCGTTGCCGGGGTTGATTCCTCTACCCAAAGCTGCAAAGTGGTGGTCCTGGACGCGGACAGCGGCGCGCTGCTCCGCCAGGGACGCGCAAGCCACCCGGAAGGCACGGAAGTCCATCCGGACGAGTGGTGGCGGGCGCTCTCCGAGGCGTTCGACGATGCCGGCGGCCTGCCAGATGTCAGCGCCTTGTCCGTCGGCGGCCAGCAGCACGGCATGGTGCTGCTGGACCGCGACGGCAACGTGATCCGCCCGGCCCTGCTGTGGAACGACACCCGTTCGGCGGGCGCCGCGGCGGACCTCACCGCCGAAGTGGGGGCGGAGGATTTCGCCCGGCGCACCGGCCTGGTGCCCGTGGCGTCCTTCACCGTCACCAAGGTCCGCTGGGTCCGGGACCATGAACCGGATCTGGCGGACCGGGTGGCCGCTGTCGCGCTTCCGCACGATTGGCTCACCTGGCGCCTGCGCGGCTACGGCCCGGCGGGCTCGAGCCCGCTGGGGCCGGACCTGGACGCCCTCACCACGGACCGTTCGGACGCCAGCGGCACCGGGTATTGGAGCCCGCTGACCGGCCGCTATGACCTTGGGCTGTTCAAGCTGGCTTTCGGCCGGGACGCCCGGGAAGCCGGCGCCGCTTCCGACGGCGGCGACGTGCCCGGCGTCGTGATCCTGCCGCGCGTGCTGGGTCCCGGCGACGCCGCGGGGCGGATCCATCAGGACTGTTTCGGCACGTCCCGGGTGGGAGGTGCCGAGGGAATCCTGCTGGGCGTGGGCGCAGGCGACAACGCCGCCGCGGCGCTCGGCCTCGGGGCGAAGGCCGGCGACGTCGTTGTGTCAGTGGGCACCAGCGGTACCGTTTTCGCCGTCGACACCTCGCCCGGACAGGACGCTAGCGGTACCGTGGCCGGCTTCGCGGACGCCAGCGGCGAATACCTCCCGATCACCGTGACGCTGAACGCCGCCCGCGTGCTCAGCTCGGTGGCGGGAGTGCTCGACGTCGACTTCGACGAACTCTCCCGGCTCGCCCTTGAGGCCGAACCGGGAGCCGGCGGCGTGGTGCTGGTGCCGTACTTCGAGGGGGAGCGGACCCCCAACCTGCCGCATGCGAAGGCAAGTTTCCACGGCCTCAGCATCGCCTCCACCACCCGCCCGAACATCGCCCGGGCAGCCATCGAAGGCATGCTCTGCGGGCTCGCCGGCGGGCTAGATGCGCTGCGTGCCCAGGGTGGCCGCGCCGAACGGCTGCTGCTGATCGGCGGTGCCGTGCAGAATCCCGCCGTGCAGCGTATCGCGGCCCAGGTGTTCGAGCTTCCCGTCGTGGTGCCGAGCCCGGGTGAATACGTTGCCCGGGGTGCTGCGGTCCAGGCGGCGTGGGCGCTCGCAGGGGAACGGCCGGACTGGCCCGTTGCCCTCGATGCCATGCCCGAGCCGGATTTCCGGGTGGAGATCCTGGAGAACTACGGCAAAGCGGCGGCACTGGTGGCTGGTGAAGTTCTTGGCTGGTGAAGTTCTGCTGCGCCCCCAAACATGAAATCGGTAGGCTGTGCTTGCGTGTCTACCCCTACTCGGCCGGAGGAACTAAATGAAGATCGCGCTTACAGGCGGAAGCGGGAAACTCGGGCGGGTCACCCTCGGGTATCTGCGTGAGGCCGGCCATGAAGTGTGGAACCTGGACCGCGCAGGGGACCGCGACCCCGGCTTCATCCAGACGGACCTGACGGATTACGGCCAGGTGATCGACGCGATGGCGGGCGTCGACGACCGCCACAAAGGGGTTGACGCCGTGGTCCATCTCGCCGCGGTTCCGGCGCCGGGACTCGTGCCGGACGCCGCGACGTTCCGCAACAACATCCTCGCAACGCACAGCGTCTTCCAGGCCGCACGGCGGCTCGGCATCAAGCGCATCGCCTACGCGTCCAGCGAAACGGTGCTGGGCCTGCCGTTCGACCAGGACCCGCCGTACATCCCCGTTGACGAGGAGTACGAAGCACGCCCCGAGAGCACGTATTCACTCGTGAAGCACCTCGAGGAGCAAATGGGCCGCCAGCTGTGCCGCTGGGACCCGCGCTTGAGTATCTCCGCCCTGCGTTTCTCCAACGTCATGGACCCCGGAGACTATGCGCAGTTCCCGTCTTTCGACAATGATCCGCGGGCCCGTAAGTGGAACCTATGGGGCTACATCGACGGACGGGACGGTGCCCAGGCAGTTGAGAAAGCACTCCTCGCCGCCCGGCCGGGGTTCGAGGCCTACGTCATCGCCGCAGCGGACACGGTCATGGAACGCTCCTCCGCCTCCCTCGCGGCCGAGGTCTTCCCGAATGTCCGCGTGACCAGGAACCTTGGCGAGCACGAGACCCTGCTCGGCATCGACAAAGCACGCCGGCTCCTGGGCTTCGAGCCGCGCCACAGCTGGCGCACGGAGACAGGAAGCTGACGCCCGCCACGCCCGGCGTTGGATCCGCCGGAACCGCCGGCACCGCCGGACGGGTCGGCGACGTCCGCCGGCAGAACCTGGCGCTCGTCCTCGCCGGAATCCACCGGAACAGCGGGGTGACGCGCGCCCGGCTTGCCGCGGACAGCGGGCTGACCAAGGCCTCGGTGTCCAGCCTGGTGGCGGATCTGCTTGAGTCGGGCCTGGTGCGGGAGGACAGCCTTGCCCGCGACGGGGAACGCGGGCGGCCGGGGACGGGGCTCATGCTCAACCCGGCCCGCGGCGTCCTCGCCGCCGAAATCAACGTGGACCACCTCGCCGTCGGCGTGCTGGATTTCGCCGGGGAACTGACCTTCCACGAAAGCGTCGAACGCCGCAACCGCGGAAGCGGGCCCGCGGAAATCCTGCCCCTCCTCGTGGACATGGCCGAACGCGCGGCAACAGCGGCGGCGGCGTCCGGCGTCGAACTTCTTGGCGGGGAATTGACGGTACCGGGACTGGTGGACACGGAACGGAACGTGGTACTGACCGCCCCCAACCTGGGCTGGACCGGCGTCGACCTCTCCGAGGAACTGCCCCGGCTCCTGCCCGGCGCGCCGTTCGGCGTCTCCCTCTCGAACGAGGCAAACAGCGCAGCGCTCGCCGAACTCTGGCACGGACACGGCAGGACCTTCCGCGATTTTCTCTACGTCTCGGGTGAGGTCGGGGTCGGCGGCGGGCTGGTGATTGACTCCCGGCTCTTCTCCGGTCCGCAGGGACATGCCGGCGAGATCGGGCACATCGTGGTGCATCCCGAGGGGCCCCGCTGCGCTTGCGGAGGACGTGGATGCCTTGAGACCTTCGCAGGCCAGGACGCCATATATTCCGCCGCCGGAATAGAGCAGGATGCGCCCCGCATGGGGCGGCTCTTGCACCGCTTGTCCGACGGCGACGAGGGTGCGGTAGCGGCCGTGGACCGGGCCGGGCAGTACCTCGGAATCGCGGTGGCCTCGACGGCGCGGGTGGCGAACGTCTCCGCCGTCGTGCTGGGCGGGCATTTCGCCGCGCTTGAGGAATGGATCGCCCCCGCACTGTGCCGGAGCCTGGACCACTACGCGCCGGGACTCGTCCCCGGAGGGAACGTGGCGTTCTCCGGACTGGGGCGGACGGGGGCGCTCGTCGGCGCCGCCGCCACCTCGGTCCGGAGAATCCTCGCCAGCCCCTACGAACTGATTCCCTGACCTCCACCTACCGGAACTTCATTCGCCAATGCGGCCAGCTCCACAGGTTCCGGCCGTGCCACCGTGCTCTTGATGGGCACGGCCGAGCCGCTGTGCGCGGACGCCAGCACCGATTCCATGACCTCCAGCACGTGGTAGGCCAGCCGTCCGCCCGCGCGGGGCTCCTCACCGGCGGGAGTGGCCGCGAGGTCTGCGATGCCGAAACCGCGGCCCGAGTCGATGTAACCCGCCGAGACGGGCAGCGTCTGCCAGGAGTCGGCGCCGAGCGCGAAAAGTTCCACGTCGCCGTCGAAATGGTTCGGATCCGGCACAGCGAGCGTCCCGAGCGAACCATGGACCTCGATGTTGGCGGACTTCGACTTGGCAGCGTCGAAGCTCATGAACAGCGTCGACAGGGCCCCGGAGGCGTGCACCAGGACCCCGGTGACGTGCGAATCGATGTCCACCGGAATCACCTCGCCCTCCCGCGGGCCCGAGCCGATCACCCGCTCCGGGCGGGTGTGGCTTGCCGCCCCGATAACCGAAACCACCGGGCCCAGCAGCGTAACCAGGGCGCTGACGTAATACGGACCCATGTCGAGCAGCGGCCCGCCTCCTGGCTGGTAGTAGAAGTCCGGATTCGGGTGCCAGCGCTCGTGCCCCGGCGTCACCATCGTGGCAGTGGCCGAAATCGGGGAGCCGATCAGGCCGTCGTCGATCGCCTTGCGGGCGGTCTGGATCCCGGTGCCCAGCACGGTGTCGGGGGCGCAGCCGACGACGACGCCGGCCTCCCGCGCGGCGTCGAGTACCCGCCCGGCTTCTGCGGTGGTCGCCGCGAGCGGCTTCTCCCCGTACACGCTCTTTCCGGCGCCGATCGCCTTCAGCGCGATCGGCCCGTGCGCTGCCGGGACGGTGAGGTTCAGGACGAGTTCGACGTCGTCCGCCGCCAGGAGCTCATCCACAGAGAGGGCACGGACACCTTCGTAGGAATCTGCAACTGCCTGTGCCCGCGCAAAGTCCAGGTCCGCGACGGCGACCAGGTCGATGGAGTCGAGCCGGCGGAAGTTGCTGAGGTACTGATCGACGATCTTGCCGCAGCCGATGATTCCCACCTTCAGCGGTTTGCCCGTGTTTAGCGGCTTGCCCACAGCATGCCCCTTTCGATGATCGTGCGGACGTTGGCGTCCTGGAGGACTTCCACGTTGTGGCCGGGGGTGCAGACGAAGATCCGGCCTTTGGCCCACTGCCGGGTCCAGATCGCCGGCGAGGTGACTTCGCGGTTCCACGGGTCCCAGTCCCGGACCTTCTGGGTGGTGGTGGCGAGGACGTCGATGTAGTCGTCCGCCAGGACCCAGTACTGCTCGGTGACCAGCTCGAAATCGCCGATGCCTTCGGTGATCGGATGCGATGCCGCGGCCGGGAGCATGTTCACCATGTAGGGCACGTAGTTGTCAGCCTGTTCCCCGGTGCGTTCGTCCGGGTGGTTGCCGGGGTGGCAGGCGAACTGGCCGCCGATCATATGCAGGTAGTCCGAGGTGTTCCGGTAGGAATCGGCGATCCCGCCGTGCCAGCCGGCCAGGCCCGTACCATTCTCGACGGCGGTGCGCAGCCCTTCGAACTCGTCCTTTTCGATGGTGGACATCGTCACGCACTGCACCACCAGGTCCACACCGGCCATGTATTCCGGATTGGCATATACCTTGGGGGATTCCTCCACCCGGACCTCGTACCCATTCTCTTTGAGGAATGGAACAAACAGCTCCGTCGCCTCGGTCGGCTGGTGGCCGTCCCAGCCGCCGCGGACCACCAGGGCGGTCTTCTTCTCAGTCATGGTTTCCTTTGCTGCTGAAGGCCGCGTCGAAGGCGGCGGCGGGCGGAGCGATGCGGGCAAGTTCCCGCACCATGGCCAAGGACTGGGGAGCCCCGACGAGGCGGTCCATGCCGGCGTCCTCCCATTCGACGCTGGTGGGTCCCTCGTAGCCGATCGCGTTCAGGGTGCGGAAGATCGGTTCCCAGTTCACGTCGCCGTGGCCGGCGGTCACGAAGTCCCAGCCGCGGCGCGGGTCCGCCCAGGGCAGGTGCGAGCCGAGCCGGCCGTTGCGGCCGTTGAGCTGGCGCACCGATTCCTTGACGTGCACGTGGAAGATCCTGTCCGCAAAGTCCTGGAGGAACATCACCGGATCCAGGTCCTGCCAGATGAAGTGCGAGGGATCGAAGTTCAGCCCGAAGCTTTCCCGGTGGCCGATCGCTTCCATGGTCTGCTTGGCGGTCCAGTAGTCGTAGGCGATCTCGGAGGGATGGACCTCCAGCGCGAAACGGACCCCGGCCTCGTCGAACACGTCCAGGATGGGGTTCCAGCGGTCGGCGAAGTCCTGGTAGCCGCGCTCGATCATGCCAGCAGAGGCCGGCGGGAACATGGCCACGGCCTTCCAGATCGACGACCCTGTGAACCCGGTGACGGTGCGGACGCCGAGCCGCGCGGCGGCGCGGGCGGTGGCCTTCATCGCCTCCGCAGCGCGCTGCCGCACCCCCTCTGCGTCGCCGTCGCCCCACACCTGCTCCGGGAGGATGTCCCGGTGCCGTTCATCGATCGGGTCATCGCAGACCGCCTGTCCCGTGAGGTGGTTGGCGATCGCAAAGACCTCCAGGCCGTTCCGTTTCAGGATGTCGAGCCGGTCCTGCACATAGGCGTCGTCCACGGCTGCGCGGACCGGGTCCAGGTGGTCGCCCCAGCAGGCGATCTCCAGCCCGTCGAAGCCCCATTCGCCCGCCAGCCGGGCGACTTCTTCGAAGGGCAGGTCGGCCCACTGGCCGGTGAACAGCGTGATCGGTCGTGCCATGTCAGGCTCCTTCAACTTTGGTCCAGCGGCTCTCTTCGGTGGCGCTCGCTTCGACGGCGGCGAGCACCTTTTGGACTTGCAGTGCGTCCGCGAACGACGGCGAGGGCTGCTCGCCTGCCCCGATCGCGGTCACGAGGTCCACCACCTGGTGGGTGAAGCCGTGCTCGTAGCCGAGGCCGTGGCCGGTGGGCCACCAGTTGCCGACGTACGGGTGTTCCGGTTCGGTGACGAAGATCCGGCGGAACCCGGCGTCCGGGGACTCGGCGGCGTCGTAGAAGGACAGGACGTTCATGTCCTCGAAGTCGAAGGCGAGCGAGCCGAGCGTGCCGTTGACCTCCAGGCGCATTGCGTTCTTGCGTCCCAGCGCGAAACGGGTGGCTTCGAAAACCCCGACGGCGCCCGCGGAGGTGCCGCCGCCGTCAAACCCTGTCCCGCCGTCGAACCCTGGCCCGCCGTCGAACCCTGTCCCGCCGTCAAACCGGGCGCTGAAAATCGCCGCGTCGTCGACGGTGACGGTACCGCGCGGTGCATCGGCGCCGACGTCGCCGTGACCGCCCAGGCCCACGAGGTCGCCGGCGAGGGGACGTTCGTGGACGAAGGTCTCCAGGACGGCGGAGACGCCGCTGATGTTCTGTCCGGTGACCCATTGGGCGGCGTCGATGCTGTGTGCTCCGATGTCTCCGAGCGAGCCGGACCCGGACTTGGCCTTGTCCAACCGCCAGGTCATGGGCGCGTTTTCGTCGCTGAGCCAGTCCTGCAGGTACTGCGCCCGCACGTGCCGGATCCGGCCCAGGCGCCCTTCGGTCACCATCCGCCTGGCCAGCGCCAACGCGGGGGTGCGGCGGTAGCTGAAGCCGCACATCGAGAACACCCCGCGTTCCGCGGCGGCCCGGGCGGCCTCGGTCATGCGTTCGGCTTCGGCCACGGAGTTCGCGAGCGGCTTTTCGCACAGGACGTGCTTCCCGGCCTCAAGGGCCGCGATCGCGATTTCGGCGTGGGTGTTGCCCGGGGTGCAGATGTCGATCAGGTCGATGTCGTCGCGCTCGATGAGGCGCCGCCAGTCAGTCTCCACGGAGTCCCAGCCGAGCTTGGCAGCGGCTGCCCGGACGCCGTCGTCGTTTCTTCCGCACAGGGCGGTGAGCCGGGGGTCCAGCGGGAGATCGAAGAACCTCGGCGCTGTGCGCCAGGCGTGGGAGTGGGCGGCGCCCATGAAGGAGTAGCCGACCATGCCGACGCGCAGGGGCGTAGTGGTTGTCATAGGGAGACCTTTCTATTTGCTGAAACCGGCTGTGAGCCCGCTGATCAGTTGGCGGCGGGCCACCACGTAGATGACCAGCAGCGGCAGGGTGGCGAGCACCACCGAGGCCAGGACCGCCGGGATGTTCACGCTGAACTCGCCCTGGAACGTCCACAGGGACAGCGGAAGGACCCGGGTGGACGGGCTTTGGGTCAGGATGAGCGGGAAGAGGAAGCCGTTCCAGACGCCGAGTGCGTTGTAGATGCCTACGGTCACGACGGCGGGACGGGTCATGGGCAGCGCAAGGCGCCACATCATCGCCCAGTCCGAGCAGCCGTCCAGCCGCATGGACTCGAACAGTTCGTTCGGGACGTCGCGCATGAAGTTGCCCAGGATCAGCACGGAGATGGGAATGGCGAAGGCGATCGACGGCAGGATCAACGCAAGCAGGGTGTCATAGAGGTGCGCCTTGGTGATCATCCAGTAGATGGGGATGATCGTGGCGTGCAGCGGAATGGCCAGGCCCAGGAGGAACGTGTTGTTCGTCCACGTCAGGAAACGGCTCTTGCCACGGACGATCGCGTAGGCGGCCATGAACGAGACCAGGAGTGCCGGTACAACGCTGCCCACTGTGACGATCAGGCTGTTGGCGAAGTACATCGCGAAGTCGTTGTCCAGAACCAGCTTGTAGTTGTCCAGGGTCGGCTCGGCGGGCGGCATCATCGGGTTGGAGGTGAAGAAGCCGGCCTGGTTCTTCAGGCTTGTCACCACCACGTAATAGATGGGGACGATGATGATGGCCAGCCACAGCCAGCCGCCCAGGCCGCCGAGGAAGTTCGGACGGGAGCGGCCCGGGCCCTTGCTCCGCGGGACCGCTTTGCGGTTCGGCGTTGTCCGGGTGGCCGGGGGAACGGGAAGCTGGGTTGTGGAAGCCATCAGGCACCTTCCAGTTGGCTTGCGTTGCGGTTCTTGCCGCCGAGGCGTTGCAGGACCAGGGCCAGCACGAGGCCGATCACCACGAGGATGACGCCCAGGGCACTGGCGGCGCCCATGTCGTTGGCCTTGAATCCGGTCAGGTACATGTGCAGGGGCAGCAGCCGGGTGGAGTACCCGGGGCCGCCTCCGGTGAGGACAAAGACGAGGTCGAAGTAGGCCAGCGAGCCGACCACCATGAGGGTGGAGGACGTGATGATCGTGTACTTCAGCTGGGGCAGCGTGATGGCGAAGAACTGCTGGACGCGTCCGGCGCCGTCGATCTGGGCAGCTTCATACAGCGACGCAGGGATCTGCCGCACGCCGCCTTGGTAGATCAGCGTGTGGAACGGCACGAACTGCCAGGCGATGACGAAAACCACCACGAACAGCACCAGGTCCGAATTGCCGAGCCAGTCCTGCGCGAGCAGCGGGACACCCACGCCCGGGCCGAGGCCGAAGTTCGGGTCCAGCAGGGCCTTGTAGGCGATGGCCACGGCGGCCGAGGAGAGCAGCAGCGGCACGAAATACAGGACCGCGAGGACTGCACGGTATCTCTGGGAGGCGGAGGTGAAGACGCCGAGCAGGAGGCTGATGGGTGCCTGGACGATGAACGAGAAGAACATGATCTTGGCGGTGACCCACAGCGCGTTCCCGGTGACCGGGTCGGTCAGCACCGTCGTCCAGCTCGACAGGCCGTCCAGCTTGATCTCGCCCAGTCCGTCCCATTTGGTGAAACTGAGGAAGAACACGCCTGCCAGGGGGACGATGGCGAACAACAGGAAGAAGAACAAGGCTGGAGCGGCCAGCCACCCCGACGGGCCCTTTTCGAGGACCCGCCGGGAAGAACCGGTTGAAATGGACACTTCTTACTTTCCGATCGTCGCGTTCATCGTGGAGACGAACTGCTCGGGGGTGATCTTCTTGAGGAAGATCTGGTCCAGGTTCGCCAGCATGGCATCGCCCTGTGCGGGGCTGAGGGCCTGGTCCCAGGAGAGGGTGAAGTTCGGCGCGTTCTTGGCCATGCCGTAGACGTAGCTCAGGAAGTCCTTGTCCGGCGAGGCCGCCAGCTTGCCTTCGATGCCCGTCGTGACAGGGACGGCTCCGGAATCGATCAGGGCCTGGGTGTCGGCATCGGTGAACATGCCGCTCTTGACGTATTCGAGGGCGGCCTTCTTCTGGCTGTCAGTGGCCTTGGACGAGATCGACCAGAAATTGGACGGGTTGCCCACCACGTTGGCGGGGTCGCCCTTGCCGCCGGAGACGGCGGGGAAGGTGGTGTAGCCCAGCTTGCCGCTTGAGACGAAGCCGGCCGCGTCCTTCTTCAGGCCCTGGTAGATCCAGCCGCCCTGCAGGATCATGGCGGCTTTCCCGGTGTAGAGGAGGGCCTGGTCGGCGTTGCTGTCGGCGGCGATGGAGGAGAAGCCGTTGATGAATCCGCCGGCATCCACCAGTTCCTGGATCTTGCCCAGGGCTTCCTTGACGGCGGGGTCTGACCAGGCGCCGGGCTTGTTGGCGGCGATGTTGGCGAACACTTCGGGTCCGCCGATGCGCTCCACGAGGTATTCGAGCCACATCAAGTCGGGCCACTTGGACTGGCCGCCCAGCGAGAAGGGGGCCACGCCTGCCTCTTTGAACTTCGGCACGAGCGCCATGAGGTCGTCCCAGGTCTTGGGGGCCTGGGCGCCGATCTTGTCGAAGACTTCCTTGTTGTAATACAGGACCACGGGCTGCACGTTGTTGTTCGGCAGGGCATAGGTCTTTCCGTCGATCGTGCCGTTCTTGAGGACGGAGGGCAGGTAGCGGCTCTTGACGTCCGGGTTGTCCTTGACGAAGTCCGAGAGGTCGGCAACCTGGCCGGCGTCCACATAGGACTTCAGGACGCCGCCGCCCCAGCCGTAGATGAAGGTGGGTCCCTGCCCGGCGCCGACGGCGGTGCGCACCTTGGTCTTGTACGCATCGTTCGCGAAGAAGTCGAGCTTGATGGCCTCCTCGGGATGTGCCTTGTTCCAGGCGTCCACCGACTTCTGGAGCACCGGCTGGTTGCCACCCGTAAGCCCCCACATCGTGGCCGAATCGGCGTTCCCTGCCGAACCTGCCGGTCCGCTGGATCCGCAGGCCGCGAGGGAGATCGAGACGGCAGCGGCAGTGGCGGCGATCGCTGCTGAGCGCAACGTGAGTTTTAGCATGTGCATTTCCATTCGTCCTTCGGGCTCGACGCTGATTGCCCGGCTGTTGGTTTGGGGGCTGGCCCTCGGGGAGGTCACCGTGCCGGTGGTACGGGGTGCTTTTCGACTCGAAATATTTCGACAGTATTTTCGGTCCGTAACGCAAATCTAACTGTGGTCCGAGTCACGGTCAAGGACTTCCCGGCATAAAGTTCACGTCGTTTACGAAATGCCGGTTGACTTCCCGGGCCAGTGAACACAGACTGGTGCCACCGAAATATTTCGAAAGAGTCGAGGTGTGCATGGCCGGCAATGAACGCCCAGCCAAGTTGACGTTGGCGGCGATTGCCCGGGAAGCGGGCGTATCCGCACCCACCGTCTCGAAGGTGGTGAACGGGCGAGAGGACGTAGCCGCGGACACGCGTGCCAAGGTTCTCACCGCGCTCGAACGCTCCGGCTACAAGTCGCCCCTGCAGCGAAAGAACATGGCCTGGCGCCGGCCAGTTGTGGAAATGGTGCTCGACAGCCTGAACTCCGCCTACGGGGTGGAGGTGCTCAACGGCGTGCTGGAGCACGCGGCGGTGTCCGACGTCGAAGTCCTCCTCAACGTCACGGGCGTCCAGGGGGCGTCGCCCCTCAGCCCCGAGCAGCGGGCACAGCGGATCATCGATGAGGGGCGCAGCGGCATGATCGTGGTGACATCGGCCTTCAGCTCGGCCGAGCTGGAGCCGTTCCTGCGGCGGAAGATTCCCATTGTCGTCATCGACCCGCTCAACCCGCCGCAGGGCGACGTGGTCAGTGTCGGTGCCAGCAACTGGGCCGGAGGCAAGGCTGCGACCACCCACCTGCTGGGTCTCGGCCACCGCCGGATCGCCTACCTGGGCGGGCCGGAGGCCGCGGAATGCAACCAGGCCAGGCTCCACGGCTATATGGCCGCGCTCATGGCCGAGGGCGTGCCGGTGGAGGAAAGCTACATCTTCTCCGGGCCCTTCCGTCCCGAGCACGGGGTGGCGGGCATGAAAGCCCTGCTCCAGCTCGAACAGCGGCCCACCGCAGTCTTCGCCGCAAGCGACAGCATCGCCCTCGGTGTGCTCGCCGAGGCGCGCCGGCAGAAGGTCCGCATCCCTGAGGACATGAGCGTGGTGGGATTCGACGGAACATACCAGGCCGAGGAATCAGTGCCGCCGCTGACCTCCGTGTCCCAGCCGCTGCAGGAAATGGGCCGCGCCGCCCTGCGCTTCGTGCTGCGCCAGATGCGCGGCGACACCCTGGACTCGCGCCGGGTGGAACTCGCAACGCACCTGGTGGTCCGCGAATCCACTGCACCCCTGCGGGCCGAGGGTGGAGGAACGAACTAGCCGTTCGCTCTCAGCAGGCGCGGCGGTTCACCGTGGCCGTTTGGTCATGAACCTGCGCCGTTTGGGTCGCCCGGCGGGCTCAATGAAACGATGGGCAGCATGGTTCAAAAGATTGCCTACCAGGGGGAGCCGGGAGCGAACTCGGACCTTGCCTGCAGGGAAATGTTCCCCGACGCCGAAAGCGTTCCGTGTGCCAGCTTCGAGGACGCATTTGAGCTGCTCTCGACAGGAGCCGTCGACCTGGGGATGATCCCCATCGAAAACTCCATCGCCGGCCGGGTGGCGGACATCCACGCCTTGCTTCCGCAGTCCAAGCTGCAGATTGTCGGAGAGTACTTCCTGCCCATCCGCTTCGACCTGATGGGTGTTCCGGGAAGCAGCATCGAGGAAGCCACCGAGGTCCACAGCCACATCCACGCGCTGGGTCAATGCCGGCGGATCATCCGCGAGGCGGGGCTGAAGCCGGTCATCGCAGGCGACACCGCGGGGTCCGCGCGGGAAGTAAGCGAGTGGAACGATCCACGCAAGCTGTCCCTCGCTCCGCCCCTCGCGGCGGAACTGTACGGCCTCGAGGTCCTGGCCTCCGGCGTCGAAGACGATCCGAGCAACACCACGCGTTTTGTTGTCCTCACGCAGGAGCGCCCGCTTCCCACCAAGCAGGAACTGCCCGGCCCGGCGATCACGAGTTTCGTCTTCCGGGTCCGCAATGTCCCTTCCGCCCTGTACAAAGCCCTCGGGGGATTTGCCACCAACGGCGTGAACATGACCCGGCTGGAAAGCTACATGGTGGGCAACGAATTCGCGGCCACCATGTTCATCACCGACGTCGAAGGCCATCCGGAAGATCCCCGGCTCCGCCGTGCGCTGGAAGAACTCGAATTTTTCACCACGGAAGTACGGATCCTCGGCGTATACGCCGCGGATCCGTTCCGCGCCAAACATGCGGAGAATTCCTGAGCGCCAGTTTGGATCCTGTGGTCGGTGATCCGGCGGCCACACGATTTGTCATCACGGGGGGACGGAATGAAACGCGAGCTTTTCCAACTCAATGGAGGGGTGAATGAAAAGCCTGGAATTTTTGAATGGATTATCGATCGTAATGGAAAGAGTCCGGTGATTACCGATCAGCGGTTCATCCCAGAGGAAACGTAACAGGTTTCCCAAACCAGCTGCCATGACTATTACCTTTGAACTTGATTCGGATTTCGTGCTGTCTCAACAAATCCCTCTTGTAGCCGGCGACCTGCGCTACGGCCTGGAGCGGTCCTTCATTAAGGAGCGGACCGTTATTGACATAGCGGTCGGTGAAGTCCAGCGCGGTAATTCAGACCCCTTGCTTTACGAGCTAGCGGTGCTGTTACTCGATGAAGTTGAACGAATACCCGAGATCTTCAAGGAACTCGACTATCCCGGAAGGTTCGATGACCCGCGTGATTCTGCCCGGAAGTGGCTATACATGCAGTTGAAGGCTGCCTACCTTCAGCGGGAGGCCTTGACGGATCCTCTCGGGGCGGTCGAAGAGATTTACGCAGACTTCGATTATCCGCCGGCAATTTCCTCGCTGGTCAGGTACATGCCGGTTTCCCATCCGAGTGAAGTAGTCGGGGAGATCGGACTGTTGCGACGATGGGCACGCTTCCTTGATGAGGAACACCGATCGCTGAGGCAATCGAACCAAGGACATTTGGGTGGCTAATTCGATCGCCCAAGGAAAACTTCTAAAGCGGAACGATCGTTGGATCGGTTTATATGATGCGGACGGGCGAATATTATAGGGTCGGCCGATCGAACCATATGGGACGGCGATCTTACGAGGTTGCCCACCGTTTGATCGTCAGCGGAAAAATGGGAATGACGCATGAAGTTCTGGCAATGTCCCCGGCACCCTGACGCGTGAGCCGGTTGTTCCTGCCGGTGTCATCGCACCAGTCGAGCCGGTAAGGCACGGCGGTGACACCGGCTTTGCCGGGCTTCATCCCGGCAGGGACTTTGAATGAAAAGGTGAATCCGCCGTCGTTGTTCATCGGCGCGGTCTGTCTGAAGACCTCTGTTCCGGCGGCGTCCGTGAGGGTAACTTCAATCTTTGCGTCCTGGCCGTAGCTCGGATTCCCGGAAGCGCCGCCCCCGCCGGTCACATTCGTCATTTCAGCCCGGATCCATTGACTTCCATGGTGTGACCCACAACACTTCACATGGGATCCCAAGTTGGGATCCCATGTGAACCGTGTCCGTACTGTCCAGGAGCCACCATGGATTCCGACCACAAATCCCTCGCCGCACTCGACCCCTCGGGCCGCCTCTACAACGAAGACCTCGCCCCGGCCACCGAGCGGAAGTGGAGCACCTACAGCTTCTTCGCCGTCTGGATGTCCGCCATCCACAACATCGGCACTTACACCTTCGTTGCCGGTCTCTTCGTGATCGGCCTTACCGGCTGGCAGGTGCTGGCCGCGATCCTCATAGGCACCGGCATTCTCTTCTTCGGCATGAACTGGGCCGGCCGGATGGGCCAGCGCACGGGTGTTCCCTTCCCGGTGATGGCCAGGATCAGCTTCGGCATCTGGGGCGCGAACATCCCCGCCCTCATCCGCGCGGTCATCGCCATCTGCTGGTACGGCATCCAGACCTACCTGGCCTCGATGGCCGTGGTTGTCCTGCTGCTCAGGATCGATCCGGAGTTGCAGCAGTGGCAGAACCAGAGCTTCCTGGGCCTTTCCCTGCTGGGCTGGGCCTGCTTCATCCTGCTGTGGGTGCTGCAGTTGGTGGTCATCACCCGCGGCATGGAGGCCGTGCGGCGCTTCCAGGACTGGGCCGGCCCGATCGTCTGGGTGGTCATGCTGGCCATGGCGGTCTGGCTCTTCGCCCAGGCGGGCTGGAACATCCCGATGGACATGTCCATCGCCCCGCTGTCCGGCGGCGACTCGGTCCTGGGCGTGCTGACCGGTGCCTTCCTCCTGGTGGCAACCTACGCCACCATGCTGCTGAACTACTGCGACTTCACCCGCTTCGCCACCTCGGCGAAGTCCGTGATCCGCGGCAACTTCTGGGGCATCCCCGTGAACTTCGCGGCGTTCGCGGCCATCAGCATCACCATGACCATCGGCACCGTGGTGGTGTTCGGCAAGGCCATCACGGACCCGGCCCTGATCCTGGCCAAAGTTCCCGACACTTCCGTGCTGGTCCTCGGCGCCGTGATGTTCATCGTGGCCACCATCGGCGTGAACGTGGTGCTGAACTTCGTTTCCCCGGCCTACGACCTCGCCAACGTATGGCCCAAGCACATCACGTTCAAGCGCGGCGGCATCATCAGCGCGGTCCTGGCCCTGCTCGTCATGCCGTGGAACCTGTACTCGAACCCCGTGGTGGTCAACTACTTCCTGGGCGGTCTGGGCGCCTTCCTCGGTCCGCTGTTCGGGATCATGGCCGCGGACTACTTCCTGGTGAACCGCGGAATCGTCAAGATCAAGGACCTCTACCGTTCCGACGAATCGGGTACGTACTTCTTCCGCAAGGGCGTCAACCCGAAGGCGATCGGGGTGTTCATCCCGACGGCGGTCCTCGCCGCAATCCTGGCCCTCGCGCCGGGGCTCGGGGCCGTGGCCGCCTTCGCCTGGCCGGTCGGCCTGGTCACCGCCGGTGCGGCGTACTACGTCGCGATGGGCGGCGCGGCAAAGGCTTCCCCTGTCGCCGAAGGCGGACAGAAAGCGGAACTCGAACCGGCTGAGTGAGCCGACGGCAAAACGGGACGACGACGGCGGGTCCTTCCGCCGTCGTCGTCCGCCTTTGCGGCCGGTGCCTCAGTGCTTGGGCGGCTTCGGGGAGGGCTTGGGTTTCGGAGCGGGCGCGGGCGCCGGGGCGGGAGTCGGCGCCGGAGTAGGCGAGGATTCAGGCGCGGGCGCCGGTTGCGCCTTCTGCACGGGTTCCGGCGGCGGACCGACCTTGCTCGGACGCGGGCCCGGGCCGCGCATCATCGACTCCGGCGGATCCGGGAACTTCCCGCTGGGGTAGAGCCGGACGACCTTCACCATGTAGTTGGCCCACTGCGGCCCTGCGATCATGTAGCCATCAAGCACCGGGTAGAACTTGCCGTTGATGGTGACGTTCCGGCCCTCGCGTTTCTGGCCCTTGGAGGTATCGCCGAAGAACGACGCCGTGGCAAGCGCGCGCGTGTAGCCAACCACCCACGTGGCCCCGTTGGTGTTGGACGTGCCGGTCTTCGCCGCCGTGGGCACCAGATCCTGGACCTTCGGGTGGATGTACCAGCCGGAACCCTGGACCAGGACATCCTGGAGTACAGCATTGACGCCGCGGGCCACTTCCGGTTTCACGGCGTCCCGGCAGCTCGCGCGATCCGCGGCCAGCCGCTCTCCGTCCGGAGCGATCACCGAGACCAAGGCGATCGGCTCGCAGTAGCGGCCGTCATTGGCGAAGGTGGCGAAGGCGCTGGCCAGGTCGAGGGGCGAAACACCGGTGGCGCCGAGCAGGTTGCCCAGCTGGTGCATGTTGATCTGCGCCCGGTCCACTCCGCTGTGCAGGCCCACAGCGTCCACCATTTTCTGGATGCCGCAGAAATCGAGCTGGGCCGCGGTGGCGAAGGTTGCGGTGTTGATCGAGTTGAAGAGGCCGTAATTGATGGGCATCGGCCGGTAGTAGCCGGGGTCGTTGTTCTGCAGGTCGTCGTCGGCACCTTCATTGGCGGCTTTCTGCGCCGAACTGTAGCCGCCCAGCACCCGCCCGCCGCAGCTGGAACGCCACGGGAACCCCACGGGGTAGACCCGACGCGAAGCATCCACGATCGCGTTCAGCGGCTTGCCTTCGTTCAGCCACTCCGCGAAGGTAAACGGCTTCATGGTGGATCCAGGCTGGAAACCGCCCGCGCCGCTGAGGTCGTAGCCGTTGGCATCCCGGGCATCGACGTTGAAATTAAGCTGGGTGTCGAACTTCCCGGGCGCAGGCAGGAACACGCTGTTCTGGGCCATCGCCAGGATCTTTCCGGTGCCTGGCTGCACTGTGATCAGCGATGCCCCCCATTTGTCCGGGTTGGCACCTGCAGACAGGTTCACCTGGGTCTGGGCCGCGGCCTGCAGGCGGCTGTCCAGTGTGGTGGTGATGGTCAGCCCGCCGCGGTACAACAGCTTCTCGCGGTCATCGAAGGTGGCCCCGTAGGCCTTGTTGTTCAGGATCAGGTGCGACACGTAATCGCAGAAGTACGTTGCTATTGCAGCGTTGGCGCAACCCTGCCGGGCCGGCGTGATCTTCAGCTTCAGGGGCGTGGCGACCGCGGCGTCGTACGTCTTCTGCCCGATCATGCCCTGGGCGAGCATCTTGGACAGCACCACGTTCCGCCGCTGCACGGAGGTCTGCGGATTGGCGATCGGGTTGTAGGCGCTGGGGCTGTTGACCAGCCCGGCCAGCAGGGCGCCCTGCGGAAGGGTGAGGTTCTTGGCTGACGTGCTGAAGAACAGCCGGGATGCGGCCTCGATCCCGTAGGCGTCCCGGTTGAAGAACACGATATTCAGGTATCCCTCAAGGATCTGCTGCTTGGTGAACTTCTTCTCCAGTTCCAGGGCAAGCTTCATTTCGCGCAGTTTGTCCAGCATGGTCTTCTGGCCGCCCAGCACCACTTCGTCGATGTGCCCGGCAGAGAGGCGCTGCTCGTTGAGCACATTGGCCACGTATTGCTGGGTGATGGTCGAGGCGCCCTGGCGGTCCCCGCCGCTGAGATTGACCTGGAGAGCCCGGAGGATGCCCTGCGGATCCACGCCGGGATGTTCGTAGAAGCGGCTGTCTTCCACCGCGACCACCGCGTTGCGGACGAAGGGCGAGATGTTCTCCAGCTTGACCGGCACCCGGTTCTCGGTGAAGAAGGTGGCGATCAGCTTGCCGTCAGCGCTCAGCACCTTGCTGGATTGCGATGGCGGTCCCACGGTCAGCTCTGCGGGCAGTCCGTTGAAATAGGAGACGGAACCGTTGACGGCGAACCCTGTCGCCGCGACCACCGGCACCACCAGGCTGGCCGACAGGACGCCGCCGATGGCACTCAGGACTAAGTATCCGAAGACCCGTCCGAGAGTCGCCGCCACTGTGAACTTTGGACCATTCCGCATCGTCATGCCCCAACCCAATTCCCAGCAATTGGCCTGTACCGGATTCCGTACTACCGGCTTAACGCCAGATTACGCCCGGAATCCTCCACAAGGGGAGAGGGCCCGGGATAGCCGCAGCCACGGGAAATCGAGGGCACCTCCGGCCGGTAAGATCATCCGGTGAACACCAGGATCCCCAACGAGCCGCACAAGGCCGTCCTCCTTACCGCGGTTGGCACCACAGTGGTGATCGCCGTTGGCGCCTTCATCCTGTCCTTCGCGGCGCTGACCGATCTTGCGCAGCGCTCCGGGATCGAAGCCCACCTGGCCTGGATCTGGCCCATCATCGTGGACGGCATGATCGTGGCCTCCACGGTGGCGATCGTGGCGCTCAACGGCCACAGCCGCCGGGCCATGGTCTACCCGTGGACCCTGCTTTTCTTCGGCGCGATCGTCTCCACTGCCGCCAACTCCGTCCATGCCATCCTCACGGTGGACGCGATCCGTTCGGGCATCCCGCCGATCGTCTCCGCGCTCGTGGCCGCCATGCCGCCGGTGGTGCTCCTGGCCATCACCCACCTCACGGTGCACATGTACCAGAAGCGCGCGGAGGTCGCCGAACTGCACCACGAGCGGGCCGTCCAGGAACAAGCCGAACTCTTCGAAGCCGAGCGTGAGCGCGCTGCCCTCGAAGAGGCGTACTACGCACCGGAATACCGCGCTCCCGAATACCGCACGCCCGAATATCCAGCCCAGCGCGTGCCGCTCGCGCCCACGGTTGCTCCGGCGGCGGCTGCCGCGGCTCCGGTGACACCTCCCGCGGATGCGGCGGACGACGTCGTTCCCGCCCTCTATGAGGAATTGTTCCAGGCGCTGGAACCGGTCGATCAAGCGCCCGCGGAAGGTTCCGGCGTCAGCTTTTCCGACGAGGAACTGAGCCAGGAAGACCTGCCCGACGACGACCCGCGGCTGAGCGCAGCAGCGAAGGGCTAAGCTTTCGGATCCACCCCAACACACGACGCCGGCCCTCACGTGGAGGGACCGGCGTCGTGCGTTCTTGCAGGAAACTAGGACATCTGGTTGAAGCGGACGTGGTTGCCGGACGGGTCGCGGAAGGCGCAGTCGCGCGGGCCCCACGGCTGGTCGATCGGTTCCTGCAGCACCTCGGCGCCGGCGGCGCGGAGCTGTTCGAAGGTGGCGTCGACGTTGTCGGTGCGGAAAACGATCACGGGCAGGACGCCCTTGGTCAGGAGCACCTGGAGGGCGTCGCCGTCGTCCTTGGAGCGGCCGGCGTGCGGCTCGGACAGCACCAGTTCCAGGTCCGGCTGGGAGGCGCTGCCCAGGGTGACCCAGCGCTGCCCGTCGGAGCCGACGTCGTTGCGGACGTCGAGACCGAGGGTGTCGCGGTAGAAGGCGAGCGATTCGTCGAGGTCGTTGACGGTGATTTGTGCGTACTGAAGTGAAATGTTCATGCCTCAAACGTATTGCTGCGTTCAGGCAGATGCTTCTTCAATCCTGCTCGGCTTGCGGTCCGGCTTGGTGCGTTGCCTGGCGATGCAGGAAGGCATGGCCTTGACCGCCTCGTGTTCCCGGTCCCGGTAGGCGCTGGGCGTCATCCCGACCACTTCGGTGAAGCGGGAGCTGAAGGAGCCCAGCGAGGTACAGCCCACCTCCATGCAGGCATCGGTGACACTGCTGCCGGCCCGCAGCAGGGCCATGGCCCGCTCGATCCGCCGGGTCATGAGGTAGTTGTAGGGCGTCTCCCCGTATGCGGCCTTGAACTGGCGGGAGAAATGCGCCGGCGACATGAGCGCGCCGCCCGCCATGGTGGGAACATCCAGCGGACGGGCGTACTCGCGGTCGATCAGGTCCTTGGCCCGGCGCAGGTGCGCAAGGTTGGCCAGTTCCTGGGGGGTCATGCGGCCAGTTTAGTGCCCAAGCTGTCATGTGTGGCTGGCACGCGTACATTCTGGTTCGTGAGTCATCGCTTGGTCCTGCGATTAGGCGCATGGCGGCGCTAGGCTCGCTCTCAGAGGCGGGACGGGCTCGCCGCTAGCCAAGGGATTGAACCCATGACACAACAGACTGGAACCAAACCGACGTCTACGACGGGCGCTCCTGCGCACCCGCGATCGTATCTGAGGCCCACGCGGTTGCTCTCCCAAAGCGAGCGGGCGAAGCTGCACCCATCGGTCCTGGCCGAGGCCGAGCGCCGGGCCGCAAGCATTCAGCTTCGAGTCGCGGATGCAATCACGGCCTTCGCCGGATCGATGAACTTCGTCTACTTGCATGTGTTGCTTTTTGCTGTGTGGATGCTCGTGTTCGAGCAAAGCCCATGGCCGACGTTGACGCTGATCGTCTCGCTCGAAGCGATCTTTCTCTCGACCTTCGTCATGATCGGACAGAACCGTCAAGCGGCTTTCCAACAGGTGAAGGCAGACCATGACTACAACGCCCAGGAGCAGCTGCTTGAGGAGAATACCGAGCTAACGCGTGCGATTCACAAGCTCACCGCCCAGATCCACGAGCGGATCCTCGCGGACGTCACCGCATCTACCCGGGAGGCGGCTGCCGCTGCCAAGCCGAAGCAGGATGGCCCGGCGGGGCACTAGACCAGGGTGGACGATCCACATACTGGCCGTTGTTTCCAGTTGCAACTGCCGTAGGCTGCCGGCATGTCGGAGTTAGAGGGTCAAAAGCGCCTCCAGCCGAGAATGACGCGCGGTAGTTGGCGTCTCTCAATCTGGTCATCTGGACTTATGGTTCTCGGTTTCTCTCCCTTGGCCATTACCAAATTCGGCGGACGTGAGCGATGGGACACCGAAGCAGCATGGATCTTTTCTCTGGTCGTACTGATCAATGCCATCCGGTTCTTGTATCTACTACGGGTCCACCGCAATGACGCCCCGTTCTGGAGCGAGGAAGAAGCTCGAAGAGCCGAACTGGACCGTCGGGGCAGGCAACTGTAATTTCCGGCGATCACGGACAGCTCTTGCCGAGCGGTACGTGGACGGTCTTGGTCACTGTATCTGTCGTGATGGTCAGCGGTACGCAACCAGCTTCCCTCAGCCAGAATCCACCGGGGTAGGCTACCCATTGCGCGCCTGCCGGATCTGATTCGCAACCGGGGACCTTCAACTCGTTGGCCAACCTGTATCCGTCGTTCGACCAGCCGATCCGCATCTTGTCCTGCATCGCCAGTGGCACGGTGATGTTCATTTTGGCCCCGGTTCTGAGGGCGATCCAGACTTTCTGGAAATGAAGGCCCTGATAGCGCGCGCCGCTCTCGCCCCAGGGTCGGACTTGTCCGTCGATATCGATGGCCATCAGGTCTGGCGCGGTTGGGCCGTGTGTGAGGTCGGTGACCTTTACGCTCGTTAGCGGAGGGTCCAGACCGTGGGTTGGCCCACGAAGGTATCCGTCGCCTTGGCTGAAATCGGAAGCCGTACCCCTTGGGCGAGGGCGTCACTTACGGCCCATTCCGCCGGGCAAAATGGGCCGTAAGTGACCCCGCGTTGGGGGCGAATCAGCCGACTAGCGCCCGCGTGTGGTCGTTGAGGAACACTCCGCGGGGATCGAATTCCCTGCGGACCTGGATGAAGGTATCCAGCTCGGGGTAGAGCCTTTCCAGGCGGCTGCGGCTCATGAAATGGATCTTGCCCCAGTGCGCGCGGGGCTCGAACTCCTGCAGCAGGGCATCGGCGTCGCGGAAGAACGGCCAGTAGTCCGTCCCGGGTTCCGTGGTGAGGGTGATGACCGTGGTGTCCCGGCCCTGGAACTGCGACAGGTAGCCCTCGTCCGCCTTCACCCACCGCACCTCCACCGGGTACTGCTGGTCCGGATGCTTGGTGCGGATAAGGTCCTGGATGGCCTCCGTGGCCGCCAGCCCGTGCTCGGTCGGGACGAAGTATTCCAGCTCGTGGAACGGCGTGGTGAAGCCGCCCGGATAGATCCGGTAGGAGCGGTCCAGGCGCTTGCCTTCGACGCTGGAAATCCCGCTTTCGTCCTTGAGGCCGACGACGTTGTACCGCTTGGTGTAGCTCCGGTTGGTCATGCGCTCGCCGGGAGCGCCGGGCAGGTCCAGGAGTTCCGCGGAGCCTTCGCTGGGGCACCACAGGAAGGAGTAATGCCTGTTGCCGGCGATGTCCGCATCCCAGCCGGCCACGGTCTCGGCCCAATCGGGGTAGGTGATTTCCTCCTGCAGGTAGTACGCGTTCTCGACGGCGAGTTCCACCTCCAGGAAGATGCCCAGCGTTCCGAGGGCTACCTGTGCTGCCCTGAGTTCGCGGAGCTGGCCTTCGCCGATTTCGACGATTTCCCCGTGGCCGTCGATCAGCTTCACCCAGCGCAGCGCGGAGGAGAAGCTGCCCAGCCCGATTCCCGAGCCGTGGGTGCTGGTGGACAGGGCGCCTGCGATCTGCTGCTTGTCGATGTCGCCCTGGTTGGCCAGGGCAAGGCCCTGTTCCCAGAGGGGATCGCCGAAGGCGTTGATGGTGGTCCCCGCCAGGGCGCGGGCGCGCCGGTTTTCGCGGTCGGTTCCGGTGATTCCCGCCATGGCCGACATGTCCAGCAGCACCCCGCCCGTCTGGACCAGCGGGGAGGAGGAATGTCCCGAGCCCACGGCGCGGACCGGCAGCCCTTCCTTGATGGCGAAGCGCACCGCGTCCAGGGCCTCTTGTTCGTTGCCCGGCCGCACCGTGAAAGCGGGCGTGGCATGCTGGTTTCCTCCCCAGTTTCTCCACGGCACGTCCGTGCCGAACGGGACCGGCGGGACGGCCGCGTCGGCCAGGGGTCCGCGGGTGGGCGCGTTGCTCATTTCAGGTTCCGATCTTCGGGTCAGGGCTCAGGCGCCGTGGTTGATCATGATGTGCTTGGTCCGGGAGTAGTCGTCCAAGGCGTAGAGGGAGAGGTCCCTGCCGTAGCCGGATCCCTTGAACCCGCCCCACGGCACCTCGTTGGCCAGGACCAGGTGGGCGTTCACCCACACGGTACCGAAGTCCAGCTGCTTGGGGACGCTGAGGGACAGGGCCGAATCGCGGGTCCACACCGAGGCGGAGAGGCCGTAGGGGGTTTCGTTGGCCCGCTTGACCGCTTCCTCGGTGGAGGCGAAGGTTTCCACCGTCACCACCGGGCCGAAGATCTCGTGGCTGGCTATCGGTGCTCCCGCCGGAACATCCGCGATCACCGTCGGCTCGATGAAGTAGCCCGGGCCGTCCAAGGCCGAGCCTCCGACGGCGGTCCGCAGCCCGGCTGCCTTCGCGTCGGCCAGGGCTTCCTTGACCCGCTCGAAATGCTGGCGGGAAATCATCGGTCCGATTTCGACGTCGTCCCCGGCGTCCGGGGCGCCGACCACCAGGCTTGCCACCTCCTGGACGAGGAGCCGGGTGAACTCTTCAGCCACCGATTCGTGCACCAGCACGCGGCACGCGGCACCGCAGTCCTGGCCGGCGTTCCAATAACCGGCGCTGCGCACGCCTGCGGCTGCCGCGGCGAGGTCCGCATCGGGGAAGACCACCACTGGCGCCTTGCCGCCGAGCTCCAGGTGGACCCGCTTGACGGAACGGGCCGCGGTGGCAGCCACGGCCTGTCCGCTTGCCACGCTGCCCGTCAGCGCCACCAGAGCGATGTCCGGGTGCTCGGACAGGCGCTGGCCGACGGTGCGGCCCTGGCCCGTGACGACGTTGAAGATGCCGTCCGGGATGTGCCCGGCCACCAGCTCGGCGAGCTTCAGGGTGGAGAGCGGGGTCTGCTCCGACGGCTTAAGGATCACACTGTTGCCCGCGGCCAGGATGGGGGCGATCTTCCAGGCGGCCATAAGCAGCGGGTAGTTCCACGGCGTGATCACACCCACCACGCCCACCGGTTCGCGCAGGATCACCGAGGTGTGCCCGCCGGCGTAGTCCCCGCCGGCCAGCGAGGTCAGGGTGCGGCAGGCGCCGGCCATGAAGCGGAAGGTGTCGATGGTGCTGGCCACGTCGTCCTCTGCGACGCTGCGGGGCTTGCCGGTGTTGGCGGATTCGAGGTCTTCCAGGGATGAGCGGTTGGCCTCGAGGATGTCGGCGATGCGGTGCAGGACTTCGGAACGCTCCCGCGGCGTGGTGGCGCCCCACGAAACCTGGGCGGCGACGGCGGCCTCCACCGCGGCGTCGACGTCTGCGGCGGTGCCGGCGGGAACCGAAGCCAGCACGGCTTCCGTGGCCGGGTTGACGACGTCGAGCAGCTCAGGCGAGGAGCCCGGCACGAAGGCGCCGTTGATGAAATGTCCCACGGGCGGCAGCCCGGCGGGGGTTCCCTGGCTTGCGGGACGGCGGACGGCGAAGGGCGCGGTGCCCGGCAGGGCGGTGTCAGTGGTAGTCATGGGAGTGGTTCCAATCTGGGTGCTAGAGGGTCTTTGGGTGTGCCGGGCTGTCAGGCCGGATCGCCGACGAGCTTCTTTGGCGGGACGGGCGCGGCTTCCGCGCTTTTGCGGGGTTTCTGCGACGCACGGGCAACGTAGTAGTACAGGGGTGCTACAACCACCAGCCCGACGATCCAGGAGAGGTCCACTCCGCCCATCGCCGCGGCCAGGGGACCGGTGTAGACCGCTGTCGCGGAGAACGGGAGCTGGATGAGGGCTCCGGCGATGTAGCAGCCGATCGCGGCCCAGTTGAACCTGCCGTACACGCCGCCGTCGCGCCGGAAGAAGTCCTCAACCCGGTAGTCGCCGTGCCGCAGGAGGTAGTAGTCCACCAGGTTGATGGCCGTCCAGGGGACCAGCACGTACATGAGGAAGGACAGGAAGTTCGTGTAGAAGAGGATGAAGTTGTCGCGGGCGAACAGAGCAACGGACACCGCGAGGGCGAAGAGGAGGATGGCGGCGACGGTGCGGGTCTTGGCCTTGGGCATCCAGTCCGGCTTGAAGGTCTGGCCGACGGTGAGGCTGCACAGCACGCCACAGTAGAGGTTCATGGCGTTCGAGGCGGCCACGCCGAGGCAGAAGATGCCGATGATCACCACGGTCAGCGGCTGGAGCTGGATGCCGAGATCGCCGACGATGTCCATGCTCGAAGGATCGCTGGAGAGGGCAAGCGCCACGCTCCCGACGACGGCGCCCAGCACCATGGGGAAGAGCGTTCCGAGCACGCAGCCGGAGTACGAGGCCCAGAAGGCGCTCCGGGAACCGGTGCCCTGGGGAAGGTAGCGGGAGTAGTCGGACACGTACGGGGCGTACGCCAGCTGCCACAGCGCCGAGACGGAAATCGTCCCCATGAAGCCGACCCAGTTGAAGTCGCCCTGCTCGAGGAAGCCGGCGGGAAGCCCCTGGACCACAAGGATCCAGATGAACGCCAGCACCAGGGCCAGGCCGGCCACGATGCTGAGGAACTTCGCGTACGCGTGGATGATCCGGTAGCCGAAGATAGTGGCGATGACGCTGACGACGCCGATGATCACGATGCCGGCGTCGACGCTGATGCCGGGGTTGACCGCCGCCATGGCCTCGCCGCCGAACACCAGGTTGGCGGCGAAGAAGCCCGCGTACATGATGACCACGATGAGGACGATCAGGAGTGCGCCGAAGGAGCCGAACTGGCCGCGGGTCTGGATCATCTGTGCGACGCCGAGCTGCGGCCCCTGGGCCGAGTGCAGGGCCATGAATACGGCCCCGATGAGGTTGCCGACGACGATGCCCACGAGTGCGGAGACGATATCGAGCCCGAAGACCGTGGTTGCGAGCCCGCCTGTCACGATCGTCATGATCATGATGTTGGACCCGAACCAGATGGTGAAGAGGTCCCTTGCCTTGCCGTGCCGCTCGTTCAGCGGGATCGGCTGGATTGTCTTGTCCTCCAGCCGGGGAACCTCGTTGACGGCGGGGGAGCTGCCGGGGGTGTTCATGATGCGCTCCGTGCCGCCAGCGAGAGGGCCTCGCCGGCTCCGCGGTTGCCCTTCACCATCAGGCCGAGGAGGTCGAAAACGAGGGTCGCCGCCGCCACCGAGGTGATGTCCGCGTGGTCGTAGGCCGGGGCGACTTCGACGACGTCGGCGCCCACGATGTTGATGCCCTCCAGTCCGCGGAGCAGGGCGAGCAGCTCGCGGGAATGCAGGCCGCCCATCTCGGGGGTGCCGGTGCCGGGTGCGTAGGACGGATCGAGGACGTCGATGTCGATCGAAACGTACACGGGAGTGTCGCCCAGGCGTTCCTTGACCTGCTCGACGGCGGCCGGGACGCCCAGGGTGTCCAGGTCGGAGCAGCGGATGATCTGGAAGCCGAACTCGTGATCCCTCAGGAAGTCGTTCCGGTCGTAAACCGGTCCGCGGATGCCCACGTGCATCGAGCGGTCCTGGACCAGCAGGCCTTCTTCGAAGGCGCGGCGGAAGATGGTGCCGTGCGTGACGGGCTGGTCGAAGTAGGTGTCCCAGGTGTCCAGGTGGGCATCGAAATGCAGCAGCGCCACCGGTCCGTGCACGGTGTTGAGCGCCCGCAGCATGGGCAAGGCGATGGTGTGGTCGCCGCCGATGGAGATGAGCCGTTTCCCTTCACCGAGCAGCGGCAGGGCCTGCTCCTCGATTTCACGGACGGCCCGGGCGATGTCGTAAGGCGTGCAGACGATGTCCCCGGCATCCACCACCTGGACTTCCCGCACGGGTTCGACGTCGAGCTCCACGTGGTAGCCGGGGCGCAGCAGCCGCGACGCTTCACGGACGGCCGCCGGACCGAAGCGGGCGCCGGGACGGAAGGAGGTGCCGCCGTCGAACGGGACGCCGACCACGGCGATGTCGTAGTCCGGGACGCGGTCGATCTGCGGGAGCCGGGCGAAGGTGCCGAGTCCCGCGAAGCGTGGAACCTTGGTGGCATCGACGGGGCCGACGGGCTGGTGGACAGTCATGGGGGAATCCTTCACGTTTGCGCTGGTTCCTGCTGCCTCTGCAGGTTCTCCAATCATTAGTGATGCACGTCACGCCGCATATCTATCGATTGACTACAAATAGCAGGGCCGCCTATACCTTTGTCTAAGAGGGCCGGAATTCCGGGCGTCCGGGCGGTGTCCGGACGGCGTGCAGACAAGGGAACGTGGTCAACAATGGCGATTACAGTGGCGGAGCTGCTCGCGGAGCCGCAGCTGGGACTGCGGCTCCTGGCTGGCTCCGGGGGCATGGGAAACCGCATCACCTGGGCACACACCTCGGACCTCCCGCGGCTGTGGGAATGGACCACCGGCGGCGAGATCATGATGACGAACGGGCTGTCCATTCCGTCCGATGCCGAGGGGCAGGTGGAGCTGGCTCAGGAACTGGTCAAGGCGGGGGCGAGCGCGTTGGCAGTGGGCGAGAAGATGCACGCGCCCGAGCTCCTTCCCGAACTGATCGAGGCCTGCAATTCCCTGCCGCTTCCGCTGATCAACATTCCGTACCCTTTGCCGTTCATCGCCATTGCCAGGACTGTCGCGGAGGCCTCCTTGATCGAGGAGTCGCGCCGGCTGCGGCAGACGGCCAGGATCTACGACCTGCTGCGCCTCTCCGGTGCCGAGGACAACGGACGCAGCCTGCTCCAGGGCCTTGCCGCGGAACTTGCCTCGAGGCTGTTCGTCGTCGACCGGCGGTGCCTGGACCCGTGGCACCCCGGGTGGGACGGACCGCCGGCCGAGCTGTCCGCCTGGCTTGCCCAGCGGGTCGGAAAGTCTTCAACGGGGACGGTCAAGGGCTTCCGATGGCTGCGCTTCGGCGAACAGCACGTCCTGATGATGGACATTCCCACCCACGTGAACGCCCTGCTGCTGGTGCTGCCCGATTCGGAGCAGCGTCCTGACGCGGTGGTCCTCCTCCATGCCGCCACGGTCCTTGGCCTGGAACTGTCACGGACGGTGCTGGCGCTCGAAGGCCAGCGCAGGCTGGGGTCCGAGTTCCTCCTGCAGGCATTTGAGGGACGCTACGGCGTGGCCGAGCTCGAAAGCCGGCTGGGTGAGTTCGGCATCCCGGCCCAGGATTTTGTGGTGGTGTCCATGTCCGGGGAGGGAGAGGACCTTGCCAACGTCCACGTGGACCTTTGGGGCCACGGCTTCCCGTCGGCCTGTCTGAACCGGGCCAACCGCCTGCATCTGCTGGTGTCGAATGAATGCTCCCAGGAACTGATGCGCCACGTCGTGAGCGAGCACGTCCGGATCGGGGTGAGTTCCCCGGCTTCGCCGTCGGGGATCCAGACCGCTTTGCAGGAGTCCTTGTGGTCGCTCGGAACGGCGGCCAGCAGCGGCAGGCAGTTGGTGCGGTACCCGGAGGGCCCGGCCTGGCTGGGACTGACGCGTCACGAAGAGGGCGCGGCGCTGGTCCGGCGCCTGCTGGGCCCGGTCATCGACTATGAGCGGGGCCGGGAACCGGACCTGATGCACACGCTCAAGGTCTTCCTCGACACGCAGCGCTCCTGGCAGAAGACGGCGGCACTCCTCTTCACCCACCGGCAGACGGTGATCTACCGCATCCGCAAGATCGGCGAGCTGACGGGGCTGGACATGGGTGAAACGTCCACGCTCGCCCAGCTGTGGTTCGCCCTGCAGATCCACGAGGCGATGGAGTTCCCGGGACCGGCAAACGCGGGGTCACTTACGGCCCAATCCGCTGGGCAAAATGGGCCGTAAGTGACCCCGCGTTGGAGGTTTTACCCCAGTCGCGGTGTGCGCTGCGGCTCGGTGCGGCGGGTGCCGGTTGCTTCGAACGCGGCCGCCAGGGCCAGCAGCGCCGTGTCGTCGTAGGCGCGGCCGACGAAGGTCAGGCCCACGGGCATGCCGATGTCGGACATCGTTCCCATCGGCACAGTGACCGTGGGAATGCCCAGGTGGCGGGGGACCAGGTTGCCATTGGCCACCCATACGCCGTTGCGCCAGCCGAGGTCCGCGGACGCCGGGTTGACGTCCATGTCCGCCGGCCCGACGTCGGCCGACGCCGGGAACAGCACCGCGTCCAGGCGCAGCCCGTCCATCCATTCCTCAAGGTCCAGCTTGCGGGTCAGCTCCAGTCCGCGGACGCCCGCTGCCAGTTCCGGGATCTCCGTCACGGACTGCACCGGGTTGGCGCGGATGTGGTCAGGGTATTCGGCGATGTCGTCGTCGAACCCGGCGTAGCGGTCCGGCAGGGCGCCGTCCGGGTGCGGGAAGATCGCGGCGCCGTCCACCTGTGCCAGCGAATGCAGGGCCGGGTCGCCGTTGGCGGCCAGGAAGTCATCCCAGGACCAGGCGGACAGGTCCACGATTTCGCGCTGCAGGTACGCCGGGCTCACCAGGCCGCGGGTGGCGATAGTGGGCGCACCAGGCCGGTCGCCTTCATAGTTGCTCACCACGGGGAAGTCCACCAGCACCACCTCGGCGCCGGCGGCTTCCAGGTCGCGGCGGGCTGCTTCCCACAGCTCGATCACCGAGGCGCGGGTTTCGATGCGCTGTCCGGTGGGCCCGCCGATGCCCGGCTTGTCGCTGGTTCCGGCCTCGGGGTCGGCGTTCACGTACATGCGCGGCACCCCGAAGCGCTTGCCCCGCAGGGCCGCCCGGCCGCCGTCGGCATCCGCCGGAGCGAGCGCCGGGTACGAGTCGGGCCGCACCTCGGAGGACTTCGGGATCTCCACCCACGGCTGCACGCGCCAGAAGTCGCCGCGAGTCTCGGCGTCGTCCGCCACGATCACGTCCAGCAGTTCCAGCAGGTCCGCCATCGTGCGGGTGTGCGGCACCACCACGTCCATGGTGGGGACCAGCGGCCAGTTGCCGCGCACCGAGATGACGCCCCGGGAGGGCGTGTACGCGCACAAAGCATTGTTCGACGCCGGTGCGCGGCCGCTGGACCAGGTCTCCTCGCCGAGGCCGAAGGCCCCGAAGCTGGCCGCCGTCGCGGTGCCGGAACCGTTGGAGGACCCGGAACCGAATGCCGCCGTCAGGAAGTCTGCGTTGTACGGGCTCTCGGCCCGGCCGTAGACGCCGCGCTGCATGCCGCCGTTGGCCATGGGCGGCATGTTGGTCAGCCCGATCAGCACAGCTCCGGCTTCGCGCAGGCGCTCGATGGTGAAGGCATCCCGCTGGGCCACGAGGTCCTTGAATGCCGGCGAACCGGCGGCCGCGGTGAGGCCTTTGGCCAGGTAGGAATCCTTGGCCGTGTAGGGGATGCCGTCCAGCGGACCGCGCACCTCCCCGCGGGTGCGGCGCTCGTCGGAGGCGATGGCGTCGGCCCGGGCCTCCGGGTTCATGACCACCATCGCGTTGAGTTTGATGCCGTTGCGGTCGTAGGCCTCGATGCGTTCCAGGTACGCGTCCAGGAGCTCAACTGAGGTGGTTTCGCCGGACTCGAGGGCTGCCCGCAGGTCCGCGATGGACGCCTCGACGACGTCGAAGCGCGCCATTACGCCGCGCTCCCGTTGACTGCGCTGTTCGAGGGGTTCCTGGTCGAAGCGGGGAGGGCGGGCTGCTGCTGGGTGATGCAATGGATGCCGCCGCCGCGGGCCAGGATGGGCCGGGCGTCCACCGTGACCACGCGGCTGCCCGGGTAGGCGTCGGCGAGGATTTCGGCGGCGAGCGCGTCGGCGCGTTCTTCGCCGTAACCGCAGGCGATGACGCCGCCGTTGACCACCAGGTGGTTCACGTAGCTCCAGTCCACGAAGCCTTCCTCGTCGCGCAGGGTCTCCGGTGCCGGCAGCTGGACGATCTCGAAGGGCTTGCCGGCGGCGTCCGTCTGGGTTTCCAGGAAGGCCTGCAGGCTGCGGCTGACCTCGTAGTCCGGGTGCTCGGGGTTGCTCTGGGAATGCAGCAGGATCCGGCCGGGGGTGGGCAGGGTGGCCACCATGTCGATGTGGCCGCGGGTGCCCATGTCCTCGTAGTCGCGGGTGAGGCCGCGCGGAACCCAGATGACCTTGGTGGCGCCGATGGTGCGGGCCAGCTCAGCCTCCACCCGGGCCTTGTCCGCGTACGGGTTCCGGCCCGGATCCAGCTGCACGGTTTCGGTGATCAGCACCGTGCCTTCGCCGTCCACGTGGATGGCACCGCCCTCGTTCACCAACAGGGAACTGACCAGTTCGGCTCCGGATTGTTCCGCCACGAAGCGGGCCATTCCGGCGCTCTTCTCCCATTCGGCCCATTTCGGGGCGCCCCAGCCGTTGAAGACCCAGTCGACGGCGCCGAGCACGCCGGGGCGCTCGTCGTCGAGCACGAAGGTGGGTCCGACGTCGCGCATCCAGTATTCGTCCAGCGGCGCCTCGAGCAGTTCGATGCCGTTGTCGAGCATGCGGGCGGCACGCCCGCGCTCGCTGGGGTCAACCACCATGGTGACCGGTTCGAATTCGGAGACGGCGTGGGCCACCGCGGTCCAGGCCGCGTAGGCTTCCTCGGCCGAAGCGGCGTCGTCGCCGAGCGTCAGGCCGGGGCGGGGGAACGCCATCCAGGTGCGTTCGTGGGGTGCGGTTTCGGCCGGCATTTTCCAAGCCATGAAGACTCCTCTGTACTGCTTGAACCTAAGCCGCTGTGCTGCTGCTGCTGTATTGCGGCTTGTTGATCATGCGATCAATAATGTTGAAAAAGTACTTTAGACTGGTCTGTGATGTCAAGCACCACGCAGAAGCGCGCTACCCGGAAGTCCCCCGTCGAGCGCGCTGCCGAAATCACCGAAGCCGCCCGCGGAATCGCCCTGGAGCAGGGGCTTTCCGCCATCACGCTGCGCAATGTCGCCTCGCGGGTGGGGGTGGCGTCGGGCCTTGTGGCGCACTACCAGCCGAACGTCGATGCCCTGGTCGCGGGGACCTTCACCGCGATCGTCGCGGCCGAAACCGAGGAGGTGGCGGGCATGCTCGCGGCCCTTCCGGGTCCGCTGGAGCGCCTGGCCTTCCTGCTGGACACCCTCATGGACGGCAGTCGGCTCGATGTCACCGCCGTCTGGGTGGAGGCCTGGACCCTGGGCCGCCGGAACGAGGCGCTCGCCGCGTGCGTCCGTGAGCAGATGGACGCCTGGCAGGCCGTGCTGCAGGCAGTGGTGGAGGACGGCGTTGCGGCGGGCCACTTCGAAACCGCCGACGCCGCCTCGCTCGCCTGGCAGATCCTCGGCATGATCGACGGCCTCACCGCCCAGTCCCTGGTGCGCTGGGGCGGGGTCAGCGACCGCGGCACGCACCTGGCCCGCGCCGTCGAAGGCATGGTGGGCGCCGCCCGCGGTTCGCTGCGGGCTTCAGCCGGGTAGTAGGTGACTGAACCCGCCCATCTCTTGGTCGGCCGCTCCCCAAGACACCTCGGATTTTCGCGCCGTGTGGGCCAATAAGTGGGCTGCTTCAGTCAGCCAGCTGCACGCTCGCCCCCTCGAACCAGCGGTGCACCGGCCCGGCGTCGGGATCGCGGACGACGGCATCCAACAGTTCCGTCGCCGCCAAGCCGTACTCCCGCGGCGCCAGGTCGATCGAGCTGATGAGCGGATTGCCGGTCTCCAGCGCGGCGGCGCCGGCGAAGGAGGCGATGTCCAGGTCCCGGCCCACCGTGAGGCCGCGGCTTTCGAGGACGATCTGGCTCTGCGCGGCATGTCCCTGCGCCCCGCAGACCAGGGCGTCGGCCTGGCCGGCATCGACGGCGGACGCGATCGCGGACACCAGGTCCCGCGGCGTCGCGTTGCCTTCCACCTCGTGGACGAGCGGCTCGATGCCGTGGCGGCGGCACCACTGAACGTAGGTGTTGAGGGTGTCCACCGCCCAGGACGAGGAAATGGCGTCGTCGACGGCGAGTAGCGCCGGGCGCTTCCGGCCGCGGCTGAGCAGATGGTCCAGGACCTGGGTCTGCAGTTCGGCGTGATGGGCCTCGAGTGTGCCGAGGACGCGTTCCTCGCCGGGGCCGGTGTAGCGGCCGACCGAAACGGTGGGGATGCCGTCGTCGAGCAGGGCTGCCACCAAGGGCTCGCCGGGGGAGGGGTCGATCGCGATCACGCCGTCCACATGGAAGGCCCGCTGCGGGGTGAGTCCGCGCGCGAAGAGGGTCACGTCATAGTCGGCGGCGGCCGCGCCCTCCGTGACTCCGAAGGCGAAATCCATGTAGAAGGCCAGGCTGCGGGCGATGGGCGGAATGTACAGGCCGATGGTCCCGACGCGGTTGACCCGCAGGCTGCGGGCCGCGCGGTTCGCCACGTAGCCCAGGCGGTCCGCCGTTTCGCGGATCAGGGCACGCTTTTCCTCCGAGATCCGGCCGCTTCCGCCCAGGGCGCTGGAGACGGTGGTCTTCGAGAGTCCGAGCTCGCGCGCGATGTCCATGATGGTTGCCCGGGTTCTCGCCATGCCCTCATCCTAAGTGCTTGACAACGGCCCCTGTGACGTCCCACACTTTCATTTGCGGGAACGTTCCCGCAAATTCCGCAAAAACCGCAAATCTCCCCAACACCAGACCCGTCCGCATCCGGCCAACGACGCCCCGGAAGAATGGAATCCTCCCAATGTCCTCCTTGTCCGTTCCCGCAACTGAGCGCAGAAGCAGGCTCCGGCGCGCGATCTTCGTGGCCGACCTGCTCATCCTGCTCGCCCCGCCCGTGCACTGGCTCTTCAGCGGCCAGTCCGCCTTCTGGTACTTCCTGGTGGCCAACGCCCTGGTGACCCTGTCCCTTTTCGCCCTCTGGGCAAAAAGCAGCGATGAGGGGGAATCAGCATGAACATGATGATCGGCTACAGCGCCATTCTCGCCTTCACCGTGCTCGTTGTGGTGGTCATGAACCGCAGCCACCGCGCGGACTCCTCGATGAGCGAGTACGCCACCGGTGGGCGCTCCTTCAACTCATGGTTCGGCACCATGGCGTTCCTCAATACCTGGCTGGCCGGCACCGTGTTCGTGGCCTTCGCCGGACTGACCGCCAGCGGTGGAGTGATCGGCATGTACTCCCTGTCCTACTCGCTGCTCAGCGTGGTGCTGATGTTCTTCCTCGGCACCCCGGTCAACAAATGGGGCCGCACCCACGACCTCCGCACCCAGGCGGACCTGCTCGGCCTGCGCTACAACTCCCGCTCGGTGCGCGTCATCGCCGCCATCATCGGCGTGCTGGCCTCCGTTCCGTGGGTGGTGCTGGGCATGCAGTCCCTCGGCCTGGTCTTCTCCACGCTTTCCTTCGGGCAAGTGTCCCCGTACCTGGCCGTGGTGATCGGCGTGCTGTTCATCGCCGCCCGGCAGATCTGGACGGTCAGGCTGGGCACCCGCGGCCTCATCATTTCCGACATGGTCCAGGGCCTCTTCGCCTACGGCATCGGCTTCCTGGTGATCCTGGGCATGCTCGTGTGGCTTGTGAACAACGGCCACGGCTTCGGCGCCATGGCACCGGCGCTGCTGGAACTGCCCGGCCCCGGCAGCCCCGCCGGTCCGTTCTACCTGTTCTCCCTGATGTTCACAGGCATGATGGGCGCCTGGTGCTGGCCGGACCTGTTCGTGCGCATGTTCAGCGTGCGCACCCCGCGGACGGTGAAAAAGTCCGCCGTCCAGGCCGCTCCGCTGCTGTTCATCTTCTCCGCCGCGCTCACCACAGTGTCCCTGCTTGCCTCCAGCGTCCCCGGAGTGTCCGACGCACCCGATACGGTCTGGTTCATCATGGCCGGCATCGGCGGCGTGGGCCTGGTGGCCGTGGCCGGGGTGTGCGTGGTGGCTGCGACCATGGGCAACGTGGGCGCCAACCTCCAGGCCCTTGGCACCCAGATCGCCAACGACATCGTCGGTGCCCGCAGCCACGAGCGTGTCGAGTCGGCGAAAGGCGCCAAGATCGCCGTCGCCGCCGTCACCTTGGTGTCAGCGGCGGTGGCGCTGTTCACCGCCAACCAGGTGTCCGGGCTGATCGCCATCGCCTTCGTCTCCTACCAGGCCATCTGCCAGCTCGCCCCCACCCTGCTGCTGGGCATCTTCTGGCGCCGCGGCACCGCCGCTGCCGCGAACGCCGCCATGGTTTCCGGCATCCTGGTGGCCGCAGTTCTGGAACTGATGTACCCCAGCCCACTGTCCATCCCGTGGCTGGGCGGGCTCACCTCCGGCGTGGCCGGGCTGATCGTGAACCTCGCCGTGTACCTGGCGGTCTCCTTCCTGAAGCCCGCGACGGCGGCGGAGCAGCACCGCGTGGACGCCCTGTTCGATGGCCTTAAGAGCAAGGCCCCCGTCAGCCAAGGAGCGCAGCAGTGACGAAACCCGCGGACGTCCTCATCCTCGCCGCTCGCATCCACACCCTCGACCCCGAAACCCTTGACCCCGAAAACACAGGCCCGGCGCGGCCGGCCCCCACCGCCGTCGCCGTCACGGACGGCCGGATCGCCGCCGTCGGGAGCCTGCCCGAACTGGAGGCGTACCGCGGCTCCGCGACCACCGTGCTTGACTATGGGGACGCCACGATCGTTCCCGGCCTGAACGACAGCCACACCCACGTGGTCTACGGCCTCGAACTGGCCCGCGGCGTGCAGTTGACCGACCTCGGCCCGCTCGCCGAAGTGCAGCGGATCGTGGCCGGGGCGGCTCGGAACACCAAGCCCGGCGAGTGGGTGACCGGCTGGGGACTGGACCCCAACCTGTTCACGGAGACCGGCTTCAACGGACGCCTGTTCGACGACACCACCGGCCAGGTGCCCATGTTCCTGCGGATGCGTGATGGCCACTCCGCCGTGGTCAACTCCGCGGCGCTCGCCGCTGCCGGGATCACCGGTCCGGTCGACTTCCCGGACGAGTCCGCGGTGGGAGTCGACGGGGACGGCCGGCCCACCGGATACCTGGTGGAGTTCAGCGCGATGGACCTCGCCACGAAGGTCATGCCGCAGGAGGACCTTGCCAGCCGTGCCGCGCGGCTCGGGGAACTGCTGAAGGCGATGGCCGCCGTCGGGATCACCTCTACACACGTGATGGACTTCGTGGAAGGTTCCGCGGAACTGCTCACCCGGCTGGAGGCCGACGGCGAGCTGCCGCTGCGGCTGCGGTTCTCGCCGATGGCCAACGCCGGGGCGTCGCTCGCGGAACTGGAGGAGGTCGCGGCGCTGCAGGGCACCGGCGGGCGGCGCTGGGTCGTGGAAGGGGTGAAGTTCTTCATCGACGGCACCATCGACAACGGCTCCGCCTGGCTGGAACATCCCGATGCCTACGGCGAGAACACCGAATCCGTGTGGACCGATCCTGCTGACTTCCAGAAGGCCCTGCGTTTCTTCGTCGAGCGCGGCATTCCCACCGCCACCCACGCCATCGGGGACCAGGGCGTGCGCTACGTGCTTGAGGCCTTGGAAGGGGCGGGCGAGGCACGGAAACTCGCGGCGCACCGGATCGAGCACATCGAGACCATCCCGGACGAGCTGGTGGCCCGCTTCGCCGAACTCGGAGTCGCGGCGAGCATGCAGCCCATCCATGGAACGCACCACACCAAGGCCGACCGCAGCGACAACTGGTCCGTGCGGTTAGGGGAGGAACGGGCATCGCGCGGCTGGCGCTGCCGGGACCTGCGCGAGGCCGGGGTGACCGTGGCGCTGGGTTCGGACTGGCCCATCACGCCCTACGATCCGCGGGCGATGATGGCCGATTCCATCCTGCGCCGCCCCGTCGAGCGCCCGGGCACCGCGCCGGTGCAGCCCGAACAGGCACTCACCCCGCTCATGGCCCTGGAGGGTTACACCAGCCACGCCGCGGCGGCGGCCGGGCTCGGAGCCGTAGCCGGTTCCATCACGGTGGGCAAGCGGGCCGACTTCACGGTCTTCGCCCGCGACCCGCTGGAGGTCTCCGCGGAGGAGCTGGCCCGGACGCCGGTGGTGGCGACGCTCCTGGACGGGGTGCCGGTGGGTTGAACCGGTCCGACTCAGCCGATCCGCGGGCCGGGCATGCCATGATGGCCCCATGACCTTTGCGAATGTGGGGACCCTAGGTACCAAGCCCGGCCAGCGCGACGCCCTCGTGGAGATCCTGCTCCGGCCCAAGCCCGAGCTGCGCGACGCCGGCTGCCTGCTCTACGAAGTGGGCGTCAACGACGAGGTTCCGGACACGGTGTTCGTCTGCGAGCTGTGGGAGTCCGCAGAGGCGCACCGGGAATCCCTGCAGCTGGAGGGTGCCCGGGCTGCTATCAGCGAGGCCATGCCGCTGCTCTCCGGCGACAACGGCGGCCACCGCTTCACCGTGCTGGGCTCGCCGATCCGCGCGGACGGCGCGCGTCAGTCACGCCACTCGCTCTAGCGGCACACAACAGAAGCGGACGCCGGCGGGTGAATCCCGCCGTCGTCCGCTTTCCTGAATAGGAGGTTGGCAATTGCTTCAAGCTGGCAGGTTCCGTTACAAGGCGTTCGTGCAGAACGGGCGTCAACCTGAGAATCCGGGCGCCGCGTCATGAGCAAGCGGCTGATAGACCGCCCTGATCGTCATTTTCAGGTCTGGGCGTACTCGGTCTCCATGCGGAGGCTCCTCCTGCGAAGCACTAAGTCGGTGTCTTCCGACAGGGAGAATTTCACGACACGGATCGACGTCTACTTCCAGAACGTGAAGGCTATGAACCTGCCAACCAGCATGGATGGCCTAGTAATCACCCACGCCGAACGCGGGGCGGCGGTGAGGATCAGCGATGAAACTAGACTCTTGCCTGACGACAGCACGAAATTCTTCGACATCGAGTGCAGCCGTCGAAAGGGTTTCGTGGTCGCCAGCCTCGCTGTTGAAACCGAAGACGAGGGCGAGTACAACGAGCCGAACAGGTTCTGGCCGGGCGCGGATAGTGGGATAGCGTTTCCAATCTTCCGATCACGTTTCCGAAGAGGCTAAAGCGATCGGCAGTCCTCGTATCCAGCAAGCCGCATTCGCTTCCGGTCATCCACGGAAATGCCGGATCGAATGTGTCGTTTGCTTCCGCCTCAGATGGTCCGCGGCGCCCTGGCCAGGTTGGCCTTCAGCTCGGCAGCGTCCTGCCGGACCACGTAGGCGGGGCGGTCCCGTTCGACCCGCCAGCTCTCGGACAGCGGCCCGATGTCCACGGTGTCGAAGCCGAATTCGTCGTAGAGCCTGGTGACCAGTTCGCTGGCTTCCGGGTAGTCGCTGGCCGTGGCCAGGGCGCGCCGGCCCGGTGTCCCGGAGGGCCTGCCGTCGGTGGTGATCTCCCGTGCGCGGATGTGGTTGAAACCCTTGGCCACTTTGGACTTTGCGAGGTGTTCCTGGACCAGTCCCGAGGTGGTGGCCTCGCCCGCGTCGAGCGCGGGGACGCGGCCGTCCCGCTCCCAGTAGTAGTTGTTGGTGTCGATGACCACTTTGCCCGCAAGCGGTTCCGCCGGAAGGTCCCGGTAGTGCACGAACGGGACGGTCACGACGGCGAAATCGCCTGCCGCCGCTGCCTCCGCGGCGCTCGCCGCGCGGGCTTTGGGGCCGAGTTCCGCTACGAGCGCCGCGAGGGTCTCCGGCCCGCGTGAATTGCTGATCACGACGTCGTAGCCGAGTTCAACCGCCTTGCGTGCCACCTGGCTGCCGATGTGTCCTGCACCGATGATTCCGATTGTCGTCATATCTGCGGCAACACCATACGGAGGGGGCGCATTCCGGACGGGTAGCGGCGGGTGCCGGCAGGTCTAGTCCTCGCCCGGGCCCTCAGTCCTGCGCTGGCGCCGTCGCCACCTGCAGCGGTGATAATCCGGGGAGGAAGTCCCCGCAACTGCCTGCGCAAGTTAGGGTCCGGGCGGGACAATCGGCGGCAGGGGAAGCTGTCCGTGCGGGACTGTGCCGCCGCTGCGGACACAAGAACACCGAATAAGTTCGGAAACAGCCGCCCCGATGAGTGGCTCGAAAAGCGAGTTGAGCTCCTTCCGCCATCCAATGCCTTGGTTCCGGGCTTCCTCACGCGTTGGCCATCGTCATGTGCCTAAACACTGATTGCCCCAGGCGCACAGAAAGTAATATCAACACACACTCGTTGACTGGAGACATTATGAGGACTGGGCGGTGGCGTTTTCTCGTTTCCTGGGCGGCTTCATCTTTTGCCGTTGCAGGCGTGACGTTCTTGGCCCTTGGGGCTGAAGACTACTTTGGCGTATCGCGTGATGAGGCCAACTCTAAGGGTCTTGCGCTGTTGGTGGTTTCAGCCGTTACTTTTTTCGTGCGTTATCGGCTTAGTGAGCGCAAGAATGTGCATAAACCGCCTGTTTTCCGGGGTAAACGGCTGACGTTTTTGGCCCACCGTGCCAGCGGCAAGGAAGAGATACCACGGTGGGGCGATACAGCGAACTCCTTTGAGTCTTACCTTGACCACTGTGTTCTAGCCTTCCGACGCGTCGACGCGAACCCGAACGCTATAGAGGCAACACTGAGCCTCATAACGGATCGATCAAAGTACCTGACCAGACTGCACGAGATCCATGAACCTTATACCGGCCATACCAAACGCCATGATCTCTTTAGGTTTATGGGCGCACCCGCCGACGCCATTCTGCCTTTGCTCTTTGTTCCGAAGACCCACATCCTCGATGAACTTTCAGTGGACTTGGACACCAAGCCGGCAGCGCCTTTGGACTTTCGCGAGGTAGTGGGCCTGACTCACCTCATGATCAGGAAAGCCTTCAACGACGCGTTTCACAGGCCACCCAAGGACATCTCCGTGTGGGAACGACTCGACACGTACACCTGCATTGGATACGCGCCAACGGCAGTCGAGCTGGAGGCACTCAAGCAGGATCTTGTCGCCGATCTCGAAGTGGAGGTCCTGCCGTCTACGTTTGAATACTTGCTGGACGTTTTCAGCACGGGCTACTTCATACTTGCCAGGCCGGAGCGCGACAAGAAGGACAGCGAAAACGACGCCGGCAAGCCCATAGCTGAACAAGGCGTAACCATGGCAGAGTGCACCTACGTTGAGCGCGTTCGCGCCGCGACCCTGCCTTTCCACCATCCCATCGCTTCAATGGCGCGAAGCGCTCTAACGATGACCGATCGCTGGTGCCACATACCTCTTACGTCTGCTGCTTCGAGCAGAAGCCTTCACGTGACGGTCCACGCCCCCGAGGATCTGTACATCCACACCGCTGTCGTCGCCCAACTCGCGAGCGGCGAGGGTAAGCCGACGATGTTGAAAAGAATCTGGGAGCTGGGCAGCCGCATCCTGAACGCTTTACGACGCAAGCCTCAGACCGACAGTGAGGCGCAAAAGAAAGCCGAGCCCGCTGTGGTGAGAGGCGCCGTTGGCAGGTCCGAGACGCAACCGAGGTGGCCGTCGGTGAAAATGTCGGACGGACTAGGGCTGCAGCAAGCTCACGCCTATGCACGCGACCTCGACCAGTCTTCCACGGCGGCGACAGCGGGCATCATTCCCGAACGCTGCTACTTGTCCGTGGAGTTCCGCGATCGACCCCCAGGCATCCTCCTACCAGTTCTCCTCTGCTCGCTGGCAGAGCTTCTGCTCGTGGGAGCCATCGTGGTCAACTTTGATCTGTTCAGGCAAACCGCCCTGCCGACCACGCCATTCGCGGCGATACTAGCCTTACCCGTCGTGCTCTGCGGCTGGGTCGTATCCAAAGTCGACCACAAGGCCCTGCGCCTATTTTCATTCCCCACAGTCCTGGCGTTGCTTTGGTTTATCTTCAACTCGCTCCTTATCGTCATTGTCGGCAGTGTTAGGACCTACAGGGTCAACACAGTCGACTACGAACTCATGTACGTCAATGTGCACGACCTTTCGCCCCACGGAGCTTTCTTCTGGTTCGCATTAGCTGCGACATGCGGCCTCCACGTCGCCTTCGTCGCATATTCCTGGGTAGCCAGAGCTTCTCGATATCGCGACCGCGTACGCGGCAGCAAATCAAACGCCACCATGAACACACCCTGGACAGTGGCATCCAGGATTGCCGAGCGCCGAGAGAAGGATGAGCACGCTGTCGTGGACCTGACCCTTTGAACATCTGGCCACACGGGCTCTTCAGCCGTGCAACAGAGGCGTCTCGACCTACTGAGTCCTGGGCCGGCACCTCGCCCGGGCCACTTCAGTCCTGTGCGGGCGCCGGCGCGTGCAGTACCGAGTGGAAGCGGCTGCGGGACAGCTCGCCGAACTCGTACGCGGTTTCGGCGTGCTCGGAGAGGTCCACGCCCACGGTCTCGGCTTCGTGGCTGACGCGGAAGCCGATGGTTTTGTTGATGACCAGGCCGATCGCGGCGGTCATGACGGCGGAAACCGCCACGGTGATCACGACTGCCACGGTCTGGGCCGTCAGCTGCCCGAAGCCGCCGCCGTAGAAGAGGCCGCCGCCTACGCCGTCAACGGGCATGGCGATGAAGCCGAGGGCGAGGGTGCCGATCAGGCCGGCGCCCAGGTGCACGCCGACGACGTCGAGGGAGTCATCGAAGCCGAACTTGTACTTCAGGTCCACGAACACCACGCAGGCCGCGCCGGCCACCGCGCCCAGGCCGAGGGCGGCCACCGGGCTGATGTTTGCGCAGGACGGGGTGATGGCCACGAGGCCGGCGACGACGCCGGAGGCTGCGCCCAGGGAGGTGGGGTGGCCGTGCCGGATCTTCTCGGTGACGAGCCAGCCGATCATGGCGCCGCATGGTGCCAGCATGGTGTTGACCCAGATCAGTCCCGCCTGCTCCGCGCTGGTGGCGGCGCCGCCGTTGAAGCCGAACCAGCCGAACCACAGCAGGCAGGCGCCGAGCATGATGAAGGGGATGTTGTGCGGGCGGTGGTTGGGGTCCTTGCCGAAGCCGTGTCGCTTGCCCAGGATGATGGCCAGGACGAACGCGGCGGTACCGGAGCTGATCTCCACGACCGTACCGCCGGCGAAGTCGATGACCTGGCCGAACACCGAGGTGAGCGCCCCGCCGGCACTCATCAGGCCGCCGCCCCACACCATGAAGGCGAGCGGGCAATAGACCAGGGTGACCCACACGGGGACGAAGACCGCCCAGGAGCTGAACTTGGCGCGGTCCGCGATGGCGCCGCTGATCAGGGCGACGGTGATGATCGCAAAGGTGGCGCTGTAGCCGACCTTGATGAGATCGGGGGAGCCGATGAGGTTGCCGAGGCCGAAATGGGCGAAGGGGTTGCCGAACAGGCCGAGGAACCCCTCGCCGCCGATCATCGAGTAACCCCAGAGTGCCCAGACCGCGCCGACGATGGCAGCGGCCAGGAAGCTCATCATGATCATGTTGAGGGAGGACTTGGCGCGGGTCATGCCGCCGTAGAAGAGACCCAGGGCCGGGGTCATCATGAGGGTGAGGGCGGCCGCCACCATCATCCAAATCTGTTCCGCAGTGATGTGCACTTGCGTGTCCCTTCTCCGTCAGCAGTCCGTCCGGGGAGGCCTTGCCTCCCGTATTCATCCCCGCATCAATGGTTCACGGCTTGTGTTTCAGGAAATGTTGGGAAAAATTGCCGCCAAGTTACAGAAATCCGAGCCAGGTGAAGACCGCGTGACAGCAGTGTTTCAAGCATGTTTCGGCGTGCCTTTTGGCTGCCGTTTACGGCTTGGCGGGGCCCGACGTTTCCTCCGTGTAAACCCCGGCTCACCTGCATTCCGCCCTCTGGCGCAGCGTCCGGCACGGGCGCAAACTTGCTGTGTGAAGCCGTTCCTGTTGCTCGCCTCCCGCGCCGAAGACATTGCAGCCGATGAGGAGTACCGCGCCTATCTGCGTTTCGGCGGGCTGAAAGAGGCGCAGCTGAGGCGCATCCGCCTCGAAGCGGGCCCCTTGCCGGACCTTGAGCTGTCCGACTACTCGGGTGTGATTGTCGGCGGCAGCCCGTTCACGTCCAGCGATCCCGCGGAGCAAAAGACTGAAACCCAGCACCGCGTGGAGGGCGAACTCGCCGGGCTGCTGGACCGCATTGTGGCCCGGGACTTTCCGTTCCTCGGGGCCTGCTACGGGGTGGGCACCCTGGGCCGCCACCAGGGCGCCGTCATCGACCGCACCTATGGTGAAGGACTGGGCGGGGTGACCATCAAGCTCACCGCCGACGGGATGCAGGACCCCTTGCTGGCCGGCCTGAGCGAGCGCTTCGCCGCGTTCGTCGGCCATAAGGAAGCCTGCACGGTGCTGCCCGGCCATGCCGTGCTCCTGGCCGGCTCAGCGACCTGCCCGGTGCAGATGTTCCGGATCAAGCGGAACCTGTACGCCACCCAGTTCCATCCCGAACTCGACGTCGACGGCCTGGCCCTGCGCATCAACACCTACCGGCACGCGGGCTACTTCCCGCCGGAGGACGCCGGACGGCTCATCGCCGAAGCACGGAAACACGCGGTCACCGAGCCGATGAAGATCCTGCGGAATTTCGTGAACCGCTACGGGAGTCCGCAATAGCGTAGAGGGCAAGCACACCTTGCTCCACCACAACGACGCCGGCCGTGCAGTCAGGCTGACTGCACGGCCGGCGTCGTTCTTGTCTTCAGGTGATCTTGCCTTCAGGAGCCTGGGCGCCCCCGGTGGTGGCTATTTTGCTCCCTTCCGCATGGGGTCGGGCCAATTGCCGATGAATGCGTTGATGCGACTGCTGCGATCTTGCTTTTGGATATGGTCTCTCATGGCTTCTCTTCTTGACTGAGGCCTGTCCCTGCGCCATGTGGCGCAGGTGGTCGTGCCTGCCCTGGGGCAGGGACGGCCTGCTCAGTCGGGAGAAGACCCCGGATCGAACGCGGGTCCGGCTGCGGGGCTCCGCCGGCCGTCAAGGACGGCCGCGTTTCCCGTCGGTGGTGCCAGAGCCCGTTGATCAGGAAGATCTGCGGCGCCATGGGCCGAGCCGAGCTGTGGTCCGTTCGTAGCCCCGGCTTGGACCGGGGGCGCGGACGGAGGGAGCGGTTTGCCCGGCGGCGCACCCGCAGGAGGCGGTATTTCTGCCGTCGCCAACGATGCAGCGGGCACAACGACCAGCATCTGCGGGATGAATCCGGGGCTCCCTGTGTTCGTTGCCGGTCCGGCCTGGACGTTTCGCGGAAGTGCGCTCTTACGGAGAAAAGTGGTGGTGGCAGCCAGCTCCGGTGGTCCGGCCTTGGACGCGGCGGACCCTGGGGCCCCGGAACCGGGAGCCAGGGACGGTAACACGGCCAGGGAGGGTGCCACTGCCAAGGGCGGTAGCTCGGGCACTGATGGCAACGTCGTCACGTTCCCGACGGCGCGGTCAATCACGGGCGTCACCGCGTCAATCACTCCGGCGACAGGTGCGACGACGGCGCCCGTCAGCTCATTGATGACGGCTTGCGGAATCTCGGTTAGTTGAGTCGGGGCCGGGGCCAGCGAAACGGCAGGAGACGGAGTGATGGGGACGGCAGGTACCGATGGCACCTGTGGGACCACAGGCACCTCCGGAACCACGGTCAGAGCCGGAGCCAAGTCCAGGGCCGGAGCCAGGTCCGGATCCGGGGCCGGGTCCAGCGAAACGGCAGGCAACGGAATGGCGGGGACGGCAGGTACCGGGGGAACTGCCGGAACCGGGGGCAGGATGTCACTGGCCTGCGACGGGCCGGCCAGCCACGCCAACCACACCAATGCGCCAAAAAGGGCGAGAAGGGCAGAACGAAGAAGGGAAATGCCGCGGTGCCCCAAGTACCTGGCCAAACACTCACCTCCCCGGCATGGTGTTTGTTTGGATGTTAAGTTACGCCGGTCGTCGTCGGCGGTCCATAGCATCCTGTTCGATCCTCGGCCCCGCACCCGGCCCCGCACCCGGTCGCGGATGCGGGGCCGCGCCACTCAGCGGATTGCCATGCTCGGGACCAGCTGTTCGATGCCCTCCGGCTTCACAAGGACCACCCGCGCCGTGCGGATGTCATAGAACAGCCCGGTAGCCTGCACCTGTCCGGAAGCCAGGGCAGGGCCGGTGACCGGATGCTCTTCGAGCTTCCGGAGCTGGACGGCGACGTTGACCATGCTGAGCTGGTCGAGGCGGCTGTACCCTTCAGCCTCGGCGGCCAACGCGACGGGGTGGCCCGCCATCAGCTCGCGGTAGCTCGGGCGGGCATGTCCGAGCCAGGCATCAAAACCTTCGCCCAGGGCCGCATTTCCGGCGCCCTCGGCATCTTCCAGGACCGCCTTCATCGCGCCGCAGTTCGAGTGGCCGCAGACCACGATCGAGTCAACGGACAATCCCTTGACCGCAAACGACAGTGCCGAGTCAATGGAGGCATCATGGCCATCGCTGCACACCACGTTGCCGATGTTCCTGAGCGTCAGCAGGTCGCCGGGACCGCTGCTGGTGATCAGGTTCGGGTTCACGCGGGAATCGACGCAGGCAACGAAGAGGGTGTCCGGGTTTTGGCTTTCGGCCAGGTCCTGCACCAGCGGCCGGACCTTGTCTGCGTGGCGCCGGTGGTATTTGTCGATGCCAAGGAGGATTGACCGCAGCGGAGGCGTCCCGCCGTCGTCGTCCTCAGCTTGGTGCGCCGTGTCCAAAGGTGACGGCTGCCAGGAAGTCCGGGGCGGCAGCGGGAACTCGCGCGGGTCCTGGCGCTGTGGCGTGTTGTCCGCGGCATCGCTGAAGGCGGTGGTGCCGTGCTCCTCGAGGACCACTGCAGCACCGGAACTACGGTGCTGCGACCGCCACACTACCAAAGCCTCACGGAACGCGTGATCGAGGTAGTCAGCGTTGAGCTCCACCACGGTGTCCTGGCCTTCGGGGACTGAGTGAAGGACGTGGCTGAGCCGCGGCAAGGCGAAAAAGCTGCACGAGCCGGCGATCGTGACGCGCCACGGCAGGGAGTCTGCGGCCGGTTCGTGCACGTGGATCTGCGCCCGGAGCACGCGCCAGAGAACGCAGACTGCAGCCAGCGCAAGGCCAATGATGACGCCTTCAAGCAAGTTGAGGAAGACAACGCAGCCCAGCGTCACGACGTAGACGAGGAGGTCTCCGGTCCGCAGGCTCGTCTTGATGTCGGCCACTTTGATCAGCTTCGCGCCGATCACCAGCAGGAGACCCGCCAGCACGGCCAGCGGGATGAGCTGGATCAGGCCGGCGAACAGGACGGAGAACGCCAGCACCCAGACGCCGTGCAGGATGGCGGATGCCCGGCTGGCGGCTCCGGCCTCCACGTTGGTGGCGCTGCGGACGATCACGCCCGTTACCGGGAGGCCGCCGAGCATGCCGGAGACCATGTTCGCGGAGCCTTGCCCCACGAGTTCGCGGTTGAGCCTGGTGCGCGGCCCCGAATGCATCTTGTCCACTGCGACGGCGGACAGCAGCGATTCAATGCTCGCGATCATCGCCACGGTGAGGACGGCCATGGCGGCGGCGCGCCAGTTGCCGTCCGGCAGGCCGGGCAGGGCGACGGCGTCGAACAGGGAACCGCTGAAACTGATGCGTTCAACGCCCGGCGCCACTGGCACGGACAGAGCGGTGACCACCACGACGGCGGCAAGCGGCCCGGGAACCTTCCGCACGATTGCGGGCAGGAACTTCCAGCCCAAGAGGATTGCCACGACGGCGAGGCCGAGAAGGGCTGAATGGAGCTCCACATTGGTGATCGCTGCGGGAAGCGCGGTGAGGTTCTCGATGGCGGACCCGGCAGCCTGGCCGCCCAGCAGGACATGCAGCTGCTGCAGGATGATGGTGATGCCGATGCCGGCCAGCATGGCCTTCACCACCACCGGGGACACCGCCAGGGCAGCGCGGCCCACGCGGCTGACACCCAGGAGCAATTGCACGACGCCGGCCGCAGCGGTGATGGCGCATGTCACCTGCCAGCCGAACTCGTCCACCAGGCCTGCCACGACGACGGTCAGTCCGGCCGCGGGGCCGCTCACCTGCAGGGGCGAGCCGCCCAGGCTGCCGGCGACGATTCCGCCGACTGCCGCTGCGATGAGCCCGGCCATGACCGGCGCTCCCGAGGCTGCGGCGATACCGAGGGAAAGGGGGAGGGCGACCAGGAAGACCACGAGGGAAGCGGGAAGGTCGGCGCGCAGTGTGTTGAGGAGAACCAGCCGGCCGGCCTTGGCCGGGTTCTTGCCAGGCACGTTCTTGCCCGGCACCTTCTTCGGCGGGCTGTGGGCGTCGTTGGGAACAGTGGCGGAATCTGATGAATGGGGCATGGTTTTCCTTGGCTCGGGAATACAGACCTCTTAACTCAAGGAAAATGCCGGTAATAGTGACAACAAAGTGTGACCTGTTTGACAAAAGTTGTGTATATATCCCGTAGTGTGAAGACAAAGAGGAACTTTTGCCCGGGCGGCTGCGTTGGGGGAGCGTGCGCCAGTGCAAGCCCAGGGGCGCCCCGCAAGGTGCGCAGGATCCTCACTCCTGGGGCTGTGCGGCCTCGCGGCTCACGCCGATAAGCACGGCGCCCGGAAGTTCCATGGCCCACGGATGGGGATTTTCGCCCGCGAACAGATCGATTCGTGTCCCGTCGTCGAGGATGAAGACGGGGTCGATCAGTTCTTCGCTGTCGGCTTCCGCGTCGACAAGCCTGCGTCCCACCAGGTCCTGAAGCCTTGTTTCCAGCTCGGGCGAACTCCAGTCGAACTGTGAGTCGGGTGGGCGGATCATCCAGGGGCACATCAAGGTGAGGGACCAGGAATCGCCGATCAGGTTCAGGCTGGGACTGTTGACCTGGAAGGCAAGAATTGTCAGAGGGAGTGCTTCCGCCAGGGAAGCGCGGGGGGTTTTCATGGGAGTGGTCCGACGCTGTTGGATTGAATTGTGGCTTATGGCCGGACAGACCAGCACAACCGAGTTTGGTCTGTGGTCCGCCCGGCGCTCCGATTGATTATTGGGCCGCCCTGACAAGTGCGGCCTTCGCCTGTGAGATCAGCTCCTGCGCTTCCCGGGAAGCCTTGGCTTGCTCCCGGGTCGGGCCTCTTTCCGAACTCCAGTCCGAACGTAGTTCGTCTTCGGCGTCGCCCAGCAGTAAATAGGTGCGCCGGAGTATTTCCTCGAAGGTTGCCAGGTAGGCCATGGCGGTATCTCCGTCTCCCGGGAGGTCAGGCCCGGGTCCGGGTCTGACCTCTCATCCAGCCAATCATAAGCATGCTTACTGTTTCCCCCGTAGACGAAATTGTAGAGCAAAATATCGAAGGCGTGGAGGCCTGAATCGGCCCATTTTGGGACGTGCAGCGCGCCGCTAAGAGTCGGGCATTCCGAGGCGTTCCAGCAGCAGCGCGCAGGCGCTGGGGATCGGCTGGATGATTTCGGCAGAGGTGGTCTGCGCCAGGCGGCGGGCCGTTTCGCTCAGCGGACCGCCCGCGATGATCACGGCTTCCGCGCCGTCCAGCGTGGTGGATTCGCCGACGGCGGCGGCCAGCTCCCGGTACTGCCGTTCGGGATCCGCGGCGAGCACCAGGGGTTCGGAAGCGGTGAGGCGGACCCCGCTGAAGGTCTCGGACTTGCCATGCGAGCCCACCAGCGCGGCAAGTGAATCCGCCAGCAGCGGGGTGCTGGTGGCCATCCCGAAGCGGCGGCCGCCCTTGGAAGCCTGGTAGATGGAACCCTGGCCGATGCCGAACACCGGAAGCTCCAGCTCCTTCAGTTCCTGGTCCAGGACCTCGCGGCCCGGGTCGCCGATGGCGGAGACGATCACCGCAGCCGCCGTGCCGCCGTCGGGCCCTGCCAGATAGTCAAGCACCGCGGAGCGGACATGCGCCGCGGAAGCAGCCAGGGACTCCGGGTCGATGATCATGGCCGGGCCATCGGCCGCCGTGAGTCCGACGACGTTGAAGCCCCATGGTTTGAGCGCCTCTGCGGCCAGCTCGGCCATCATGGCGGTGGTGCGGGAGTTACTGTTCGGGTTGACCAGCAGGACGGTGCGCCTGCTTGCTGATCCAGTGCCCACAGACCCAGTGCCGGCAGACTCAGTGCCCATAGATTGCCGCCTCCTCCTCGCCGGAAGCGTCGCCGTCCTCTTCCAGCGGCTTGCCGAAGGTTTCCGGCGGGAACTGGACCGCGACGGCCAGCACGATGAACAGGGCGGCAAGGGTGGCGAACATGCCGCCCAGGCCTGCGGCGTCAAAGACCGCGCCGGAGATCAGCGGGAAGAGGCCGCCGGAGAGTGAGCCGGCGGCCAGGATGATCGAGGTGCCGAAGCCGCGGGTGCGGGTGGGGTAGAGCTCCGGGGCGAACAGCCAGATGGTGGTGTTCAGGATGATCACGGAGAAGTTGAACAGCGCACCGAAGATCACCACGAGCACGATGCTGTCGGCCAGGAACGCCATGGACAGGCCGGCGGCGCAGCCCAGGATTGCGGCGGCGGTGAGGACCTTCTTGCGGGGCAGGCGGCTGGCGAGGAACGCCGCGGTGCACGCGCCCAACAGGGAGCCGGACTGCATGATCAGGGTGAACCACAGGCTGGTGTTCACGGCATAGCCGCGCGAAACCAGGATGGTGGGCATCAGGGTGAGCATGGAGATCTGGGCGGCGTAGGACATGCAGACGGCAATGCACAGCAGCACCGTGCGCTTGAGGAGCTTGCCGCGCAGGGCGTCCTTCCAGTGGCCGGTGGACTTGGCCTCTACGGGGTCCGGCGGCGCGGTGATGAACTGCTCGGGGTCGCTGATCTGCCCCGAGAGCTTGTTGCGGGCAAGCCGGGTGATGACGAGGTTGGCTTCGTCGAGCCGGCCCTTCGAGGCCAGGAATCGCGGGGTTTCCGGGACGAAGCGGCGGAAGAACATGACCAGCAGGGCCGGGATGAAGAGCAGGCCGAAGACCCACCGCCACTTGTCCGGGCCGTCGAAGAGGGTGAAGACGAGGATGCCGAAAGCGGGTGCGAGCATGTTGCCCAGGCCCGCCGCCGTGACGTTGATGAGGCCGACGGCGGTGCCGCGGTGCCTCGCCGCGAAGAATTCGGCCATCATGATGACCGCGACGGCGATCTCGCCGCCCAGGCCGAAGCCGACGACGAAGCGGCCCACGGCCAGGACCGGATAGTTGGGCGCGATGGCGCACAGCAGGGAGCCGCCGGCGAAGACGATCAGGTTGATGACCAGCATCTGGCGCCGGCCGTACTTGTCCACGATCAGGCCGGTGGCCAGGCGGCCGAGCGCCGTGGCCGTGAAGGTCATGGTGTTCAGCAGGCCGATCTCGGCGCCGCCCAGGCCCCAGGCCTGCCGCAGGATGGGGCCGGTGATGCCGACGGCGTTCTGTTCCAGGGCGTCGAAGAAGACACCCAGGAGGATCATGAAGACGATCTGGCGGTGGGCGCCGGTGACGCCGATCTTCTGGTAGGCGCCTTCGATCTGTTGGGCCAGGGAAGCTGTGCGGGGGCCGGTGTCCGGGCCGCCGGCCGGCGTTGTGGCGGTTTCCGGGGAAGTCTTTCTATCCACGCTGTGCTCCTCACTGAGCTGGGAGGGTCCGTCGGCGCCTATTCAGCGCGTTCCGGGATGCGAAAATGAGTTTTCATTCGGGTGATGTGTGACTCAGATTACAACTTGGGATCCCAAATTTTCAATGCCTTGGCCGTAGACGAAATATGACCGCCGGCCCGAAGTACGGGCCGGCGGCCATGAGGGGGTCGACGCGGAATCCGCGGGAGCGGCTACTTCCGGAGGAAGCCCAGCAGCGCCTCGTTGATCTCCGCGCCGTGCGTCCACAGCAGGCCGTGCGGGGCGCCGTCGATCTCCACATATTCGGCATCCGGCAGTGCGCGGGAGAACGGCCGGCCGGTGACGTCGATGGGCAGGATGTTGTCCGCAGTGCCGTGGACGATCAGGGCCGGGACATCGATCTTGGGAATGTCTGCACGGAAGTCCGTCGGCCAGGTGGGCTGGGCGGCCACGGACGCGAGCGCCCCGGACTGTGAGGCGAGGTTCCAGCTCGCCCGCACGGATTCCTCGCTGAGCCGCTCGGTGCCCAGGAATGTATCGCTGTTGTAGAAGTTCTTGAAGAACTCGGTGAAGAAGGCGTAGCGGTCCGCCTTCACGGCAGCCAGCAGTCCGTCGAACACCTCCTGCGGAACGCCGTCGGTGCCTTCCTCCGGATCCAGCAGGTACGGTTCCAGCGAGCTGAGGAACACGGCTTTGGCCACCCGCGCCGACCCGTAGGCCGAGATGTACCGGGCCACCTCGCCGGTGCCCATCGAGAAGCCGACCAGTACGGCGTCGTTCACGTCAACGGTGTCCAGCAGGGTCTTCAGGTCCGCTGCGAAGGTGTCGTAGTCGTAGCCGGTGGTGGGCTTGCTGGACTTGCCGAAGCCGCGGCGGTCGTAGGTGATGACGCGGAATCCGGCGTCCAGCAGGGCGACCGTCTGCTTCTCCCAGGAGGAGCCGTCCAGCGGATAGCCGTGGATCAGCACCACTGCCTGCCCGCTGCCGTGGTCTTCGTAATAGAGCTCGATGTCCGTGCTGTTCTCGGTTCCGACGGTGATGTAGGCCATGGCAACGCGTCCTTTCGGTGAGGATGACGATCGTTCCCCAGCCTAGTGTCCTGCCACGAAGCGCGGTGAGCCAGGTTTCCCGGGTCAGGTCCCCATGCCGAGATGCGCTCCGCCGGCCACATCCAGGGAAACGCCGGTGATGTAGCGATTGTCGGGGTCGGCCAGGAAAAGGATGGCGCGGGCAACCTCGTCGGGTTCGGCGAACCGGCGCATTGGAAGTTGTGCGGCTCTCGCTGCACGGCTGGCGGCCGCATCCGGGCCTGAATCCTTGTCAAACTGTGCCCGCATGGGTGTGTTCACGGGGCCGGGGGCGATGGCGTTGACGGAGATGCCATTGGGGCCTAGCAGCTCCGCGAAGGACCACATGATGTGCAGTACGGCGAGCTTGCTTGCGTTGTAGGGCAGGTAATTGAGGCGGGCTTCTTTGGCTGCCACGGATGAGAGGATGACGATGGCACCGGCCGTGCCGGTCCCAAGCATTGATTTGGCTGTCTCCCGCACCATCGAGAAGGTCGCAGAAGCGTTGATCCGCAGGATGGAATCGAACTCTTCAGTCGTTGTCTCCATGATGCCGGGCGTGGTGCCGAGTACTCCCGCTGCATGGACGAGCGCGTCGACGCGCCCGTACTTGCTTGCAGTGTCCCTGACGACGGCGGCGCACTGCTCTTCGGACGTGACGTCGAGCGGGAAGAAAGCGGCCAAGTCCTGGCCCTCTTTGGGCGCCCGGTCCGCGCCAACGACCAAGGCTCCTTCGGCCCTAAGGGCATCGACCACTGCGTTGCCGATCCCGCCGCTCGATCCGGTTACCAGAACCACCTGGTCTTTGAGGCTCATTTGGTATCTCCGTTCGTGGCGTGGCTTTGCCATTGCCGGCCTTGTTGTTCCTCCGCGGGCAGCCCGGAGGCCGTGAGGATCCGATCGAGCAGCCGCTGGGTATGAACGGCTTCGCGGCCCGAGGTGAGGGGCTGCGCCCTGTCGGCGACGCGGTCCAGGAAATGGTGGACGGCGGCGGAGAAGCCCAGAGTGTCGGTCGCGGTGGCCCAACCGTAGGCCTCGGCGCTGAGTTCGCGTGATGTGGTGACTCCGTTGACAGTGGTGGACACCGTTTCGGGCGCGCGCACTTCCACGGTCTTTCCGTCGCCATAGGCGTCCAGCTTTTCGTTCCAGGCGCCGGCGGTCCGGGCTGCCATCAGCACACCGGTGTTGCCGGTACTGAAGCGGATGACTGCTGCGACGCCGTCTTCTTCCCACGGATCATCGCCGGCTGCATGCGCGGCCACGTCCACGGGTTCGCCGCCGCAGTACCAGCGGAGCAGATCGACCATGTGGATGGCGTTTTCGAACGTTGCGCGGTATTCCGAACCGGGCCGGTTCTTTTGGGCGACGCAGAAGGTAGCGCCCTTCTCCCCGAACGCCTCGCGGCCTGCCGTGTAGACAGGTGCGTAGCGGCGGTTGAAATCGACCATCAGGATGCGGCCGCGTTCGTCGGCGAGGTCCGCCAGGCGTTCTGCCTCCTCGGTGGCCGGGGCCAGGGGCTTCTCGCAGAACACGTCGGCGCCGTTCTCCAGGCACAGCTGGACGGCATGCGCGTGCTCGGACCGCGGAGTGAGGACGAAGACGGCGTCCAGCTTCTGGGCGGCCAGCATGTCCTCCACCGAGCGGTATGCGGAACCGAAACCCCAGCGCCGGACCAGGCTTCCCGGATCCTCCCGCCGGGACACCAGTGCAGCCAGCTCAACGTCGTCGCGCTGTACGAGAGTGGGCAACTGGGCAATCGTGGCGATATTGCCGGCGCCGATCACGCCGACCCGCAAACGCTGGGTGTTCATCGTGCCTCCTGCACTTCGGCGAGATCTGAAAGCATTGCGCGCAGGGCGGCTGCTGATTCCCGGAACCCGTCCTCAGGGCTCGGGAGGTCCTGCGGGTGCCAGCGGTACTCGTACTCGATGCTGAGCAGATCATCGTAGCCGTGGCGCAGCAGCGCAGCGAGGATCTGGGGCCAGGGCAGGATGCCGTTCCCCACAACCCTTGACCGGACGGCCCGTTCGGAGGCATTGACGCGGGCCGTTTCCGTGGCACGGAAGGCCGCGTTCGGGTCAGTGAACACGAGGTCCTTGACGTGTACGTGGCCGATCAGATCGCCTTGGACGGCAAAGGCCTGTTCGTAGGTCTCGTCGTGGGTGAAGGTCAGGTTGGTCTGGTCGTAGAGAACACGGACGGCCGGGTGGGCAACCTCCCGGACGAGCGCCGCGGTTTCGGCCGCAGTCTGGGTCATGGTGCCGAAATGGTTCTCCACGCACAGGCGTACCCCGGCCTGCTCGGCCTCAGGCGCCAGGGTCTGCAGGGCTTCCCGCAGCTTCGCCCAGTGCCCCGCGTGATCGCTGTTACCCGGGTGCCAGGATCCCGCGTACACGCGCACCCGGTCGGCCCCGAGCAGATGCGCGGTCTCAATGGCGCCGCGGAATTCGTCCACTCCGCCGCGCCATTCACCCTCGTCCAGGGAGTTGATGGCCGTGGTGTAGGGCGTCAGGCCAAGAATGGGCAGACCCTCATCTTCTGCTGCCTTCAACGCCTCCATGGCAGCGCGGCGGTCGCCCTGGGGGAGACCCGAGGTGTAGCCATCCTGGTAGATGACTTCTGCGGCATCGAGCCCTGCGGCCCGGAAAAGTTTGATTGCCTGGGGGACTGTATGGTTTGGGGTGCCTAGTGTGTGGCCTGCCAGTCGCATACTTACACGTCCTTTCTGAAAGTGTCTTGAGTTGTTGCCCAATCCGCGGGGCCGACCAGGCGTGGTGGGGTTGCGACACGGGATCGGTCGACGATCTCCATCAGCAGCCCCCAGGGGGTAACGAAATAGGTCCAGCGGTTGCCCGCCACGCGGGGACTGTCGCCGGCGACTTCCTTGCGTTCTCCGAGCACGCGCACTCCGGGGGTTTCCCGCAGCACGGCAACCGCGTCGTCCACGTCGTCGACGACGAAGCACAGGTGGTGCCCGCCTGCGTCGCAATGCCGTGGCGGGCTTTCCCGCCGTTCGGCGCTGCTCCATTCGAAAAGCTCGATGTTCAGGTTCGGAGGCATCCGCAGCATGGCGAGGGTGAGCTTCGCATCGGCAGGGACTTCGAAGTTCGTGGGCATGAACTCGGAGTCGGGTCCGCGCTCGGAGCGGTACAGTTCCTCCGCGCCGAGCACCTCGACGAAGAAGGTGACTGCGTCCTCGAGGTTCGGAACCGTCAGGCCGACGTGGTCGGTGTACTGCAGCCCGGGCAGCCGGCGCAGCGTCTTCGCGCTGGCCCCGGTCATTTGCGCGGTCCCGAGGTGGAGGAGCGCACCAGAAGAACAGGCTCCAGAACCACGTGGTCTACCGAACCGTTCAGGTTCTGCTTTTCTGCCAGCTCGATCGCGATGCTTCCCATCTCGTCGATCGGCTGCCGCACTGTAGTCAGGGCCGGGTTGAAACGGGAACCCAATGCCAGGCCGTCGAAGCCCATGACCGATACGTCTTCCGGCACACGGATACCGCTTTGGCCCAGCGCCGAGATCACCGCGAAGGCGACCATGTCATTGGCGGCGATAATCGCCGTCGGGGGGTTTTCCATCTCCAGATAGTGCTTTGCCGCGCGGGCCCCCGCGTCCGGGTCGGAGCCGCTGTCGAGGACGACGGGCGTATTGCCGCTTTCCGTTGACAGCTCCAGGTATGCGTCCATCCGGTCCTGCGCAGTGTGGGTCCCGGAGATACCGGAAACGTAGCCGATCGAGGTATGCCCCAGGGAACGCAGGTGCTCCAGGGCGAGGACTATTCCGCGGCGACTGTCGACGGTGACTGTTGGAACCGAGGAGTCGTCTTCCACGCGGTCGATCACAACCACCTTGTGGCCAAAATCGAAGCGCTTGAGGGCCTCGGTATCGACCTTCGTGGAGGGCGCGACGATTCCGAAGGGGGCGTACATGGCCTGCATCGCGGTGAAGTACCCTTCGGTCTTGGCGGGGTCTCCGTTCGTGACACACAGCAGCAGCTGGTAGCCGCGTTCGTCAGCGGCCTGCGTCATGGTCTTGGCAAGTTCTGCAAAGAACGGGTTGGTGATGTCAGGCACGATCAGTGGGATGAAGGTGCTGGTCTTTCGACGCAAGGCCTGGGCGAGCGGGCTCATGGTGTAGCCGAGCTCCTCGGCGACCCGGAGAATGTGTTCCCGGGTTTCGCTCTTGACTGCCTCCGGCTTGGAGAATGCCCGGGAAACCGTAGAGCGGTGGACGCCTGCGGCCTTCGCGACAACGTCAATGCTAAGGTCTGCCATTTTGTCTTCCTCCGTGGTCGTCATATGCCTGCCAAATCGGGCGCATCGCATCTTCAAGCTGGGCCAGGGTTGGCAGCCCTTGGAATCCATCTTCCAGCGTCCTTGCGACACTGCGTACGAACGAATCGTAGAGAGGGTCGCTGTCCACGTTGAGCACGGCGGATTCCGTCTCTCCATCCACGGTGGTGAAGGTGGCGGAACCGTCCGAGCCGATGGAGGCGAATCCTGCCTCGCCTGCCGAGGTGTAGCTGCAGTAGCGCTTCAGCGGCGAATCGGGGAACGCATACCCCACCTCGACGATGGCTTCACGGCCGCTTGGGGTAGTGATGATGAGGCTGGCATGGTCCTCAACACCCGCGCCGTGCAGAACGGAAGACAGCCGGGAATCTACGTTCTGGACTGTCTCGTTGCTGCCCTGTAGGAAAAGATCCACAAAGTGCGGTGCCAGGTTCGCCAGGCACCCGCCACCTGCTGCAGCAGGGTCCAGCATCCAGGAATTGCCGTTATGCAAGTAGCGTGAGGGCGGCCCGGCGATAAAGGAGATTCTCTGGTACGCCGGGCGGCCGGCCTTGGCCAGCCAGCGTTCAACCGGGCCGCCCCGCTGAACGAGGGGGACTGTTACGGGTACACCGGCCGCTTCCGCAGCCTTCCGCACCTGCGAAAGTTCCGCAAGGGAGGTACCCAGAGGCTTCTCCACCACGAACGGAATGCCACGCTCGATGAGCGCAAAGCACTTTTCTGCCATGCCATTGTGCGGGCCGAATACATAGGCAAGCTCAAGGTCCGGCAGGTCCACCAGGCTCCGCCAGTCAGCCTCGACGGGAGCACCCCACGTTTCCGCGAGTTCCTTGACCAGCGATGCGTTCTCGTCGCTGATGCCCACGACCTGGTGTTCTTCTCCGACCGCCCGGGCAAGGAGCGGAACGTGCCAGTGTGAAGCGCCAAGGATGACCGTGCGTGGTCTACTCATCTGCCAGCCCCTTTGCTAAGTATGAGATCGATTGCTGAGATCGGTTGCAATAACAGTATGGATGGTGGGAGAGTTTGTCAACGACACTTCAAGAGTGGCGCCAACGACACTTCAAAAGCGACCCACGATGCCTCGGAGCAGAGAAGCTTCCTGGGTCAGAAGAAAGGCCAGCAATGTACAAGAAATTTCGCACCCTGCAAACCATCCACGAGTCCGGCGCCGTCCTGATCGTGCGGCTTGAAAGCGCGGATCTGGCAGAACGCGTGGCGGAGGCGGCAATTGCCGGAGGTTTCCGGGCTCTGGAAATCACGCTCTCGATCCCGGGCGCCGTGGATGTGATCCGGCGCCTCGCTGCCAAGCACGGGCCCAGCGGGGTAGCGGTTGGAGCCGGAACGGTTTTGGATGAGCACTCTGCGTACGAATGCATCCGCGCCGGCGCTGACTTCCTGGTCAGTCCCCAGCTCAACCCCGCCATGATCCGGACGGCCAACCGGTACCAGGTGCCCACCGTCAGCGGCGCCTACACGCCCACCGAACTTGTTGAGACTGCTGAAGCCGGCGCCGACATCCTCAAGCTCTTCCCCACCGAAGCCGGCGGCATTCCGTACGTAAAATCGGTCCTTGCCCCCTTGGCGCACCTGCCGGTCATGCCGGCAGGCGGCGTCACCCCGGGGAATGTCTCTGAATGGTTCGCCGCCGGCGTCGTCTGCGTTGGAGTCGGCAGTGCCGTGACAAAAGCATGGCAGCCCGACGGCGACTTCACCCGTGTTACCGAGGCCGCCAGGGAGTTTCTCTCGGCAGTAGCTGAGGCCCGTCAATGACGGCACCCAGAGTCTTCATTGTCATCGGCCCCGCAGGATCCGGAAAGACGACCATTGCCCAGCAAACGGCCAAGGAGCACGATGCCGCGTATCTGGACAAGGACCGGATCTGCGGCCGCCTGGTCGAGTTTGCCCTGAAGGCGGCCGGGCACGACCCCACCGATCGGGAATCCAACGGGTTCTACCGGGAAAATGTGTTGCCCCTGGAGTACGAGACGCTCATGGATGTGGCCGGAGCGAACCTGCGACTGGGGCGATCGGTAGTACTCGATGCCCCCTTCGGCGCGTACTTCGCCATGCCGGACTATCTGATGCGCGCTGCAGAAGAATTCCACTGGCCTCCCTCCGAGACCACGGTGGTACGGGTGCGGCTCCCGCAGCATGTTCTCCGGGAACGGCTTATTCAGCGGGGTCTGGAGAGGGACCGGTGGAAACTCGCGCATTGGGACGAGTACTGGGCATCGTACGGCAGCTTGAACTGTGCCTGGTCCGGGGTCCGGTTCCTTGATATCAACAACGAGAAAACCCTGCCAATCCAAGGGTGACGCCTTGGCCGGGCTCGTGTGGATCAACCCCCGTGTGTCTTCCCGCCAGGTGCCGGCAAATGGTTCGGGCCTCCGGTTTCTGAATCGAAAAAAACCGTTGACAGAGTAGTCCCGCCTACGTATCGTTGCTTGCAACCGATCTCAGCAACCGATCTCATTGATGAGATTACTGCAATCGATCTCATTGAAGGAATGAGGCTGGACCAGCCTCCTTCCCGCTGCAAGTTCAAAGCGGCGCCCAGGCAATATCCCAATACCCCTCCGCAGTAAACGTGAAAATATGGAGAGTTCAATGAAGACCTCAAAAGAAGCCGTCGGCAGTCCAGACCCTTCGGAGCATCCCGAAGTGTCTGAGCACCCTCGCCGCACCGTCAATATGGTGGCAGGCACGATTGGCCACTTCGTGGAGTGGTACGACTGGTACATCTACGGGCTGCTGGCGGCGGTGTTCTCGTCACAGATATTTCCCAGCGGTTCCTCGTTCGCCTCCCTCATAGCAGCACTGCTCACCTACGCGGTCGGGTTCGTTGTGCGCCCGCTCAGCGGAGTCATCATCTCTCCGCTGGCCGACCTTTTCGGCCGAAGGCTCATCCTGACTCTGTCCATCTCCGGAATGGCGCTCGGTGCTCTGATCATCGGCCTCACGCCTTCATTTGCGACCATCGGCTATGCAGCACCGATTCTTTTCCTGGTTGCGCGCATCCTCCAGGGAATCTCCGCCGGCAGTGAGGCGCAGAGCGCCATCGCATTCATGGTCGAACACGCTCCCGCGAACCGGAGGGGCTTGTTCGGTTCATTTTCCAATACCGCCAGCGGTCTCGCGACCCTTGCAGCGACCGGCGCCGCGGCAATGGTGACATCAGCCTTTGCTCCAGCGGACCTTGCCGCCTGGGGTTGGCGCATCCCGTTCGTCGCGGGCGGCCTCCTCGGCGTCGTCGGCCTGATCCTGAGGGCCCGGGCAGAAGAGACCCCCGAGTTTGAGGCAACTGCCCTCGTAGATCAAAAGTCCGCCGCGGCCCGCCTGATTGACCTGCTTCGGGAACATCCAAAGGCGCTGCTGCAGGCAGCAGCACTCTCTGCCCCGGCCGTGGCCTACTACACCTGGGCCACCTTCCTTCCCACCTACGCCAAGCTGACCACAGGCCGGGACCTGGCCTCCACCCTGACCGGGAACGTTATCGGGCTGGCCTTGCTCGTTGTCATCGTGCCGGTCTGCGGGGCGCTCTCTGATCGGCTCGGCCGGCGCAAAATCTTTCCAATCGTCGGCGCCATAGGCATGATCGTCCTCTTCTACCCTTTGCTCCTGCTGCTGAACCAGCCAGGCTTCGGCGTTTACGTTCTGGTGTCGGCCTCCGGGTGGGTGGTCCTCGGTATCTGGCAGGCCGTCTACCCGACCATCCAGGCAGAACTGTTCCCGGCATCCGTCCGGGTATCTGGCATCGGCTTCGCACACCAAATCGTGATTGCCGTCTTCGGCGGCACCGCGCCGCTTATCGCCGCCGCGTTCGTGGGCGCCGGACAGCCAATGCTCGTCGCGGTCTACATGATTGTCGTCGTTGCTCTCTGCCTCGTCGTCTACTTCACGCTGCCTGAGACAGGCAGCCGGGCCGGCCGCGTCACAGTTGCTCCAGCCGACCACGAGGTAATCGAAGGCGAGCACCTGCTTCTGAGCTCGGCCACCGACGACGCGAAGCGTTCCCAGTAGGCACGCTTGTCCTAGGAAGTTGCGGCGGCTCGACAAGACAAGAACGGGCGTGTCCTGCCCAGGTCTCGTCGAGCCGCCAAGGGTGCGATCCCCTGCACAGATCGAACTTCAAAATTGCGCTACGAATGAAACGGTTTTTCTCCATGCGCAGAACTGAGAGGATGCCTTTAAATGAACGAAATGATTATTAATACATTTTCCTATCTCTGGTCATCGGCGGCGATTGAAGCAATCGCCGAGTTGGTCGATCACGGATATAGAACTTTTGAAGTTCCAATCAGCTCTCCACACTGTTGGCCGGATGAGATCTCCACCTCGGAGCGTTCGGCAACTCATGCAAGGCTCAATGAATACGGCGCCAAAATCAGGTCGCTGAACGCCGGCGGATATGACATCAATCTGGCCAGCCCTGGCGCCAACATGCGCCGCAAAAGTGTCGAACACATCAAATCAGTTATTGATCTGGCTGTAGCTTGGGACGTTCCCGATGTTGTGATATCCCCCGGCACCAGACGCCCAATGATCTCGCCCTCACTCGAAAAGACTTACGGGTGGTTGTACGAGAGTCTGGAGAATCTGATTCCACTGGCCAAGCAGGCCGGCGTACGACTCCTTTTCGAAAACACTCCTTACTGCTTCACCCCTACGATCCGAGATCTGGTAGGAGTCGTAAATACCATTAACGACGATTCTCTCAAGATCGTGTACGACGTCGCGAATGCTGCTTACATTGGAGAGGATCCCGTAGATGGCTTGCTCTCCAACCGCGAATCAATTGGACTGGTGCATATTTCCGATACCGGCACTGAAACCTGGGGGCACGATCCAATCGGCACTGGAGTGATCGACTGGAACGGATTGGGCAATGCTGTCAAAGAAACATGCGGAGTCAATAACGTCGTCCTTGAGATCATTCGCGAAGAGAACCCTGTACACGAATTTGAGAAGGCGATGCAGGACCTCAAGAATCAAGGCTGGGAACTGGGAAGCTAGATCCAGCGACTGGGAGCGCGGCGCATCAGCCAATGGCTGCTAAAGAAGAATGGAATCGGGTTACATCCGAATCCCTGTTAGAAAGTGTGTGTGTGATGAGGGCTTTGGTCAGTGGCGGAAGTAGCGGCATAGGAGCGTCGACATCCCTGAGACTCGCAGAGGCAGCTCTTGCTCGGGGCGTGCACCCGATGATTGCCGTATGTGGACACGAATCGAACGGTAGCCAAGATCAAGTTGTTCGTTCAATCCAGTCAATGGGAGGTACCGCCATCGCATTGGCGGGCGACCTCGGGGATCCCGATGTGCCAAGTCGGTTGGTTGAAGATGCGGTAGCCGAATTTGGCGGCCTGGATGCATTGGTAGCGAATGCCGGAATCGCTAGCCCTGGCGCCATCTGTGACCTTTCCCTTGAGGACTGGGACAGCATGTTCTCCGTTAACCTCCGTGGCGCGTGGCTTCTTGCCAAAGCAAGCTACCCGCATTTGAGGCATAGCCGCGGTTCCGCCTGTTTTACGTCTTCAATGTCAGGCCAGCTACCACATGCCGGATCAGGCGCCTACAGCCCGAGCAAGGCTGCATTGACAATGCTGGCGCAAACGCTGGCGTTGGAATGGGCGCCTGACGGAATTCGTGTAAACGTGGTATCCCCGGGTATGACTCATACGAGGATGACTGAGAAGATGTATGCCGATGCCAAGATCAAGAAAGCAAGGGAGGATATCATCCCGCTGTCAAGGATCGGCGACCCCGTGGACATCGCGAATGTAATCGAATTCCTTGTAAGCCCTCTATCGGCTTATGTCACCGGACAGGACATCTGCGTCGATGGTGGCTTCTCCAAATCTATTCTTAGCCATATTCCTGGTCGTCCCAGCTCGAGATCTTGAAGCCCGGCCTTTAGCCGGCGGCCTGGGGAAGCGACGTAGCCCTCGAACCGGAACCGTGGCAGCCCGCGACGACAGTGCTCACCACTCACGACGCCGGGCCCAGGCCCTGGCCCGCTGCGGGGGGCACCCCGCGTTGCTTGAAGAGGGGTGGGTGCAGGCAGCCGCAGGAATTCCCTCTAGTTGCCCACAGCAACCAGCCGTAAACTGACTTGCAGGATCACTTCGGCGAGCGGAATCGAGCGGAATACGGATGCTCTGGAAACTCTTGGTTCAGTACCTGCGGCCGCATCAACGGCTGCTGATCGCCGTAGTGGTGTTCCAGCTGGCCCAATCAATAGCCTCCCTCTACTTGCCCACGCTCAACGCCGACATCATCGACCACGGTGTGGCCACGGGGGACACCGGCTACATCCTGGGTACCGGCAGCTGGATGCTGCTCATCACCCTGCTGCAGATCGGGTGTGCGATCACCGCGGTCTATTTCGGCGCCAAGGCCGCCATGTCACTTGGCAGGGACGTGCGCAATGCGATCTTCGCCCGGGTCGGGGAATTCTCGGAGCAGGAGGTGGCCTATTTCGGAGCCCCTTCGCTCATTACGCGGACCACCAATGACGTCCAGCAGGTCCAGCAGCTGGTCCTCATGACCTGCACGCTCCTGGTGGCAGCCCCGATCCTCAGCATCGGCGGAGTGGTCATGGCAATCAGGCAGGACGCCCAGCTGTCCTGGCTCATCGCCGTCGCCGTTCCCGTGCTCCTGATCGCGGTCGGATTGATCGTCTCGCGGATGGTGCCGCTGTTCCGCAAGATGCAGACCCGGATCGACACCGTCAACCGGGTGCTGCGCGAACAGCTGGCCGGCATCCGCGTGGTGCGGGCCTTCGTCCGCGAAGGCATGGAGACCGAACGCTTCGCCGCCGCGAACGCGGGCGTCACCGAGATGGCGCTGCGGGCCGGCCGGCTCATGGCGCTCATGTTCCCCGTGGTGATCCTCGTCCTGAATATCTCCAGCGTGGCCGTGATTTGGTTCGGCGCCTTCCGGATCGAAGACGGCTCCATGCAGGTGGGCACCCTCATCGCCTTCCTCAGCTACCTCATGCAGATCCTGATGTCCGTCATGATGGCCACGTTCATGGCAGTAATGATTCCGCGGGCCGCGGTGTCTGCAGACCGGATCGGAGAGGTGCTGCGGACCGAGTCGAGCGTGCGGCCGCCGCTGGACCCGGTGCTCAGCAGTGCCGGCCGCGGCGAACTGGAACTGCTCGACGTCGGATTCTCCTACCCGGGTGCCGAGCAGCCGGTGCTGGAGGGCATCAGTTTTACCGCCCTTGCGGGGCAGACGACGGCGATCATCGGCAGCACCGGCGCGGGCAAGACCACCCTGGTGAACCTGCTGCCCAGGTTGTTCGACGCCGGGAGCGGCTCGGTGCGCCTGGACGGCGTCGATGTCCGCGATCTGCATCCGGACCTCCTGTGGGGCCACATCGGGCTTGTCCCGCAGAAGCCCTATCTGTTTTCGGGTACGGTGCGCAGCAACCTGCTGTACGGAAAACCGGACGCCGAAGAGGACGAGCTCTGGGCCGCGCTCGCCATCGCCCAAGCGCGCGACTTCGTCGAGGAGATGGACGGGGGCCTGGACGCGCCCGTGTCGCAGGGCGGCACCAACCTGTCCGGAGGGCAGCGGCAGCGGCTTGCGATCGCCCGGGCGCTGGTGAAGCAGCCGGGACTCTACATTTTCGACGACTCCTTCTCGTCCCTGGACACCGCCACCGATGCCCGGCTCCGCCAGGCGCTCAAGCGCAGCACCGCCGGAGCCACCCTCGTGATCGTCGCCCAGCGCGTCTCAAGCATCATCGACGCCGAGCAGATCCTGGTGCTCGACGACGGCAGGATCGTGGGGCGCGGCAACCACCATTCGCTTCTGGAGACGTCCGAAACGTACCGTGAGATCGTCTCCTCCCAGCTCTCGGCGGAGGAGGCGGCATGAGCACCACGAGGGTTGAGAGTTCCAGCCAGGGCCGGCCGCAACGGCCGATGATGGGACCCGGACGCGGCGGCCCCTTCGCCGGAATGAACATCCCGGCCGAGAAGGCCCTGAACTTCCTGCCGTCCGCCAAACGGCTCCTGGGCACCCTGCAGCCGGAGCGCCTGTGGCTCGTGCTGGTTCTGGCCTTGTCCGTGGCGAGCGTTGCGCTCCAGGTGATCGGGCCAAGGCTGCTGGGCGAAGGCACCAACCTGATCTTTGCCGGCGTCGTGTCCAAGAACCTGCCTCCCGGCGTAAGCAAGGAACAGCTCATCGAGGGGCTGCGGGCCTCAGGGCAGGGCGCCAGGGCGGACATGCTCGGCCCCATGAAGCTGACGCCGGGCCAGGGCATCGATTTCACGGCGCTGTCCTCGGTGCTGCTCTGGGTGCTCGTGCTCTATGTGCTGGCCTCGGCATTCGGCTGGATGCAGGCGTACATCCTCAACGGCGTCGTCCAGCGCACCATCTACCGCCTGCGCGAAGAGATCGAAGCGAAAATCAACCGGCTCCCGCTGCGCTACTTCGATTCCGTGAAGCGAGGTGAACTGCTCAGCCGGGTCACGAACGACGTCGACAACATTTCACAGAGCCTGCAGCAGTCCATCAGCCAAGCGGTCACCTCCCTGCTGACCGTGGTGGGCGTGATCTTCATGATGACGCTGCTCTCGCCCTTGCTGGCGCTGCTCACCCTGGTCACGGTGCCGCTGACGCTTGTGACCACCATCCTGATCGCCAAGCGCTCGCAGAAACTCTTCGTGGCCCAATGGAAAAACACCGGCGAACTCAACGGGCAGATCGAGGAAAGCTACACGGGACACGCGTTGGTGAAGGTCTTCGGCCGGCAGCGCGAAGTGGAGCAGATTTTCCGGGAGAAGAACGCTGAGCTGTTCGCCGCGAGCTTCGGTGCCCAGTTCATCAGTGGCCTGATCATGCCGGCCCTGACCTTCATCGGGAACCTGGTCTACGTGGGAATCGCGGTGGTGGGCGGCTTGCAGGTGGCCGCCGGAGCCATGCAGCTCGGCGACGTCCAGGCGTTCATCCAGTACTCCCGCCAGTTCACCCAGCCCCTGGCGCAACTGGGGTCCATGGCGAACCTGCTGCAGTCCGGCGTCGCCTCCGCCGAGCGCGTGTTCGAGCTGCTGGACACCGAGGAACAGGCACCCGATCCCGCGCCTGCCGCGTCCCCGACAACAGCGCGCGGCCGGCTCGTGTTCGAGAACGTCTCCTTCTCCTACTCACCGGACAAGCCGCTGATCAAGGACCTGAGCCTGGTGGCTGAGCCGGGGCAGAGCATCGCGATCGTGGGACCCACCGGGGCGGGCAAGACCACCCTGGTGAACCTCATGATGCGCTTCTACGAGCTCGACGCCGGCCGCATCACGCTCGATGGCGTGGACATCGCCTCGATGCGCCGGGACGACGTACGCGGGCGGATGGGCATGGTGTTGCAGGACACCTGGCTGTTCGGCGGCACCATCCGGGACAACATCGCCTATGGCAGGCCCGCCGCGTCCGAGGACGAGATCATGGAAGCGGCCGGCGCCGCCTACGTGGACCGCTTTGTGCACTCCCTGCCCGAGGGCTACGACACCGTGCTCGACGACGAAGGCGGCAACATCTCCGCCGGCGAGAAGCAGCTGCTCACCATAGCCCGGGCCTTCCTCGCCCGGCCGTCCGTGCTGATCCTGGACGAAGCCACGAGCTCTGTGGACACCCGTACCGAGGTCCTGGTGCAGAACGCGATGCGGGCCCTGCGCTCCGAGCGCACCAGCTTCGTGATCGCGCACCGCCTCTCCACCATCCGCGACGCCGACCTCATCCTGGTCATGGAGACCGGGCAGATCGTGGAGCAGGGAAACCACGCGGAGCTGCTCGCCGCGGGCGGCGCCTACGCGCGGCTGTACGAGGCCCAGTTCGCGGCCCCGGCGGCGGAAGTCTGAGGGAGCCCTTAACGCGAGCGACGGCGGGAGGTAACCTCCCGCCGCGCGTTGGTCCCTTCCCAACGCTCGCAAGCTCGCGTCGGGGCCCTCGGGACGACGCTTATACCGGGGCCCTCGGAGCGCTGTTTAGGAAGCCGGGACGGCGACCGTGAAGGTGTTCGGGCCGCTGGCAGTGACGGCGATCTTGCTGGTGCAGGTGTTGTGGCGGACCGAGAGCTCGCTGATCAAGGCGTCGAGTGTGTGGTGCACGGCGGTGCGGTCCCAGATCTTGAGGGTGACGGATTCGGCAGTTTCAAACGTCATTGTTCGGCTTCCAATCATGAATTCGGTTGCCCGGCCACGCGCCAGTGCGGAGCCGGGGGCCCGGATCAGGATCCAGGCCAACTTTTCCATGGTGCACGGCGGCGCCCGGGCGGCTCAATCGACTGGATCACAGGGGCGCGTGATCCTGCTCACACTCAAGGCTTACGGCTGCTCCGGCTCCGGGGTAGGGTCGGGGCCATGAGTGAGAACTATGTGGCGACATCGGACATCACCATAGCGGCACCCGCAGACCGGGTCTGGGCCGTCCTCACGGACCCCGCAGCGATCAAGGAATTCATGTTCGGTGCGGATGTGGAGACCGACTGGTCGCTTGGCGGCAGCATCACCTGGCGGGGCGAATGGGAAGGCAAGGAGTACGCGGACCGTGGCAGGATCCTCGAATTCGACCCCGGGAACCGGCTGGTCATGACCCATTTCAGTCCGCTGAGCGGCCAGGAGGACAAGCCGGAGAACTACCACACGCTCACCTGGACACTGGAGGACGAGGGCGGCGGAACGAAGCTGACCCTTTCGCAGGACAACAACGCCAGTGCCGAGGAAGCGGAGCACTCCAAGGGGATGTGGGACAGCCTCGTGGCTAGCGTGAAGGAGATCGCCGAGCGCGGGTAGGCCCGAGCGCTGGAGAACGCGCTTCCCGGGATAGCATGCGGGGTGGGGAGTGCGGAGAACACCATGACAGCTAAGAAAGAATCACAGTTGGCAGCCACGGATCCTGCCGCCGGGCAGGATCTCGGCACTGCAGCTGCTGTCTTCAACGGGGTGCGACCAAGGCTGTTCGGCATCGCCTACCGCATGCTCGGCAGTGTCAGCGACGCCGAAGACATCGTCCAGGATGTCTGGCTTCGGTGGCAGGGCTACGACAGTCGCAACGCCGTTCGTAACCCGGCAGCGTTCCTCGCAACGACGACGACCCGGATCGCGATCAATATGGCGCAAACGGCTCGAGCGCGGCATGAAACCTACGTCGGTCCATGGCTTCCCGAGCCGGTGGACACCAGCCAGGACCCGGCGCTGGGTGCGGAGCGGGCTGAGGCGCTGGAGTTCGCTGTATTGCTCATTCTGGAGAAGCTATCGCCGACCGAACGCGCCGCATACGTTTTGCGTGAGGCATTCGACTACCCGTATCAGCAGATCGCCGAAATCATCCAGGCCACGGAAGCGACGGCTCGCCAACTCGTCAGCCGTGCCCGGAAGCATATTAGGACTGAGCGGCGTAAGCCCGTTGCTGCGCAGGAACAGCAACGGCTGCTGGAAGCCTTCATGGCGGCCGCGCGGACCGGCGACCTCTCGACACTGGAGCAACTCTTCTCGGCAGACGTTGTCAGCTACTCCGACGGTGGCGGAATTGTGCGGGCATCCCGGATTCCTGTTCTCGGCAGGGAGCGGGTGGCGAAGTACATACGTGCCTTTGCAGACCGGTTCTGGGCCGGCGTTACGGTTAGCCAAGTACAGGCGAACGGCCAGGCATCCATGGTGCTCGCACGCAAAGACGAGGGGTTCCCGTTCGCCGTCGTGACGGTCGCCGTGTCACAGCAGGGAATCGACCAGGTGCTGTGGATGATGAATCCGGAAAAGCTCGGCGGAATTACCCCTTAGACCAGGAGCCAATATTCGCAGGCCGTGTCACAAAACGCGGGGTTGTCCGGTCTTAGCTGATGACCGGAGGCATTCAGCGCCTCGGGCATAGGTTGAAAGGCTCATCATGAAGATCGTAGTAATCGGCGGCACGGGACTGATCGGCTCAAAGCTCATTGGAAAATTATCCGAGCATGGACATGAGGCGGTTGCCGCCTCCCCCAACTCAGGAGTCAACACCCTTACCGGTGAAGGACTCGCCGAGGTTCTTGTGGGTGCGCAGGTGGTGGTGGATGCCTCGAACTCGCCAGCATGGGAAGACGAAGCTGTGATGGACTTCTTCAGGACCTCGACCAGCAACATTCTGGCGGCCGAAGCCGTCGCCGGCGTCGGACACCATGTTGCACTGTCGGTCGTTGGAACCGACCGCCTGTTGGAGAGCGGGTACTTCCGGGCGAAAAGCGTCCAGGAGAAGCTGATCAAGGAATCGGGCATCCCTTACACGATCGTCCACGCGACCCAATTCTTCGAGTTCGTAGGGAGCATCGCTGAAACCGGCGCCGTGGGCAACACCATTCGCATGTCGCCGGCGCTCATCCAGCCGATCTCGGCAGACGATGTCGCGAGCGCAGTTGGGCATGCTGCCGGGGGTGAGCCGCTGAACGGCATCCTCGAGATTGCAGGTCCGGACCAGTTTGGTCTCGACGAACTCGTCCGCAAGGCCCTGAGTTTCCACAATGATCCACGCGAAGTCATCTCAGACCCCGAAGCCCGCTACTACAATTTTGTGCGGCTGACCGAGCGCGAGCTCCTCCCCGGCGATAACGCTCAGATCTTCGCGACCCGATTCGAGGATTGGCTGCCTCAGAACGCAGCACGATAGCTGCTCTGCTGTGGTGGCCTCGGTTGGAGCTCCCCCTGGCCACCGCAGCATGTCTTCGCGGCTCGGCCGCCATTGCGCACAGGTTCAGGCCTCAGGGCAGCCGCGAAGGCCGCAGGACTGTCGCCTCGCCGGCGCGTCCGGGGTCCAGCGGCACGGGGCTGAGCAGCACGGCCGGGCCGCGGTGCAGGACGCCGCCGGACAGGACCCGGCACCGGATGCCGCCGCGCCCGCGCATCGCCTTGTGGGCGCCCGGTGCGAGCATCCGGTCCATCCACGCGCAGGGATGCGCAGGCCGCCCGGCATGCAGGCCCACCTGTTCCCCGCCGGACTCCAGGACGAAGTCGTGGCCGAGCAGGGGCGCCAGCTCGGCACCGCGCAGGAAGACGTTGCGGCGGGTCAGCAGGGGGTCCAGGGGGCCGGTGCCGAGTTCCGCGGCGATGGACTCGAGGGCTTCAACGGCGAAGAGTGTGACCGCCGCGTCCATGTGCGCGGCCTTGCCGAAGAAGCGGTCGCCCACGATTCCCTTGCCTGCCACCAGCTCCACCTGCGCGGCGTCGGTGGCGGGGACCTCGGCGGCCCCGTCCTTGGCCCGGCCGAAATAGGCGTGCCCCGGCGAGACCAGGAGGTGCAGGACGTCCACCTCGTAGCGATAAGTCATGGCACCAAATTATCCTCCGGATCAAGCTCCGGCGGCCTTACGCGGCCTCAGTGGTGCGGGCCAAATACCGGTTGAAACGTTGATCACAGGCTCAAATTTCATCAGGTGTGCTGCGTTTGGCCCGGCATTTTCGCCAGCACTGCCGCCTGGCTTCAAGGCCGCAGGACGAGCCGCGGGAAATCATTGACACATCCCGGCGCCTGTCATATTCTACAACCAAATGGTTGTAGATCAGTTGGATGACGCCGGGATCGACCGCCTGTTCCAGGCGCTTGCGGATCCCACCCGCCGGGACATCGTGCGCCGGGTGACGCTGGGGGAGTACTCGGTGTCCGGTCTCGCTGCGCTTTACGCCATGAGTTTTGCCGCCGTACAGAAGCATGTGGCGGTACTGGAGCGTGCCTCCCTGGTCAGCAAGGAGAAGCGCGGAAGGGAGCAGATCGTGCGGGGCAATCACGAAGGACTGCAGAATGTCCGCCGGCTGCTTGATGAGTATGAGGAGATCTGGCGGCAGCGCGCGGCCCGGATCGCAGACATCCTCGGAGAACAACCGAAGTAGAACGGAAGGGTTCAGTAATGACTGTCATCAGTTCCACCAAGAATCCCGAGGCGCTTAGCCTCACGCTCGTTGCCGAGTTCGACGCCGACGTCAAACGCGTGTGGCAGATCTGGGAAGATCCGCGCCAGCTTGAGCGCTGGTGGGGCCCACCCAGCTATCCGGCCACGTTCGAGCAGTTCGATTTCCAGCCCGGCGGGACCGCAGCGTATTACATGACCGGCCCCGACGGCGACAAGCCCCGTGGCTGGTGGCGCTTCACATCCGTCGAGGCACCGGACCGCCTTGAATTCGATGACGGCTTTGCCGACGACAACGGCGAGCCCGTGGCCGAAATAGGTGCAGGCCACGCCGTCGTCACCCTGGAGGACCTGGGCGGGCGCACCCGGATGACCGTCCAGTCCACCTTCGAATCCGAAGAACAGATGGCCACCATGCTCCAAATGGGCATGGAAGAGGGCATGAACGAGGCGATGGGCCAGATCGACGCCATCCTCGCCGAATAATCAGGCGCCTAAGCGCAAACAGCAGCCGACGACGGCGGGAGACTCCCGCCGTCGTCGTCTGTCTTTAAGGGATTAAGGGGCCGCAGTACCCTGTGGTTATGGACGAGGACGCCAGGGACCGGGGCGCCAGGCGGCGGCTGGAACGGGCGGCGGAACTGCGGGCGGCCCGGTATTCCGGAAGACTCACGCCGGAGGAAACCGCCGCTGCCGCAGCCGACGACGAGCTCCAGGAAAAGCGCCGTAAGGTCGACAGTGCCTCGCGCGCCGACTATCTGGTGCGCGATGCCATGGCGCACGGCAAGTTCGACAACCTCAAGTACGCCGGCAAGCCGATTCCGGGCCTCGGCGATAGCTACGACCCGGACTGGTGGGTCAAGGGCCTCATCCAGCGCGAGCACCTCAGCGGCCTCGGCCCGGAGGCAATCCTGCTGCGCAGCGAAGACGCCGGTCTTGATGCCGTGCTGGATGAACAATCCACCGAGGAACGGGTGCGGGCCGTCCTGGAGGACTTCAACGCCCGGGTGGTCAATGCCCGCCGCCAGCTCCAGGGCGGACCTCCCGTGATCACCAAGACCCGGGAGGTCGCCGTCGAACTGGATCGCTGGCGCGCCCGCCGGGCAGCCGCCGCCGCTGCGCAGCCGCCCCCGGAGCCCCCGCCAGCCAGCCCATGGTGGCGGCGAAGGCCGCGGGGCCGCTAGCTTACGGAACCGGGTTGCCCAACTGGCGCAGCGGGGTCTTGTTCGTTTCCCGTGCCCACAGCGCACCGGCCACCGCCAGCAGCGAGGAAGCGGCCACAATCCAGGCGGCTGGTCCCCAGTTGGCCTTCACCGCGCCGACCAGCGTCGCGCCCAGGAGGGGAGTGAAGCCGGCGCAGAGGATGCCGATCTGCAGCCCGATGGCCATGCCGGAGTAACGGACCTTCACGTTGAAGAGCTCGGAGAACCAGGCCGGGTAGATGGCGTTGGACATCGAGTACGTGCCGGCGGTGATCAGGGTGCTGGCCAGGAAGATCATGGGGATGTTCGCTGTGGAGATCACCGAGAAATACACGAAGATCATGGCACCGGAACCGAGCACGCCGCCGATGAAGACAGGACGCCGGCCGAAGCGGTCGGAAAGCCGCGCGAAGAGGGGCTGCGAGGCAATGGCGATCACGTTGCCGAGGATGCTCACCCACAGCATGGTGGCCGCCGGGACACCGACCGACACGGCATAGGCCAGGCCAAAGGACTGCATGAAGGTGTTCGTCACCGTTTCGAAGGACATCAGGGCCACCTGGAAGAACTGTGCCGGGTGCGTCTGGAACATCTTGGTGAACGGCAGCTTCACCAGCTCGCCGTGGTCGTGCTTCTCCTCGAAGACCTCCGGTTCCTCGAGGGAGCGGCGCACCAGGTAGGCGACCACCAGCACCACGAGGGACAGCCAGAACGGGATGCGCCAGCCCCAGGCGAGGCGCTCGGCTTCGCCCATGGCGGCCACAGGCAGGAAGGCAAGGGAGGCGAGCACGATGCCCGCGGAGATCCCGCTCATGGCGAAGCTGGCGAAGAAGCCGCGGCGGCCTTCGGGGGCCTCCTCGGTGGACAGTGCCGAGGCGCCGGCGGTTTCGGCGCCCGCGGACAGGCCCTGCATGAGGCGCAGGAGCACGAGCAATGCCGGCGCCCAGTAGCCGACAGCATTGAAGTCGGGCAGCGCACCGATCAGGAAAGTGGCGGATCCCATGAGCACCAGGGTCAGGACCAGCGTGTTCTTGCGGCCGATCTTGTCGCCCAGGTGGCCGAATACAACCGCGCCGAAGGGCCGGGCCACATAGGCGACGCCGAACGTGGCGAAGGACGCCAACAGGGCGATGGTTTCATCACCAGCCGGGAAGAAGATCTTCGAGAAGACCAGCGATGCCGCGGTGGCGTAGATGAAGAAGTCGTAGTACTCGAGGGCGCCACCCAGGAACGCGGCGAGGGCCGCCTTCCTGGCCCGCTTGAGTTGGCGCTCGTTTGCCGAAACGGCAGGGCCGCTTGCGAGATTGGTCATTCCGGGAGTCCTTCCGCGCTGAAAGACGGTGTTAGGGTCATTTCTTGCTTGCAATGTTCGCATGACGAACGTTTGTACGATATGCGGTTCAAGAAAAGAGTACCCCACGGTGAGGTGGCTCACAATATCTGCCGTTCCGGGAGGCTGTGGGAGACCGCTCCGGGGACCGTCCGGGAGGCTGCCGGGGATGCCGGTTTCGGCCTGTCCGGAGGTCGCGGAGTTAGCTTCATCACCTCTGCCTGAAAACGGCTGAAACGGCGATTTGGCGGCTGCATACTTGTGTTGGTTGTTGTGAAATCCGGGTGTTGGAGATGGGGTTCGGCTGATGGAAAAGCTGATGCGTGTGGTGCGGAGCGAGTACTTCCCTGCAGGGGTTGTGCTTGGCGGAGTCCTGCTGTTCTGGACGGTGGGTTTGCTGGGCGGACTGAGCTGGCTCAGCGGCGGCCAGTCGCCCCTGACGGTGCTGTCCTGGATGATCTTCATCTATGCCGCCGTGGTGCTCTCGCCGGTGGCCGTGGCCTTTTCCCTGCTGGACATCAACCGCCGTTACCGCGGAACGCACGACGCCGGAATCGCCGAGCCGCTGCTGAAGAACCTTGCCGAGCTGCGCCGCATCGCGCTTGCCCGGCTCCAGCGCGAAGACTGACGCCGCTTCCGGGCTCCGCCCCGAACTGCCGCTGAATTTCCTGTAGCCCGCCGCCCTCCGGCGTGGGAATCTTAAGCCGTGGCGCATGGGGGAGACGCGGTGACTCCACGGCAGGCGGCGCTGGTGCTGGCGGTGACCGCCGGCCTCGCCGTCGTCGTGCTGCTGGCGGTTGACTGGTCGCCGCCCGCACTGCATGACCCGGCCCGGACTCTCGGGCTGCTCAATGCCCAAGGGGTTGTGCACCTGGGCGGAATCGCGGACAGGGTTCCTTTCAGCCTCCTCGAATTCGCGATGTTCCTGGCCGTGGGGCTGGGGCTGGTCCTTTCGGGTGTGGCCGCGTGGCGGAGCCAGCCGAACGCCGGTCCCGGCTTCCTCCTGGTCCTTGCGGGCTGGCTTTGGCTGGCCGCTGGGCTGCGCCGCTCCAGCGATCCCCTGGCCTTCACGATCGGGGTGACCCTCACCTTGATGTACCAGCCGCCGCTGCTGCAGCTGGCGCTCAGTTTCCCTACGGGCAAGCTCAAGACCCGGCTCCAGAAAGCGGCCGTGGGCTTCTTCTTCTCCCTCTGGCTGGCCATCGCCGTGGCCAACTGGGCATTTTTCGATCCGCGGCTGCATGTTGCCGCGGGAGAATCGACTTCGCAGAACCTGTTCCTGCTGCGGGACGACCTCGGGCTTACCACGGCCATCGGCAACGCCGCCCGGGTGGTGCAGATCTGCGCGGGGTTGGGCATCCTGCTGCTCCTGGGGATGCGCTGGTACGCCGGCACGGCAGCGTACCGAAGCTCTTTCCTCCCCCTCGGCTTCGCCCTGGTTCTCAAAACCGCGGCAACCATCTGGGGTGCCGCCGCCGTCGTCCAGTTCTCCGGCGCGCAGGCATCCGAGGCGCTCCTGTGGCAATACCCGGCGACGGCGCTGGTCCCGCTGGCTGTCCTGCTGGGCTTGTGGCGCTACCGCTTCGCCCGCGGTTCCCTCGGCGAACTCATGGTGGAGATCGGCGCGGCTCCGCTCAACGACCGGCTCACCCAAGCGCTGCGGAAAACGGTCCGGGACCCGAGCCTGGAACTGTGGCAGTGGTCCCCCGGAGAGCCCGGCTTCGTCGACGGGCACGGCAGGTCCCGCGAGCTGCCGGAGGAACACAGCGGGCGCGCTGCCATGGTCCTGGAACGCAAGGGCAGCCCGGTGGGTGCGCTGGTGTTCGACCAGGCGCTCCGCGACCAGCCCCGCCTGCTCGAAGCGGTGCGCAGCGCCACGTCCCTTACTTTGGAGAACCGCAGCATGGAGCAGCAGCTGCGCGAACAGCTGATCGAAGTGCGCCGCTCCCGCGAACGCATCGTCACTGCCGGGGATGCCCGCCGCCGGCAGCTCGAACGCGACCTGCACGACGGCGCCCAGCAGCGGCTGGTGGCCGTCGCCATGGAACTTGCCCGGGCCAGGCGGCTGGCTGCCGACGCCGACGTCCGGGAGTTGATCGGGCGCGCGGCCGCTGAACTCAACACGGCGCTGGCCGAGCTCCGGGAGCTGGCCCGCGGGGTCTATCCGCCGTCCCTGCGCGAACGCGGCCTCGCCGGATCCTTGACCGCCCTCGCTGAACGCACCCCCGTGCCCATGGACGTCCGGGTAGAGCTTGCCGCTTCCGTGCCGCCAGCGGTGGAACTTGCCGCGTACTTCATCTGCGCCGAGGCCGTGACCAACACGGCCAAGCATGCCGGAGCAACCTTGATCCGCGCCCGCGCCACCGGCACGGCGGACCGGCTGACCGTGGCGGTCGAAGACAACGGAAGGGGAGGGGCCGCTCCCGGGCCCGACGGCGGATTGATGGGACTCGCGGACCGTGCGGCGGCGCTGGGCGGCACCCTCGACGTCGTCAGCGCGCCGGGGCGGGGCACCACCGTCACGGCTGTGCTGCCGTTCGCCGCGGACACTGCGCCGGTTCCGGGGCCCTCGCCGGCCGTGAATGACGGAGGCCTGCCATGACCTTGCGGATTGCCATCGCGGACGATTCCGCACTGCTGCGCAGGGGGCTGGCGGCACTGCTGCAGGCCGAAGGCATGACCGTGGTGTGCGAAGCCTGCGACGCCGCTGAGCTGCTCAGCTGCGTCGACCGGGAACGTCCGGATGCCGCCGTCGTGGACATCCGCATGCCGCCTGGCTATGCCACGGAAGGGATCGAAGCCGCCAGGGAAATCCGGCGAAGACACCCCGAAACCGGGGTGCTTCTGCTGTCCCAGTACGTGGAAACCGAGAACGCGATGTCCTTGTTCGCCGGGGGAGCGGACGGCGCCGGTCCCGATGCCGGTCTTGATGGTGCACGGGGCCTCGGCTACCTCTTGAAGGAGCGCGTCTCGGACATCGAGGACTTCATGGACGCCTTGCGAAGGGTGGCTGCCGGGGGCACCGCCGTCGACCCCGATCTGGTGTCCCGCCTGGTTTCGCGCCCGCAGGAGGCCCGGCAAGGCGAGGAACTGAGCAGCCGGGAGCGGGACGTGCTTGAGCTGATGGCCGAGGGGCGTACCAACCAGGCGATCGGCCGTTGCCTGTTCCTCGGTGAACGGACGGTGGAAGCGCATATCCGCAGCATCTTCGTGAAATTCAACCTGAGGCCGGAACCCGAAGACCACCGCCGGGTCCTGGCGGTCCTGAGCTACCTGCGTTCCGCAGGCGGCCGCTGAGGAGCCAGTTGAACGCAGAACCGGCCCGGTACGCCATGCGTACCGGGCCGGTCCTTATGTAGGAGTTTTAGTTCGAGATCGAGAGGACCGCGCTGTTCTCCCAGCCCGTGTAGCCCGACCAGACGCCGCCGCTGCCCACCTGGAAGCGCACCTTCTGGTAGACCTCCTCGTAGCCGATTTCGCCGTCCACCAGGGTGCGGTAGTTGTGGATGGTGGTGCTGGTGCCGGCGCTCAGGTAGCGGCTGAAGCTTGTGCTGCCCAGGTAATCGTCGGCGTTGGGCCAGTCGTCTTCCTCCCAGCGCTCCTGCTGGATGTAGAGGGAGCGGTCGCCCGTGCAGCTCGCCGTGATCCGGTAGTCGAGGACTTTCACGCCGTTTGAGTCGATGTACGCGAAGATCGGCTTCAACGGTGTGACCGTACACGAATAGAGCGTGCTGGCCTGGGCGGGTGCGCCGAGGGCCAGGCCGGCTCCGGCAAGGCCGAGGGTGAGGGCGAGTGCTGAGATGATCCGGGCGCGCTTGGGCCGGGACGTGGTGTTGGTGCGCATTTCTCTCCTGGGGTGGGATGTGAACCGGGCTGTACGGAGGTGAACGGACATCCGCGGACGGTGCTGTGTGCCCCGGCCTTCCGGCAATCAGTGGAGGTCCCTTCGATGCGGGTCCTCCGCTCCGGGCCAAGGGTTCCTGGCCCGAAATCAATGGTGCTCCCAGGGCGGTGGCCTGCGCTTCCGTGCTAGCACGTAATTAGTCCGGCGTTTAGATAAATTCCCCCGGGCGGCGTCAAAGTCGGCCGGCTCCGCGGGACAGGTGCCAATGGGCTTGCCCGTTGCTAGGCTCAGGCATGACCCGCATGATCATCGTCGGCCCGCCCGGTTCCGGAAAGGGCACCCAGGCCGAATATCTTGCCGCCCATTTCGGCATCCTTGCCATTTCCACGGGCGAAATTTTCCGTTCCCACGTGCGGGATCTGACGGAATTGGGAGCCGAGGCCCGCGCGTTCATGGACAAAGGCGAGCTGGTGCCGGACCGGCTCACCGATGCGATGGTGGCCGGCCGCCTCGCGGACGACGACGTCAGCGGCGGCTTCCTGCTGGACGGCTATCCGCGCAACGTGGCCCAGCTTGAGGCGCTCGACGCCATGCTGGCGGCACAGGGGAAACGGTTGGCCGCCGTCGTGCACTTGGCCCTCGATGAGGAGGAACTGGTCCAGCGGCTCCTCCAACGGGCCCGGGAACAAGGACGCAGCGATGACACCGCCACGGTGATCCGCCGTCGACTGGAGCTGTACCAGGAGGAAACCCTGCCGGTGGTGACCGCGTATGCAGAGCGCGGCATCGTGGTGGAGGTGGACGGCGGCGGAGACAGGGCGGCGATCACGGAGCGGGCCATCGCCGCCGTCGGATCTTTCCTGGGAACGAAGCGGTGAACGGCGGCGCGGTGAACGGCAGCGCGGCGAACGGCAGCGCGGTGAACGGCAGCGCGGTGAACGGCAGCGCGGCGGCTTCCGACGGTGCTGTCGGCATAGAGGACTACGCCATGATCGGCGACCTGCACACGGCCGCCCTCGTCAGCACCAAAGGCTCGATCGACTGGTTATGCCTGCCGCATTTCGACTCCCCGGCGTGCTTTGCCGCCCTGCTGGATACGCCGGATGCCGGGCGCTGGCTGCTGGCACCCGCGGACGGCGCCGCCTGCACCAGGCGCAGCTACCGCAAGGGAACCCTGGTGCTGGTAAGCGAATGGGAGAACTCCGAGGGCCACGTACGGGTGACCGACTTCATGCCGCCGCGGGATGAAGTTGCCGATATTGTCCGCATTGTCGAGGGAATCCGGGGCACTGTACGGATGCGCGGGGAACTGGTCCTTCGCTTCGACTACGGGCATGTTGTTCCGTGGGTCCGGCGGGATCGGCACGGCATCGGTGCCGTCGCAGGCCCGGATGCGGCCTATCTGAGGACCACGGCGCCCCTCAAGGGCATGGACATGCGGACCGTCAGCGAATTCATTGTCGAGGAAGGTGAAATGGTCCCGTTCGTCCTGACGTGGGCCCCCAGCCACCTGCCGCGCCCGCGCTTCGTCGACCCCGCTGCCGCACTGTCGGACACCGAGCAGTTCTGGACCGAATGGTCCGCGCGGTGCACGGACGCCGGTCCGCACCACGCCGCCGTCGAACGTTCCCTGATCACGCTGAAGGCGCTTAGCTACGCGCCTACGGGCGGGCTCGTCGCTGCGCCAACCACGTCCCTTCCGGAGCAGATCGGCGGTCCGAGGAACTGGGACTACCGTTACTGCTGGCTTCGCGATGCCACCTTGACGCTGCAGTCCCTGCTTGCCGCGGGGTACACCGAGGAAGCCGCGGCCTGGCGGAACTGGCTGCTGCGCGCCGTGGCCGGCGACCCCGCGGACCTGCAGATCATGTACGGGCTGCATGGTGAACGCCGGCTGCCGGAGGGCGGCATTGACTGGTTGTCCGGCTACCAGGGATCGCTGCCCGTGCGCACGGGCAACGCGGCCGCCGAACAACTGCAGCTGGACGTCTGGGGCGAGGTGCTGGATTGCCTTTCCTTGACCAGGGCGAGCCTGTTGGCCGTCGACGGCGGGCAGGTTGACGACTCCTGGCCCCTCCAGCTGGCGCTGATGAGCCATCTCGAAGAAATCTGGATCCAGCCGGATAACGGATTGTGGGAGATGCGCGGACCGAGGCGCCACTTCACGCATTCGAAAGTGATGGCCTGGGTTGCCGTGGACCGCATGGTCAAAGGGATCAGCGAGAACGGGCTGCCGGGTCCGCTGGAGCATTGGGCAGCCCTGCGCGACACCATTCACAGGGAGGTCATAGAGCGAGGTTTCGACCCTGGGCGCAACACCTTCGTGCAGTCCTACGGGAGCCGGGAGCTGGACGCGAGCCTGCTGCTGATCCCCAAGGTGGGCTTCCTGCCGTATGACGATCCGCGGGTGATCGGCACGATCGAGGCCGTCGAAAGGGAGCTGACCGTGGACGGTTTCGTGCTGCGGTATCGCAACGAGGAGGCCGACGACGGACTGCCTGGAGGGGAAGGTGTTTTCCTTGCCTGCTCTTTCTGGCTGGTGGATGCGTTGCTGGGTATCGGCCGGGCGGCAGAAGCCACCGAACTGTTCGAGCGCTTGCTCTCCCTCCGGAACGACGTGGGACTCCTCAGCGAGGAATGGGACCCGGCGGCCCACCGGCAACTGGGCAACATGCCCCAGGCCTTCAGCCATCTTGCGCTGGTGACAAGCGCCATGCAGCTGGACCGCGGGATGACCCACCGCAGCAACGTGCCGATCGGAGATCGCGCGGGAGGGGACTCCTAGTTCGGCCGGTGGTCTGGCAGAACCGGCCACATCGGGGAACAATTGAATCCATGGCGAGCTACTCCGCGCTCGAAAAGGCAACCAGCAAGCACCCCCACGATTGGGGCCGGGCCATGGCAACCGCCATGGACAGGCTCCTTGAGGCTGCCCGAATTGACGGACAGACCTTCGAGAACGAGTTCCTCTTCGGCGAGGAACTGCAGTTACAGATCGACGAGGACAACGACGGCGTCACCGTCAAGCTCAGCTGGACCCCGCCAGGACCCGGTGGTTCGCCGGAGGATGCCGCGGAGGATTCTGCGGACTGAGCAACTGCTCACCGTCCAGGAAAACTCCGTCCAGGAAAACTCTGTCCAGGAAAACTCTGTCCAGGAAACGGCGGCGGACCGGGAAAGTATGCCGCCGGGGCGCCGTCGTCGGGACCCTGTCCGTTACTGCCCAGCAGGCTGCGGGTGAGTGCCTCACTATCGGCCATCAGCTGCTCCACCGCGACCTCCAGATGGGCGTCCGACGGCGGCTCACCGGCCAGTGCCGCGGCTACCACCGCGCGGCGCACCAGTTCCTTGGCGAACGACGCCGTGGTCCCGGCGGTGCGGGCCGACGCCGCCTTGAGTGCGGCTTCCGAAAAGCCCAGGCCCGGGGAATACAGCTCGAGGAGCCTTTCGCGTTCATGGTCCGAGGGCAGCGGGATCTCGACGGCGAGGTCCACCCGTCCGGGCCGCTGTGCCAGGGCGCGTTCAAGCATGTCCACCCGGTTGGTCGTGAGGACGAAGGCGACGTCGGCATCGCTGTCCAGTCCGTCCATGGCGTCCAGCACCTCGAAGAGCAGGGGCTGCGGGCCGTGGCCGAAACTGCGGTCCTCGGCGATCAGGTCGCAGTCCTCGAGCACCACGATCGACGGAGCGAGCGCCCGTGCGATCCGCGCCGCTTCGGAAACCCTGGCGAGGGTGCCGCCCGAGAGGAGCACTGACGTCGTGCCTTCACTTTGGCCCAGCAGGTACCTCACGGTGTGTGTCTTGCCGGTGCCCGGTGGCCCGTAGAGCAGCAGTCCCCGTTTGAGATGCTGGCCGTGCGCCTGGAGGACCGGTGCCTGGCGCGCGATGCCAAGGGTGTGGTCTTCAACGCGGTCCAGCAGCCCGTCCGGGAGAACGACATCCCGTTTGCCCAGTTCCGGGCGCCGGATGAAGGTGACCCCGCCCATGGTGGGGCCGTAGTCGCCCATGGTCAGGGCGATGACCTGGCCTTTGAAAACGCTGTTGTGCTCCAGGCTGCTGCGGATTTCGGAGAGGAAGGCCGCGGCCGTCCCGGCTTCCTCGGCGATGACCTCCAGCGTAGCCGTGTGCCGGCCGTACTGCGGATTGGCCTCGCGCTGCAGGACGGCCAGCGGTGCGCCGTCGTAGCTGAAGAGCCACAGGCCCAGTGCGACCACCTGGCGCTGCTCGTCGGGTCCGATGGCCAGGTTGGCGTAATCCGGCCGGGCCAGCGGAAACGACGGGTACATCCGGGAGTGCTGGAGGATGTCGCTCAGGGACATGTGGTTGCGCTGGTTTCCGCCGCCGATCCCTAGCAGGCGGTGCCCGGGCTCCCTGCCGGCAACGGCTTCCATCAGGATGTCCACGTCCACGAGGCGGTGGGCCTGGATCTCCTCCACCACGACGGACAACTCCGTCGCGGCGGTTCCGAGATGGTTTGTGAGCGCCTGGAACAGCTGGTTGCCGTCCGGAAACTCTTCCCTTCCGGACTGGGTCAGTTGGACCAAGGCGCCGAAGTCTTTGATGAATTTCCCCAAATTTTCATCCATGCACAGTGACCCTAGCAGGGCGGGGACGGGCTGTTGTGCGGGGCGCGGGAGCGGTGCCACAGTAAGGTGCATGGCCAGCGAAGACGATGTCCGCAGGATCTGCCTCGAATTGCCCGGGGTGAGCGAGCGGCCCAGCTGGGGCCGGCCGGCTTGGTTCGCCAAGACGCTGATGGCCCGGATATGGGAGGACGGGGTCCTGACCGTGAAATCCGAGGAACGCGAGGCGCTAGCGGGTATCGAGCCTGAGACGTATTTCTGGACCCCTCATCACGAGCGTTCCCCGCAACTTGTGCTGGTCCGCCTGCCGGGGATCGACGTCGTCGAACTCCGCGAACTGCTGGAGGAGTCCTACCGGATTGCCGGCGGGCCAGGAGAGTAGAGGCCCTGCACGCACCCCGCTGCTACGCTGGCGGGCATGGAATCCTTGGGGGAAAACAACAATCCGGAAGAACCGCGCAAGCCGGGCAATAACGGAATGGCGGCGGCCGCCGTCGTCGTGCCTTTACTGGGCGCGGCGGTAGTCATCACGGGCGTGGTGATCGCCTGGATCGGAAGCACCCAGGCCCTCGAGTTCGGCTGGGTCGCCTATGCACCGCTGGCCAATAACCCGTTCAGCACGAGCGGCGCTGCCCTTGTTGGCCCGATGACGCAAAACGGCTACCTGACCGCCGTCGCCGGACTGCTGCTCCTGGCGTTCTGGGCAGGGGCCGTCTGGGCCGGGCGCCGTGGGGAGAAACGAAACCGCCCAACTAACTAGCAGTTGTGGCCGTTTTGGGCTCAAAACGGCCAAACTGCGAGCCAGTTGGGCGGCGCCTAAGGCAAACGCGGATCAGCCCGGCAGCGGTGCGCCGGTGAGCTTGATCTGGCGGTTCTGGTCCTTGTACAGCAGGTACCGGAACTGGCCCGGACCGCTGGCGTAGCAGGCCTGCGGGCAGAAGGCGCGCAGCCACATGTAGTCGCCGGCTTCCACCTCGACCCAGTCCTTGTTGAGGAGGTACATTGCCTTGCCCTCCAGGACGTACAGGCCGTGCTCCATGACGTGGGTCTCCGGGAACGGGATGACGCCGCCCGGCTGGAAGGTCACGATGTTGACCTGCATGTCGTGTGCCAGGTCGTCGGACGGCACGAAGCGCTGGGTCTTCCAGACGCCGTCGGTATCCGGCATCGCCGTGCCCTCCACGTCCTTCTCGTTGGTCACGAAGGACTTCGCCTCGTAGCCTTCCAGGCGGTCGTAGGCCTTGCGGATCCAGTGGAAGGTGGCGATGTCGTCGGAAGTGTTCTCCACGCCCCACTCGTCACCGGCGGCGAGGTAGGCGTAGCCGCCCTCCTCCATGATGTGCTTCTCGCCCTTGAGGTCCAGGTTCAGGGTGCCCTTGACCACGAAGATGACGCCTTCGACGCCGGCCTCGAACTCGGCCTTCGGCGCGCCGCCGCCCGGGCCCACCTCGACGATCAGCTGGGAAAAGGTGGTGGCGAAGCCGGAGATCGGGCGGGCGATGATCCAGGAACGGGTCTTACTGAAGCCCGGCAGCAGGCTTGTCACGATGTCCGTCATGACGCCCTTGGGGATGACCGTGTAGGCCTCGGTGACGATCGCGCGCTCGGTGGTCAGGTGGGTCTGCGGCGGCAGGCCGCCGGTGGGGTAGTAGTAGTCGCTCATGCAGGAGTTCCTTACTTAGAAGTGGTGGCGAGTCGCGGGTGTGCCAGGACGGTCAGCCGGGGGAGTTCGACGCCGGCAAGCGCCAGCACCTCTTCGGTACCGACCGCGCCGCACTGGACGCCCCGCAGGATGAACGCCGCGAGCGCGCGTGCCGTGGCCGGTTCGTCCATGACGCCGCCCTCGGTGCGTTCCACGTAGTTCCGCAGCCGTGCCGCCGCGGCCGGAAGACCTTCACGGTAGAAAGCGTAGGTGGCGGCGAAGCGGCTGGGCAGCTGGTTGGCGTGCAGGTCCCAGCCCTGGTAGTAACCGCGTTCCAGGGAGCGGCGGACCAGGCGGCCGTGCAGCTTCCAGGCGTTCTCCACGTTGTCACCCACGGGGATGATGTTGGTGGAGCCGTCCGAAAGGCGGATGCCCGTACCGGCTACGGCCAGCTGCATGACTTCCTTGGCGAAGTCAGCCACGGGGTGCTCCATGGACTGGTACTCGGCCGAGATCTGCAGCGACGCGGAGTAGTCGTAGGTGCCGTAGTGCAGGCCGCTGATGCGCCCGGGAACCGCGTGCGGCAGCTGCGCCACCGGCGAGGTGCCTTCCGGGCCGAGGATCAGCTGCGGGGTTTCCACCTGGACCTCGAAGCGCAGCCGGCCGGCCGGCAGCGAGTGGATTTCCTCCAAGCGGGAGACGGCGAAGTCCATGGCCTCGACCTGGGCCACCGTGGTGACCTTGGGCAGCGTCAGCACCAGGCCCTCGGGCAGTTCGCCCGCGGAGGCCAGGGTGGAGACGAAGAGGTCCAATGTCTTCAGGCCGCGGGCACGGGTGGGCGCCTCGAAACACTTGAAGCGGATGCCGATGAACGGCGGGGCCGAACCGCCGGCCACGGCCTCGCTGACGGCCTGCGCCGCAGCCACCGCAGCCACGTCTTCCGCCTCGTCGCCGCGGTCCCCGTAGCCGTCCTCGAAGTCCAGGCGCAGGTCCTCGATCGGCTCGCTGCGCAGCTTGGCCGCGACCCGGCCGGCGACGGCGGCCGCCAGCCCGGGCTCCTGGCCCAGCAGCGCGCCGAGCTTCTCAAGGCCGCCGTGCTCTTCCGCCGTCGCGAGCGCCTGGGCGCCCCATTCGGCAGCGAGCGACGGCGTGAAGCGGTCCGCCGGAACGTACACTGTGTGCACGGGCTGGCGGCTGCCGCTGTCGCCGGGGTAGTTGCGTTCCAGCAACTGGTCCGTGGCGGCCAGCCGTGAATCGATGGCTGCGAGGTCCGCCGCGCTGAGGGAGTGTGCTGCCATCCCTACACCAGCTCGTAGGCGGGGGTGGTGAGGAAGTCCGTGTAGTCCTCGGAGAGGCAGATGTCCGCGATCAGGCGGCTGGCGGGCTCGTAGTACTTGGTGAATGCCTCGGCATCCACTTCGCCGCGCAGCCGTTCGGTCTCCTCGCCCAGGATCCTGGTGACGAGCTCACGGGTGACTGTGTTCCCGGTGTCGGCCAGGACGGACTTGTTGCGGATCTGCTGCCAGACCTGCGAACGGGAGATTTCCGCCGTCGCGGCGTCTTCCATGAGGTTGTGGATCGCGACGGCGCCGCTGCCGGAAAGCCACACCGCGGTGTAGGCGACGGCGACGTAGAGGTTCAGGCGCATGCCCGCCTCGGTGACCTCGCCGCCGGCGGACGGGACGTCCAGGAGCTGTTCGGCGGTGACGGAGACTTCCGGGCGCTGCTTGTCGAGCTGGTTCGGCTTGTCGCCGAGCACGGAGTCGAACACTTCCTGGCAGGTGGAGACCAGGTCCGGGTGCGCTACCCAGGAACCGTCGAAGCCGTCGTTCGCTTCGCGGGTCTTGTCCGCACGGACCTTCTCGAAGGCCTGGGCGGTCACTTCCGGTTCGCGGCGGTTCGGGATGACGGCGGCCATGCCGCCCATGGCGAAGGCACCGCGCTTGTGGCAGGTCTTGACCAGCAGTTCGGTGTACGCACGCATGAACGGCGCGGTCATGACCACGGAGGCGCGGTCCGGCAGGATGAAGGAGTCGCCGGCGTCGCGGAAGTACTTCACGATGCTGAACAGGTAGTCCCAGCGCCCGGCGTTCAGGCCCGAGGCGTGGTCGCGCAGTTCGTACAGGAACTCTTCCATCTGGAAGGCGGCCGGGATGGTTTCGATCAGCATGGTGCCGCGGATGCTGCCCTGCGGGATGCCGATATAGTCCTGCGCGAAGACGAAGATGTCGTTCCAGAGGCGGGCTTCGAGGTAGCTCTCCATCTTGGGCAGGTAGTAGAACGGTCCGTGGCCGTTCAGGAGAAGTTGCTTGGCGGTGTGGAAGAAGTGCAGGCCGAAGTCCACCAGCGCGCCCACGGTCGGTTCGCCGTCGAGGAGCAGGTGGCGCTCGTCCATGTGCCAGCCGCGGGGGCGGGTGACGACGACGGCCAGCGGTGCGTCCGTGCGGAGGCGGTATTCCTTGCCCTCGGGGGAGGTGTAGGCCAGGGTGCCCGCAGCTGCATCGCGGAGGTTCAGGATGGCGTCGATGACGTTGGCCCAGGTGGGAGTGCTGGCGTCCTCGAGGTCGGCGAGCCACACCTTGGCGCCCGAGTTGAGGGCGTTGATGGCCATCTTGGCCGGGGAAGCGGGGCCGGTCATTTCGACGCGGCGGTCCTGCAGCGCTGCCGGTGCCTCGGCGACCTTCCAGTCGCCGTCGCGGATTTCCTTCGTCTCGGGAAGGAAGTCGAGGCGGCCTGTGCGGGCAACTTCCTCGCGCTTGGCGGCGCGGGCCGCCAGGAGCTCCGAACGGGTGCCCGCGAAGCGCTTGTGGAGTTCCTCGACGAAGGCCAGGGCCTTGGGGGTCAGGATTTCTTCGGCACGTTCGATCGGCTGGGGATCGGTGACGGTAAGAGCCATGGAGAGGATCCTTCCTAGTGTGCGGCGGCCGGAACGGCTGCAGTGGACTGAGCGGCGGCGTGTGCTGCGTTCGCAACGGCTGTTGCGACATCGGCCGTCACGTGCGGGTCGAAAATGCTGGGAATAATGTAGCTCGCATTGAGCTCATCGTCAGCGACGCGCTTGGCGATTGCCTCGGCGGCGGCGACCAGCATGTCCGGGGTGATGTCGCTCGCGCCGACGTCCAGGAGGCCACGGAACAGGCCGGGGAAGGCCAGGACATTGTTGATCTGGTTCGGGAAGTCGCTGCGGCCGGTGGCCACGACGGCGGCGTGCTTGGAGGCGATGGTCGGGTCCACCTCGGGCGTGGGGTTGGCCATGGCGAACACGATAGCGTCCTCGGCCATGGATGCCACGTGCTCTTCGCCGAGGATGTTCGGGGCGGAGACGCCGATGAATACGTCCGCACCCACGAGGGCCTCGTGCAGGCTGCCGGAGAAGCCCTCTTCGTTGGTGTTTTCCGCGATCCAGGTGCGGTGCTGGTCGTCGTAGTTTTCACCGTGGTGGATGGCGCCGGAGCGGCCGGCAGCCACGATGTGCTGTGCACCCTGCGCCTTGAGGAGCTGGATGATGGCGGAGCCGGCGGCGCCGACGCCGGAGACCACGATCTTGACGTCCGCGATCTTCTTGTCCACCACGCGCAAGGCGTTGACCAGTGCGGCCAGGGTGACGATTGCGGTGCCGTGCTGGTCGTCATGGAAGACCGGGATGTCGAGTTCTTCGCGGAGGCGCGCCTCGATCTCGAAGCAGCGGGGAGCGGCGATGTCCTCGAGGTTCACGCCGCCGAAGACCGGGGCCAGGAGCTTGACGGTGCGGATGATTTCCTCGGTGTCCTGGGTGTCCAGGCAGACCGGCCATGCATCCACATTGGCGAACTGCTTGAAGAGGGCGGCTTTGCCTTCCATGACCGGCAGGGCGGCGGCGGGGCCGATGTTGCCCAGGCCCAGGACGGCGGAGCCATCCGTGACGACGGCCACCGTGTTGCGCTTGACGGTCAGGTTGCGGGCGGCGGACGGGTCTTCGGCGATGGCCAGGCAGACACGTGCAACGCCGGGAGTGTAGGCGCGGGACAGGTCGTCGCGGTTGCGCAGCGGCACCTTCGGAACCACCTCGAGCTTGCCGCCAAGGTGCATGAGGAAGGTGCGGTCCGAGACGTGCTGGACCTTGACGCCGTCGAGGGCGTTCAGGGCGTTCTTGATCTCTTCGGCGTGCTCCTCGCCGGTGGTGTTGCACGTGACGTCTACGACGATGGTGTCGTGGTGGGACTCGGTGACGTCCAGCGCCGTAACGGCTGCGCCGGCGGCCGCGACGGCCGCTGCGATCTCACTGGTGGCAGTGAAGCTCGACGGCGCGGCGACGCGCAAGGTGATTGAGTTTCCGGGGCCCGGGTTCGCCATTGAATGTCCTCCTGTTGCGGGTCCGAATAGGACCGGTGTACCTCGCTAGTGTTTTCGTATTATGGATATTATTATCTACAAAGTGGAAACACAAGCTTTCCGCCGAAGGTGACCGCAAGGGGGGTTTGGTGCGGTATCTTGAAGACCTATACAACTTTTCTCACGATGCGGATAAGAGTTGTCGGATTCCGAGCCATAGGAGACAACGGAATGGCCGAAAAGCCCTCGGGAGGCGTGCAGTCCGTCGAGCGCGTCTTCGAACTGCTGGAACTGATCACGGATGCCGGCGGTGACGTCACGCTCAGCGAACTGTCGTCGTCGACCGATCTTCCGCTGCCCACCATCCACCGCCTGCTGCGCACCCTGGTGGCGCTGGGCTACATCCGGCAGCTTCCCAACCGCCGCTACGCACTGGGGCCGCGGTTGATCCGCCTCGGCGACGGCGCCAACAAGCAGCTCGGCGCCCTGGCCCGCCCGCAGCTGAAGTCCCTGGTGGACCGCCTGGGTGAAACGTCGAACATGGCCGTGCTGGATTCGGACATGGTCATCTATGTGGCACAGGTCCCGTCGCCGCACTCCATGCGCATGTTCACCGAGGTGGGCCGCCGCGCCCACACCCACGACACCGGCGTTGGCAAGGCAATCCTGGCGCAGCTGGATGACGAGGTGGTCCGCGGAATCGTGGCGCGCACCGGCATGCCCACCCCGACGGCCAAGAGCATCGGGGACATCGATGCGCTGCTGCGCGACCTCAAGCTGATCCGGGAACGCGGCTACTCCATCGACGAGGAAGAGCAGGAACTCGGCGTCCGCTGCTTCGCGATGGCCGTTCCCAACGCCCCGACGCCCACGGCCATCTCCGTTTCCGGCCCCGTCACCCGCGTGGACCAGGGCTTCGCCGACCGCGCCGTGCCCATGCTGCGCGAAGCGGCCCAGGCGATTTCGCTGGAGCTGAACCGGAACTGACCCCCCTTTTTTGCGTCTGCAACCCGGCGCGAACGTACAGTTGAGGCCCTGAATTCTCCGGATCCAGGGCCTCAACTGTACGTTCGGCCAACTGCCTAGGCCTCGGGAAGGGATCCGTCGTTCACGTCCTCGCCATCGGCGTCGAGGTTGATCATGGGCGACCTCGTCTCGAGGGCACGGAAGAGCACCAGGCCCAGGCCGCAGCCGAGGAACCAGCTGTAGTTGCCCAGCCACGTGGCATCCACCGTGGTGGCGCCGGTGTCGAGGAGCAGCTTGGGAATGATGACCGAGGCGATCGATACCGCGCCGCTGAGGACCACGGCCAGGATGGCGTTGGGGTTGTAGCCGTTCTTGAACCAATACTTGCCGGCCGGATCCATGGTGTACATCTCGTCCACCCACACCCTCTGCCGGCTCACCAGGTAGTACCCGGCGATCAGCACCCCGAACAGCGGGCCGATCAGTGCGCCGAGCACCCCGAGCGTGTAGTGGATGGCGGTGGCGTTGCTGTACCAGTTCCACGGCAGCAGGATCACCGAGCCGACGGCGGCGATCATGCCGCCCGTGCGCCAGCTGATCCGGTGCGGGGCCACGTTGGAGAAATCGAACGCCGGCGAGATGAAGTTGGCCACGATGTTGATGCCCACGGTGGCGGTGACGAAGGTCAGGCCGCCCAGCAGGATGGCGAACGGGGTGTCGATCCGCTCCACGGTGTGGATGGGGTCCGTGATGAGCTCGCCGAACACCGGAACAGTGGCCGACGCCGTGATGACGGTCAGGAGCGAGAAGAACAGGAAGTTGACCGGGAGTCCGAGCAGGTTGCCCTTTTTCACTGCCTTGAAGGACTTGCCGTAGCGGGCGAAGTCGCCGAAGTTCAGCATCGGTCCGGAGAAGTAGGACACCACGATCGCGATGGCGCTGAGCATCACCGGGATGGAGCCCCAGAAGTCCAGGGGCTCGCCCGCGGACAAGTCCAGGCTGACCTTGTCCCAGCCCGCCTGGGACACCAGGTAGATCGCCAGGACGATCATGACCACGTACACGGCGGGGCCGGCAAAGTCGATGAACTTGCGGATGGTTTCCATGCCGTTCCAGAACACCGCGGCCTGCGCTACCCAGAGGATGGCGTAGGAGATCCAACCGAGGGCGGAAAGTCCCAGGAATGAGTACTCGGTGGCCAGGGCGTGGGTGCCGGGAATGAACTTGAGGAAGATGATGTTCAGCGATTCGGCAGCGAGGAAGGTCTGCACGCCGTACCAGGCGATGGCGATGAGGCCGCGGATGATCGCCGGGATGTTCGCTCCCTTGACGCCGAAGATGGCGCGGTTGATGACGGGGTAGGGCACGCCGGTTTTCTGGCTCGGCTTGGCCACCAGGTTGGTGAAGGCCTGGACTATCAGGATGCCGATGAGCAGGGCCAGCAGCACCTGCCAGCTCGCGATGCCCAGGGCGAAGAGGCTGCCGGCGGTGACGTAGCCACCCACGCTGTGCACGTCGGACATCCAGAAGGCAAAGATGTTGTAGGCGCCCCAGCCTTGTTCCTTCAGGGGAACAAGGTCCTCGTTGGCGAGGCGGTGGTCATACCCGGGCTTGACGGCGCCGATGCCGGCAGCGGTCTCAAGTTCAGCCATGTTGTTCCTTTGGGGAGGAGGTCCTTGAACGGATCGTCCGTTTCATGAGCTCAAGCTTGTGGAACGGATGTTACATGGCTGTTTCGGCTGGAAGAAGAGTCTGTGTATTACGAAATTGCGCGAACGTACAGTTGGGGCCCTGGAATCTGCGAATTCAGGGCCCCAAGTGTACGTTCGCGCGGAATTGCGGGGCTCAGGACTCCAGTTCGCCGAGGGCGCCGAAGATGGCCGTCGCCTCCCGGATCCGGTCCCGGCCGGCCTTGGCACGGACAGCGAGCACCCCGTTGGCCAGCACGCTCATGAGGCTCATGGCCGAGGCATAGCTGTCGAAGGCCGAGACGCTGTCCACCGGACACTCCAGCCAGATGCCCGCCCGGGCCGCATAGCGGCGGGCGCTCGGATCACCGATCAGCACCGTGGTGGCGCCGCGGGCCGCAGCCGCCTCGAGGACAGCAGCGAAAGCCGCCGGCCGCCGTCGGAATCCCAGCAGAAGTACGACGTCGTCCGCACCGTACCCTGCCAGTTCCTCGCCGATGCTTTGCCCCGGCTGCGGGGCGGCGGCCACGTTTCCCCGGCACTGCAGCAGCTGCTGCCGCAGGTGCAGCGCGAGGGGGAAGCTGTTGCGGAAGCCGATCACGAGCAGCTGCCTGGCCGTGGCCAGCGCTTCCGTGGCGGCGGCGAGCCGGCCGGCGTCGAGCTGTTCAAAGGTGCGGCGGAGATTCTCCAGTTCGTACGCAAGGTGCGCGGCGGGGTCGCCGTCCTCATGGGCGGCCACCGGGACCCCGCTGGCGCGCAGCGTCCGGGTGTGCTCCTTGACCTCGTTGAAGTCCGCGAAGCCCAGGCGCCGGAACAGCCGGCTCATGGTGGCCTTGGAAACGCCGCTGAGCCTTGAGAGCTCGGCGGCGTTGTACACGGCGAGGTCGCCCAAGTGGTCGAGCAGGGTGTCTGCCGCCTTCTGTTCCTGCGGCCCCAGCTCCGGATAGTGCCGTCCGATGCGCTCGTCGATCCTCATGAAACAACCGTCTCACGAAGCGAGCCGCCGGACACCTTGGTGTCCGGCGGCTCTTCCCATTCAAAAATGAAGCTTCGTCGATGAACCTCCTAGTGCTCGGCGGATGTTTTGATGGGGACCTCGTTGCCGTCGCGGTCGATCAGCTTGCCGTTTTCGAAACGGTCGCCGTTCGCCAGGCATGCGAGGTCGGCCTCGGTCACCACGCGTGCCGTGCCGGCCACGAACACCGACTGGTTGTCCGAGTTGCCCTTCTTGAAGTGGTTGAAGAGCACGTTCAGCAGGATGGCCATGACGGCCGCCGAGCTGATGCCGGAGTGGAAGATCGTGGAGAACCAGGACGGGAACTGGTCGTAGAACTTGGGAGCGGCGATCGGGATCATGCCGAAGCCGATGGACGCTGCCACAACGATCAGGTTCATGTTGTTGCGGTATTCGACCTTGGCCAGGGTGCGGATGCCGCTGGCGGCCACCGTGCCGAAGAGCACGACGCCGGCCCCGCCGAGCACGGGGGTCGGAACCGCCGCGACTACGCGGCCTAGGACGGGCAGGAGGCCGAGGATCACCAGGATGAGGCCACCGGCGCTGACCACGAAGCGGCTCTTGACGCCGGTGATGGCCACAAGGCCGACGTTCTGGGCGAAGGCGCTCTGCGTGAAGGAGTTGAAAACCGGCGAAATGGCGCTGGAGAGCATGTCGGCGCGCAGGCCGTTGCCGATGCGCTTGGAGTCCACCTTGGTGTCGACGATTTCACCGACGGCGATGATGTCCGCGGAGGTCTCGGTCAGGGTGACCAGGATGACGATCAGCATCGAGACGATCGACGCGATCTCGAAGGTGGGCATGCCGAACGCGAAGGGGGTCGGGAACGCGACGATGTCGCCCTGGCCCACCTTGGAGAAATCGGCCATGCCGGTGACGGCGGCGATGACGGTGCCGATGATCATGGCCAGCAGGATCGAGAGCCGCGAGATGGCGGCATTGCCCACCTTGCTCAGCAGGAGTACGACGGCGGTGGTGGCGGCGGCGAGGCCGATGTTCGCCACGCTGCCGTAGTTGGCCGCCTTGGCGTTGCCGCCCATGGCCCAGTTGGCGGCCACGGGCATCAGGGTCAGGCCGATGGTGGTGATCACGGTGCCGGTCACTACGGGCGGGAAGAACTTGATGATCTTCGCGAACAGGGGGGTGATGGCCAGGCCGATCAGTGACGCGACGATGACGGCGCCGAAGACCGCCTGGATGCCGCCACCGCCGTTGACGATCGCCACCATGGTGGAGACGCCGGCAAAGGAGACGCCCTGGACGAGGGGCAGCTGGGATCCGAAGAAGGGGATGCCCACGGTCTGGAGGATGGTGGCGAGCCCGCCGACGAATAGGCAGGCAGCGATCAGAAGGCCGATGTCCTGCGCGGACATTCCAGCGGCGGCGCCGATGATGAGGGGCGGAGCGATGATTCCGCCGTACATGGTCAGGACATGCTGGAATCCGTAGGCGAAGGTGCTGCCGATTGAGAGGCGTTGGTCTTCGGGCCGGGCGCTGGCACTCCCTGCGGGGCGGGTTTTCTTCTTGGTGTTCATGGCAGACTTCCTGATTTGGGGCAGACACCTTTGTCTGGCTGATATGTCTGGCTAACAATCCGAGCCGAAGAACGGCTTTTGGGTATGGCGAAGCCCGACTGACTCGCAGTTGTGGCCGTTTTGGGTGGCCAAAACGGCCCTTACTGCGAGTCAGTTGGAGCTGACGGGGGCGTTGGTTCAGCAGAAGCCGGCGATGCCATCCCAGGCGTTGCCCGGGTCGGAGATCAGGTCGCGCTCGAAGTTGGCTTCGATCAGGCCGTACGGACGGTCTGCCGCGAAGAACACTTCGTTCGGGTTGTTCAGGCCGAAGGGGCTCAGGTCCACCACGAAGTGGTGCTTGTTGGGGGTGGAGAAGCGGAGTTCGTCGATCTCCGGGTGGGCGTCCAGGACCTTCTGCGCCATCTGGAAGAGGGTTTCCTGCAGGGCCTTGGAGTACTGCTCGGAGAAGCCTTCCAGGAGCAGGGCCTTCACGGACTCGTAGGCAGCGTTGTAGTCGATCTTGCCTTCGGTGACCGCGTCGTTGTTGTAGCGCCAGCGGGCGGAAACGGCGGTGGCCAGGATGCGGTCCGAGGTTTCCTGCAGGGTGGTGTACTTATCCTTCGGGTAGCCCTCGAAGCCGGACTGGGTGGACTTGAGGACCGTGAGGTCGCTCAGTCCGGAGATGACATAGGTGGAATCGCCTTCGCGGACCACAACCGCGTTGCGGACTTCCTGGCCCTTGCGGACGAAGGAGTGGTTGTGCTCTTTGCCGTTGGCGATGATCCGCTCCCAGGCGTACTGCTCGGCTTCCCAGCGGCCGCCGGTCACCCAGTCGAATTCGCTCGTAAAGTGCTTGGCCAGCCGGAGCAGGAACTGCTCCGGGGAACCGATGCCGTCACGGGCGAAGGCGTAAACGGTGTTCTTCTGGGTGTCGGTGGGGACCACGTGGGCGTTGTCGCCCTCGAGGTGGGCTGCGCTGAAGTCGCCGCGGAGCTGGGAAGTGACGTTGAGGTCTTCGATCTCGTGGCGGTCCGTGTCGCGGGTGATCTTGACGACGCGGTTTTCCGCCTTGCCGTACTGGTTCTTGCCGAGGACGATCTTGCTGCTCATGGTCTGTCTCAACTTTCCTGGTGGGCGGGTGCCGTCCACCGTCTGGTGTCGTGCGCCTCGCGGCGCCTGTTATGGCGGACGCCGGCAACAAAAAAGAGCCGGCATCCATCGATGCCAGCTCATTACGACCCTGCCTGCTGCTCCCAGGTTTCGTGACCTGAGTCACGAGTTGCTGAAAAGACTAGCGCGGGTTTCCGTTCTTGTGAAGGGGGTCACCAAATCGCCGGCAACTTTCCGAATATGACCCGACGGTGCCGCGCGGCTCGCGGACGGCTCTTGACGCGGTGCGCGAGGCTGTTTACCCTTTTCACATAACAGAAAAAGTTTTCCGAAATGCGGAAAAACTGTGGACTGCGAACGAGGAGGAACAGATGGACCAGCAGGAGAACAAGAATGTCGTGGAATTCCCGGCCCCCGGCCAGGAGCTGTACCTGCCGTTCGGCTCCACGGACCCGGACTTCTACATTCCGGCCGACTGCGACCGCACCGCCGGCGGATTTTCCCGCTGGCTCCGTGCGCTCCCGGTGTTCGGCCGGCAGCGTCCCTAGGGTCCTGCCCCTGGGAGACGTACGGACTCTGCGCAACAGAGCCATGAAGCGGGCGGCATCTGGGGAGGTGCCGCCCGCTTTTCCGCGCCCGGCGGAATCTGTGCCAGCTCAACGGCTTTCGGTCTCGAGGACCTCCTTAGCGGACCGTGCTGCGGGTGAAGCCCGCCAAGCGTTCCGGAAGGTATCGCTCGGGGATCTGCGGGCCCGACCACGGCTCCAGTAGCTCGGCTAGCCGCGGCGACTTCTCGCCGTAGTACTGCTCCAGCTCGATTGTGTCCATCCAATCCATGCCACCCGAGAGGTGCTTGCTGATCAGCGCCATGTGGGTCGCCATGGAGTCTGCATCCGGGTGGACCTGGACGCAGGTCACGCGGCGGGTTTCCTCGTCGATGTAGAAGTTGAACGAAATGAGCCGCGGCTCGTTGATCTCGACGAACTCGGTGTGCTCAGCCAGGTACTTCCTCGCGTCCTCGACCTTGCCCTCTTTGATCGTCCAATTGCCGACGTATACGAATGTTCCGTTCATGGTGTCTCTCCTTTCTCTTGTTGGGTGTCTTCATGGTCTGCCCTGCCGCTAACGCCTCGCTAAAGCCGGATCCGGCGGGGATCCGGCGGTGCTAAATTGGTGCACGGGAGAATCTGGCGAAGGCGGCTGTCGGTGGAATTCCGCATCCTCGGGCCGATGGAGGTTCGCGAAGGTACCCGGCGCCTCGACGTACCGGGCGGACGCGCCGGTGCCCTCCTCGCGATGCTGGTCCTGCATGCCGGCGACGTCGTCCCTTCCGAGCGTCTTGTCGACGAGCTGTGGGGCGAGCAGCCCCCTCACACCGCGAATACCGTCGTGCAAATGCACGTCTTGAAACTGCGTAAGCTGCTTGAGCCTGACCGGGATGCCCTCGGACGCTCGACGCTGTTGGTCACCCAGGGAAGCGGCTACCGGCTGGCAATTAGCCCGGGGGATGTTGACGCCGGTCGTTTCAGGCAGCTCCTCGACCAGGCTGCCGGCCAGCCGGCGGAGCCGCGCTCCAGACTCCTCGCGAAGGCACTGGCACTTTGGCGCGGCCCGGCACTGGCCGACTTCACTTTCCATCCGTTCGCCCAGGGCACCATCGCTGCCTTGGAAGAACTGAGGCTGTCCGCGCTTGAGGCGCGCATCGAGGCAGACCTCGAGATCGGCCGGGAGCACGGCTTGGTCACCGAGCTCGATCAGCTCGTCGCCGAACATCCCTTCCGGGAGCGGCTGCGTTGCCTGCAGATGCTCGCCCTTTACCGCGCGGGTCGGCAGGCCGATGCGCTCGCGGTGTACCGCGCCGCCCGGGACCTGCTCGTGGACGAGCTGGGCATCGAGCCCGGTCCCGATCTGCGCGAGATCGAGGCCGCGGTGCTCCGCCAGGACCCTTCCCTCAGGGGGCTGCCCCCGGCGCGGGGCATGGCCGAAGGCTGGCTGCCCCACGAACGCCGCATGGTCACGGTGGTCGGTCTCGAGATCGTGCCTGCGGCGGACGACGACGTGGACGCCGAAGCCCTGACAGCAGCCGGTGCGCGTGCCAACGAGGTTGCCGCTGCGGTGCTGAAGGCCCATGGCGCACGCGTGGAGCCGGTCGTGGGTGGCCGGACGGTCGCGTTCTTCGGGTTCCCGGTGGCGCACGAGGACGACGCCGTGCGAGCGGTGCGTGCCGCCGTCGAGGTCCGCGACCGGGTCGCTACCGTCGAGGAGCCCGTCGTTCGCCATGCCGCGCGGGTCGTCGTCGAAACCGGCGACATCGTGGTGAGTGGATCGGGAGGGTTGCTCGCGGACATGGTGTCGGGTCCGGCGGTCACCTCCGCTTTCCGGCTCCAGCGACTCGTACGCGACCGTGACGTCGTTGTGGGCCCGCGCACGCTGCAGCTCGTGCGCGGTGCGGCCGTTGTGGTACTCGTGCCGGGTGAGGCCGCAGCGTGGCGGGTCATCGGGATGATGGACGACTCCCACGGCAGGCTCCGCCGTGACTCCGCGATCGTGGGACGGGCGGAGGAGTTGGCCAGGATACGCGCTGCATTCCGCGCGGCCGGCCGGGCCGGCGTGCCCGGGCGCTTCACGGTGGTGGGCGAGGCCGGCATTGGCAAGACCCGGCTCGCCGCAGACTTCGCCGAAAGCGTCGATGGCGAGGCCTTAGTGGCCTGGGGTCGCTGTGCGTCGTACGGCGAGGGCATCACGTTCCTGCCCCTCCGTGAGGCTCTCCTTGACGCCGCCGGCGACCGTGGGTGGCCGGCGCTGGCCGAGCTCGTGCCAGAGGACTCCGCCGTTGTGGCCGCTGGCTTGGGTCTGGCCGCGGGCACGGACAATGTGCCCGCCATGTTGCTTGCAACGGTCCGGTTGCTGGATGCGCTCTCCGCCAGGCAACCCCTCCTGCTGGTCCTCGACGACCTGCACTGGGCCGAGCCGACACTGCTCGACCTCGTCGACCAAGTCGTCGAGTCCGGGAAAGGCCGGCTGCTCGTGCTTTGCCTCGGCCGTCCCGAGCTGCTCGACCAACGCCCCGACTGGACCGACGCGCTCTTCCTCGGGCCGCTCCCCGCCGATGATGTGGCGACGTTGCTGCGGGGCCGGGCGCCAGGGGTCGACGACGAGGCGGTCACCGCCATTGTCGACCGCGCCCACGGGAATCCGCTGTTCGCCGAACAGCTCCTCGCAGCGCAGGAGGAGGCAGACCTCGACGCACTCCCGGCGTCGCTCCGGGCGCTTCTCGCAGCGCGCCTGGACCGGCTCGGACCCGGCGAGCGGGATCTGCTCAGAGTGGCCGCCGTCGTCGGCGACGACTGTGGCCGCGACGCGCTGGCTGCATTGTTGCCGGACGAGGCGACGGCGTACGTCGAGCGGCATCTCTCCGCCCTCGAGCGCCGGCGGCTGCTGACGTGCGGGAACAACAGCGTCCGCTTCGGACACGTGCTGATCCGGCTGGCGGCGTACCGTTCGCTGACTCACCCGGACCGCGCCGCGCTCCACCGGCGCTACGCCGAGTGGCTCCTTCGTGGCGCACCGCAGCGGCCACCGGAGCTCGACGAAGTCGTGGGCTACCACCTGGAGCAGGCGGTGATCAGCCTTCGAGCCATCCGCGCCGACAACGGGTCCCTGGCGACCCAAGCGGCTGCACACCTTTCCCGCGCGGGAGGACGCGCCGTCGCCAGGTCCGACCAGGGCGCGGCCCAGAATCTGCTCTCCCGGGCTCGGGCCATGATGGCAAGCGGCGACCCGGCGCGGGCAACGCTCACCCAGAGCCTTGCCGAAGTCGAGCTCGTGCTCGGCCGGTTCGCGGAAGCACAGCAACTCCTGCTCGAGCTCGCCCGGAGTGCCGACGCCGCGGGCGAAGAGGTCGCCGCACGGGCGGCCCGGCTCGAGCACGCCCGAATCCAGTTCATCATCGGTCCGGACCCGGTGCCGTTGTCGTCGATCGAGCGGGAAGCCGCCGAGGCGGAATCGTTCTCCGCCCTGCGAGGCGACGACGGCGGCCGCGGCCGCGCGATCTTTCTGGAGGGCTGTGTCCGGCTGAGGCAGGGACGCCTCACCGAAGCGGAGCGGGCATTCCGGGCCACCATCGTGCTCGCCGACCGGGCTGGCGACGTGCGTGAGCGGCTGGCGACCCGCTGGATGCTCGCCGAAGTGCTGGCCACCGGTCCGGTACCGGCGCAACAGTGCCTGGCCGAGATCGATGCCCTCGCTCTCCCCGGCATGGAGCACCCCGGGTTGCTTATGCACGCGGGCGTCCTCTGCGCGATGGAGCGCCGCTTCGACGAGGGCCGGGAACTGCTCGACCGAGCGCAGCGGGCGGTGCAGGAGGACCTGCACGCGCCGCGTCTGCTCATGTTCGTGGCAGCGGCCCGCGGAACTGCCGAGCTCCTCGCGGGTGACCTCGACGCGGCCGAGGCGGCTTTGCGGACCCGTCTCAACCATGCTCGACGCACCGGCGAGAGCGACAATTTGCCGGCAGCCGCCGCCCGTCTGTCGCTGCTCCTGCACGAAATGGGGCGCCTCGACGAGGCTGCCGGGCTTGCCGCGCGGGCAACCGCGACCGCACCTGCCGAGGGCGTAGAGGCACAGGCCCTCTCGGCAGCGGCGTCCGCGATGGCCGTGGCCTCGAGCGACCCGGACAAGGCACTTGATCTTGCCTTCGAGGCGCTTCGATGGGCGCCAGCCGAGATGCCGAACCTGCGCGGTGATATCCACCGGATCGTGGCCGACGTTTGCTTCGCCCGCGGCGACCGTGCCGGTGGTGACGCCGCTCTTGCGGAGGCTGCGCGCTGCTATCGAGCCAAGGGAAACCTGGCCGCTGCGGCTCGCCTGCGCTGAAGCATCATCCCGCCGATCGCTTGCGGAGGTACGCCCTTAGCCGGCGATGAGCTTCCGGGCCGCCGCCGAATGCCTCGCCATCAGCGCCGCGACGTCCAGGCCCGGGATTGCGCCGTCAACCACCCGCCACGTTCCGCCGACCATCACGCGGTCGGCCCGGTCCGCGCCGCACAGCAGCAGTGCGGCCACGGGGTCGTGGCTGCCGGAAAACCGCAGCTCGTCCAGGGTGAACATGGCCAGGTCCGCCTGCAGCCCCGGTGCCAGCTGCCCGATGTCGGTGCGCCCCAGCACCGCCGCCGATCCCCGGGTCGCCCAGCCCAGCGCCCGCTCCACCGGAACGTCGGCGCCATAACGCAGGCGTTGCAGGTACAGCGCCTGCCTGGCCTCGAGGATCATGTTCGAGGCGTCGTTGGATGCCGATCCGTCCACGCCCAATCCCACCGGGACCCCGGCGTCCTCGAGCTCCAGCACGCGCGCGGTGCCGGACGCCAGCCGCATGTTCGACGTCGGGCAGTGCGCGACGGCGGTGCCGGCGGCTCCCAGCCGGGCGATCTCGCCGTCGTCGAAATGGATGCCGTGGCCCAGCCAGGTGCGCTTGCCCAGCCAGCCGACGCTTTCCAGGTAGTCCACGGTGCGCAGGCCGAACATCTCGCGGCAGAAGTCCTCCTCGTCCAGGGTCTCGGCCAGGTGCGTGTGCAGGCGGACGTCGTACTTTTCGGCGAGGGCCGCGCTTTCGGCCATGATCTCCTTGGTGACCGAGAACGGCGAGCACGGCGCCAGCGCAATCTGGATGACGGCGCCTTCGCCGGGTTCGTGGTACTCCCGGATCAGCCGTTCGCTGTCGGCCAGGACCTCTTCAGGGCGCTGCACGGTGGAACGTGGGGGCAGCCCGCCGTCGTCCTCGCCCAGGGTCATCGAACCGCGGGTGAGGGTGGCGCGCATGCCCATCCGGCGCACCACGCCGGCTTCGATGTCGATGGCGTCCTGCATCCCGGCGGGGAACAGGTAGTGGTGGTCCGCCGCGGTGGTGCAGCCGGAGAGCAGCAGCTCGGCAAGGGCGACCTCGACGGCAGCTTCCAGGCTTTCGGGGGTCAGCCGAGCCCAGACCGGGTAGAGGTTCTGCAGCCAGGGGAACAGCGGCGCGTTGGCCACCGGCCCCCAGGCGCGGGTGAGGGTCTGGTAGAAGTGGTGGTGCGTGTTGACCAGGCCCGGCAGCAGGACGTGCCGGCGGGCGTCGAAGGTCTCATCGCACGGAGCGGACGGCTGCCCGCCGGCGGGCACGAGCTCGGCGATTCGTCCTTCGCTGACCACCAGTCCGCCGCCGGCGTCGAGTGCGTTGGCGGTGAAGACGGCGAGGGGGTTCTTGATCCAGAGCCTGGACGGGGCAGGTGCCTTGGGCGGGATGGGGGCCATGAGGGTCTCCTTCGGCTGTTTACGGAAAGCGTGCCAGCTCAGTTAGGCCCTGTCTGCTGATCCAGGTAGCGCCAGCTTAGGGCGGGAGGGGCTTCCTGCAAAGTGAGACCCGCGAAACGCAGATTTCACATGACGAAATTAAGTTTTCAAAAAACTATGGCGCGGCTCACAAAGCGATGCTAATCTCTAACTGCCAAAGGCGGGCACCCGGACTCCGGGAAGCTATCTACCAGGCGTAACTCAACCTTCATCGCAAATGCTGAAGCCTGGTAACCGCGGCACAGTTCCGTTCCCTTGGTGTTTTTCGGTCACCAGCGCTTCCACAGCAAAAGGAAGTCGCACAATGAGTACAACCGTCACGGCCGAAAATTTCCTGGCCACCTCCATCGAACTGGCAACTGCCAATGTCCTGAACAGCGGCGGGCCGTTCGGCGCCGTCGTCGTCACGGCGGACGGCAGGGCCTTCGAAGGCGTCAACCGCGTCACGGCCAGCAACGATCCCACGGCCCATGCTGAAGTCACCGCCATCCGCAACGCCTGCCGCGAACTCAGAACCTTCGATCTGAGCGGCGCCACCCTCTACACGAGCTGCGAACCCTGCCCCATGTGCCTGGCTTCGGCGCTCTGGGCACGGATCGGAAACGTGGTCTTCGCCGCGGACCGGCATGACGCCGCCTCCGTCGGCTTCGACGACGCAGTCTTCTACGAATACTTCGACAACAAGGACCGCGACCAGCTCATGCCGGTCCGGAAACTCGATCTCGCCCAGGGCGCTCCGGACATCCTCCAGCCGTTCAATACCTGGAACACCCTCGATTCCAGGATCGACTACTAGGACCCGGTGTCTGAAATGACAATCCTGGACAACTCCGCAGAGAAGCAAGCGGCTGCCAAGGCCGCCAAGGAAGCCGCCAAAGCGGCCAACCCGACGCCGGTCCCCAACCCGGCGCCGCCCACCTCCTTCCTGGATTCCTTCTTCCAGATCACCAAGCGTGGCTCCACGCTGGCCCGCGAGTTCCGCGGCGGCGTGGTCACGTTCTTCACGATGGCGTACATCGTCATCCTCAATCCGCTGATCCTGGGCGGGTTCTCGGCAGCAAACGCCCCCGCCGACGTCGTCGGTGGCTGGCTGCCCGCAGCGCAGGTCGGTGCCGTCACCGGGCTCACGGCCGGCGTCATGACCATCGTCTTCGGCCTCATCGCGAACCTCCCGTTCGGCCTCGCCGCGGGCCTGGGCATCAACTCCTTCCTGGCTGTGGCCGTGATCCAGGAAGTCACTTGGCCCGAAGCCATGGGCCTGGTGGTCATCAACGGCATCCTGATCGTGCTGTTCGGCATCACCGGGGCACGGACCGCGATCTTCAAGGCCGTGCCCAAGGAACTCAAGGCCGCCATCACGGTGGGCATCGGGCTCTTCATCGCCTTCATCGGCTTTGTGGACTCCGGCTTCATCCGCCCCACGGCGGGCGGGCCGCCGGTGCAGTTGGGTACGGACGGCTCCATCACCGCCGTGCCGACCCTCGTGTTCGTCGTCGGCCTGCTGGTCATGGGCATCCTGGTGGCACGCAAGATCCAGGGCGGGCTGCTGATCGGGATCGTGGCCACCACGGTGCTGGCCGCCGTCGTCGAAGCCGTGATGCACCTCGGCCCGGGCGGCAAGGACAACCCCGGCGGCTGGCACCTGAACACCCCGGTGCTCTCCGGGCAACTGGTGGCTATGCCGGATCTGGGCCTGGTGGGCCATTTCGATCTCTTCGGCTCCTTCGCCCGGATCGGCGGCCTGGCAGCAACCATGCTCGTGTTCACGCTCGTGTTCACCAACTTCTTCGATGCGATGGGCACCATGACCGGCCTGGCCAAGAGCTCCGGCGTGGCCCACAAGGACGGCACGTTCCCGCGGCTGAAGTCGGCGTTCATCGTCGAGGGCATGGGGGCCGTGATGGGCGGGGCCACCTCCGGCTCGTCCAACACCGTATACATCGACTCCGCCGCCGGCATCGGCGAAGGCGCCCGCACGGGCCTGGCCTCCGTGGTCACCGGGTTGCTGTTCCTGGGCTCGATGTTTTTCACCCCGCTGACCTCCGTGGTCCCCATCGAGGTGGCCGCCGCGGCCCTCGTGGTGGTCGGGGCGATGATGATGGCCCAGATCCGGGAGATCAACTTCACCAAGTTCTCGGTGGCGCTGCCGTCCTTCCTGACTATCGTCACCATGCCGCTGAGCTACTCGATCGCCAACGGCATCGGCGTCGGATTCGTCTCCTACGCCGTGGTGAGCGCCGCCTCCGGCCGGGCCCGGAAAGTCCACCCGCTCATGTGGGTGGTCACCGTGGGCTTCCTGGTCTACTTTGCGCGCGGCCCCATCAACACCCTGCTCGGCGTCTAGCCGGCGCCTGCCCAGCCTGCCTTCTTCCCAGAACCGGGGGGAAGAACAAGACTAGGGGCAGGATCGCGAACCGTTCCGGGCGGGGCCTCCCGCCCGGAACGTCACGGTAAAGGAAGTGTTTTCCATGCTGGATCTGATGCCGACACTTGGCAGCTGGCAACCCGCACTGAGCGGCCAGCGCTGCGCGGTGGCCACCATCGTGGCCTGCGGCGGTTCCGTTCCGCGGCCCACGGGCACCTCGATGCTGGTTTCCGAACACGGCGAGGTGCTGGGCAGCCTGTCCGGCGGCTGCGTCGAAGGTGCCGTCGTCGAGGCGGCGCTTGAATCGATGCGCGACGGCGGCAGCCGCCGTGAGCTGTTCGGCTACAGTGCCGAGGACGCGTTCGCCGCCGGGCTCAGCTGCGGCGGCGAGCTGGAAGTCCACATCCAGCCGGCCGACCCGGCCGAACTCGCGGGCCTGGGCGCGCTGGCCGGCAGGGACGCAGGCGCGGCCCTGGCACTCATCCGCAGGCTCGACGCCCCGGGCGCCGTCGTCGTCGATGACCCCGCAGCCTTCCGCGCCGCCGCTTCGCCGGAACTGGCGCACCTGCTGGGCAACGATCCCGAGGTGCTCAGCGCGGCTGCTGCCCAGCTCGAACCGCTGCTGCGCGGCGGCCGGGCCGGGCTGGTGCGGCTCGAATCGCCCGGCGGCTGTGATCCGGAAACGGAACCCCTCACGCTTTTCGTAGAAAGCCGGCTGCCGGCACCGCGCATGCTGGTCTTCGGCGCCAACGATTTCGGCGCGGCCCTGATCCCGGCCGGCAAGCTGCTCGGCTACCACGTGACCCTGTGCGATGCCCGGCCGGCGTTCACAAGCCAGGAACGCTTCCGCGCCGCCGACCAGCTGGCCACCACCTGGCCGCACCGCTACCTCGCCGCCGAGGCCGCCGCCGGCCGGATCGACGCACGGACCGTGGTGTGCGTGCTCAGCCACGACCCCAAGTTCGATATTCCGCTGCTGCGGACTGCCCTGGACCTGAACCTTGCCTATGTGGGTGCCATGGGTTCGCGGCGCAGCCACCGCCAGCGCGTGGACTCGCTGCTGGCCGAAGGCACCACGGCCGAGGCCCTGCAGCGGCTCCATTCGCCAATCGGCCTGGACCTGGGCGCGGTCACCCCCGCCGAGGTGGCGGTGTCCGTCACGGCGGAAATCATCGCGTCCCGCGGCAACGCCCCGGCCGCGCCCCTCCGGGACGGCAGCGGCCCCATCCACGCAACAACTTCAACAGAGACGGCCCGAAAGGCACAGCCATGGACATGAACACCATCGAGGCGGTGGTGCCCACCACCGACCCGGCCGAATGGCGCGACGGCGACGCGTGGCTGGCAGGCGGAACGGTCCTGTTCTCCTACGGCAGCTTCGCCTTCGGCAGTTCCGTCTCCGACGGCGGGCCGTTGCGGCGCCTGCTGGACCTCGGACAAGCCGGTTGGACTCCGGTAACCGTGGGCAACGCCGGCATCGAACTCGCCGCCACCTGCACCGTGGCGGAGCTCTACGCCCTGCCGGATTCCGCGTCCGTCGCCGGCCGCAACTGGCCCGCGCTGGACCTTGTCCGGCCGTGCTGCGATTCCTTCGTTGCCTCCTTCAAGGTGTGGAACATGTCCACCGTGGGTGGGAACATATGCACCTCCCTGCCCGCCGGGCCCATGATCTCCCTGTGCGCCGGGCTCGACGCCACTGCCACCGTCCTCGGCTCCGGCGGCAGCACCCGCACGGTCCCCGTGGCGGATTTCGTCACCGGTGACGCCAGGAACTGCCTGGCTCCAGGCGAGCTGTTGCGCAGCATTTTCCTGCCGGCGTCCGCGCTGTCCGCCAAGGTGGCATTCCGGCGGCTCTCGCTGAGCAACCTCGGCCGCTCCGGCGTGCTGCTGGCCGGCCGGCTGGATCCCGACGGCGGACTGGTCCTGACGGTCACGGCCGCCACCAAACGCCCAGTGCAGCTGCGCTTCGCCGCAGGGGAGTTGCCGGACGCCGGGCAGCTGGCCGCCGCCGTCGAGCGCTCCATCCCGGCGGAGCTGTACCACGACGACATCCACGGCCTGCCCGCCTGGCGCCGCGACATGACATTCCGCCTGGCGGAGGAAATCCGCGCGGAACTCCTGGGCGAAGGAATCCGGGTGTCCGGCGATTTCTGGAGCCCTTCCGGAAAACCGCACGCCACTTCCGCGCAGCCTTCCGCTGCACCGATCCCCGCTGCACCGATCCCCGCTGCGCCGGTCCCCGCTGCGCCGGTCCCCGCAGCACAGACCCCCGCCGCACAGTCTTCCGCCCCCACGAAGGAGGCCCCGAATGGCAATTGAGATCAACGGAACCCCCGCCGGCGAGGCGCCGCGCCCGGGCCAGTGCCTGCGGACCTACCTGCGCGAACAGGGAAACTTCGGCGTCAAGAAGGGCTGCGACGGCGGCGACTGCGGAGCCTGCACGGTCCACGTGGACGGCACCCCGGTGCACAGCTGCATCTATCCAGCGGTGCGCGCCGAGGGTCACTCGGTCACCACCATCGAAGGCCTGCCCGCCTCCGCGGGCTGCGCCGAGGGGGAGCTGCACCCGGTGCAGGAGCAGTTCCTCGAAAACCAGGGCTTCCAGTGCGGTTTCTGCACGGCGGGCATGATGATGACCGCCGCCACCTTCGACGAGAAGCAGAAAGGCAACTTGCCCCGCAGCCTCAAAGGCAACCTCTGCCGCTGCACCGGCTACCGCTCCATCGCCGACGCCGTCTGCGGCACCGGTGCAATCGCGGGCGCCGGTTCCGGCGCAGCCGTCTCCGCGGGTTCCGGCCAGCTCGGCGACAACGTTCCCGCCCCGGCGGGGCACGCCGTCGTCACCGGCACCGCCCGCTACACCCTCGACGTCCCGCCCGAGCAGCTTCCCGGCCTGCTGCACCTGAAGCTGCTGCGCTCGCCGCACGCCCACGCGCGGATCGTGTCCATCGACACCGCGGCGGCCCTGCGGGTTCCCGGTGTTGTGGCCGTCTTCACCCACGAGGACGCCCCGGAGCAGCTGTTCTCCAGCGCCCAGCACGAGCTCTACACGGACGACCCCGACGACACCCGGGTGCTGGATGACGTGGTGCGCTTCATCGGGCAGCGGGTTGCCGCCGTCGTCGCCGACACGGTCTCCGCCGCGGAAGCCGGGGCACGCGCCGTCGAGGTCGAATACGAACTGCTGGACGCCGTCTTCACCCCGGCAGAGGCCCTGCAGCCCGGGGCTCCGTCGGTGCACGGCGACAAGGACGGCGAAGCCAGCCGGATCTCCCGGCCCCTGGAAAACGTGGTGGCCGAGGTCCACTCGGAACTCGGCGACGTGGCTGCGGGCTTCGCCGCCGCCGATGTCATCCACGAAAAGACCTACCGCACCCAGCGCGTACAGCACGTGGCCATGGAAACGCATGCCTCGATCGCCTGGCTCGACGACGAGGACCGCCTGGTGGTCCGCAGTTCCAGCCAGGTGCCGTTCCTGGTCAAGCGCACCCTGGCCCGGGTCTTCGACCTGCCCGAGGACCGCGTCCGGGTGGTCGCGGGGCGGGTGGGCGGCGGCTTCGGCGGCAAGCAGGAGGTGCTGACCGAAGACCTCGTGGCCCTCGCCGCGCTGAAGCTGCGCCGGCCCGTGCAGGTGGAGTTCACACGCACCGAGCAATTCACCGCCACCACCACGCGCCACCCGTTCACCATCAAGCTCAAGGCCGGGGCCAACAGGGAGGGCCTGCTTACCGCGCTGCAACTGGACGTGGTCACCAACACCGGGGCCTACGGAAACCATGCGCCCGGGGTCATGTTCCACGGCTGCGGCGAATCCCTCGCGGTATACAACTGCGCCAACAAGAAGGTGGACGCCCGGGCCGTTTACACCAACACCGTTCCGGCCGGCGCCTTCCGTGGCTACGGGCTCAGCCAGATGATCTTCGCGATCGAATCCGCCATCGACGAGCTCGCCGAAGGCATCGGCATGGACCCCCTCGACTTCCGGCTGAAGAACATGGTCCGCCCCGGCGACCACATGCTCTCCACCCAACCGGAGCCCGAAGAGGACGTGCACTACGGCAGCTACGGCCTCGAACAATGCATCAAGCTGGTCCGCGACGCGCTCGAGCGCGGGGGAGAGCGCTACCGGAACGCCGGCCTGGACGAGCCCGGCCCTGAATGGGTCACCGGCACCGGCGCTGCCCTGTCCATGATCGACACCGTTCCGCCGCGTGGCCACTACGCCCACACGCGCTTGAGCCTGCTGCCGGACGGCACGTACCGTGCCGCCGTCGGGACCGCAGAATTCGGCAACGGCACCACCACGGTGCACGCCCAGCTCGCGGCGACTGCCCTGGGAACCCGGGCCCCGCAGGTGGCGGTGCGGCAGTCCGATACGGACCTCGTTGAGCACGACACCGGAGCCTTCGGTTCCGCCGGGACCGTGGTGGCGGGACAGGCAACGCTGCTCGCAGCCCAGGAACTGGCCCGCCGGATCCGCACCGTGGCGTCCGCGCTGAGCGGTGCCCCGGAGGCGGACTGCGTGCTCGACGGCGACGGGGTCCTTTGCGCCCGGCCGGGTGCCCCCATGACGCGGCTTCCGCTCAGCGAGGTCTATAGTGCGGCGCACCGGGCCGGCGTCGAACTTTCCGCCGAGGGCCGCTGGGGCGGCACCCCGCGTTCGGTCGCGTTCAACGTCCACGGCTTCCGCGTGGCCGTGAACACCGGCACCGGCGAGCTGCGGATCCTGCAGAGCGTGCAGGCGGCCGACGCCGGCGTCGTGGTCAATCCGCGCCAATGCCGCGGGCAGATCGAAGGCGGGATCGCGCAGGCGATCGGCGTCGCGCTGTACGAGGAAGTGAAAGTGGACGACGCCGGCCGCGTCACCACGGACATCCTCCGGCAGTACCACATCCCCTCCTTCGCGGACGTGCCGCGCAGCGAGGTGTACTTCGCCTCAACGAACGACGAACTCGGTCCGCTGGGTGCGAAGTCGATGAGCGAAAGCCCGTTCAACCCGGTGGCGCCGGCGCTCGCGAACGCCATCCGCAATGCCACAGGGGTGCGCTTCGCCGAGTTGCCGATCGCCCGGGACAAGATCTACCTCGGGCTGAAGGATGCGGGGCTCGCCACACCCACCGCCTACGCGGGGGCGCACTCGCGCTGAGTAACCCTTAAACGGCTCTCCCCGGCCACCGGATTCCGGCGGCCGGGGAGAGCCGTTTAACGGGAAAGTCCCCTCCTCAGTCCTGGATGTAGATGTTCGCACCGCTCTCGTGCAGAGCGCGGAGGGTTGCCGGGGTCTAGCTGCAGGTAACCGTCTGGTTGTTGACGACCAGCACGCCGTTGGCGTTGGTGGTTGCGGTGAACGCGGCGTGCATGCTCAGGGTCTTGGACGGGTCGGTGGTGCTGACGCCTTGGAAGTTGAACGTGGCATGCTGGACCGTGTTCTTGTTGTTCTCTTCATCGCCGAACCATTCCTGGACGTGCCCGGTCCACGAGGTGCGCTGGCCGTCGAGGGTTGTGGTCCACAGCGTGACGTTGCCTTCGGTTGTTTCCGTGTACCAAGTATCGTCCGCATTGTTGACTGTCAGGTGTTGTATCCAGCGACCGGTGCCGGTGTAGCTCGTAAGGCCAGGGCCCACGCAGGTAACAGGTATTGCCGCGTCAATGACGGTGCCGTGTGTTGTGGTGCTGGTCGTCGCCGATGCGGCGACCGCGGTTCCTGCAACCAGGGCGGCGGTGGCTGCCAAGGTGCCGATGGTGCGGATCATTGTTCTCTCCAATCGTGAATTGAAGAGCTGAGCCGAAAACGTGGCTCCCAGGTGTGCGATCACCCGCGGTGTCTGGACGTCTCCCGTTGAGTCTGCGTGTATTCGCAGGCTTCGTGCGCCGCTCAAATACTCCGAAGGTTAGCCAAAAGCACTCATTCGTGGGGGCCAGCCGACTGAGACCTGTCGGAAGGGATCAGACTCTTGTGACGGGTTCAAGGTAGGCCCCGGGAAGGGTGCTGTCAATGACTTTCAATGACTCTGGAGACTGCTTTAAAAGCGCTGGGGAAACCGTCCGGGAACTCAGTCCAGCAGGTGGAGGTTCGCCTTGGTGTCCACGTCCCCGCCGTCGGCGAGGTCGCCGCAATCCACCAGGTCCACCAACCCGGGGTGGGCTTTGAGGAAGTGCCGCGCTCCGACGTCGCCGGCCGCGGACTCCGCCGCCTGCCCGCGCAAGGCGGCATCGATGATCAGCGGGTGTCCCCGGCGGAGGGCGCCCGAGAGGTCCGGGTAGGCGGCGGCGGTAACACGGCCCGGGCGGTGCCTGGCCAGCAGCCGCGCAACCACCTGCGGACTCAGGCCCGGCTGGTCAACCAGGGCCACCATCACGTTGGTACCGGCGGCCGCGGCAGCGACCCCTGTCCGGAAGGAGCTGGCCATGCCGTCGTGCCATTGGGGGTTCTCAAGAGTCCGGTGGCGCGCGAGGCCGGGCAGGGAACGTACGGTGTCCGCCTCGGCGCCGAGCACCACAATAACCTCACCGCAGCCGCCGTCGAGCAGCACATCGGCCAGCACTTCCACCAAGGTCCGGTCGCGGAACGGCAGGAGCGCCTTGGGGCCTAGGCCGAGCCGTGTCCCGGCGCCAGCGGCGAGCAGGACGCCGATCGTGACCGTTTCGGACATGCCGTTCATGTGGACACCTTATCCCCGGCGGCACCGATTGTGACCGTACCTGCCGCCGGTCACAATCGTCGAGAATGCCCGCGGCGTGCAGGGGCAGGCAGGATCCGGCGGCGAGTATTCAGGGTCCCTCCGCGGAAATCCGCGCTTCTGGCGTGCCCGGGCCGGTCTGTTTCTCGCAGGGTAAGAATTTCGCTATGTGAAATTTAGATTCTCTCTTGCGGAAAAATGTGATGAGGCTTACATTGAATCCACCCCTCACTGGGACGTCAACGAAGACAGATTGGCTCTGAATCATGAACATTTCAGATTCTGCAGCGCCGAAGGCGAGCTCGGCGCTATGGGAGACGGGAGCGACGTTCATTCCGCTCCGCGTTTCCCCAGCACTGATCGCCAGAAATGGCACCGAATCCACCCGCCCCGGGATCACCCTGGACGGTATCGAATGACCCCGCAGAACAGCGCTGCCACGGTGTTGGAGCGCTTCACTGCCAAGCTTCCCGTCACTGTCCTAAAGGAACGCATCGCCAGGGTCCGCGCCGCGCTGAAGGCCCAGGGCATCGACGCCCTGGTGGTCTTCGCCAGCCCACGTTTGCTGGGCTCCCGGACCCGGACCACCGGATACGTCCAGTACCTGGCGGGATTCGCCTCCAAGCCGACCCCCTCCACCGTCGTGCTCACTGCATCGGGCGCGGCCGTATTGACCTTCGGCAACCACGAAACCCGCGAGTTCGGACTGCGCTCCAGCTGGCTGGGAGAGATCATCCAGGCCGGCGAGCAACGATCCCACCCGGGCGCCGCCGCGAGGTTCCTGTCGGACACGGGGATCACCCCCGGATCCCGGGTGGGCCTTATCGGCACCGATGAGCTGAACCACGCGAGCTACCTCGCGGTGGAGCAGGAACTTGGCGGCTACGAAACCGTCGCCGCGGACGCCCTGCTGGACCGCCTGCGCCTGACCCGGGCACCGGAGGAGGTGGACATGTTCCGCATCTCCGCGAAGATCTCCGACGCGATGGTCGCGGCCGCCTTCGCGGAGTCGACCCGCACCGGAGCTTCCGGTCCCTCCATCATGGCGGAGATCGAACACACCGGCCGGCTCCTCGGCGCCGATCTGGCCAACTGCTGGCTGTCCGTGGGAGAGGCTCCTCCCACCACGTACTTCGAGTTCATGGAACTGCCCACGGAGGTCACCTCGCGTGACCGCGTTCAGATGGGCACCACCACGGCCTACGAAGGATACTTCGGCCAGTGCCTCAGGATGGGAGTCAGGGGAACGCCGGGCCGGGAGCTCGCGGAGTACGGCGAGATCCTCCTGAACATCCAGGACGCCGCCCTCGCGGCAATGCGCCCCGGTGAGCCACTGCACCGCGTCATCGACGTCATCGAGGAGCTGTACGCGCAGCACGCTCCCTATACAAGGGAGACAGACCCCTTCCGATTCCAAAGCTGCCACGGACTCGGCCTCAGCTACGTCGAGCCCGGCATGGCCCGGGACCTGAACCCCCTCCGGGACAAGTCACTCGACCCCGACGGCGTTCTGATCGAACCCAACATGGTCATCGAAGTCCACCCGAACTTCACCGTTCCCGGACTGGGCTGCATCGTCGCCGGCGACATGGCCCTTGTGACGGAAGACGGCGCCGAATGGATCACCGAGTCCCCCCGCGGAATCTGGGAACTCTGATCCCCGTACCCGGCGGGTCAGGATCGAAGGCGCCCCGACCCGCCGGAACCAACAAAAGAACATCTTCGCTCAGCGGACCTGCCCCAAGGACCCGCCTGTTCGGCGACAACAAAACAGCAGCATCTCCGTGCCGCTCAACCCCTCAGAACCCCACTGAAAAGTCTCCCAGGAGCCCCCAAATGATCTCAAATTCCCACCGCTCACGGACCATCGGCCGTGCGGCCATCCTGACCGTTCCCCTCGTTGCGTCGATGCTGACGGCCTGCACCGCAGGTGGCGCCGGCGGCGGTGGCGGCGACGCCAGCGGCGGTGCAACGTCGATCGTCGCCGCGTTCAAGCACGAGTTCAACACCATGGACCCGCTGCGTTCCGACTACGCCCAGACCAACATGGTTGACAACGTCGTCTACGAGCCGCTCGTGAAGTTCGATGCCAAGAACACCATGGTCGGCGCCCTCGCCACCGAGTTCAAGGTGTCGGCCGACGCCAAGTCGGTGTCCTTCACCCTCCGCGACAACGTGACCTTCCACGACGGCACCCCGCTCACCGGCAAGGACGTCAAGTTCAGCTTCGACCGGTACGCCCGCCTCGGCCAGGGCGTCGCATCCCAGCTGCAGGGCTACGCGTCCACCTCGGTGGTGGACGACAAGCACGTGGTGGTCAACCTCAAGGCCCCCAACGCCTTCTTCATCAACGGGCTGGCCAACGTCTACATCATGGAGGCCGACGTGGTCTCCAAGAACGCAGGCTCTGACGACGCCCAGGGCTGGCTGCAGTCCCACGAAGCCGGGACCGGCCCGTTCCAGGGCACCGGAACCTCTTCGGCCGACGGCGCCACGGTCGCCCGCTACGACAAGTACTGGGCCTTCGACGAGAAGCGTCCCACGCAGATCGTCTTCCGCCGCATCGATGAGAGCGCCACGGAACGTGACGAACTGAAGGCCGGCAACGTAGACGTCGCATTCGGCATCTCGGCCGTCGACGCCGCCGCACTGAAGGGCGGGGAGAACGTGGATGTCGCCTTCCTCAAGACCTCCGGCCAGACCCAGCTGTTCTTCAACACCTCCACCGGCGCCACAGCCAACCCGCAGGTCCGCGAGGGCCTCAAGCTGGCCTTTGACTACGCGGGCGGTTTCCAGAAGATCCTCAACGGCAACGGCGCCATCTCCTCCGGCACAATCTCCGACGCCTTCACCTGCCGTCCGGAGAACTCCGCACCGTCGGCCCAGGACAAGGACAAGGCCAAGCAGCTGCTGGCCAGCCTCGGATCCCAGCCCCTGGAGCTCCGCTACCAGTCCGTCGACTCCGTGCAGACCCAGCTCGCCACGCTCTTCCAGTCCAATCTGAAGGACCTGGGAGTGACTGTGAACCTCGTGCCGATCGCCTACCCGGACTACCTGAAGACGCTCTCCAGCCCGTCCACCATCCCGTCCCTGATGCTGCTGAACGACTACATCCTGACCCCGGATCCCGGCGCCAGCCTGGATAAGTTGTACAACTCCAAGAACATCGGCAGCACCAACAAGGGCGCGTACTCCAACCCGAAAGTCGATGGCCTCCTGGCACAGGCCCGCACCATTTCCGACCCGACCAAGCGCTGCGAGGTCTACAAGCAGGTCGAAACCCAGGTTGCGTCCGACTCCGTCTCCGCGAACCTCTACCAAGTGACGTTCCCCGTGGGCTACCGCAAGGACCTCAAGGGCATCGTCTTCGACTGGTCGGCCACCCCGATGTCCTACTTCAACGTCCGGGTGGGGTGACAAAAGTGGCCAACAACCCGAAACAGCAGACGGCAGTCTTCCTGCTGAGAAAGGCTGCGTCCTCCTTCATCACGCTGGTCGGCCTGAGTGCCTTCGTCTTCATGATGGTCAAGCTCATCCCGGGCGACGAAGCCCGCGTGGCCGCAGGTGAGAACGCCTCCACCGAACAGGTGGAAGCGATCCGCCACAGCCTGGGCTTCGACCAGCCGATCCCCGTGCAGTTCGTGGCTTTCATCGGCCGCCTCCTGCACGGCGACCTGGGAACATCCATCACCACCCACGTCTCGGTCACCCAAGGCATCCAGCAGGTGCTGCCCCAGACCATCGAACTGGTCCTGCTCGCCGTGCTCATCGTGGTCACCGTGGTGGTCCCGCTGGCCACGGTCTCGGCCCTGCACCGGGACGGCAAGACCGACTACACCTTCAAGATCCTCGTGATCGTGAGCGCCGGCCTCCCCACCTTCTGGCTCGCCCTGCTCCTGCAGTACGGGCTGGGCACCAAGGCACAGCTGTTCCCCATCTCGGGGCGCCTGTCCCGCAGCATGCACGTACCGACCCGGACCGGTTCCGTGGTGCTGGACTCCCTCCTGGCCGGGAACCCCCTGGCCGCCTGGGATGGTCTCCAACACCTCATCCTGCCGGCCGTCGTCCTCGCCCTGCCCTTCGGGGCACAGCTCTACAGGATGCTGCGGGCCGAGCTCATCCAGGTCCTGGCGCGTGAACACCTCACTGTCGCCCGTGCCAAGGGTGTCCCCCGGCGGCAGCTGGTCATGCAGCACGTGCTGCCCAACGCCATCGGTCCCTCGATCACCTTGGTCGGCATCCAGTTCGGAGCCATGGTGGGTGCCGCGGTGCTGGTGGAGTCCGTGTTCGGCCTGGTGGGAATCGGCTCCTACCTGACCAACGCCGTGGGCCAGAAGGACACCTTCGCAGTCCTCGGCGGAGTCCTCGTCATCGGTGCGCTGGTGGTCGTCTCGAACTTCGTCGTAGATATCTTGCAGTTGATCCGTGACCCGCGCCTGCGGGCCGGCCAGTTAGGAGCATGACCGTGGCCGCAACCCTTCCCGTATTCGCCCCCGAGCGACGGAACTGGCGCCGCGCCATCAGCGGGCTCCCAGGCATGCAGCTGGTCGTCCCGGCCGTGGTGGCGCTCCTCCTGCTGCTCGCCGTCGTCGGGCCCCTGATCGCCCCGGATGCAATGGTCTACCGCTCCGACATCCTGAGCGCGCTCGCTCCGCCGAGCAGCGCACACTGGCTCGGCACCGACGAACAGGGCCGCGACGTCTTCTGGCGCATCATCGCCGGCGCACAGTCCTCCCTGTTGTCCGCCGTCGCAATCGTCACAGGCTTTTCCTTCGTGGGCGTCCTGGTGGCAACCCTGGCCACCCTCGGCGGCAAGTGGGCGGACGAAGTCCTGATGCGCATCGTCGACGCCGCCCTGGCGTTCCCGCCGATCATCTTCGCCCTCGGTGTCGCCGCCGCCCTCGGTCCGAGCCTCAGCTCGGCGATCATCGCCATGATCCTCACCGGCTGGCCTGTCACGGCCCGCGTGCTGCGCGGCGTCATGAAGGAAACCATGAGCCAGCCGTTCGTCGAGAACGCCCGTGTCCTGGGCGTCTCGCGGACCCGGCTCATGCTCCGGCACGTCCTTCCGAACTCCCTGGACGTCCTGGTGGTCAAATGGGCCGGCGACGTGGGCAACACGATCCTGATCCTCGGTGGCCTCTCCTTCGTGGGCGTGGGCGCACAGCCCCCGAGCGCGGAATGGGGCGCCATGGTGACCAGCGCCAAGGGTGTCATCGCCACCGCATGGTGGGCGGCGTTCACCCCCGGCATCGCCATCGCCATCACGGCGACGGCGTTCGGCCTCCTGGGTGACATCCTCCAGGTCCGCTTCAATCCTGCACTCCGCAAACGGTAGGACCGGAAAATGAAAACTATGACCAACACCCCAGCAGAACAGACCGGCGGACGCCGTCCTGAACCTGGCGTCCTGCTGTCCGTGCGGGACCTCACCATCGAGGCAGGGTCCGACGAACTCGCCGTGCGCCTCGTCGACCGTTTCAGCCTGGACATGGCCCCCGGCGACCGGGTGGCCCTCGTCGGCGAATCGGGCTCCGGAAAGTCCGTCACGGCCCGTGCCATCATGCGCCTGGACCCTGACTTCCGGCTTTCCGGAACCGTCGACTTCCAGGGACAGGACCTCCTGAAGCTCAATGAGAAGCAGATGGTCGCCGTCCGCGGGCACAAGATCGGCATGGTCTTCCAGGACCCCATGGGCGCGCTCAACCCGCTCATGACCATCGGGGAACAGGTGATGGAGCCGCTCCGGATCGCCGGAGTGAACCGCGCCGAAGCCGAGCGCCGGGCCAAGTCCGTCCTGGAGGAGCTCGGCGTGGCCAACGCCGAGTCCCGCATGAGGGCCTACCCGCACGAGTTCTCCGGCGGCATGCGCCAGAGGGTCGTCCTGGCGATGGCGCTCATCTCCGAGCCGTCCCTCATCATCGCGGATGAGCCCACCACCGCCCTGGACGTCCGCGTCCAGGAGCAGGTGCTCACCCTGATGGACAAGGTCTCGAAGGAACGCGGCCTGGCCGTGCTCCTGATCACCCACGACCTCGGCACGGTGGCCGGGTTCACGGACCGCGTGGCGGTCATGTACTCCGGCCGCAAGGTGGACGAGGCCACGGTGGACTCGCTCTTCAGCAACCCGGCCCACCCGTATACCCAAGGGCTGCTCCAGGCGGTGCCGCGCATCGACCAGACGGTCCCGCGCCTGCTGACCATCCCGGGGGCGCCGCCGCACCCCCTCAGCCGCCCCACCGGCTGCGCGTTCAACCCGCGGTGCCCCAAGGCGTTCGATTTGTGCTTCGTGGAATCGCCGGCACTCCGTCCCTCGCCCGACGGCGGAGTCGTGGCCTGCCACCTCTACGGCGACTCCGGAAAGGAACAAGGATCATGAGCCTCCTTGAACTGCGTGACGTGTGCAAGACCTTCCACGCCCTCGGACGGGAGCCCGTAAGGGCCCTCAAGGACATCAATCTCACGGTCGAGTCCGGAACCATCACCGGCCTCGTGGGGGAATCCGGCTCCGGGAAGACCACCATCATCAAGAGCATCATGGGCCTGGAAAAGCCCACGAGCGGCACGATCACCTACGACGGCATCAACATCCCCGAAGCCAAGGGGGACACGCTCAAGCGGATCCGGCGTGAGGTCCAGTTCGTCTTCCAGGACCCCACTTCCAGCCTGAATCCGCGCATGACCGTGGAGCAGCTGGTGGGCGAGGGACTCCTGGTCCACAAGCTCGCCTCCGGGAGGGCGCAACGCCGCGAGCGGGCTGCGGAACTGCTCACCATGGTGGGCTTGAGCACCCGCGACCTGGAGCGGTACCCGCGCTCCTTCTCCGGAGGCCAGCGCCAGCGCATCGCGATCGCCCGGGCGCTCGCGGTAGGGCCGAAGCTCCTGGTCTGCGACGAGCCGGTCTCCGCCCTGGACGTATCGGTCCAGGCCCAGGTGCTCAACCTGCTGCAGGACATGCAGGAGGAGCTTGGCTTCACGGTGCTGTTCATCGCCCACGACCTCGCCGTGGTGCGGCAGATCTGCTCCCAGGTGGCCGTCATCCAGACCGGCCAGATCGTTGAGGAAGGCCCCTCCGAGCAGGTGCTGGCGGCGCCGTCGCACCCGTACACCAAAGCCCTGCTGGCCGCCGTACCGAACCCCAACCCGACCATCGCCCGCCAGCGCGCGCTGGAACGAATCAACGAGAAGGTTGCATGATGACCGACGTCAACGGTTCCGCCGGAACCCAGACCCACCGCGTCCGCGTCGGGGTCGACGGCAAGAAGATTCCGGAATCCGCCAAGCGCGGCCCGCTGGCCACCGTCTCCCACGCCCACGAGCTGGGCATGGACGGCCTGTTCTTCCGGACCGTCCTGGACATGAGCCCCACCCTGGACTCCGCTGAACTGCAGGAGATCCGGCAGCGGGCCGATGAGCTGGACCTGTACCTGGAGACGGGCCTGGGCAAGGTAAACCCCTACGCCAATCCGGAGGCCCCCGAGCTGCGGGCCATCGGAGGCGGGGATATCGTGCTCGGCTTCCGCCGGATGATGGAGGCAAGTGCCGCCATCGGCTGCCGTGAGCTGTGGGTGGCGACGGCCAATTTCAAGGGCTCCTACTTCGGCCGCTTCGCCTACGACCGTTTCCGCACCGATGTGGACTGGAGCGACCAGCTGGCTGCGACGGAGAAGTTCCTCAAGCGGCTGGCCCCCATCGCCCGGGACCTGGGCATCCACATGAACCTGGAGACCCACGAGGAGATCACCAGCTTCGAACTGGTCCGCCTTGTGGAGGCTGTGGGCCCGGACGTGACGGGCATCGTCTACGACACCGCCAACGTCCTGCAGCGCATGGAACACCCTGTGTTCGCGGCGCGGCGCGTTGCGCCGTACGTCCGGCAGACGCACCTCAAAGATGCCTATGTGGCACATGACGACGGCGGCCTGGTCCACCAGCTGCGGCCGTACGGTGAGGGGGTGGTGGACTTCGCCGCTGTGCTGCCGATCATCGTGGCCGCCAACCCGGCCATGAATGTCACCATCGAGAACCCGCAGTCCTATCTGGACAAGGCCCCGAGCCAGCGCCCGCGGGTGATCGAGGCCTTCCACCCGGAGTTCCTGAAGGGCCACCCGGACCTGACGGTCGAGGAGCTGGCTGCCTACCTGGACATGATCCACCGTTATGAGCAGCGGGTCGCCTCCGGCGAGGTGGCCGACTGGCGGAGTTACCTCACCCAGCCTTACGAATATGCCGAGGCCGTGGAATGCATCAAGACCGGCGCCCGCATGGCCCGGTCCATCATCAGCGATGCCGGCTTCCCCCTGCACACTCCGCTGGCGGAGACCGCCACCGCCGGCCACTGATTTCAGCAAAGGACACACCATGATCAACCCCAACCGCGAATACCGGCTGGAGGGGAGCCACTGGGTCAGCCCCGTGAACTTCGACGACGAGGTCACCCGCGACTTCGACTTCCCCAAGCCGTTGGGCCTGATAGACAGCACGCTGCGCAAGACGAACTACACGGCCGGGGCCCAGACAACCATCGACGGTTTCCTCAGGATCGCCCAGGCGCTGGAAGACATCGGCATCAAGGACGAGAGCCTCAACCTGGACTGGTGGGGCGACGACACCCCCAATGCCCGGGAACTGGAAATGGTCCGGGAAGTCCTGGCCGGCGGCTTCGCCTTCACCTGCAACGTCTATGCCGACACCCTGCTGGGCAACGGCGAGGGCACTCCGCGCATCGACCCACGTTCCACCGTGGATCTCCTGCTGTCCATCGGCGCCAAGGTCATCGCACCGGGTATCGTGGAGGCGTCGTCCCCTGAGAGCGAAGCCCGGCAGCTGCGCCAGTTGGCCGAGGTGGTGGAGTACGCCACCTCCTCCGGCCTGGAGTGGACCGTCACCCTGGCCCAGGCCGGCCGGCGGGGCTTCGACAGCATGATGCGCGTGGCCAACGAGGCTGTGGCCCTCGGTGCCAAGAGGATCGATCTCATGGACTCCACCAGCAGCCTGAGCCCGGAGGCCATGCGGGTGTTCATCCGACGCTTCCGTTCCCGCCTCACCACCGAAGTGCCGCTGACCATGCACGTGCATGACGACTTCGGCCTCGGAACAGCAGGGGCCATCGCGGCCGCCGCCGCGGGCGCAGGGCCCGATGTCTCCGTGAACGGGGTCTCCTACCGCTGTGGCTTCCCGCCGCTGGAGGAGGTTGCCACCAGTCTGGAGGTCCTCTACGGCGTGGACACCGGCATCAAGCTGTCCGGCCTGCAGGCACTTTCGGACCTGGTGTACCGGGAGACCGGCCTCCCGAACCCTGCCCTCAAGCCGGTGACCGGAGGCTACGCCTACCTGAAGAGCACCACCGCGGACGTGCTCAGCTCCTTGCGGGACGGTGTCCGGACCTTCCCGCCGATCTCCGGCTGCCTCCACGCGGACGTGGTGGGCGCCGACATCCGCTGGGTCTGGGACCGCCTGAGCACCCGCGCCATGGTGCGCCAGCTCGCCGCCAACCTGGGCCTTGAGCTCAATGGAGGGGAAGTGGAATCCGTCTACAAGGCCCTCAACGATGCCATCGACGCGATCCCGGAGTACCCGCGCTGGCTGACCCCCGAGCAGGCCTCGGCCGTGTGCCAGGAGACGGTGGACTTTTCGCGCCAAGTGAGCCAGCGATGAGGGGGTGACAACCACACCGCAGGAAAGTCGGAAGCCAGCATGCCCGGTCCCGTTGAGGCCGGGCATGCCCCTTTCCGGCCGGACGTGAAGGAGGCCCGAGGCTTGATTGTGACCACGGTGAGGTCTGGCTCACCTTGACGGAGGGGTGACCGGGATCATATCGTTATTTCACCATTCAAAAATCTGATTCCGCCATATGGAATTGCTCGGCGAAGAGCCGTTCAGCCGTGGCGGAACTTCCTGTGAAGTAACGTTTAGAAGTGGAGACCAACGATGAATTCGACATCCCCGGTCGGCAACGCATCGGCTCCGGAACAGGCGCTGTTGCCCAAAGGTTCCGTTCATCCCGCGGCGGGCAATGAAGCCCTGTGCGAAGCAGCCTCCACGGCGGCGGGCCGCGCCATCAGCCCCAGCCTGTACAACCTGGATCTGGCCCCCACCAAGAAGGAGGGGCGGCGCTGGACCAGTTACAGCATCTTCACCCTCTGGGCCAATGACGTCCACAGCCTCGGCAACTACGCCTTCGCGGTGGGCCTGTTCTCCCTCGGACTGGGTGGCTGGCAGATCCTGGTGGCCCTCGGCGTCGGTGCGGCGCTGCTGTTCGCGCTCCTGAGCTTCTCCGGTTTCATGGGATACAAGACCGGCGTGCCCTTTCCGGTGATGAGCCGCATCAGCTTCGGCATCCGCGGCGCGCAGCTTGCAAGCCTCATCCGCGGCGCCGTTGCAGTGGCCTGGTTCGGCATCCAGACCTTCCTGGCCTCCGTGGTGTTCCGCGTCATGCTCGTGGCCATGATCCCGGGCCTGAAGGACCTGGACAGCAACTCGATCCTGGGCCTGTCCACGCTGGGCTGGCTGACCTTCGTTGCGCTCTGGATCATCCAGCTCATCATCGTCAGCTTCGGCATGGAAATGATCCGCAAGTACGAGGCCTTTGCCGGCCCCGTCATCCTGGTCACCATGGTGCTCCTGGCAGCCTGGATCTTCTTCGAGGCGCACGGTTCCATCCAGTGGACCGGGATCAAGGGCCTTGAAGGCGGCGAGATGTGGCGCACCATCTTCGCCGGCGGTGCCCTGTGGGTTTCCATCTACGGCACCTTCGTGCTGAACTTCTGCGACTTCACCCGCTCCTCGGTCAGCAAGAAATCGATCGTCCGCGGCAACTTCTGGGGCCTCCCGATCAACATGCTCGTCTTCGGCGCCATCGTGGTGGTCCTGGCCGGCGGCCAGTACAAGATCAACGGCACCGTCATCGAGAGCCCCTCGCAGATCATCCAGAGCATTCCCAACACCTTCCTGCTGGTCTTGGCCTGCCTCGCGGTCCTCATCCTCACCATCGCCGTGAACCTGATGGCGAACTTCGTGGCCCCGGTCTACGCCCTGACCAACCTTTTCCCGAAGCACCTGGACTTCCGCAAAGCCGCGTGGGTCAGCGGCACCATCGGGCTGGTCATCCTGCCGTGGAACCTCTACAACAACCCGCTGGTGATCGTGTACTTCCTGGGCGGCCTCGGCGCCCTCCTCGGCCCGCTGTTCGGCGTGGTCATGGCCGATTACTGGCTCCTGCGCCGCGGCAAGGTGGACGTTCCGGCGCTTTACAGCGACGCTCCCGGCAGCCCCTACTTCTACAAGAAGGGCGTGAACCCCAGGGCGATCGCCGCCATGATCCCCGCCGCTGCCGTCGCCATCCTGATTGCCTTCGTCCCGGCACTGGAAGCCGTTGCGCCGTTCGCCTGGTTCTTCGGAGCAGGCATGGCCGCCATTGCGTACTATCTGCTCTCGGACCGGAAGCAGAACCACGACGACGTCTCCGGCGAGCCGATCGCCGTCGTCAGCACCCACTAAGAACGCCGCTTGCCGAGAGGAAAAACGATGCGCATCCTTGTCGCCAACGTGAACACCACCCAAACCATGACTGATTCCATCGCAGCCCAGGCGGCGGCCGCCGCCGCGCCGGGCACCGAAATCGTGGGGCTGACACCCCGCTTCGGTGCCGATTCCTGTGAAGGCAACTTCGAAAGCTACCTCGCTGCGATCGCCGTCATGGACAAGGTGCTCAGCTACCCGGAACCGTACGACGCCGTTGTCCAGGCAGGCTATGGCGAGCACGGCCGCGAGGGCCTGCAGGAACTCCTCGACGTCCCGGTCGTGGACATCACCGAGGCCGCGGCCAGCACGGCGATGTTCCTGGGCCACAAGTACTCCGTGGTCACCACCCTGGACCGCGCCGTTCCGCTCATTGAGGACCGCCTGAAGCTGGCAGGCCTCGATGCCCGCTGCGCCTCCGTGCGCGCCAGCGGCATGGCCGTCCTGGAACTCGAGGAGCACCCGGACCGTGCGGTGGAAGCGATCGTGGAACAGGCAGAGCGTGCCGTCCGCGACGACAAGGCCGAGGTGATCGTCCTCGGCTGCGGGGGCATGGCGGGCCTTGACGAGCAGATCCGCCAGCGCTGCGGCGTGCCCGTGGTCGACGGCGTGGCCGCCGCGGTGACCATCGCCGAGTCGCTGGTCCGGCTGGGCCTCTCCACCTCGAAGGTGCGCACCTATGCTGCGCCGCGGCCCAAGACGGTCGTGGGCTGGCCCATTGCCGGCGCATAGGGTTCAGGTATGAGTGAAACAGCACAGACCCCGCGTGTCGCCGTCGTCACCGGAGCCGGTTCCGGCATCGGGCGTGCGGTCGCCCGGCTCATGCTTGCCGAAGGCTGGTCGGTGGCCCTGGCGGGCCGGCGGGACGCTCCCCTCAAGGAGACCGCTGCCGGCCATCCCCAGGCGCTCGTGGTGCCCTGCGACGTGACACTGCCCGACGGCGTCGCGCATCTTTTCGAGGAGACCCGCCGGCGCTGGGGGAGGGTGGACGTCCTCTTCAACAACGCCGGCATCTTCGGCCCCTCGGGCAGCGTGGACGAAATGGACCTGGCCGGATGGGAAAGCACCCTGGCCATCAACGTCACCGGGGCGATGCTTTGCGCCGCGGAGGCGGTCCGCACCATGAAGGCACAGGAACCGCAGGGCGGCCGCATCATCAACAACGGCTCCATTTCCGCGCATTCGCCCAGGCCGCTCTCGGTGGCCTACACAGTGAGCAAGCACGCCATCAGCGGGCTGACAAAGAGCATCGATCTGGATGGGCGCCCGTACGGGATCAGCTGCGGCCAGATCGACATCGGCAACACCCGTACCGAGATCATGGACACGATCGGCGTCGGCTCCGGTGCGCTGCAGGCCGACGGCAGCCGCCGCGTGGAACCCATGTTCCCGGTGGAGGACGCCGCCCGCGCGGTGCTCCTCATGGCCGGGATGCCGGCCTCGGCCAATGTCGGCTCGCTGCTGGTGACCGCTTCGGGGATGCCGTTCATCGGGCGAGGCTGAGCCGTTCGGCCGGTCGCGGGCGCCTGTGAAATTTCGCATTGTGGAATTGCAGTTCCCCCTTGCGGAATTAGTGTGAGGCGGATTACATTTGATCCCACCCCGAATCCTGGGGCCGTTCCCAACGGATTGGACCAGATCAATGAAGATCCCAGTCGCTGCCGCCGCCCAGGCGAGCCAGGCCCTGCAAAGCGTCAGGCGGTTGTTCAGGCCGCGTTTTCTCCGAATCCTCGGCACCGCCGTCGCAGGTGTTTCGGCCTTCCTTTTCATGGCTGTTGCCGGGGCGCCTTTCCTGGCGTCCGGTGAAGGCTTGCTCCGCTTGGCCATGCCGGCCTTCGCCGCGATGGCTTTCGCTCTGACTGCCCTGCGGCGGTCGGCCGCCGGCAGGGCCAGGGCTGTCCCCGAGATCCAGGCCGTCGGAAGTGCTGTGGGCCGCGGGCGCCCCGGAGCAAACTGATGCCCCGAAGGAGCGGCATGGGCGCGGGTGAGATCCTGCGGATCGGCATGGTCGTCCCGACGTCGAATACCTGCGTGGAGCCGGTGACCTACCGGCTTCTCGGCCAGGTTCCCGGCGTCTCGGTGCATTTTGCGCGGGTGGATATCGCGGATCCGGGCTTCAGTTCGCGACTCGGCGGCGAAGGGATGGCGACGGCGGCGCGCCAGCTGGCAGACGCCGGGGTCGACGCTGTCGTGTGGAACGCCAGCAGCGGTTCCTGGCTCGGAGTCCAGCGCGACCGGGAGATCTGCGACAACCTTTCCCGGATCTCCGGGGTGCCGTCAACGAGTACCACCCTTTCGCTGCTGGAAGCCTGCCGGGCCTACGGGGTCGCCAAGCTTGGCCTGGCCACGCCGTACACCGCCGAGGTGAATGCGCGGATCGCGGCGGAGTATGCCGCCTGCGGCGTCTACGTGGTTGCCGAATCACACCTTGGCATCGAAGAGAACCGGGCCTTCGCCCGGATCCCCGGGGCCACCCTGGCCGAAGGGGTCCGGAAGGTCGCAGGAAAGGCGGACGCCGCCACAATCCTCTGCACCAACGCTGACGGCGCATCCGTCGTCGAGGGCCTGGAGGAGGAGCTGGGAATCCCCGTCTTCGACAGCATCGCGGCCACGTTGTGGGGCGCGCTCCGCCTGCTCGGAGACGTGCCCGTGGAGGGCTTCGGTTGCCTTCTCCGCGACGGCGCGCCCGTTGCGCTGAGGTAGCCGGGCGTTGATGTAGCAGGGCTCGAAAACTGAAGCGGTGCCTGCAACACCCCCGGGAATCCCGGGGGTGTTTGTCGTGCCCGGAGTCAGGGTTGGGGGCTGTGGTTCGTCGGTACGCAGCCCTGGCGCCCGGATTTTTTGGGATACCAAAACTTTCATAAAATGGAAATTAATTTCCCCCTTGCGGAATTGTGTGAGGCTCGTTACATTGAAATCAGCCCCGAAATTGGGGATGTCCCGAATGATTGGTTCAGATCAATGAAGATCCCAGACTCCGCGGCGCTGAAGGCGAGTTCGGCCCCGCAGAAGAAGAAGCCACTGTACAAGTCGCTCTTCTTCCAAATTCTGATCGCCGTCGTCGCAGGTGTGCTGATAGGCCATTTCTGGCCGAACATCGGCTCCACCCTCCGGCCCTTGGGCGATGGATTCATTCAACTCATCAAGATGATCATCGCTCCGCTGATCTTCCTCGTGATCGTCACGGGTATCTCCGCGGTCGGCGACGTCAAGGCGGTCGGAAGGGTCGGGGTCAAAGCCCTCCTCTACTTCACGGCAGCGACCCTTTTCGCCCTGGTATTCGGCCTGATTGTCGGCAACATCGTCCAGCCCGGTGCGGGCCTGCACATCGACCCGGCCACGTTGTCCCAGGATGCCGTGGACGCCAAGACCGGCCACGCGGTCCCGAAGGATGCGGCCAGCTTCCTGCTCGATGTCATCCCCACCAGCGTGATCGGCGCCTTTGCCAACAACAGCCTGCTCCAGGTGCTGTTCTTCTCAGTATTCTTCGGCGCGGCCATCGTGGTGATCGGGCGCCAGCGCTGCATGCCGGTCATCAGCCTCATGGAGACCGTCCTTGAACTGATCTTCAAGATCATGTCCTGGATCATGAAGGTGGCCCCGATCGGCGCCTTCGGCGCCATGGCGTTCATCATCGGCCAGTACGGACTGGACACGCTGGGCACCTACGCCCTGCTGATCGCCGCCTGCTACGGGGCCGCGATCATCTTCATCGGCCTGCTGTTCGTCGTGGCCTGGACCTTCGCCCGGGTTCCCCTGTGGCAGTTCCTGAAATACACCCGCGAGGAATTCCTCCTCGCCCTGGGCACCGCATCCACGGAAGCCGTGATGCCGCGCATCATGACCAAGCTGACCAACGCGGGGTGCTCCCGGGCCACCACCGGCCTGGTGGTCCCCACCGGCTACTCCTTCAACCTCGACGGCGCCGCGATCTACCTGTCCATCTCGCTGCTGTTCCTGGCCCAGGCCTTCGGCCACCACCTCGATCTCGGCCAGCAGCTGGCTGCACTCGGCGTGCTGCTCCTGACTTCCAAGGGCATGGCCGGCGTTCCGGGCTCCTCGTTCCTGGCCCTGTCCGCCACGGCGGCCGCACTCGGCATCTTCCCGGTGGCCGGCGTCGCACTCCTCCTGGGCGCCGACCGCCTCATGGACTCCATGCGCGTGGTGGTCAACCTCATGGGCAACTGCGTGGCGACGTTCATCGTGGCCAAGTGGGAAGGCCAGTTCGACCGCAGCGTCATGGTCCGCGCCTTCCGCGGTGAAATCACCAACGAGGACTCCGCCATCATGCTGGGCAAGGAAGAAGTCTTCGAGAAGCAGGAACTCGAACGCCTCAGCGAAGGCCAGCAGCCCTCCCCGAAGTTCCGCGGCGGCCCGGCCTCCGGCGACATTCCGCGCTTTGAGATGAGCCGGCCGGGCCAGCGCGAGGAATCGCCGATTTCACCCGACTGATCGTCCTCGCTCTGATGCAAGAAAGGCGGCGGTTCCGGCTTACCGGAACCGCCGCCTTTTTTTGCATTCCGGCTAGAACGGCAGCAGCTCCGAGAGATCGGCGCGCAGCCCTGAAGCGGCGACCCGGCCGGCGTCGACGGCGTCCGGCCAGGCCAGCCGGCCGCTTACCAGGGCAAGCCAGGTGGCGGCGTCGCACTCGATCACGTTCGGCGGCGTGCCGCGGGTGTGGCGGGGCCCCTCGACGCACTGCGCGACGCCGAACGGCGGCACGCGGACCTCCACCGAGTTGCCGGGGGCACGGGCGGTGAGCTCTTCGAGGGTGTAGCGGACGGCCGCCGCGAGTGTGTTGCGCGGCAGGGGGGCATCCCCTTCGCCGCGGCTTTGCCATGCCGCCAGGGCGGCGCGGCCTTCCTCGAGCGGTACCCGACGGCGGGCAACGGCCATGGTCGAAGCCTTTCCTGTCATTTGCGGTGTGTTCAATTTGCGGTGTATTCAGTCCAGCAGGGACAGCAGCGCCTTGCCGAGGCGGATGCGGCCCACCGGATGTCCGCCGCCCAGCACCGGGTCCACCACCTTCTCCAGCACGCTGGAGACCTCCGGAACGTCGACGGCGCCGCTCACCGCCAGCAGCGTCAGGCCCACCAAGCTGGTGGCGCGCAGGTTGCCGTCCAGCATCTTGACGGCCGCGGTGGCGCCGGTTGGTGTGGCGAGCACGAGGACGCCTTCGGCGCCGATCTTGGCAAGGATGCCCAGGTCGTCCATGATCACGGTGTTGGCCTCGCCCCGGCCCTGGACCGCCCAGGGGTAATCCAGCATGGAGGTGGCAATGGTCGCCGCGCGGGCGTTCGAGTTCGGATCCCGCGGCGCCTTTGCCAGCCGCGAGTAGGCGCGGGCCAGTCCGGTCAGGGACAGCGCCGCCACGGGAGCGCCGCAGCCGTCGATGCCCAAGTGCGCAATGGATTCCCCGCTGTATTCCTCGATCACCGCGCGGACCCTTTGCTGCAAAGGGTGGTTCGGCTCAAGGTAGCTGCGGGTATCCCAGCCGTTCTCCGTGCAGGCCCAGAGGAATGCCGCGTGCTTGCCCGAGCAGTTGAATGCCAGCTTGGATTTGCCCCGCTCGGAGCGGACCAGCCAGTTCCGGGCGGTTTCGTCCTGGGGCCACGCCGCCGGGCACTGCAGCTGTTCTTCGCGGACGCCTGCGGCCTTGAGCATGCCCTCCACCACGTCCATGTGGTCCAAGGACCCTGTGTGGCTGGCGCAGGCCAGGGCCACCTGGGCGCCGCGCAGCGGAACGCCGGACTGCATGGAAGCCAGCGCCTGGAACGGCTTGAGGGTGGAACGGGCATAGATGGGGGTGGTGATGTCGCCCAGTTCCTCCACCACGCTGCCGTCTCCGGCCAGGACCACGGCCGAGCCGATGTGCCGCGATTCAATGAAGCCGCTGCGTTCGATGACGGCCAGCTCGACGGCGGACTCGGCCGCGAAGGTTTCCTGCGGAGACGTGGGCATGAGCTAAGCCTAGTCCGCGAGGGCCCCGAACTGAGCGCAGCGAAGTTTGGGAGCGGACTGGGCGCTGGGGCCCGCCCGGGGCCGCTCGGCGGAGGGCGCGGACCGCCGTCGGGAATCTCCTGTAGACAAGCTGTATACAACTAGTCTACAGTTTCTATACAGCTTCCGGTGAGACACATCACGGAAGCGGTCGAGACGTCCGGCAGCCTGGATCCGCGCGGGTGCGCACCGAGCGAAGATCCCGGCGAACCGCCAACAATGTTCCGTTCAATTCGAGCTGTTCCGTTCACATCGAGGACTTCCCTAATGAGCAATGTGTTTGAAAAGGACCGGGTGGTGCGCAAGCACACTTCGCTCCCTGCCGTGGCTGCGTCCAGCCTCGCCGGCACCGCCGTGGAGTGGTACGACTTCTTCCTCTACGGCACCGCAGCCGCACTGGTCTTCAACAAGCTGTTCTTCCCCGTCGCCGATCCTTTTGTCGGCACCATGCTTGCCCTCGGCACCTTCGCCGCGGGCTTCATCGCACGTCCCCTCGGCGCGATCGTCCTTGGCCATCTCGGCGACAAGCACGGCCGCAAGTCCACCCTGGTGGCCAGCCTCCTCCTGATGGGCGCCGCCACGGCCCTCATCGCCCTGATCCCGCCGTACGCTTCAATCGGCGTTGCTGCACCCCTGATCCTGCTGCTCCTGCGGCTCGTGCAGGGCTTTGCCCTCGGCGGCGAATGGGGCGGCGCCGTGCTCCTGGTCTCGGAGTACAGCGATGACAGCACCAAGCGCGCCTTCTGGGCTTCCTGGCCGAACGTCGGCCCACCGCTGGGCAACCTTATGGCGGCCGGCGTCCTGGCAGTGCTTTCGGCGACGATGCCGCAGGCGGAATTCCTTGCCTGGGGCTGGCGGATCGCCTTCGGCCTGTCGGCCCTGCTGGTGATCATCGGCCTGGTCCTGCGGCTCTACGTCCAGGAAACCCCGCTGTTCCAGGCCTCCCAGGCCAATGCCGACGTCGAGCACGCCAAGAGCGCCAAGCTGCCGCTGGCGGAACTCTTCCGCGGCAACTGGCGCGAGATCCTCATCGCCACCGGCAGCCGCATGGGTGAAAACGCCGGCTTCTACATCTACTCCCTGTTCCTGATCACCTACGTCACGGACATCCTCAAGATCGACAGGCAGACCGGCCTCACCGCCGTCATGATCGGCCAGGGCGTGGCAGTGGTGGCGATTCCGCTGCTGGCAATCTTCGCGGACAGGATCGGCCGCAAGCCCATGATGATCGCCGCGTCCGCGGCAACCGTGGTGTGGGGCTTCGCCTTCTTCGCCCTGCTGGACACCCGGCAGCCCCTGGCCATCATCCTGGCGGCCGTCGGCGGGCTCTTGATCTTCGCCGCGTACAGCTCGGTGATCGGTGCCTTCTTCTCCGAACTGTTCCCCACGAAGGTCCGCTACAGCGGCACCTCGGTGGCCTACAACGTGGCCTCCCTGATCGCGGGTTCGCTCTCGCCGATCATCGCCCTGGCCCTCTACAAGGCATTCGGCACCGGGCAGGCAATCGCCCTCTACCTCGTGGGCATGGGCCTGATCTCCATCCTGTCCGTCTCCTTTGCCAAGGAGACCAAGGACATCAAGCTCAGCGATCTTGACCCGCCGGGCGGAAACCCCACGTCCGGGCAGGAGACCGACCCCACGTCCGCCCAGAAGGTGGCACAGTCATGATGTAAGCACTGTCCGTGGCGGCCAACCGCCGCCACGGACGGCCACCAGTCCAGTTTGAGGCATTCAGAATCGAGGAACACGTGAGCATCTTCCAGAAGCCGGCTCCCACGGCACCGGAAACCGCCTACCTTTGGCTGCGCAAGGAGATCTCCTCCCTGCCCTGGGACCAGGAAGCCTTCCTCAGCGAGAATGCCATTGCCGAAGCCGCCGGAGTCTCCAGGACCCCGGTGCGTGAAGCCCTCCTCCGGCTTGAGGGGGCCGGGCTGCTGCGCAGGGTCCCGCACAAGGGCGCCTACGTTCCGGCCCTGACCGCGCAGGACATCGAAAGCATGATGGAGGTCCGCCAGGTCATCGAGGACTGGGCGGTCCGCAAGGTCACCGCCAACGGGTACCTCGGACCGGAACTCGAACAACTCCTGCACACCCAGGAGGAAAGCCTCGCGGATCCGGTGGCTTTCATCGAGTGGGATATCAGCTTCCACAAGCAGATCGTGCACGCAGCCGGGAACCCCGCCCTGGAGGAGCTCTACGATTCCCAGCGCTTCAAGCAGCAGCGCATGGGCGTCAAAGCCGTCCAGGATAGCCACGGCCGCAGCGACCACGTGGTGGAGGAACATCGTGCGATCGTCGAGGCGATCCGCAGCCAGGATTCGCAGCGGGCCTCCGCCGCGGTCCGGAACCACCTGGACTCCACCCTCACCGTCCTCAAAGCAATACCCACACGCATTCAACGCTGAACCCGTCAGGGAACAGCCCCGAGAAACCAGGAGCACCACATGGACATCGCTCTCGTCCAGTTGTCCAGCCCGGACAACGAGACGCAGGCCCAACGCATCGAGCGGGCGGAGGCCCTGCTGCGCGAACAGCGCGGCGCGGACCTGATCGTCCTGCCCGAGCTGTGGAGCGCCGGCTACTTCCACTTCAACCAGTACCCGGAGCTTTCCGAAACGGTTGACGGGCCCACCGTGGCAATGTGCGCCGCCGTGGCCAGGGAGCTGCAGAGCTACGTCCACGTCGGCAGCATCGTCGAACGCGCCGCCGGGGCCGGGAAGAACGGCACGGCGGACGCACCGGTACTCCGCAACACCTCCGTGCTGGTGGACCCGCAGGGCAACGTGGCCCACAAGTACTCCAAGCTCCACGTCTTCGGCTACAAATCCCTCGAAGCCGAACTGCTCACCCCCGGCGACTCCCTTCCCGTGGCCGGCACTCCGTTCGGCCAGATCGCCGGCACCACCTGCTACGACCTGCGCTTCCCGGGCCTGTGGTCCGAGCTGAGCGTCCGGGGTGCAGAAATCGTGGTGGTTCCCGCCGCCTGGCCGGCCGCCCGCCGGGAGCATTGGCGCCTGCTGACCTCCGCACGCGCCATCGAACACCAGGTTTTCGTGCTCGCCTGCAACGCCGCAGGCGTCCAGGAAGGCGTCGAACTCGGCGGCACCAGCCGCATAGTCGACCCCGCCGGCCGCCTCATCGCCGAGGCCGGCGGCGGTGAGGAAGTGCTCCGCGCGAGCATCGACCCCGCCGCGGTGCGGGCCGTCCGCAGCGAATTCCCGGTCATCGCCGACCGCCTCCCGGACTACTCGGGCCTGGCCCACTGACTTTGAACTACTGAGCAGCACGAAGCAAACAGGAAAGACCCACCCATGAAGACAAACACCGAAACGCTGGCGTTCGACGTCGCGGGCACTGGTGAGACGATCGAGCTCACCGACTTCACCGCCGTCGTCGCCGGATACACCGGCCGCGACGCCGCCGCCGTCCAGCACCACATCGACGAACTCGCCGCCATCGGCGTGGCACCGCCGCCCGCCGTACCCATGTTCTATCCCGTGGAAAGCGTCACGGTCAGCCCGGCGGGGGCGCTGGACATCGCGGGGGAGAAGACCTCCGGCGAGATCGAGCCGCTCTACATCCGGCAAGGCGGCCGCTACTACCTCGGCATCGCCTCGGACCACACGGACCGGCATGTCGAAACCTTCGACATCGGCGATTCGAAGCGGGCCTGCCCCAAACCGGTGGCCGGCACTGTCGTCGCGATCCCCGAACTCGAAAGCCTCTCGCTGGACGAGTGCCGCGCCCGCAGCTGGGTGGACGGCCGCCTGTACCAGGACGGCACGCTGGACGGACTCCGCACGCCGGCCAACGTCGTCGGGCTGCTCCTGGAGCGCACCGACATCGGCGACGGCGACTTCGTCTGCCTCGGCGGAACCCTGCCGGTGATCGGCGGCGAGTTCATCTACGGGCGCGAATGGCGCATCGAACTGACCTTCCCCAATGGAAACACCCTCGACCACACGTACATCATCACGAAAGGACAGCAGTCATGAGGACCGGAGACGAGTACATCAAGACGCTCAACGACGGGCGCACGGTATTGATTGACGGCGCGGTTGTCGACAACGTCGCCGAACACCCCGCATTCCGCAACGTGGCCCGCACCATCGCCGAGCTCTTCGACATCGCCGCGGACCCGACCAACGGCATGCAGTACCACAGCGAGGAAATCGGTGGCACGGCCAACCGGGTCTTCAGCATCCCGCGCAGCGCCGAGGAACTGAAGCTCCGCCGCCTGGCCGTGGAGCGCTGGGCCAAGCACACCCACGGCTGGGTGGGCCGCAGCCCCGACCACGTGGGCACCTTCTTCGCCGCCTTCGGCGCGCACCCGGAGGTCTTCGCCAGCGAGGAACGCGACTACGCCGGCAACCTCACCCGCTACTACGAGCGCATCCTGCGGGAGGACCTGTACGTCTCCTACGCGATCATCCCGCCGCAGTATTCGCGGGCGACGACGGCGTCCGGCTGGGAGGGCGACAACATCCAGGTGGGCGTGGTCGGGGAGACCGAAGAGGGCCTGATCGTGCGCGGTTCGCAGATGCTCGCGACCGGCGGCGCGATCGCCGACGAAGTGTTCGTCACCTGCATCAAGCCGCTGGGCCCGGACGATGTGGACTTCGCCATCAGCTTCGCGCTGCCGGCAGCCACCAAGGGCCTGAAGTTCCTCTGCCGCCGCCCCTACGCAACGAGCACCACGAGCGAGTTCGACTACCCGCTCACCAGCCGCTACGACGAATCCGATGCCCTGGTGATCTTCGACGACGTGCTGGTGCCGTGGGACCGCGTGTTCATCAACCGGAACATCGACACCCTGCGCCGCCAGTTCTTCGACACCGGCGCCCATGCCCTGGGCAACTGGCAGGCGCAGACCCGCCTGACGGTGAAGCTGCAGTTCATCGCCGCCGTCGCCCGCAAGATCGCCGCCGTCAACGGAACGGACCGGATCCCCGGCGTCCAGGAGAAGCTCGGCGAGCTCGCCGCCCTGGTCTCCTCTGTCGAGTCTGCCCTTCTCGCCGCCGAGTACAGCGCCGAAGCCGACGATTCCGGCATGCTGGTTCCGGGCAAGCGTGCCCTTTACGGCATCATGGGCCTGCAGTCCGAGACCTACCCGCGCGTCATCCAGATCCTCCGCGACCTGGCCGGCGGCGGCGTGCTCCAGCTGCCCTCCGGCGTGGCGGACATGAAGAGCGAGGTGACCGCGGCCGACGTCGAGAAGTACGTTGCGTCCCCGAACGTCAGCAGCGAGGAACGCATCAAGCTCTTCCGCCTGGCCTGGGACATCATCGGCACCGAGTTCGGCGGCCGCCACCAGCAGTACGAGCTGTTCTACGCCGGCGCACCGTTCGTGGTGAAGGGTGCCTACACCTACCGCAACTACGGCTACGAAAAGCACGTCGCCGAGCTGGACGAGTTCCTCGCCGGCTACGACGTGGACGGCCGCAAGGAGGAGAACTAGCCATGGCAAAGCCGGAGTTCGAATTCACCCCCACTTCCTCGGTGGAGTTCACCCCGTGCAATCCGCACATCGAGGGTCTCTCCGAGGCCATCCTGGCGCGGGATGACTCCAACGATTCCGTCACCCGGATCCTGAAGTTCGAGCCGGGCACGGACACTTCGCCCAACGGCGCCCTGACCCACGATTTCTGGGAAGAGGTCTTCATCTTCGAGGGCTCCTTCGTGGACCAGCGCCTGGGCAGGACCTTCAAGGCCGGCGACTGGGCCACCCGTCCGCCGGGCATGGAACACGGACCGTGGATCTCCGAGAACGGAGCCAGGATGTTCGAAGTGCGCTACTACCAGGATGGAAAGAACTGACATGGTTACTCCAGCAGTCTTCGCCGAGCCCGACGGGCTGGCCATGCGCCGGACCATGGGCCGCTTCCTCACCGGCGTGGCCGTGGTGACCACTGAGCACGACGGCGAGCAGTACGGCATGACCATCAACTCGCTCACGTCCATCAGCCTGGACCCGCCGATCCTGATGATCTCGCTGAACTTCAACACACGCACCGGCGACGCCGTGCTGGCCAGCGGAAAGTTCGCCATCTCGATCCTCGGCGCCAAGCAGGAAGCTGTGGCCCGGCAGTTCGCCACCCGCGGCGGAGCCCGCTTCGAAGCCGGGTCCTTCGACACCACGGAGGGCGGCCTCTCGGTGGTGGCCGGGGCACTGTCGCAGGCCGAGTGCAAAGTGGTCCACCAGTACGACGTCGGCGACCACCAGGTGTTCTTCGGCCAGGTTGTCTCCTGCCGCGACCGGGACGGCGAAGGCCTGGCCTTCAACGCCGGCAAGTTCGGCTCGTTCCGCGACTTCAACCACGACGCGATGCCCTGGACGTTCTAGGGCCTCGGACGCAGCTCAGGCCGCCGCCCTTCCGATTTCTGGAAGGGCGGCGGCCTGTCGCTTTTAACCTGATGGTGTTAACTCCCGACGGCGGACTGCCGCCTCAAGCTGCCCGCGTGCGCGCCACGAAGCGGAAGCGGTCCCCGCAGAAGCGGCCGACGGTCCACTCGACCACCTTGCCGGCGTCGTCGAATCCCGTGCGGTCGATCCGCAGGAGCGGCGAGCCCATCTCGACCTTGAGGAGCCTGGCCTCCTCGGGGCCCGCAAGGTAGGTCTCGACGCCGTCCTCCACTTCAGTGATCCGGATCCCGAAGTCTTCGCGCAGGGTGGCGTAGAGCGAGCCGCGCTCGCGCAGCCGCTCGTCGAAACCCTCCAGCTTGCCCGGGATGCACGCGGTTTCCAGGCCGAGCGGCTCGCCGTTGCCAAGGCGCACGCGCTGCACCCGCACGAATGGTTCCCCGGGCCCCAGCTGCATGTGCTCGGCCTCAACCGCATGGCTTCCGTCAACATGGAGCTGCTCGATGTCCAGGATTTCCGACGACGGGGTGTAGCCGATCGCTTGCGCGTCCTCGGTGAATGACGTCAGCTGCCGCACGTGCGTGATCTTGGGCCCGCCCGTGTAAGTGCCCGAGCCCTGGGTGCGCGTGAGCTTGCCTTCGGCCACGAGTTCGCCGATGGCCTTGCGGACGGTGGTGCGGGAGGTGCCGAAGTCCAGCGCGAGGGTGCGTTCCGTGGGGATGAGGGAGCCCGGAGGCAGGTCCGCGATCATCTCCAGGATCTGCATTTTGTAGACGTAGTACTTCGGCAGTTCGCTCACCGTCCGATCTTAACTCTTGACGGGCAGATTGGTCTATGCCAATCTAATTCAAGTTGGTCTACACCAATTCAGCCCCCTGTCTCCCAGACCCCGAGGACACCGATGTCTCTCCTGAATGACCTGCGCAGCACCCCGCGGCTCGGCCTCCTGATCGGCGCGACTGCAGCCGCCGTCGGCGTGATCTACGGCTACGATCTGTCCAATATCGCCGGCGCCTTGCTGTTCCTGACCAAGGAATTCCACCTCTCCACGAGCGACCAGGAGATGGTGACCACCGCCGTCGTCGTTGGCGAAGTGCTTGGCGCCCTGATGGGCGGCTGGCTCTCCAACCGCATCGGCCGCAAGGCGTCCATGGTGGCAGTCGCCGCTTCATACGCCGGCTTCGCCCTGCTGAGCGCGTTCGCCCCCGGCATTCCGGTCCTGATGATCGCCCGCCTGTTCCTGGGCCTGACCATCGGCATCTCCGTGGTGGTCGTCCCCGTCTTCGTCGCCGAGAGCTCGCCGGCCAAGGTGCGCGGCGCCATGCTCGTCGCCTACCAGGTGGCCACCGTCATCGGGATCATCCTGGGCTACATCGCCTCCTGGGCGCTGTCCTCCACCGGCGAATGGCGCTGGATGCTGGGCCTGGCCGCAGTTCCCGCGGTGGCAGTGCTGGCCATCCTCCTCCGGCTCCCGGACACCCCGCGCTGGTACGTCATGAAGGGCCGCTTCGAGGAAGCCCGCCGCACCCTCACCACGATCGAGCCGGACTCCGACATCGACGCCGAGATCGAGGGCATGCGGGCCGCGCTCGCCGAGGAATCCGGCGGACGCAAGTCCGGAGCCAGGTCCGGCGCCCTCAAGGAAATGCTCCGCAAGCCCTTCCTGCGCGCCACCGTGTTCGTGGTGGGCCTGGGCTTCTTCATCCAGATCACCGGCATCAACGCCGTGGTCTACTACAGCCCGCGCATCTTTGAAGCCATGGGATTCAGTGGCAATGAGGCCCTGCTGCTCCTGCCGGCCCTGGTCCAGGCGGCATCCCTCGTGGCCGTGTTCGTCTCCCTTGCCCTCGTTGACAGGGTGGGCCGGCGGCCGATCCTGCTCGGCGGCATCGGCATGATGGTAGTAGCCAACGCGCTTCTGATCGGCGTCTTCCTGGCCGGCCAGTCCTTCGGCGGCGCCCTCACGGTGCTCGGTTTCCTGGGCGTCCTGCTCTTCACCGTGGGCTTCACCTTCGGCTTCGGTGCCCTGGTGTGGGTCTACGCCGGCGAAAGCTTCCCGGCCCGCCTGCGTTCCCTCGGCGCGAGCACCATGCTCACCTCGGACCTGATCGCCAACGTGGTGGTTTCCGCCTTCTTCCTCACCATGCTCCAGCGACTGGGCGGGGCCGGCACCTTCGCCGTCTTCGGCGCCCTGGCCGTGGCGGCATTCTTCTTCGTCCGCCGCCTGGCCCCCGAAACCAAGGGCCGCAACCTCGAGGACATCCGGATCTTCTGGGAGAACGGCGGCCGCTGGGAAGCCAAGGAAGCTCCTGTAGAGGCCGCGGCAGTCCAGCGCTGAGCCCCGGCGCACACACCTGGGAGCATGCCCGAACGGGCATGCTCCCAGGCGTTTAACGGCATCATGGAACGTCAAAAATCCTGTGACTTGCCCACTGCCTCTTGACCGGCTATGTGATCTGCATCAACATAAGTGAATGGCTTTCACTAAAGATGAGACGGCAACGGCGCCGTCCACCAACACCGCCCCCGGCGGCCTGAAAAAGAACGCGATCGGCACGCGGGACATCGTCTACATGCTCGTGTCCGCCGCCGCTCCGCTGACCATCGTGGTGGGCATCGCCCCGCTCGCGCTCGCGGTCGGCGGCGTGGCCGCACCGGTCATCTACATCGTCGCCGCGCTGGGCCTGGCACTCTTCGCCATCGGCTTCATGGCGCTCACCCGGCACGTCAAGTCCTACAGCGGCTTCTACGGCTACATCTCCAAGACGGTTGGCCGGGTGATCGGCCTCGGTTCCGGGCTCACCGCCTGGATCAGCTACAACGGCCTCCAGATCGGCCTCTACGGGCTGCTCGGCATCCAGGCGGACCTCGCCGTCAAGGGCCTCACCGGCGTCTCGCTGCCGTGGTGGCTCTACGCCTTCGTGGCCATCGCCGCCGTCTGGTACCTGGGCTGGCGCGGCATCGACGTCGGCGCCAAGGTGCTCGCGGTCCTTCTCACCCTGGAAACGGTGATCGTGGCGATCGTGGCCGTTTTCGTGCTCGGCAAGGGCGGAGCCCAAGGCATCGGTTTCGATTCCTTCAGCCCCGAGGCCATCTTCTCCCCGCAGTTCGCCGCGGTCATTTCCCTCGGCTTCTCGGCCTTCATGGGTTTCGAATCCGGCGCCCTCTACCGGGAAGAAGCCCGCGACCCGGACCGCAGCGTCCCCCGCGCCACCTACATCTCCATCGCGTTCATCGGAGCGTTCTACGCCTTCTCCGTGTGGATGATGGTGCAGGCCTTCGGCCCCAAGGCCATCCAGGACTTCGCCGCCGGCCACCTCGACACCGGCGACACCGCCTACATCATGGCCGGCCAATTCGCGGGCAACTGGTGCGTCAGCCTCATGAGCGTCCTGATCGTGACCAGCATCTTCGCCTCCCAGCTTTCCTTCCACAACACCATCAACCGCTACACGCTCTCACTCAGCCGCGAGGGCATCTTTCCCAAGCATTCCGGCCGGATCAGCCCGCGGTACAGCACGCCGTCGGTCGCCGGAGTCGAACAGACCATCCTCGCCCTCGTCCTGGTGGGCGCCGCGGCCGTCTTCCAGCTCGACCCGTTCACCCAGTTCCTCATCTGGACCAACACCCCCGGCGTGCTGGGCATCCTCTTCCTGCAGGCGCTGACCGGAATCGGCGTCGTGGTCTTCTTCGTCCGCCGCCGGGACAGGACCCTGCGCTGGTATGTGGTTCCCTCGGCGATCATCGCCACGGTGCTCATGGTGGTGGTGTCCTTCCTCATGGCGGCCAACGCGGAACTGCTCACCGGGCTGCCCGCCGGAGACCCGGTCAACACCACGCTGCTGGTCATTGCCCCGCTGGTGTTCGCCGCAGGAGTTGTGCTCGCCGTCGTCCTCCGGCGCGTCAACCCGGCCGCCTACCAGCGCATCGGACACGCTGAGTGAACCGCCCCTTGACCCTAGGCTGGAGGGATGCAGACTTCGGCGAAGAAGAAGATGGGGCGCCCCCTCACCCCGAGGCTTTCGCGTAAGGCCATCGGCCGCGCCGCCCTGGCCATGTTCGAGGCGGGGGAGGACCTCTCACTGCCCAAGCTCGCCGAGCGGCTCGAGGTCACCCAGTCCTCCTTCTACAAGCACGTCAGCGGCCGCCAGGAAATCATCGAGCTGGCCCGGGGTGCGCTCGTGGAGCGCGCCCCGGTGCCGGAACGGTTCCCGGACACGCTCGACGGCGTCATCCGCCAGACCTTCGAGTCAATGTTCACTGCCTATCGCCAGGTGCCCGGCCTCCTGCCGCTGCTGCTTATCCAGCCGGTCACCCACCCGGCCGCCCTCGGCCTGTACGACAGCTTTGTGGAGGCCTTCGAAAACGCCGGAACCCCATTGCATCTGATCATCCCCGCGATCGAAGCCCTGGACAGCGCAGCAATCGGCGCCAGCCTCGACGCCTTCACCATGGAGGCGGCGTGGAGCGTCGGCGAGGCCGGGCATGAGGACTACCCCCACCTGTCCATGGCACTGGACGCCGTGGCCGCCAGCAGGACCGATCGCTTCGCCTTCCTCGCCGACGTCCTCGCGGCGGGATTGAAGGCGGCCATCCGGGACACCGCTTAGGTCCCGGCAGGCCGCACAAAGTACCCTTGGAGACTGTGAAGGTACTCGTCATTGGCCCCGGCGGCCGCGAACACGCCATTGTCCGCTCCCTGCTCGAAGATCCAAACGTGTCCGAGGTCCACGCGGCTCCGGGCAACGCCGGCATCGCCAAGCTGGTCCCCACGCACGCCATCGACGGCAACGATCCCGCCGCCGTCGCCCAGCTGGCCGGCAAGCTCACGGTGGACCTGGTGGTCGTAGGTCCCGAGGCCCCGCTCGCAGCCGGTGTATCCGACGCCGTGCGCGAAGCCGGCATCCCGGTGTTCGGCCCCAGCAAGGCCGCAGCCCAGCTCGAAGCATCGAAGGCCTTCGCCAAGGAGGTCATGGCCGAAGCCGGCGTGCCCACCGCGATGGCCCGCGTCGCCACCAACGCCGAGGAGGCCGCCGACGCGCTGGACACCTTCGGCGCCCCGCACGTGGTCAAGGACGACGGCCTGGCGGCCGGCAAGGGCGTCGTGGTCACCAACGACCGCGCCGAGGCCCTGGCCCACGCCCAGGCCTGCTTCGACGCCGGCGGAACCGTGGTCATCGAGGAGTACCTGGATGGCCCCGAGGTCTCCCTCTTCGTCCTCTGCGACGGCCGCACCACCGTGCCGCTTTCCCCCGCGCAGGACTTCAAGCGCATCTTCGACAATGACGAAGGCCCCAACACCGGCGGCATGGGCGCCTACACCCCGCTGGACTGGGCGCCCGAAGGCCTGGTCCAGGAAGTCATCGACCGCGTGGCCCAGCCCACCGTGGACGAGATGGCCCGCCGCGGCACCCCCTTCGTCGGCGTGCTGTACTGCGGCCTGGCCCTGACCTCCCGCGGCACCCGCGTCATCGAATTCAACGCCCGCTTCGGGGACCCCGAAACGCAGGCCGTCCTGGCCCGACTCAAGACCCCGCTCGGTTCCCTCATGCTGGCGGCTGCCAAGGGCGAACTGGACACCGCGGAAGAGCTGCGCTGGTCCAGGGAGTCCGCAGTCGCCGTCGTCGTCGCGGCCGAAAACTACCCGGACACCCCGCGCACCGGCGACCGTATCACCGGACTGAAGAAGGCCGAAGGCCTTGAGGGCGTCCACGTCATCCACGCCGGCACCAAGCTGGACGAGGAAGGACGGGTTGTCTCCGCCGGCGGGCGCGTGCTCGCCGTCGTCGCGCTCGGCAGTGACCTGGTGGAGGCCCGCGAACGGGCGTACGACGGCGTCGAGCTGGTCCAGCTCGAAGGCAGCCAGTACCGCACTGACATCGCAGGCAAGGCAGCCCGCGGCGAAATCCGGGTATCCCCGACCACGGGTACCATCCCGGCGGTGAAGGGCTGATGATGACCGAACTCAACAGCACCGAATCGAACAAGGGCGGCTTTGCCGCGGAGACGCTCGACCTTCCCGGCTGGATGCACGTCTACTCCGGCAAGGTCCGCGACCTCTACGTGCCCGCCGACGAATCGATCAGGGAACAGATGGGCCAGGACTGCGTCCTGGTGGTGGCCAGCGACCGGATCAGCGCGTACGACCACGTCCTCTCCAGCGAGATCCCGGACAAGGGCCGGATCCTCACACAGCTGAGCCTGTGGTGGTTCGATCAGCTCGGAGTGGAGCACCACGTGCTGGCCTCCACCGTGGCCGGCGGTGTTCCCGAAGCCGTCGAGGGCCGGGCCATGATCTGCAAGAAGCTGGACATGTTCCCCGTCGAGTGCATCGCCCGCGGCTACCTCACGGGCTCCGGCCTGGCCGAATACAAGGAGTCCCGCACCGTGTGCAGCATCCCGCTGCCGGAGGGCCTGGTTGACGGTTCCCGCCTGGCGGAAGCCATCTTCACGCCGTCGGCCAAGGCCGAGGTGGGCGAGCACGACGAGAACATCACCTTCGAGGCCGTAGTGGACGCTGTGGGTCCCGACGTCGCCGACCGGCTCCGCGAACTCACGCTTGCCATCTACGCCAGGGCTGAGGAAATCGCCCGGGGCCGCGGCATCATCCTGGCCGACACCAAAGTGGAGTTCGGTGTGGACGCCGCCAGCGGCGTCATCACCCTGGGCGACGAGGTCCTCACCCCGGACTCCTCGCGCTTCTGGGACGCCGCAAGCTACGAACCGGGCAAGGCGCAGCCGTCCTTCGACAAGCAGTACGTCCGGGACTGGCTGACGTCCGCCGAATCGGGCTGGGACCGCGCATCCGACACCCCGCCGCCCGCGCTGCCGGCCGACGTCGTCGAACGCACCCGCGCCCGCTACGTCGAGGCATACGAGAAGCTCACCGGCCGCAGCTTCGCCTGACACGACCGGTAGCAAGTGGGCGTCGTCGCCTACCGTCCCGGGCGTTTCTGCGGATCTTCCAAGGCAGGGTTCCCCTCGGGGCGCTCCTGCGGATTGGTTCCCGGGCCATCCGTAGGGTTGGCGTCGGGGTCCTCCACGGGAGGGTCCTGCGTGGCATCGAACGGGAAGCCCTCGCGCGGACTTGCGGTGGGGTCCGGGGGCACCTCGCTCGGTGCCGGGTCTCTGGGATTCCCGTTCATTGCATTGTTCCTTGACTGCTTGCGACTTGAGAGACGCCGGTCCGTGGCTACGGGGCCGGCGTCCTGCGTGCCGGAAACCCGGCCAACGGTTCCCGGCGGTGGAGGTGACTGGCCTTGACGGCCAGGGCTGGGAAGGCTGCGGGTCGGGAGGTCCGGACTGGGGGAGAAGACCGGACTCCTGACCAAGCCAGCCTTAGACGCCGTGGGATCGCCGTCGGGAGGTGAAGCTGAGGAGCCAGCCGATGGCGGCGAGGGCCAAGACGATCACGCCAACCCACAGCAGGAAGCTCAGTGACGGCGTGAATCCGCCGACCAAGAGCAGGACTATGGCGATGACGCCTACAACAATTAGAAGCGTGTTCATGGTGAACGCATTCCGTTTCCTTGCGGGAATCCGCACCGAGGTTTTCGGATTCCCCTTGCGATATGTTCAGTACAGCCCAATCGCGGCTGTTGGTTCCTCGCAAGGCGCCCCCGGCACCTTCGAAGGGCTCGTTTTGTGAACGGCAGGCCTGCCCCTGTTGTGTTGGGGCGCCGACCATGGCCACAAGATCATTAATTGCACTTACCAGCACCCTTATCAAGGCCACCAGCCGAAGGCTTCTTCCTGCGGCGCCGCACCACGTGGCCGGGCAATTTCCTGCCCTGGACCGCCAAGGTATCCGCGAGTGCCGGCAGCTTACAAACGAAATGAATCTGCGCGGGGTGCAAGGCCATTCCGCCCCGGTCCACGCGGGCGTATTCTTTGGGCAAGGGTAGGTAGCGCCGGATCTACAGCGCTGCGCCCCCGAGCGGTTCGAGGCATCATGGAAAAAGCACCTTCAGAGGCTGAAAATCCACGCCAGCGCCAGTCCCCGAACCAAGTGGTCAACAGTTACGTCCTTCTCCTCAAGCAGGTGCGGCAGGCCGGCTTGCTACGACGCAGGCGCGGTTTCTACATCACCGTCTTCGTCATACTGATGGCAGCCTGGGCGGGCACCTGGACCGGATTCATCCTGCTTGCGGACACCTGGTTCCAACTGCTGATCGCCGCCAGCATGGGCGTGGTGCTGACCCAGTTTGGATTTCTGGCCCACGAAGCAGCACACCGTCAGATTTTCGCATCCAAGGGTATGAATGAGTGGTCCGCCCGCCTTATCGGGACCGGTTTGGTGGGGATCAGCTACGCCATGTGGACCCGGAAGCATACCCGTCACCACAACCACCCCAATATGATCGATAAGGATCCGGATATCCACACCGGGGCGATCGCCTTCCATCCGCAGGCGGCGGCTTCGCGTACCGGCTTGATGATCGGGGTGACGCGCCGGCAGGGATGGCTGCTGTTCCCACTGCTGTTCTTCCTTGGCCTGAGCCTGCACGTTGATTCGTTGAAGTACCTGTTTCGCCGCGGGAGCGTTGATCACCGGTGGGTCGAGATCCCGCTGCTAACGATGCGGCTGCTCTTGGTTCCGGTGCTCGTGTTCTGGATCCTGCCCGTTGGCATGGCGTTCGCGTTCCTCGGCGTGCAGGTGGGCGTATTCGGGTTCTACATGGGCGCCTCGTTCGCGCCCAACCACAAGGGCATGCCCGTCATGCCAGCATCCAGCCGAGCGGACTTCCTTCACCGTCAGGTAATTACGGGACGCAACATCGCCGGGGGCTGGTTCATGGACACTCTCATGGGTGGGCTAAACCGCCAGATCGAACACCATCTGTTCCCGGATATGCCCCGTCCATACCTGCACCGTGCAGCCACGTTGGTGCGCTCCACCTGCCTGGAGCAGGGAATCCCCTACACCGAGACCAACCTCATCGCCTCCTACGCGATCGTGGTCCGTTACCTGAACGCCGTCGGCCTGATGGCTGGTGGACCATTCGAATGCCCCGTTGCGGAAAACCACAGGCCACGATGAATGGAGGCGCGGGGGTGCCGCGGGCCGCTCAAGAGCGGAGGATTGAAGTGTACCGAGAGGAAAGTGACCAATAATGGCATCGGAACCAGTGACGCCCGGAAGCCTGCCGCCGAAGCAGCAGCCCCAGGCAGGAGCGACTTCGGAAACCGCCTCCTCCCTTCCCACTGTGGCAAGGCCCAAGCCAACCCGGTCCGGTGTGGTCTGGGTGGCCGTTGTCGTAGCGCTCATCATGCTAGTGCTGCTGATCATCTTCATCCTGCAGAATCAGGAACCCGCCAGGGTAATGTTCCTCGGCCTCGAAGGCACGCTCGCTCTGGGAATGGCACTATTCATCGCCAGCGTGGGCGGGGGAATAGTCGTAGCTGTCGCGGGCGCGGCAAGGATCATCCAACTCCGCTCCAACGCCCGCAAAGTTAGGCAGCTCACCAAGCGCAGCCAACCGCCCCTTCAGGGAACGATCAAAGAAGGTGGCCCCCAGCGGACGCGCCGTCATCGGCCCGAGGCATGAATGGACCCTACGGGGACCCTGTCTTTTTTCCGGGATTCGGCTACTTGGGGGAGTTCGCAGCGTGGCTGGCCGCCTGGGCGCGCCGTTCGGCGAGGCGGATCTCCAGAAGCGAATCCATCGCCTGCTGGACGCGGTCCGCTGCACCCGCGGCCGTGAAGTCCGCCTGCGCTTCCTCAAGGTAGACCAGGGCATCTGCGTTCTCGCCCGCGGCCTTGAGGGCCTTGCCGAGCAGGAAGGACACCTCGCCAGCGGTGTGCCGGGCCAGCTCGCCACGGTCCGCGTGGATTTCACGGAGCTTGTCGACGGCGGCCAGGATATCTCCCGTGAGGTAGAGCCATCGGGCACGGATGAACGCCACTTCCAGCTGGTCGGTCTTGTTGCCGCCCACGATCGACAAGGCGAGCTCCGCGCGCTCGATGGCCGAGAGCGTCTCGGGTTCCACGATGCCGGAGGACAACCTGACGGCAGCCGAGGCCTTGTTGAAGCGGGCCCAGAGTTCGATATCGTTCGCGGGGGAGAGGAGCTTCGCTGCGCGTTCGTGGTGCTTGATGCCCTCGGCATAGTCGTGCCGCATGAACGCCACGTTGCCCACCACCCAGGCAACCTCGCCCGCGAGCTGGGACATGGAATGCTCGTCCATCTGCGCCATCATGGATTCGCAGTATTTCCAGGCCTCGTCCAGCTTGCCGCTTTCGGCCAGCGCACCGATGAGGGCCCGGTGCGCGCCGATGATCAGGGTGGAGCCCTTGGGGAGCTGCAGGCTGAGCTGGACCGCCTCGGTGGCATGTTCGACGGCGGTGGCCAGCTGCCCCTGACCGTGGCAGACCGCGGCGAGCATCTGGCGGGCGCGGACGCCGAGGCCCGCCGATTCGGTGGCCATGGGGTGCTCCAGGAGATGCTGGATGATCTTCTGGCACTCTTTGAGCTGGCCTTGCTTCATAACGCATTCGGCCTGCATGTAGGTCATGTTCCACCAAGCACTGGTGTTGCGTGCTTCCAATGCGATCTGCGCCGCGGCCGCTGCGTGGCTGGCCGCCAGCGGGTAGTCCCGGAGGTCCCAGGCCTGGCGCGCGTAGAGGCCGGCAAGTACGTATTCGGCATCGCTGACGGACACCGGCTGGCTCCAGGCTTCCAAAGCCTTGGGTGCCAGCTCGAGCCGGCGGGCGAGTTCTTCGATAACCTCGGCAGTGGGTTCGCGGCGGCCGGTCTCCAGCAACGAAATATAGCTGGGGGAGTAGAGGTCCCTACCCAGTTCGGCCTGGGTGAGTCCTCGTTCGAGCCGCTCGGCACGGAGCTTTTCTCCGAATCCGTTGCCCACCGCGTCCTCCTAGATATGGCGCTTTAGCGCTGTCTTTGCGAGTTAACCTTGACAGCCTCTGTGGAAAACATTTTACAATGTGTGTCAACAGGGACCGCACTAATTTCCATAACGAATCCGACTCGCATCGAGGGAAAACCATGTTCAAGAAGATCGCTGCATCTGTCGCCTTGGCGGGCGCTCTTGCATTCACGGCAGCGGCTCCGGCCGTCATCTCCGCAGCCCCTGTAGCAAACGCCATCCATACCGTGCTCAGCATCGGCAATTGGCCCGATCCCATGCGCTCACAGGCCATCGGCAACTGGCCTGATCCGATGCGCGCCCAGGCCATCGGCAACTGGCCGGACCCCATGCGCGCCCAGGCCATCGGCAACTGGCCGGACCCCATGTAATATTCAACTGATTTGAGAAATCACCCCGGCGTCTGGGCGCCGGGGTGATTTCTTTTTGGGTTGCCGGCGGGCCGGGCGCAAAATGGTTAAACAGGCCAATGGAATGTTTTTGACTGGCCTCCGGAAAAACCGGGCAGCGAATTGTTTTGCTTAAACAAGAAGGGCCTCCCAAATGGAAGACCCTTCTGTAATTGGTCGGGATGACAGGATTTGAACCTGCGACCTCTTCGTCCCGAACGAAGCGCGCTACCAAGCTGCGCTACATCCCGATCCGCTGCAAAAGCAACGTGTTCAAGGATAGCGGATCCGTGCCCCGGATGCGAAATCGGCGCCCCGCGCCGCCGGAGCGTCTCCACGATCCCTTAGACGAGCGACTCCCGCCAGGCTCCGTGCAGCGCCGCGAAGCGACCGCCGCCGCTGATTAGTTCTGCGGGGGAACCGTCTTCCACCACTTCTCCGTCGTGGATGACCAGCACCCTGTCGGCGGATTCCACGGTGGAGAGGCGGTGCGCGATGATGATCGCCGTGCGCCCGGATGCCCCGCCTGGTTTACTGCCTGCGAGAAGCCTGGAGAGCCCGGCCTGCACCAGGCGTTCGGAAGGGATGTCCAGGGACGACGTGGCCTCGTCAAGGATCAGTACCGCCGGCGCCGCGAGGAACGCCCGGGCGAAGCTGATCAGCTGGCGCTGCCCGGCTGAAACACGTCCGCCGCGCTTGTTGACGTCGGTGTCATAGCCTTCGGGCAGCCCCGCGATGAAGTCGTGGGCGCCGACGGCACGGGCGGCCGCTTCGATTTCGGCACGCGAAGCGTCTGGGCGTCCCAGGGCGATGTTGTCCGCCACCGAACCGCTGAAAAGGAACGCCTCCTGGGTGACCATGACCACGGCGCGGCGCAGATCGCTGCCGTCCAGATCCCGCAGTTCCACGCCGTCGAGGGTCAGGGAACCGCCGGTGACGTCGTAGAAGCGGGCGATCAGCTTCGCGAGCGTGGATTTGCCGGCACCGGTCTGGCCCACGAGGGCCACGGTCTGGCCTGCGGGAATGTGCAGGTTAAGCCGGGGCACCACCGTCTTGCCGGCACCATAGCCGAACTCCACGTCGCGGAAAGCGATCTCGCCGCGGGCGCGGGGCAGCGGAACCGGGTTCTTCGGCGGCCGCACCGTCGGAACCTCCTCCAGCAGTCCCGACACCTTCTCCAGGGCTGCCTGGGCGCTTTGGAAGGAGTTGTAGAACATGGCCATCTGGTCCACGGGCTGGAAGAAGCGTTTGGTGGACAGGATCAGGGCCAGGAGGACGCCGACGGCGAGTTCCCCGCTGAGCACCCGGAAGCCGCCGAAGAGCAGCACGACGGCGACGCACACGTTGCCGATCAGCACCAGGCCTGGCTGGAAGATGCCGTTGAGGTTGATCGACCGCACCGTGACCCTGCGGTAATCCTCCGAGAGTTCGCCGTAGCGCTCGGCGTTCTGCCGCTCCTTGCGGAAGGCCTTGACGGCGCGGATGCCGGTCATGGTCTCGATGAAGTGCACGATCAGCCGCGCGGAAACCACGCGTGATTCCCGGAAAGCGATCTGCGAGTGCTTCTGGTACCAGCGGGCCAGGAAGAACATCGGGACGCCGGCGGCGAGCATGATGAATCCGCTGCGCCAGTCGAGGGCGAAGACCGTGATGGCCGTGAAGACCATGAACAGCAGTCCGGACGCCAGGGAGCTGACGCCGGAGTCCAGCAGTTCGCGGAGGGCTTCAAGATCGGAGGTCTGCCGGGCGATGATGCGCCCCGATGTGTACCGTTCGTGGAACTCGAGGCTGAGCCGCTGGGTGTGGCGGAATACCCGCAGGCGCAGGTCCAGGAGCATGGTCTGGCTCAGCCGCGCCGTGGACGTGACGTAGAGCGCCGTGAGGACAGCCGTTGCCACCGCGGCCGCGAGGTAGAAGACACCCGCGAGCACGAGCGGTCCGTTGCTGCCCGACTGCAGTGCCGGCAGGGCGTGGTCGATGCCGAAGGCAATGATGGCCGGACCTGCCACCCTGGTGGCCTGGGACAGCACCACCATGGCCAGCGTGAGCCAGAAGCTGATGCGCACGGGCTTGATCAGCGAACCCAGCAGCGCGAGGGAGCGGCGGCGGACGGCCTTGCTGTCGGAGCGGCTGAGGTGTGCGTTGTCTTCGTTGGATGTACCGAAACTACTCATCGCCGTGCCTCCCCGGCTTCTTCCAGTTCGTCCAGTTCGCTGTCTTCAAGGTGGCTGTCCAGGTCCTTCGGGCCTTCGTCGAGGCTCGCGATCACGAAGCGGTAGTGCGGGTTCCTTGCCAGGAGCTCGGTGTGGGTCCCGACGTCGGAAATCCGCCCGTCCTCGAGCAGGGCCACGCGGTCTGCGAGGGCAACGGTGGACGGCCGGTGCGCGACGATCAGCGTGGTGGTGTCCTTGAGGACTTCGCGGAGCCGGGCCTCGACGAGTTCCTCGGTGTTGACATCCAGTGCCGAGAGCGGGTCGTCCAGAACCAGTACGCGCGGCCTGGCGGCGATCGCCCGGGCCAGGGCGATACGCTGGCGCTGCCCGCCGGACAGGCTGAGCCCCTCTTCGCCGATCAGGGTGTCCACGCCCTCAGGCAGGGAGTACGCAAAATGCGCCTGGGCCACATCCAGGGCCTCGTCCAGCGCGGCTTCCGAAGCTACCGGGGCGCCGAGGAGCACATTTTCCCGCACGGAACTGGAAAACAGGGTGGTGTCTTCGAAGGCCACGGCCACCACCGTCCTCAGCTCCTCGAGGCTGAAGTCCCGCACGTCCACGCCGTCGATCCGCACCGAGCCGCCGGAGGCGTCGTAGAGGCGGGGCACCAGCTGGAGCAGGGCGCTCTTGCCGCTTCCCGTGACACCCACCAGGGCCATCGTCTCGCCCGGGCGGATGTCCAGGGTGATGTCGTGCAGGAGGGGACCGCCGTCGTCGAACGCGAAGGAGGCGTGGTCGAAGCGCAAGCCGCCGCGCACCTCGCGTGGGGTCCGCGGCGACTCCGGACCGGCGATGGTGTTGACCGTGTCCATGACCTCGAAGTGGCGGTCCAGGGCGGTCTTGGCCGTCAGGGCCATCGCCAGCAGCATTCCGGAGAATTCCACCGGCGCCGCCACCACCGCGGCGGTGGCGAAGAAGGCCACCAGGGACCCGATGCTCAGCTCGCCGGTGGAGGCCAGCATGATCCCGACGACGAGCCCGATCCCGAGGGCCAGCTCCGGCAGCAAGGTCACCACCAGGCTGAACTCCGCCTGCTGCTTGGCCTTGGCAATCTCGGTCTGCCGCAGTTCCTCAGCCTGGCCGTTGAAGTTTTCCAGCGCCTCGCGGCTGCGCCCGAAGGCCTTGAGGACACGGATGCCGTGCACCGATTCCTCGACGGTGGTGGCGAGGTCGCCGGCCTGGTCCTGGCTGAGCCGCGCCACCAGGCTGAACCGCCGCCGGAACCGGAAGGAGTAGACCATGATCGGCAGGGCCGCGGCCAGGAAGATCAGTGCCAGCTGCCAGCTCATGGTGAACATGACGCCGACGCCGATCGCCACGGTCAGGGTAGTGACCACCAGCATGATTGCGCCGAAAGCCATCCAGCGGCGCAGGAAGTTCAGGTCGCTCATCGCGCGGGAAAGCAGCTGCCCCGAGCCCCAGCGGTCGTGGAAGGACACAGTGAGGTCCTGCAGGTGGCCGTAGAGGGAGACCCGCATGCGGGTCTCCACCGTCGTGGCTGGGTTGATGACGAACTGGCGCCGGAGCGCCACCAGCCCCGCCTCGGCGGTGCCGAGAAGCAGGACCACGACGGCGGAAATCCACACCGCGCTTCCCGTGCCGCCGGGCTTGAGGAAGTCATTGACCAGGACCCGGAGGACCTGCGGGATGGCCAAGGCCACCACGCTGGCGAGCAGGGCGCTGAGCAGGCCCAGGAAAAGCCGGGGGATGATCGGCCGGACATGGGGATAGAGGCGTTTGATGGACGTAAAGAAAGACGTTTGCTTGGACATGCCCGCTTCTCAACAGCTGGATCTTCAGTCGGTGTGGATCTTCAGACGGTGGAGGTAGTTTCCTTCAGCAACTACCCTATGCCATGCGTGATTCCCTTCACAGGAGAAACCAGCAGTGGGTGAAATGTTTTACCACTTATCGTGATCCGTAATCGCGTGATCCGTAACCTCGCAAGTCGGATTATTCGGGGAAACAGGAAGGCCGCTCCCGGTATTCCGGGAACGGCCTTGGTGCTGTTTGTGGGGCGGGTTCAGCCTTGCATTGCGTCGATGACGGCGGCTGCCACCGCGGCGCTGGACTGCGGGTTCTGGCCGCTGATGAGGTTTCCGTCGCGCACTACATAGCTGGTCCAGGCGGCACCGGCTTCGGTCACGGCTCCGCGTTCCCGCAGTTTGGCCGCAACGAACCACGGGGTGTTTTCGCCCAGGCCGCCGGTGAGTTCTTCATCGTCGGTGAAGACGGTGAGCTTGCGGCCGGCAAAGACGAAACTGCCGTCGGGGCGGACAGCGCTCAGCAGTCCCGCCGGTCCGTGGCAGAACGGCGCGATGACCATGCCGGCGTCGTCCGCTTCTCCCAGGATGGCACCCAAAGCGGAGTCGAAGGCCAGGTCGGCCATGGGGCCGTGGCCGCCTGGCAGAACAATCGCGGCGTAGTCCGCCGCCGTCACATCTTCGAGCGACAGCGGAGCCTTCAGTTCGGCGGCGATTCCGTCCAGGTAGGAGGAAAGCTCCGTCACCGTCTCTTCGCTGCCCACATTCGCGACGATGAGCGAGCCGGGATCCACCGGGGCGCGCTTACCTGCGGGGGTTGAGATGACGACGTCGTGGCCCGCGGTGGTCAGTTCGCGGTGGGCGACAACGAGTTCTTCGGCCCAGAAGCCGGTGGCGTGTTCGGAGCCGTCGGCGAGGGCGAGGGAATCTGCCGCCGTGGCGACCATGAGGATCTTGGACATTGTGTTCCTTTCGACGCCACTGAGTATGCCTGCGGCACTGCCCGCCCGGTGATCGGAAAATCTTGGCGGCCCATCGGATTCCTGATGCTGCTTCCTAGCGGGAAGTTCCGGGGGAATCGCTATTAGGGCTTGAGGGTTTGGAGCGCCCTTACGAAGGAACGCAGGCTCGGGTTGCGGCCGAGTTCGCCGGAGCGCATAGCCAGGTGCACTGTGTTGAGCGGCGGTACCTCAGGGGAGTGCAACTGCACGAGGGAGCCTTCCGCGAGCTCCTTACCGATGAGGTAGGCCGGCAGCACCGACATGCCCAGGCCGGATTCCACGGCAGCGCGGATGCCCCGGAGGTCCGGGATGACGGCGGCTGTCTTCAGCCCGGCGGGACGCTGCCCGAACACCGCGCGCCAGTAGCGCCGGATGATCGGCAGGTTCTCCGCGTAGGCCACCACCGGGATGCCGTTGAAGTGCTCTTCAAGACCTGCGGTTTCAGCCCACACGGGCGCCGCCACCAGGGCGAATTCCTCGTCGAAGAACGGTTCTGACTGGATGCCGCGGACACGCGGTAGCACCGCGCTGAGCACCACGTCCAGGGTTCCGATGCGCAGCTGCTCAAGGAGTTCATCGGCCAGGCCGAAGTTGATCCTGATGGACGCTCCCGCCGCATCCGTCAGCTCCTTGAGGCGGGGAAGGAGCAAGTGGCCGGTGAGTTCCGCCGGACCGCCGAACTGGATGGCTGCTGCCTTTCCGGTTCCGGAAAACGGGCTGGTGATGTCGTCCAGTGCGTCGACGTGTGGGGCAACTTCGCGGACTAGCGTTTCCGCCCGCGTTGTGGGAGCGACGCCGGTGCGTTGCCGGGTGAAGAGCGGATAGCCCAGGCTTGTCTCGAGCGCCCGGATGTGGCTGGTGACGGTGGGCTGCGAGATGCCGATCAAGACCGAGGCCTCGGTGAACGACCCCGTGCGGTACACCGTGACGAAGGTCCGGAGGTGTTCGAGGTCCGGCGCGGCCATCAGCTAGGCGCGCGGGGCCAGCGTCAGCAGTACGGCCTCCGGGCGGCAGGCGATCCGCACCGGAGCGAAGCGCGAGGTGCCGATCCCGCCGGAGACGTTCACCGGCGTCGTGTGTCCCTTGCTTTCCCAGTCGTTCAGGCCCTTGGCGCGCCAGGTGGGAAGGTCGCAGTTGGAGACCAGCGCGCCGTAGCCGGGGATGCAGAGCTGTCCGCCGTGGGTGTGGCCGGCCAGGATCAGGTCCGCGTCAGCCTCGGTGAAGTGGTCGAGCACGCGCTGGTAGGGCGCATGGATGACGGCGATGCGCAGGTGCGGGCGCTGGTCCTGGCCGGCGGTGCCGCGGGGCCACCCGGCATAGCGTTCCCGATTGAGATGGGGATCGTCGACGCCGGAGAAATCCAGGCGGACGCCGTTCAGCGGAACGGACTGGTGCCGGTTGGTGAGGTCGATCCAGCCGGACATTCCGAAACCGGAACGCAGGCGAGGCCAGTCCAGTTTGACGGGGTCCTCGCGCAGTCGGCTGGGGCCCAGGAAGTAGCTGATGGGGTTCTTGATGACGGGGGCGTAGTAGTCATTGGAGCCCGGGACGAATACGCCGGGCAGGGCCAGCAGCGGGCGCAGCGCCTCCAGCACCGGGTCGATGGCCTTGGGGTGGCTGAGGTTGTCGCCGGTGTTGACCACCAGATCGGGCGCCAGGTCCGCCAGGGACTGGAGCCAGGCCGCCTTCTTGTGTTGGCCAGGCACGAAGTGGATGTCGCTCAGGTGCAGCACCCGCATCGGCGCCGAACCGGCCGGGAGGATCGGAAGGGTTTCCTCGCGCAGGGTGAACTGGTCCTTCTCCCACCAGCCGTAGGCGGCGGCAGCTGCGCCCGCCGTGGCGCCGACGGCGGCAGTGACGGCAAGGCCGCGTCCGAAATCACGAACGCGGCCTGCCAGATTTCCCTGGGCGGTCAACTATTTGTCCTTCGGGCTGGTGCCCTTGTTGCCTGTACCCGTGTCTCCGCTCTTCGTGTCGCCGCTCTTGGTGTCCTTCGGCGTCGGGGTCGGTGCCGGGGCGACATAGTCGAGATTCGAGGGGGGCGCAGGGAACGGATCCGTGCCGTAGCGAGGGGCCACCTGCAGCATGTAGTTGGCAAACTGCGGGCCGGCAATCATGTAGCCGTCGATGTTCGGGTAGAACTTGCCGTTGATGGTGAGGTTACGGCCGTAGCGTCCCTGGTCACCCAGCGGGTCGCCGAACCAGGTGGCGGTGGCCAGGCCCGTGGTGTAACCGACCACCCAAGTGGAGCCGTTCGAGTTGTTGGTACCGGTCTTGGCCGCAACAGGGAAGGTGGTGCTCGTAGAGATACGCGGCTGGATCCAGAAACCCGAGCCCCTGTTCAACACTTCCTGCAGGCCCTTGCTGACACCATGCGCGACCTCCGGGGAAATGGCCTCCCGGCAGTTGCTGGACTGCGCCGGAAGCTTGGCGCCGGAGGAATCCGTCACGGACTCGATGGCGATCGGCTCGCAGTAGCGGCCGTCGTTGGCGAAGGTCGCGAAGGCGCTGGCCATGGTCAGCGGTGCCGTCTGGCGGGAGCCCAGCAGGTTGGCCAGCGTGGTCATCGGGATCTGCGGGTGCGGGTTGGTGACCTTTCCGTCCTTGTCCCGGGCAGGCAGGCCTTCGTGGATGCCGGTGGCGTCCACGATCTTCTGGATGCCGCACAGGTCCAGCTGTGAGGCCGAGGCGAACGTCGCCGTGTTGATCGAGTTCATCAGGCCGTACAGCACGCTCATGGGGCGGTAGTAACCGTCTTCGTTGTTCTGCAGGTCCTGGCTGCCGTCCACATTGCTGTCATACCAGCCGTTGGTCGGGGTGGGGCAGGTGTTCCGCCACGGGAAATCGATCGGGTACTTTCGGACCGCAGCGTTGATCGTCGTATTCATGGACTTGCCCTCGTTGAGCCATTCCGCGAAAGTGAAGGGCTTCATGGTAGAGCCGGTCTGGAAACCGCCCAGGCCGTTGAGGTCATTGCCGTTGGCGTCCAGGACGTCCACGTTGAAGTTCTGTTCTGCCTGGAACTTGCCCGCTGCAGGCAACCACACCGTGTTCTGGGCCATCGAAACGATCTTGCCGGTCTTCGGCTGGACCGAAACCAGCGCGGCACCCCACTTGTCCGGGTTGGCGCCGGCGGAAGCATTGACCTGCTGCTGCGCCACGGCCTGGGCCTTGGGGTCCAGGGTGGTCTTGATGGTCAGGCCGCCGCGCATGACCCGGTTGGTGCGCTCGTCAGGAGTGGCACCGTAGGCCGGGTTGTTCAGCAGCAGGTGCAGCACGTAGTCACAGAAGTACGGCGCGGAGGTGGCGTATGCACAACCCTGGCGGGCCGGGGTGACCTTGGTGGTGACCGGCGTGGCCACGGCCTTGTCGTAGTCGGCCTTCTTGATCTTGCCCTGGTTCAACATGAGCTGCAGCACGAGGTCGCGGCGGGACTTGGCGTGGTCCGGGTTCGTGATGGGGTCGTAGTAGGAGGGGCTGTTGACGACGCCGGCCAGGAGCGCTGCCTGGGGCAGGGTGAGGTTCTTGGCCGTGGTGCTGAAGAAGAACCGGGACGCGGCCTCAATGCCGTAGGCATCCCGGTTGAAGAAGACGATGTTGAGGTACCCCTCGAGGATCTGCTCCTTGGAGAACTTCTTCTCCAGAGCGATCGCAAGCTTCATTTCGCGCAGCTTGTCGCCCACGCCCTTGTTGACGCCGTTGAGCTTGACGTCGTTCTCCTTGCCTTGGGAGACAAGCGATTCGTTGATGACGTTGTTCACGTACTGCTGCGTGATGGTGGACGCGCCCTGCTTCTGGCCACGCGCGGTGCTGACCACGGCACGCAGGATGCCGGTGGTGTCAATGCCGCCGTGTTCGTAGAAGCGGCTGTCTTCGACCGCGACGATTGCGTCCTTGATGAAGGGACTCATCTGGTCCAGCGGCACCCTGGTGCGGTTCTCCTTGTAAATCGAGGCGATCTTGGAACCGTCGCTGGCCAGGATGTTGGTGGACTGGCTGGGCGGGTTCACTTGGAGCTCCGCCGGCAGCGTGTCGAAGAACTGGATGGAGCCGCTGGCCGTGCTGCCCGAAAGGGCGGCCGCGGGGACCAGCAGGCCTGCCACCAGGACACCGCAAACGGCACTCACGCCGAGGAATGCGATGATCTTTCCCAGGGTGGTGGCAGTATCGAATATGGGGTTCTTGCGAGTCACCATGTTTTCCACTTTACCGGCAAGGGCTACGCTTTCTCTCATGACCAAATGGGAGTACGCGACGATTCCGCTCATTATTCACGCCACGAAACAGATCCTCGACACCTGGGGCGAGGATGGCTGGGAACTTGTTCAGGTAGTCACCGGACCCGATGGAAATGGTCTTGTGGCCTACCTTAAGAGGGAGAAGCAGTAACTATGACAAGCCCCGCAGAAACCACATCTGGCGCGGAAACTCCGGCTCCGGCCTCCGCCGTCGAGCGCCGCCTCGCAGAACTCGGCCTCGTCCTTCCGGAGGTGGCCGCACCGGTAGCCGCCTACGTTCCGGCGGTTATTTCCGGCAACTACGTCTACACCTCCGGCCAGCTGCCGTTTGTTAATGGCAAACTCCCAGCTACGGGCAAGGTCTCCACCGGCGACGAAGGCCAGTCCGAGGAAGCCACTGTTGCTCCGGAAGACGCAAAGCTTTACGCCGAAGTGTGCGCCATCAACGCCCTGGCCGCGGTCAAGAGTGTCATCGGCGACCTCGACCGCGTCACCCGGATCGTCAAGGTGGTCGGCTTCGTTTCCTCCGACCCCGCTTTCACCGGCCAGCCCGCCGTCATCAACGGCGCCTCCGAACTCCTGGGCAAGGTCTTCGGCGACGCCGGCATCCACGCACGCTCCGCCGTCGGCGTTGCGGTTCTGCCGCTCGACTCTCCCGTCGAGGTCGAACTGATCGCGGAATTCAGCTAGGAACCGGTCACAGCAATTGCCTCAGCTAGCCCGACGCCTGTTCGTGTTGCCCCCTGAACTTGAGGGGGCAGCACGGAACTGGCTCCAGCTCGGCGAACGGAGTCCCCGCGCCGCGCGATACGCATCGTCAGTAGTCCTGCTCCGTGACGCTCCTGGCGGCCTGGAGACGTGGATGGGGTACCGCCCCGGTTCCTCCCCGCTCGGCGTGGTCTCCTTCCCGGGCGGCTCGCTGGACACCAGCGACGACGACGCCCTCGGCTGGCTGGGCCCGTCACCCCAGCAGTGGGCCGAGGCGCTCGGAACCACCGACGTCGGGCTGGCCCGCCGCCACGTGGTGGGAGCCATCCGCGAACTGTTCGAAGAAACCGGCGTCCTCCTCGCCGGACCGGACCTTTCCACCACGGTGGAAGCAACGTCCACGCCGGAATGGATGAAGGCCCGCGAGGCCGTCGCCAACCAGGACAAGTCCTTCACCGACGTCCTGGCCAAGCGCGGGCTCTCCCTGCGCACCGACCTGCTCAAGCCGCTGGTCAATTGGCTCAGCCCCGATTTCGCGCACCGCCGCTTCAACACCCGCTACTTCGCAGCCACTGTCCCCGTCGGCCAGAGCCCGTCCCTCCTCCAGAGCAAGGGCGTCTGGGGCCGGTGGGTCCGTGCCTTCGAACTCATCGCCGAACGCGACACCACCACCCTCGGCGACGAAATCGGCCAGGAAAACACCATCGGCCTCACCCTGGGCCAGCTCCTCGTCCCGGGCTCGGAAATCATGCTCGAAAAGATGGCCGCCGCCCAGGGCTGCATTGCCTACCTCAGCTACAAGCGCAAGCACCACGTCTACCAGCCCCGACTGGTCGAAGAAAACGGCGTGCTGATGCTCGAAGTCGAAGCAGCCCACACGGTCGCAGGAGAACCCCACCGGGAGCGCTGACCCTCTTCCTTGCCTCTCCGGGGTCGCCTTTGGGGCGATCCGCTGTGGTCGCCTTGGGTGGCGGAGACGGCCCTTCCGCGTCGCTTAGCGCGTAGGTCCCTTCCCAACACTCGCAAGCTCGCGTCGGGGCCCTCGGGACGACGCTTACGGCCGATAGGCGCCGCTTCGGTCGCTGAGCGACCTGCGCGACGCGATCGACCGCGATGCGCTCCTTTCGGAAGGACCGCCGTCCGCCATGTCTCGCACCTCGGGTGCCTGCTTGCCTAGGAGCCCAACGGGGGGGTCCGGCAAGCAGGCGGCGGGTCTCTGCAGAGGAGCGCATCGCAACGCATCGGGTGCCGGAGGTCGCTCAGCGACCGCAGGTGCCCCTTTGCGTTGTGTCTAAGCGACGGCGGAGGGCCGTTGTCTGCGTCTCAGGTGACCACAACGGAGGTGCGCACCGCGGGAGCCGTCTCCGCCACCCAAGGTGACCACAACGGACGCAAGAAACGCAGAAGGCCGGTTCCAAGCGGAACCGGCCTTCGTGCTTGACGGCTTAGCGGGAGCGCTGGCGCAGGCGCTGCATGTCCAGGATGACGACGGCGCGTGCTTCCAGGCGCAGCCAGCCGCGCTGGACGAATTCGGCGAGGGCCTTGTTGACGGTTTCGCGGGAAGCGCCGACGAGCTGGGCCAGTTCTTCCTGGGTGAGCTCGTGGGCTACGAGGACGCCGTCGGTGGCGGGGCGGCCGAAGCGGTCAGCCAGGTCCAGCAGTGCTTTGGCAACGCGGCCGGGGACGTCCGAGAAGACGAGGTCGGAGAGGGAATCGTTGGTGCGGCGCAGGCGGCGGGCCAGTGCCTGCAGGAGCTGGGCGGACACCTCGGGGCGGGTGCGCAGCAGCGTGTTGAGGCTTTCGTTCTTCAGGCCGGCCAGACGGGTTTCCGAAACGGCGGTGGCCGTGGCGGTGCGCGGGCTGGGATCGAACAGGGCCATTTCGCCGAAGAGTTCGCCCGGGCCGAGGATGGCCAGCAGGGACTCGCGGCCATCGGGGGAGGTGCGGCCGAGCTTCACCTTGCCGGACACGATGAAGTAGAGCTGGTCACCCTGGTCGCCCTCGCGGAACACCGAAGCCCCGCGGGAAAGGTCCACTTCGGTCAGCTCGTCCGTGAGCAGACGGAAGGCGTCGTCGTCAAGGGTGGCGAAGAGGGGTGCGCGGCGCAGTACCTCGATGTCCATGAAATCTCCTGAGTAAAAGTTCGGCAGTGGCGCTCCAGTCATTGTTCCAGAATTTTTCGGGCTCTGTGACGTACTTGGCAGCCGAAACGCCCGAAATCAGGCGGATTTCACCGAAAATGGCCTGCATCGTGAGGGATACCACGGGCCGCTGCGGGGTCCCGGCTGTCGGCTGGGTGTCAGGGTCCGCATTTACAATTGGGGCTTACCCCGGCTGTGAGGAGCATTGGTGTTCGGCTTGACCATCCTGGATCTGGCGTTGATTCTGACGCTCCTTTCCTACCTGATCTATGGCCTGCGCAATGGTTTCCTGGTCACTCTGGGAGGTGTGGCGGGTTTTGCCGCCGGGGCGATGGCCGCCGTCGTCTCCGTTCCCCTCGTGAGCGGCTGGGTGCCGGACAGCGGCTGGCGCCTGACCGCCATTGTTGCCACCGCGCTGGTGCTGATCGTGCTCGGGCACGGCCTGGGCACCTGGGTGGGACAGAAGATCCGCAAGGCCGTGCGGATCCAGCCGCTGCACGCCCTGGACCGCCTGCTCGGCGGCTTCGCCAGCGTTGCCGTCGCGGCGCTGGTGATGTCCATGCTCTCGGTCAGCATCGCGTCGCTGGGGGTGCCGTTCGTCTCCCAGCAACTCGCCGAATCCAAGGTGATCCGCTCCATCGACGCGCTGACCCCCAACCCGGTCAAGGCCGCCGTCGCGCAGTTGCGTTCGGCAGTGATGGGCAACGGGATTCCCAAGATCATCGAGGGGATCGGCCCGGTGGCGCCGGTTCCCGTTCCCGACGCCAGTACCGACACGCCTGCCCTGAACAACGCCGCGCGTTCGGTGCTGAAGATCGCCGGCACCGCCTACCAGTGCGGCCAGAACCAGACGGGCAGCGGATTCGTTGTGTCGCCCGGGCGCGTCGTGACCAACGCCCACGTGGTGGCCGGTGTGCCGCAGCCGGTGGTGGAAACGCCCGACGGCGGTGCGATGCCGGGCCGGGTGGTGTATTTCGACAGCAAGCGGGACCTCGCCGTCGTCGCGGTTGAGGGCCTGCCCACCGCGCCGCTGCAGCTGGGGTCGGACCTGCCCACAGGCTCGTCCGCGGCTTTTGCAGGGTACCCGCACGGCGGGTCGTTCCAGTCCAAGCCGGCCGCCGTCCAAGGGGTGTCCACGCTGCTGGTGCCGGACATCTATGGCAACAACCCGGCGCCTGAACAGGTCTACAAGCTCGCCGGCGATGTGCAGCCGGGTAACTCGGGCGGGCCGCTGTTGTCCCAGCAGGGCCGGGTGTCCGGAGTCATTTTCGCCAAGACCACCTCGGATGTGGCCGTCGGTTACGCGCTGACCATGGAGGAGCTTGCCCCGGTGGCCGCCCAGGCGCCGTCACTCAACGCGGCGGTCTCGCCCGGGCAGTGCACGCGGAAGTAGCCTTCGGGGAGGTCGCGCTAGGCAACCGCGCCGGCCAGGAAATCGATGGCCAGCTTGTAACCCTGAACCCCCGCGCCCACGATCACGGCGGTGCAGACGGGGGACAGGTAGGAGTGGTGCCGGAATTCCTCGCGCTTGTGCACATTGGTGATGTGGACCTCGACGGCGGGAAGCTCGACGGCCGCCAGGGCGTCCCGCAGCGCCACTGAAGTGTGTGTGTACGCGCCGGCGTTGATGACGATTCCGGCGGCTGTGCCGCGTGCCGCGTGGATGGCGTCCAGGAGGTCGCCCTCGTGGTTGGATTGGACGCAATCCACCGTGTACCCGTGTGCGGCGGCGGCGTCCATGGCGATCTGCTCGACATCGGCCAGCGTGGAGGTGCCGTACTTTTCGGGCTCGCGGGTCCCCAGCAGGTTCAGGTTGGGACCGTTCAGGACGAGGATGGTGCGGCCGGTAGCGGTGGCGGAGGAAGCGTCAGTCATGGCTGCAATCTATCGCGTTGCGTGGCCCGCCCACTGCACCCAGGCGTTAGCGTTACGTCTTTGTGGAGCGTCCGTGGCGCTCGGAACTGAAAGGAAAACGATGCCGGAAGTAACCCTCAGCGGAGAGCTTGTGTGCAGCGATGTTGCCCAAGCGGAAACAGTCGCCAAACACCTTCCGCTGCACATTGAGTTGACCCGGGCTGAAGACGGCTGTCTGTCCTTCGAGGTGAAGAGGACCGGGGATCTGCTTATCTGGCGGGTCGAAGAGCGGTTTCGTGACGTCGAGGCCTTCCGGGCCCATCAGGCACGTGTCAACGCCAGCGAATGGGGCCGTGCAACGGCCGGGATCGAACGACGGTACACAATCGAGGGAATTGGCGGCGGGACGCGTTCATGACCTTTCCCAATGGAGACGGATGGCCTCGGCGATCGGCCCAGCGGTGACATCCACCCTGAAAGCCACTGGTGCCTTGCCTGTTTGCTCCACCACGGAGTCGCGGTATACCCGCCCGCATGACGGGCAGAGGGTGAACAGCTCCCCGTCGTCCGGCCAAGCCGCCAGGCCGTCGGGGATGTCGTCGCCGGCATAGATCGGGATGCCCTTCGAGTTCGCCTGGATCAGTCCATCCTTGCTGACGGTATTGCCGCAGATGCAGGTGATGGTGGTGACGTCATGGCCTTTGACAGTGGCGAATTCAGCATCCATGGCAGCCTCCAAGCAGTGGAAGGACCCTGAAATCTCAGCGTACGCCCACATTCCCAAGGGAGAGGCAGTTGCGAGGCCCGCTCTACGTCCAATGTGCAAGGCAAAGGACGTAGAGCGGGCCTCGCAACGTGGACGGGACTAGGCCGCCGTGACCCTCAGCAGCAATGCATGCTCGGGCCGCAGTACGGGCAGCGGAAGCCCCACTTCGGCGAGGAAGCGGCCGCTGGCGGTCAGGCCGCCGTCGAGCCATGCGGGAGGCGCGATCTGGGCGAAGGGGCTGTCGGCGTCGCCGTCCACGGCGGCAGGCTCCTCCGAGGCCGGCATGACTGCCTCCACCCGGTACGTCCGTTCCGGGTCCAGGCCGGGCAGGCCCACCCGGCCGGGCATCTCGGCAGCGAGCGAGGCAAGGACGACGGCGGCGAACAGGGCTTCGGAACGGTCCTGCGCCACCACGCCGTGCAGTTGCAGGTTCGGCTCGCCCAGGTCCGCGTTGACGCGCACGCCTGAATGCAGCAGCCCGCGGTGCTTTTTGTAGAGCGTGATCGCACGGCGCAGCACGGCCCGGTCATGCTCGGTGGCCTGGCGGATGTCCCATTCCATGCCGAAGTGCCCGAAGAGCGCGGTGATGGCGCGGAAGGAAATGCTGTGCGTGCGGCCGGTGGTGTGGGCATGGGTGGGGCCGACATGGGCGCCCACGAGCTCCGGCGGCAGCACGGCCTGGGTCCAGCGCTGGATGGTCTGGCGCTCCAGGGCATCGTTGCAGTCCGAGGCCCAGACGCGGTCAGTGCGCTGCAGGATGCCCAGGTCCACCCGGGCGCCGCCGGAGGAGCAGGACTCGATTTCCACCTGCGGGTGGGCGGCCTTCAGCGCGTCGAAGAGCCGGTACGCGGCGAGGGTCTGCTCGTGCACGGAGGGCCGGCCGCGGTGGCCGTGCTCGGTGAGGTCCCGGTTCTGGTCCCACTTGAGGTACGCGATCTTGTTTTCGCGCAACAGGGCATCGATGCGGTCGTAGATGTACTGCCAGGCCTGCGGGTTCGCGAGGTCGATGATGTGCTGGTTCCGCCATTCGAGCGGCAGGCGCCCCCCGTCCTTGTGCGATGCCGCGGCCGGGCCGACGATCCAGTCCGGGTGCGCCCGGGCGACGTCGGAATCCAGGTTCACCATCTCCGGCTCGACCCACAGCCCGAACTCCATGCCGCGGGAATTCACCGCGTCGATCAGCGGAGTGAGGCCTTCGGGCCAGACGGTCTCGTCCACATACCAGTCGCCCAGCCCGGCGTGGTCGTCGCGGCGCCCGCGGAACCAGCCGTCGTCGAGCACGAAGCGCTCCACGCCAAGTTCCGCGGCAGACTCTGCGAGCTCGATGAGCGGCTCGATCCGGTGGTCGAAATAGACGGCTTCCCAGGTGTTCAGGACCACCGGACGGGCCTTGCCGGAACCACCGGCGGAGCCCTGCGTGCCCACGTGCTGCGGGCGGGCGCGGAACCAGTCGTAGAAACGTTCGGTGACGCCGTCCAGTCCGTGGTCCGAGTACGCGGCGTAGAGCACGGGGGTGGTGTACTCCGCGCCGGGCGCGAGGACGATCTCGCCGGAGCCAAGCAGCTCGGACGCGCCGAGCATGCGGCGGCCGTCGGCGATGGTGTCGAGGTACTGTTCGTGGTTTCCGGACCAGCCGAAGTGCACGGCCCAGACCCGGCCTGAGCGGTTGGCGAAGCCTTCGGTGCCTGCGGCCACCAGCAGCGAGGAATCGTGCCCGGTGCGGCCGTGCCGGCCTGAGCGCACCCAGGTTCCCTGGGCGATGCGGTGGCGCTGCGGGTGGTTTTCGCGGCACCAGCGGCCAGTGAGGTCAAGGAGCTCGACGGCGTCGCCCGGAACCGGGAGCACCAGGCCGAGTTCGTCGAGCTGGTAGGGCGTTTCGCCGGTGTTCGTGAGGGTGTGGCTGAGTTCCAGGAGCCCGCCGCGGTTCAGGCGGATGGTGGTGCGGACTTCGACGCCCGCCTCCGGATCGGCCTGGAGGACGACGGCGGTGTCCCCGCCGTCGTGCTCTTCAGGGACGACGCGCTCTGCAGACACGACCCGCAGTGCGGGGGAGAAGGCGAAGCCGGGCACGCCGGCCTCGGAGCGCTGCCCGCGCAGGCCGGGCCGGCCGAGCCAGCCAGAAGAGGCCTGGGGGAGCAGGCCGCCGATCACGGGGGTGTCGAGGGCCGAGTGCGGTACCGGAGCTGCGAGGAGCCCCAGGTCCGGGAGGGCTTCGCCGAGGTCGGCGCCCCAATGGACTATCTGGGCCTCACCGGTGTGGAACGCGAGCAGGAGGCTCGTACCGGAGGAGCGCAGATGCAGGGGGTGCAGGTGCAGGGGGTCCATTGGTGGCGTCTTCTTTCAGGTGGTGCGTGTGCTGGATGTGTTGCCTGGGGGCCCGGCCGTTCCCGGGCCCCCAGGGGTCTTACTTGGCGAAGAGGGCGTTGACCTGATCGTTCGCCGCTGTCAGGGAGCTGGCCGGGGACTTGCCGGCAACCACACCGTCCATGGCAGGCTTCATGATGCCTTCGATCTTGGCAGCGTTGTCCGTGATGGGGAACAGGAAAGTGGTCTTGTCTTTCACGTGCTGGGTGAAGGCGCTGACGTCCACGCCCTTGGCCTTGAATGCTGCGGCGGCCTTGTCGGAGGAGCCCTTGACCGCCGGGAAGACGACGGCCTTGGAGGCAACCACGTCCTGGCAGGCGGCGGAGCCGAGGTACTCGACCCACTTGACGGCGGCGTCCTTCTTCTTGGTGCCGGCCCAGATGGAGTCAGCGAGGCCGTTGAACATCGAGGCACGCTTGCCCTCGGCGCCGGTCGGCGTGGGGGCGATGCCCAGCTGGATGCCCTTGTAGCCGGAGTACTGGCCGATCATCCAGGAGCCGGAGGTGTTGATGGCGGCCTTGCCCGCACCGAAGTTGTCCGCAGCATTCGCACCCACGGTGGTTTCCAGCTTGGGCATGTAGCCCTTCTCCGCCAGGGAAGCCCACCAGGCGATGGTGTCCTGGAACTTCTTGTCGTCGTAGTTGAAGTGCGTGCCCCACGGGTTCTTGTCGGTGTGGGTCCAGCCGGTGGTAGCGGTGAGGAAGCTCCACTGGGTCTGGCCCATGCCGGCGCCCGAGGATTCCAAGCCCAGGCCGTAGACGGCCACTTTGTTCTTGTCGAAGCCGGGCTCGTCCCCGCGTTTGCCGCTCTTGTCCACGGTGAGGTGGGCGATGGCCTTTTCGTACGTGCCGCCGTCCTGCGGGTTCCAGGTCAGGGAGCCCATCTGCTCCGGGGTGAGTCCGGCGTCGGCGGCCATCTTCTTGTTGTAGAACAGCGCGATGGTGTCCCAGTCCTTCGGCAGGCCGTAGCGCTTGCCGTCCTGGCCCACCCACAGGTCCGCGAGGCCGTCGTTGTACTGGCCGAGGTCCACCTTGTCGTTGGCGACGGCGTCGTCCAGCGCCAGGAGCTGCTTGGTCTTGATGAAGTCCGGGTACTTGGCGAGGTGGTCGGTGAAAACGTCCGGGGCGGTGCCGGAGGCCATGCCGTTGGTGATCTTGCCCCAGTAGTCGTCCCAGCCGGTCTGGGTGATCTTCACGGTGATGTCCGGGTTGGCCTTGTGGAAGTCCGTGGCGCACTGCTGGTAGGCAGGAAGCTGGTTGGCGTCCCACAGCCAGTAGCTGATCTCGCCCTTGGCGGATTCCCCGCCGCCGCTGCTTCCGCCTCCGCAGGCGGAGAGTGCCAGGGCTGCGGCAGCAGCGACGGCGGCGGCGCCGATTGCTTTCTTGTTGATCATGGTGGGTCCTTTCGGGGACGGCCTTGAGCCGGGTGGGTGGAGCTGTTGCGGGGTTGGGGAGGGAAAGCTATTTGGTGCCGTTGAAGCCGATGGAGTTGACGATCTTCTTGCCGAAGATGGCGAAGAGGATCAGCACCGGGGTGGCCGAAACGAGGGTGGCGGCCATCAGGCCGGACCAGTCGGGGGCGCCTTGCGGTGCCTGGGACTTGAAGACGCCCAGGCCCACGGTGAGCACGCGGGTTTCTTCGGTGGTGCCCACCAGCAGCGGCCAGAAGTACTCGTTCCACTGGCCCATGAAGGTCAGCAAGGCCAGGGTGGCGATGGGGGCGGCGGCGTTGGGCATGACGATCTGGAAGAAGATCCGCCAGTGCTTGGCGCCGTCGAGCATGGCCGCCTCTTCCACTTCGCGGGACATGTTCAGGAAGAACTGGCGCATGAAGAAAATGGCAAAGGGGGTCATGAACAGGTACGGCAGCACCATGCCGAGCATCGTATTGAGCAGGCCCAGGTTCTTCACGAGCAGGAAGTTCGGCAGCGCGGTGAAGATCGGCGGAACCAGCATGGTGCCCAGGAACAGGGAGAATACGCCGTCGCGGCCTTTCCAGCGCAGCCGGGAGAAGGCGTAGGCGGCCATCGAGCTGAAGAAGACGGCGCCGGCGGTGGTGATGCTGGAGAACAGCAGTGAGTTCCAGAGGTACTGCCAGAAGTTGATGGATGCGCCCGAGCCGCCTTCGGCAATGGCTTCCGAGGCGGTCTGCAGGCCGAACACGCGCTTGAAGGCGCCGAGGTTGAAATCGGCCGGAAGCAGGCTGGCGGAGTTCGCGGCGAGGGAACCGTTGGTGGACAGGGCCGTGCGCAGCACCCAGTAGAAGGGCAGGACGCTGACGGCGATGGCCACGGCAAGCAGGACCCAGGCGATGGTGCGGCGCCAGTTGAAGGGACGGTTCCGTGTGGAAGGGCGGTTCCTTATGAAAGGACGACGGGTGAAAGGACGACGGCGGTTCTCCGCCGGGCGGGTGGCTGTGGTGGTCATGGGGTGTCCTTAGTCCAGGTCCGACTGGTTGCCGCGGAGGAACTTCATCTGGATGAAGGCCACGAGGGCGAGGATGAGGAAGAGGATGACGGCCAGGGCCGAGCCGTAGCCGAAGTCCTGTTCGTTGAAGGCGCGCTGGTAGATGTAGAACTGCAGCACCCGGGTGGCGTTGACGGGACCGCCGGCGGTGGTGACGGCCACGGTGTCGAAGACCTGGAAGGATCCGATGACGGTGACCACCAGGACCAGCACGAGTACCGGGCGCAGCAGGGGAAGCGTGATCCGCCAGAAGGTGCTGACGGCCTTGGAACCGTCGATGCTGGCGGCCTCGTAGACGCTGTTGGGGATGGCCTGCAGGCCGGCGAAGATCAGCAGGGCGGTGTAGCCCATGTGGCGCCAGGTGTTGATCAGCGCCTGGGTGGGGATGGCCCATTGTTCGCTGCCGAAGAAGGCCACGCGGGGCAGTCCGAGCCATTCGATGAGTTGGTTGACGATGCCGATCTGGTAATCGAGCATCCAGAACCACAGCAGGGCAGCGATGACGTTGGCCATCAGGTACGGCATCAGGAGGGCCCCGCGGATGAGGGTGGATTTCGCCACCCGGTGCATGAGTAGGGCGATGCCCAAGGCGAGGATTGTCTGCAGCGCGATGTTGATGATGACGTACTGGCTGGTGACGCCGAGGGCGTTCCAGAACAGCGGGTCCTTGGCAATGTGCTCGTAGTTCTTGGTCCCGATCCATTCCGGGTCTCCGAGGATGCTGTATTCAGTGAAGCTCAGGTAGATCCCGCGGATGGTGGGGACCAGGTAGAAGAGTACGAAACCGAGCATTGCCGGGGCGATGAAGAAGAGTGCGGTTTTGAGGTCGCCGATGCCGCGGAAGTCCGCGGCCGGCTTGCGCCGTCTCTGGGACTTCTGCGGCGCACCGGCCGAGAGCCCCGGATCGGGTTGTTTGGTGAGCGTGGTCATCTTTGACCTTTCCGAGTGTGACATGGCTAACAACTGCCTCGAATCTACACGAGTAGATTTTGGAGCGTCAAGGGTGTTTGTGAAATTTTGTGAGAATTTCTTCCGTTTCTTTCGTTTTTGTTGACTCGAGTAGATCGCGCTGCCAGACTCGATGAATCCAACACCGTTGAGGCCCAAGGAGGAGCCAGACAATGACGTTTTCACTCGGCGTGGTAGGTGCCGGCCAGTTTTCCGGCCAGTTCACCAAGCTGTTCAATGCGCACCCCATCATTTCGGAGGTGTATGTCACGGACGTACTGCCGGAGCGGGCGTCCACCCTGGTGGAGCGGCAGCAGCTTGCGGGGACTTTTCCCAGCTTCGAGGCGATGCTCGCCAGCGATGTCGACGCCGTCGCCATCTTCACCCAGCGCTGGACGCACGGTCCGCTGGTGGTTCAGGCCCTCCGCGCAGGAAAGCACGTCTACTCCGCAGTCCCGATGGCCATCAGCGAGGATGAGATCGCCGCGATCATCGAGGCCGTCCGAGAGACCGGCCTGACGTACATGATGGGGGAGACCAGCTACTACAACCCCGCCACCATCTACGCGCGGCAGCAGAAGGGCGCCGGCGCCTTCGGCCGCATCTTCTATGCCGAGGGCGACTACGTCCACGACATGGATCTCGGCTTCTATGCCGCCTACCAGTACAGCGGCGGTGAGGACTGGCACAAGACCGCCAGCTACCCGCCCATGCTCTACCCCACGCACTCAGTGGGCGGCGTGCTCGGCGGCATCGGCGGGCACCTCACCAGCGTGAGCTGCATCGGCGTCCGTGACGACCGCGGCGACGGCGTCTTCGACAAGGACGTCAGCATGTTCGGCAACGACTTCTCCAACGCCACGGCTCTCTTCGAGCTCGACGGCGGCGGCAGCGTCCGCATCAACGAGTTCCGCCGCGTCGGCTACCCCTCCCACCTGCGCGAGAGCCGCTTCCGGTACTTCGGCACCGAGGGTAGCTTCGAGCAGATCGTGGAAACTGCCGTCTGGCAGGACAAGGAAGGCGTCACCGACGTCAGCGGGCAGATCAACACCCTGCCCAGCCTCCCCCTGGACGATCCGTCGCTGGCGGATGTCGACCCCGCGCTGCGGGACGCCTTCGTCTCAGGCCTGGCTCCGGTGCACGATCCCTCCCGCCTGCCCGAGGAACTGCGGGCCCTGCCCAGCGGACATGAAGGCAGCCACAGCTTCCTGGTGGACGACTTCGTCACCGCGGTGGCAGCCGGAACGCTGCCCCCGGTCAACGCCTGGGAAGCCGCCCGCTACACCCTGCCCGGAATCGTGGCCCACCAGTCGGCCCTGCGTGGCGGCGAACGCCTGCCGATCCGGGACTTCGGCGACGCCCCGGAAAACCTCGCCTCGCCGCGCGAAGAGGCTGTTCGCAACTAGCATGTTGGCTATGCCGGACCTCTCCGCCTCCCCAAGACCCGTCGTCACGCGCACGGACGTCGCCCGCCTGGCGGGCGTCAGCACCGCCGTCGTGAGCTACGTGGTCAACGGCGGGCCGAAGAACGTGGCTCCGGCCACGCAGGAGAAGGTCCGGCAGGCCATTGCGACTCTCGGCTACAGGCCCAATGTCACCGCTCGGGCCCTGAAGAAGGGCACCTCCCAGATCCTGGGAATGGTGGTGCCCAAGATCAGCAACCCCTTCTTCGCCAGCTTGGCCGAAGCCGTGGAACAGGCGGCGGAGGAGCGTGGCTTCGCGATGATCCTTGGTGACTCCCGTGATTCGGTCATGGTGGAGCGCCGGCACCTGCGGAACTTCGTGGACCGCCAGGTGGACGGCGTGTTCCTCTGTTCGGTGATCAACCAGAAGCCCGACGTCGCCGAGCTGGAAGGCCGCGGCATTCCCACCGTGCTGCTGAACTTCTCCGAGGAATTTCCAGGATTCGATGCGATCGGCCCCGAGTTCGTGCAGAGTTCGCGGCGCGCCGTGGCGCACCTGGCGGGCCATGGGCACCGGGACATTGCCCTGGTGCAGGGCATTACGACCGACAACGTGCTGGACCTGCGCGAGCTGGGCTGGAGGATGGCGCTCCAGGACCTCGGCGTGCGCGACGGCCAGGTTTTCCGCTGCAGCTTTGACCGCCAGGGCGGATACGAGGCCGGCAGGTGGTTCGCGGCCTTGGAGCGGCGGCCCACGGCCGTCTTCATCAGTTCGGACCAGCAGGCCATAGGCTTCCTCCGCGCGGTCCAGGAAGCCGGGCTCCGGGTGCCGGAGGACGTGGCGGTCATGTCCTTTGACGGTTCCGAGGAAGCCGAGTTCTGCTGGCCCCCGCTGAGCACGGTCCGCCAGCCCATCAAGGAGATGGCCGAGGCCGGGGTCGCGGCAATCATCGGCTCCGGCCGGGACGAGCCGGCGCGCAAGCAGGTGTTCGACTGCGAGCTGGTCCTGCGCCGCTCCTGCGGCTCCCACTAGGCCCCGCCTGACTGCGCCTGCGGCACCGGTGGCGCCTACGGTGCAAACAAATCAGAAACTTTCTGAACAAAAGCTAACAAAATTGCTTCCCGTTTGGTGTTTACCCGGGTAGATTTTTGGCAAGCCCACCTCCAACTCCGCACGAAGGAAGCCATGAGAATTCTTGTTACCGGCGGCACGGGCTATATCGGCTCGCACACGGTCCTGTCCCTGCTGGAGTCCGGCCACGAGGTGGTCGTGGTGGACAACCTGGCCAACTCCTCCGAGGAATCCCTGCGCCGGGTCGCGGAACTGGCCGGACGCGCCGCGGTGTTCCACGAGGCGGACCTGCTGGACGAACCGGCCCTGGAGGGCATCTTCCAGGCCCACAGCATTGACGCGGTGATCCATTTCGCCGGGCTCAAGGCCGTGGGCGAGTCCGTGCGGGAACCCTTGAACTACTACTACAACAACATCGTGGGCACCCTGAACCTGCTGCGGGCCATGGACGCCCACAACGTGCGCACGATCGTGTTCTCTTCCTCGGCCACCGTGTACGGGGAACACAACCCGGTCCCGTACATCGAGAAAATGGACATCGGGGCGAACAACCCCTACGGGCGCACCAAGGAACAGATCGAGGACATCCTCACCGACCTCGGCGCCGCCGACGGACGCTGGCATGTGGCACTGCTGCGCTACTTCAACCCCGCCGGCGCCCACCCCTCGGGCCGGATCGGCGAGGACCCCCAGGGCATCCCGAACAACCTGGTCCCCTTCATCGCCCAGGTCGCCGTGGGCCGGCGCGAGAAACTCATGGTCTTCGGCGGGGACTACGACACCCCCGACGGGACCTGCCTGCGCGACTACATCCACGTCGTGGACCTCGCCCAGGGCCACGTCGCCGCCCTGGATTACATCGCCGCCCGGCCCGGCGTGCACCGCTGGAACCTGGGCTCGGGCCGCGGCACCTCCGTGCTGGACATGCTGCACTCCTTCGAAAAAGCCGTCGGCCACCCCCTCCCTTACGAGATCACGGGCCGCCGCGCCGGGGACCTGCCCGCCTTCTGGGCCGACGCATCCTCCGCCCTGGCAGACCTGGGCTGGTCCACCACCAAAACCATCGACCAGATGTGCCAAGACCACTGGCGCTGGCAAAAAAACAACCCCCACGGCTACAAGGGCTAAGGCGACCTTCGATGGTGGTTCGCGCCGGATCCGCACCAGCCAGGGTTGCCGACATCCGTGACGTGGCTGAGGCCGCGGGCGTCTCGACGGCCACGGTGTCGCGCGCCCTGCGCGGGGTTGCCCCGGTAGCAGCCGCCACCCGGCAACGGGTGCTGGAGGCCGCGTCCGGCCTGGGCTATGTTCCGTCGACGGCGGCATCCGAGCTGGGCCGCAGCCGCGGTGCCCGGTGGTCTTCACGTCCCGGCCAGGTGCCGGAGCGCAGGGGAACCATCCTCATCCTCACGGATCCGGACGTCGCCGCGGAAGGTGCCAGCCCGGGCGCTGCCCCGGAGAGATCCGGGGCGGCGAACGGAATCAGCGTCCGGTGCGTGGCGGCGGCGGACGGTGCAGCTGCGGCAGGCATCCTCCAAGGCGTCGATCCATCCGTGCTGGGGATCGTCGTCGGCGCCGGCCGTGCCGTGCACGCTTCAGCGGCACTGCGCGATGCGGTGGCCGCCGCCCAGTGTCCCGTCGTCGAGGTCATCGCCGGGAATCCCTACCGGCCGGGCGAAGCGTGGGCGAGCCGGCTGTCGGCAGTCTGCTCGGCGGTGATCGCCGGTGCAGGCAGCCACGGCGTCAGGCTCGCCGTCGACTACCTCGCAGCAGGCGCCCGGTAGCCTAAGCTTCGGCGATCCGCAGCTTCCCGACGCCGTCGGCCAGGACCCGGCGGGCTTCCTCACCAAGCCCCGCGTCAGTGATCAGCTCATCGGCGTCTTCCAGCCCGGCGATCGAGGCGATGCCCACGGTTCCCCACTTGCTGTTGTCGGCCAGGACCACCACGTTGCGTGCCGAGGTCATGAACGCTTTGTTGGTCTCCGCTTCCTGCAGGTTGGGGGTGGTGAAGCCCGCCTCGGCATCCATGCCGTGCACGCCCAGGAACAGGGTGTCCAGATGCAGCTGCTTCAGCGCCGACGTCGCGATCGGACCCACAAGCGCGTCCGACGGCGTGCGTTCCCCGCCGGTGACGATTACCGAGGTGCCGCGCCGGCCGGTGCCGGGATCGTGGTGGAACAACTCGGCAATCCTGATCGAGTTGGTGACCACCGTGATCCGAGGCCCGTCCAGCAGGAGCTTGGCGAGCTCGTATGTGGTGGTTCCGGCGCTCAGGCCAATTGCCGAACCCTCCTTGACCAGCTTCGCCGCCTCGAGGGCGATGGCCTGCTTCTCGGTAATGGCCTGGGTGGACTTCTGTTCGAAGCCGGGCTCGTGCGTACGGGCATCGCCGGGCAGCTTCGCGCCGCCATGGATGCGCTCCACGAGCCCGGCCTCTTCGAGGCTTTCGATGTCCCGCCGCACAGTCATGGCCGAGACGCCTAGGGACTGGGCCAGGTCCGTGACGCGCACGACCCGTTCGCGCTGGACGGCGTCGACAATGGCGGTGTGGCGGGCTGCCTGGAGCATCGGAGCCTTTCTGGACGGTCGGTTACGGGCTAGCGGGAAGACTCGACGACGGCGACGCCTCCGGCAGTAAGGTTTAGCGTACCTCCGGTGGGTGCCCCGGCCAGGAGGTCGACGCCGTCGAGCGGTACCGTGACATCCTGCACGCCGTGGTTGATGACGAAGGTCCAATCCTTGGCGCCGTTGCTCCTGCGGACGATTTCCACGTCTTCCGGAGGCCTGACGCCCAGCACCGGCTCCACGCCCGCGTCCGCGCAGAGGAGTTCGACCAGTTCGGACAATCCTTCGCGCCCCAGGCTGGTGGCCACGTAGTAGGCGGCGCCCCGGCCGGCAGATCCCGCCCGGCGGGTCACCGCAGGGGAGCCCCCGACGCCGATGCGCGCGCCGCCGGTGCGCGCGCCGCCGTCGAACGTCGCGAGGACCTCCGCGCTGCCCGCCTTGCCCAACTCGCTCCACAGTGTCCCGGAACCGAAGCGGCTCAACGCCACGGCATCGCCGGAACGCAGGGGGAAGAATTCCTCGATGCTCACCCCGAGCAGCTCGGAGAACGCCCCGGGGTAGCCTCCGCCGTTGACCGGGTCCATGCGGATGTGGTCGTTCGCATCGACGATCCCGGAGAAGTACGTGAGCACCAGGGTGCCGCCGGCCTCCACGTATTCGTGGAGCCTGGCCGCGCCCTCATCGGTGACGAGGTACAGCATCGGCGCGACCACCAGTTTGTAGCCGGAAAGGTCGTCCGTGCTTTGCCGGATGTCGGTGGTGATGCCGGCCCGGTAGAGGGCATCGTGCCAGCGCCGCGTTTCGGGGAGGTTCCGGGCGTCCTCGCTGGGATGCGAGTCCAGTTCCGTGCCCCAGCGCGCATCGGTGTCGTGGATGATGCAGGCCTCGGCCTGGACCGTGGAACCGGCCACCGCGGAGATGCTCTCCAGGGCGCGGCCGAGCTCCACTACCTCGCGCCACACCTTGGTGTCGCGGCCGGCGTGCGGGACCAGGCCCGAGTGGTACTTTTCGGCACCCGCCCGTGACGCGCGCCATTGGAAGAACAGCACGCCGTCGGTTCCGCGGGCCACGTGCTGCAGGGAATTGCGGAGCATTTCCCCGGGCGCCTTGGCCACGTTGCGGGGCTGCCAGTTGACCGCCGAGGTGGAGTGTTCCATCAGGAGCCACGGCTTCCCCTGCGCCCAGCCGCGGGTGAGGTCCGCGGTCATGGCCAGTTCCTGGAAGTTCCGTTCATCCGCGGCAATCAGATAATGGTCATTCGAGACGACGTCCATGTGCCCGGACCAGCGCCAATAGTCCACGGGAGCGCTCAGGCCCATGTTGAAGCCCATGAAGTTCGTGGTGACGGGGTGCTTGGAACCGGTACGGATGATGTCGGCCTCCGCCTTGAAGCACTCGAGGAGCGCGTCGGAGGAGAACCTCGCGAAGTCCAGCTGCTGGGTGGGGTTCACCCAGGTTCCGGAGCGGCGCGGCGGCAGGATCTCGGCCCAGTCGTAGTAGTGCTGCGACCAGAAAGCGGTGCCCCACGCCTGGTTGAGCGCGTCCAGGCTGCCGTACTTCCGCTGCAGCCATTCCTGGAAACCGCGCTCCGCGTGCGGGCCGAAATCCGGCTGGTTGTGGCAGCCGTATTCGTTGTGGACATGCCACATCACGACGGCGGGGTGCCCGGCGAAGCGCTGCACGATCGCCGTCGTCAGAGCTGCTGCAGCCCGCCGGTAGTCGGGTGAGCAGGCCGCGAAGGCCTGCCGGGAACCGTAGCTCTGCCGCACGCCGTCGGCATCCACCGGCAGCGAATCGGGGTACTTGCGGCTGAACCACGGTGGCGGAGAGGCGCTCGCATTGGCGAGGTCCACGCTGATCCCGTTGGCGTGGAGCAGGTCCAGGACCGTGTCCAGCCAGCCGAACTCGTAGCGGCCTTCCTCCGGCTCCAACAGGGCCCAGCTGAAGATGCCGACGCTGACCAGGTTCACCCCGGCTTCCTTCATGAGGGCGACGTCGTGTTTCCACACCTCCTCGGGCCATTGCTCGGGGTTGTAGTCTCCGCCGAAGGCGATCCGGCCACCCAGCTTGTCGACGATGTAGTCCATGGTCATGCGTTCTTATCCTTTGCTGGAACCGAGCGTGAGTCCGGCCACGAATTGGCGCTGCAGCACGAGGTAGATGATCAGGGTGGGTATGACGGTGATGGTGGCGCCGGCCGCGAGCAGGTTGTAGTTGGCGAGGAACTCGCCCTGCAGGTTGTTGATGGCCGTGGTGACGGGCAGCCTGTCTCCGCTTTGGATGAAAAGCAGCGGCCAGAAGAAGTCGTTGTAGATGAAGATGACTTCCAGGGTGCCCAGGGCGGCGAGGGCCGGCCGGCACAGCGGAAGGATGATGTTCCAGTACTGCCGCCAGATCCCGGCGCCGTCCACGAGGGCAGCCTCTGTCAGGTCGGCTGAGAGGGCCTTCATGTAGTTGGACAGCACGAAGGTGCAGAAGCCGATCTGGAACGCCGTGTCCACCGCGATCACCGAAATGTAGGTGTTGAGCAGGTTGCCGGAATCACTGAAGGAATAGGGCAGGGTGAGGTGCTTGAACATTTCGAACAGGGGAGCGGCGAGGACCTGCGGGGGCAGCAGGTTTCCCGCCGTGAACATGATCAGCAGGGTGATGTTGAACTTCCAGCTCACCCGGGACACGGCGAAGGCCATCATGGAGGCAAAGAACAAGGTCAGCACCACCGAGGGGACGGTGATGAGCACGGAGTTCAGGAAGTATTTCGAGAACCCGCCCTGGGTCCATGCCTGTACGAAGTTGTCGAAGTTGAACGTCCCGCCGAAGCTGAAGTAGCCGAACTTATCGGTATCCGCCTTGGGACGGAGCGCGGTGAAGAGGGACCAGACAAGGGGAATGAGCCACATGACGGCCATGACCGACAGGAAGACATGGGTGCCGTAGTGGCGTTTGCCGGTGTTGCGCCGGATGCCGCTTGCGGCGGTGGTTCGCGATACGGGGCTGGCGAGGGTGCTCATGCCTTGCTCTCCTTGCCGAAGGTGCGGATGAGGTAGAAGACGATCGGGATCAGCGAGATCACCAGGAGGATCACGGCCAGGGACGAGCCGACGCCGATCACCTGGCCTTCGCCCACGAGGTTCTGGATCACGAGGGCACTGATCAGTTCGAGGCCGTTCGTGCCGCGGTTGATGATGTAGACGATGTCGAAGGCCCGCAGCGACTCAATGATGGTGATCACCACGATCACGATGTTCACGGGCCGCATGGCGGGGAAGACCACCCGGAAGAAGGTCTGTACGGCGTTGGCCCCGTCGATCGACGCGGCTTCGCGCAGCGAGGGGTCCACGCCTTTGAGCCCGGCCAGGTACAGGATCATGACGTAACCGGCGTGGCGCCAAGTGGCTGCAACCATGGCCGCCCAGATATTGACGTTGGAGTCGCCGAACCAGTCCACCGCCCGCGGCGTGCCGGCAGTGCCCAGGAGGAAGTTCAACAGCCCGCTGTCGCGGTTGTAGAACAGCTGCCAGATGATGCCGATCAGTGCCAGGGACAGCATGACGGGTGTGAAGAAGATGCTCTGGTAGATCTTGCTGCCGCGGATCTTCTGGTCCAGCAGCACGGCCAGCAGCAGGCCGAGCGGGGTGGCGATCAGTGCGAGGAAGACGAGCCACAGGATGTTGTGCTGCATGGCGGGCCAGAACGGCGGGTAGTCCTCGACCACGAAGCGGTAGTTGTCGGTCCCGGCGGGCTTGATGTCCTTCAGGTCCAGGCCGTTCCAGCGGGTGAAGCTCAGTGCGACCGAGAAGAGGGTGGGCAGCCAGACCAGCAACAGTTGGATCAGGGTGGGCAGGCCCACCATGATCGCGAGGACCAGTTTGTCCCGCCGCGTTAGTCGGCGGACCCTGCCTGTCCTGATGGTCCGCCGTCCGACGCCGCGGCGTCCCAATGCGGCCAGGTTCTGGCCCGCTTCGCCGGGTTCGCTGTCCGGGGCGGCCGGCTTTTCGGCGGTAGTGCTCATGGGGATTCCTTCAGTTTGCGGTAGGGGGCCCGCCGACGGCGGGCGGGGGCGCCGTCGTCGGGCCTCTCCTTGGGATGCCGGTGCGCGGGGTGACCCGCGTGGAACGCGGCAGTTACTGGGCGGCGTAGAGGGTCTTGGCCTGCGCTTCGAGGTTCTTGACGTCCACGGTGCCGTCCTTGATGAAGGACTGCAGCGCGGGGATCATCACGTTGTTGGCCATGGCGGGGAGGGCGTCGCGGTCCAGGAACTGGCTGATGTACTTGGCGTTGGCGATGGTGTCCGCGCACTTCTTGTTCAGCGGGCTGAACTTGGAGGTGTCGGCGCCCTTGACGGTGGCGATGTTGGAGGTGTCCACTGCCGCGTAGGCGTTCTGGCCGTCCGCGGTCCCCATGAATTCCAGGAAGTCGTGGGCTGCCTTGTTGTCGCCGCCCTTCTTGGACAGGAGCAGGCCGTCGATGGGGGCTTCGACGGCGTCCGTGCCTTCCACCGCGATTTCCGGGAACGGGAAGAAATCGATGTCCGCGAGCACTGCGGGATCGGTGAACTGCTGGGTCACGAAGGAGCCCAGGAGGTACATGCCGGTCTTCTTGGCTTCGAGGGCCTTGGCCGCATCCTGCCAGGTCTGGCCGAGGGCGGCGGGATCCTGGTACGGGAGCAGCGCCTTCCAGGTGTCGAAGACGTCGCTGACCTTCTTCTGGTCCCAGCTTTCCTTGTGGGCGGTGAGGTCCACGTGGAACTGGTAGCCGTTCAGGCGCATGTTGATGTAGTCGAACGTGCCCATGGCCGGCCAGCCGTCCTTGTCCGCGAAGCCGATCGGGATGATGCCGTCGGTCTTCATCTTGGCAGCGAGGGTTTTCAGCTCGTCGAAGGTCTTCGGGACCGCGTAGCCCTTGGCGGCCCAGAAGCTCTTCCGGTAGAAGAAGCCCCACGGGTAGTTGTAGTTGGGGACCAGGTACATCTTGCCGTCGGGGCCCGTGGAGGCCTTCTTCATGGCGTCCGAGAAGTTGCCGCCGATCTTCTCCCAGACATCGTCCACGGGAGCCAGCAGGCCCTTGCCCGCGTAGTACTGCATGCGGTAGCCGGCGAACCAGGTGAACGCGTCGTCCGGGCTGCCCTGGAGGTAGGAGTTGATCTTGTTCTGGAAATCGTTGTGCGGGACGACGTTGGTGGCCACGGTGACGCCGGTCTTCTTGGTGAACGCGTCGGTGACCGCCTTGTAGGCGTTCTTGGGAACCTCGTCCGACGACCCGGAGCCGAAGGTCAGGCTGTTGGAGGTGGCTCCCGGGGCGGGTCCGGATCCGCCGGTGCAGGCGGCAAGCAACGGAATTCCGGCGAGCCCGGCAGCGCCGATACCGAGCGTCTTCAGGATGGTGCGGCGTCCCGGTTGGGCGTTTTGGGCCGCCAGGAACGGGTCAATCTGCGCTGCCATGTTCTCTCCCTTGAAAGCGTGGTGCCTGTGAGTTATCTCACTATGCATCGACTATAGACGCTCAAAAGAGAACATGAAAGAACTAAATATAACATTATCGGGCAAGCGCATTCCCGTCTACCCCATGCCAAAGGCGGCGGTCTCCTTCGCGAGGAAACCGCCGCCTTTGCGTGGTGTGGGCCGGGCTTACTTCCTGAGGGATTCGGCGATCTGGGACATGATTGTGGGGTCCGAGAGGGTGGTGGCGTCGCCGACTTCGCGGCCTTCGGCCACGTCCTTGAGCAGGCGGCGCATGATCTTGCCGGAGCGTGTCTTGGGCAGTTCGGGAACCACCAGGATGTGCTTGGGCTTGGCGATGGGGCCGATTTCCTTGCCAACATGGTTGCGCAGTTCCTGGACCGTGGCGTCGCCGTTGTTGACGGCATCGCCCCGCAGGATCACGAACGCCACGACGGCCTGGCCGGTGGTCTCGTCCGCGGCGCCCACGACGGCGGCCTCCGCCACGGAAGGGTGGGAGACCAGTGCGGACTCGATTTCCGTCGTCGAGAGGCGGTGGCCGGAGACGTTCATGACGTCGTCCACGCGGCCGAGCAGCCAGATGTCGCCGTCCTCGTCCTTCTTGGCGCCGTCACCGGCGAAGTACATGTCCTCGAAGCGGGACCAGTAGGTGTCCTTGAAGCGTTCCGGGTCGCCCCAGATGCCGCGCAGCATGGCGGGCCAGGGTTCGCGGACCACGAGGTAGCCGCCGTGCCCGTCCGGCACGGATTCGCCGAGCTCGTCCACCACGTCGATGGCGATGCCTGGCAGCGGGACCTGCGCGGAACCGGGCTTGGTGGCCGTGACCCCGGGCAGGGGTGCGATCATCTGGGCGCCGGTTTCGGTCTGCCACCAGGTGTCCACGATCGGTGCCGGGTTGTCCTTCTTCTCGCCGTTCCTGCCGGCGTTGGCGCCGATGACGTCGCGGTACCACATCCACGCTTCGGGGTTGATGGGTTCGCCCACGGAGCCGAGCACCCGGATGGAGGACAGATCGTACTTGGCCGGGATGTCCTTGCCCCACTTCATGAAGGTGCGGATCGCGGTGGGGGCGGTGTAGAGGATGGAGACCTTGTACTTCTCCACGATTTCCCACCAGCGGCCCTGGTGCGGGGAGTCCGGGGTGCCTTCGTACATGACCTGGGTGGCGCCGTTGACGAGGGGGGCGTAGGCGACGTAGGAGTGGCCGGTGACCCAGCCGACGTCGGCCGTGCACCAGAAGACGTCGGTCTCTGGGTGCAGGTCGAACACGGCCCGGTGGGTGTAGGCGGTCTGGGTGAGGTAGCCGCCGGTGGTGTGCAGGATGCCCTTGGGCTTTCCGGTGGTGCCGGAGGTGTAGAGGATGAACAGCGGGTGCTCGGAGTCATGCCCGACGGCGGTGTGCTCCGCCGGAGCGGCCCCCACCGTATCGGCCCACCAGCTGTCCCGCCCCTCGACCCAGTTCACGGACTCGCCGTTGCGCTTGACCACCACGACATGTTCAACGGAGTGGCCTGGTGCGGAAAGGGCTTGGTCCACGGCCGGCTTGAGCGGGCTGGGCTTGCCGCGGCGGTAGGTGCCGTCTGCGGTGACCACAAGCTTGGCCTCGGCGTCGTCGATCCGGGAGCGCAGGGCGTCCGCGGAGAAGCCGCCGAACACCACCGAGTGCACGGCACCGATCCGGGCGCAGGCCAGCAGCGTGATCACGGCTTCGGGGATCATGGGAAGGTACACGGCCACCCGGTCACCCTTCGCCACGCCCAGGGCTTCGAACGCGTTGGCGGCCTTCTTGACCTCCTCGGTCAGTTCCGCGTAGGTGTAGCTGCGGGTGTCGCCGGGTTCCCCCTCGAAATGGATGGCCACGCGGTCCCCGAGGCCGTTCTCCACGTGCCGGTCCAGGGCGTTGTACGCGGCGTTGACTTCCCCGCCTACGAACCACTTCGCGAACGGCGGATTGGACCAGTCAAGGGCCTGGCCGAAGTCCTTGGACCAGCTCAGCAGTTCCCGGGCCTGCTTCGCCCAGAACGCCGGGCGGTCCGCGGCGGCTTCCGTGTACTCATCCGCACTGACCACCGCATTCGCCGCGAACTCCGACGACGGCGCGAACTTCCGGTTCTCGTGCAGCAGGTTCTCCAGGGCATCGCCGTTTCCGGGGCCGGCGACGGTGTCGTTAGCAGCGGGGGAAGCGGTGGCCGTTGATTCCTTGGCGTCCTGGGACATGTGGGACCTCATCTTCGTCGATCTTTTCGCTGCGGGGAGGCTGCCGCCGGGACGCACGGCGGCAGATCACGTCGCTGTGCGTTCCCGCGGAAATTCCGCAGAATGCTTTCCGCCATACACACTATCGCCTAGCACGGACAGGAAGTGCGCCCGGTCACATTGTGGCCGTGAGCGGTGCGGATTTAGCGCCGAGCGGCTAGGGGCTGTCGGGGCCGTGGCATAGGCTGAAAGGGTTCCGGGGCGTGGACCGCCGGCTTCAGCCGCGTGTCCGGCCAGTGCCGTCGCGAGCGGCCGGAACACTGCCGTACCGGCACCGCAGTGCAAAGGAGAACTTGTCATGACCCAGATGAACCCCGCACCCGGAAACGGTGCGGCGAACCAAGGGGCACCCACCCCCGATGCCGGGCATGCCTCCCCGGCCGGAGCCGCCCCCGCCCCGACACAGACGGCCCGGGTTCAGGCTGTGGCCGGTCCGTTCACGGCTCGCGATCTCCTTGTTTTTGCCGCCGTGCTGCTCTTGTTCCTGGCTTCCCTGCTTCCGATGTTCGGCCGTTACAATCTCTGGAACTTGAGCAACCTCTTTTTCCTGGGTCTTGGCATCGTGCTGCCCCTGATCGTCGCGGCGTTGTTCGTTGCCCGGCGCCTGCAGCCGGAGAACTCACTGCGGATCGGGTCGTTGTCCGTTGACCAGTTCGCCTCGGTGGTGGCTTCCTTCGCCGTTGCCTTCTACTTCCTGAGCGTTGCCGTGGCCTTCAGCGGTTACCTGTTGCTGGGCTTCGTCGGGGCGCTCGCCCTGCTGGCCGCCACAGTGCTCGCCCCGCACATCCCGCTCCTGCGTGATGACTTCAAGGACCGCGCCGTGTCGGCAGCCCACCCGGTGGCGCGCGACGCCGTCGCACCCGTCCGGAAACCGGCCGCACCGAAGCCCGCAGCGCCCAAGCCTGCAGCGGCGAAGCCCGCCGGTCCGGCTTCAGCCGTCCCGGCAGCGGCCGGCCCCGCGGCCGGAGCACCCGCCCCGGGCGGTCCCTTCGCAGTTCCGACGCCGGTAACTTCCGTTCCGTCGCCGGTGTCCGCTCCGTCAACTTCCGTTCCGTCGCCGGTGTCCGCTCCGTCGTCGGCAGCGTCCGCTGCGTCCGGGGAAAGCCGAACTGAATCCCCTGAAGGAGGCACCCCTGCCGCCGGCACGGAAGCCCCCGCGGCCGCTCCGGCTGCCCCACAGGGCATTCCGGCCACGATGGCCCACCCCGTCGTCGACCGCACGCCGGATGCGACCGCCCAGGAGTGGCGCCCGGTGGAATCGATCGGCGCTACCGTTGATCCCGCAAGCCGTCCCGAGGAATCCCAGGAACCGGCCTACGAGGCCTTCTGGTTCGCCGTGCCGCAGCCGCGCGTTGCCGTGGACGAGCATTCCGGCGCCCCGGCCTTCACGCTCGAACCGGGCGGCTGGGTCCTCGCGCTCGAAGACAGGGGCGGAGAATTCCTCGTCCAGAACACCGACGGAAGGCTCGGCGTCCTGCGCGACCTCAGCCACATCGAACGCGGCTGAACAGGACTGCCGTGCCCGCCGCCGTCGTCGAAACACCGCTGGCCCTCAAACGCCGCGCCCGCAGGATCAACAAGGAACTCGCGGAGAAATACCCGTATGCCCATGCGGAACTGGATTTCCGCAACCCGTTTGAACTGGTCATCGCCACAGTCCTCTCCGCGCAGACCACCGACGTGCTGGTCAACCAGGTCACCAAGATCCTCTTCGCCAAGTACCCGGATGCCCGGGCGATGTCCGAAGCGGATCCCGCCGAACTGGAGGCCATCCTGCAGCCCACGGGTTTCTACCGGCCCAAGGCGAAGAACGTGCTGGCCCTGAGCACCCGCTTGGTGGACGAGTTCGACGGCGAGGTGCCCGGCAGGCTGGAGGACCTGGTAACACTCCCCGGCGTCGGGCGCAAGACGGCAAACGTGGTGCTGGGCAACGCCTTCGGCGTCCCCGGCATCACGGTGGACACCCATTTCGGCCGGCTCGCACGCAGGTTCGGATGGACGGACTCCGAGGACCCTGTGAAGATCGAGTTCGACGTCGCGGAACTGTTCGAGCCCAAGGATTGGACGATGCTCTCCCACCGCGTGGTCTTCCACGGGCGCAGGATCTGCCATGCCCGCAGGCCCGCCTGCGGTGCCTGCCCGGTGGCGAACTGGTGTCCCAGCTACGGCGCCGGCGAAACCGATCCGGCCAAGGCCGCCAAGCTGCTCAAGTACGAGCTAGCTCCGGGCCAGGAAGCGCTGCTTGAAAAACTCCTGGCCGAGACCGCCCGGGCCGCCGAGATCCGCATGGAGTCCCAATTGGAGCTCAGGAGGGCGCGCAAGTGACTGCGCTCGGGGATCTGCTGTACCTCGCTTCCAGGATCGAATCCGGGGACCATCCCGCGTCCGATCCGCGCATCGCGGTCGGTGAGGTCGATGCAGGTGCGGCCCGGAAAGCCGCGATCCTCATGCTGTTCGGAGTGCTCGACGACGTCCCGGCGAAGTCTTCCAAGGCCGTGGTGCCCGCCGACTTGGATGTCCTTCTCCTGGAGCGGGCCCACACCCTCGGCGACCATCCGGGGCAGGTGGCGTTCCCCGGCGGCGGGATCGACCCCGGGGATGAATCGGCCGTTGCTGCGGCGCTGCGCGAAGCGGTCGAAGAAACCGGCCTCGACGTCGGCGGAGTGCAGGTGCTGGGCACCATGCCCGACGTCGGGCTGAGCCGGAGCAATTTCGTGGTGACGCCGGTGCTCGCGTGGTGGGCGTCGCCGTCGCCGGTCCGGGTGGTTGACTATGCCGAATCCGCCCAGGTGTTCCGGGTCCCCGTGCGGGACCTGCTGGACCCGGCCAACCGCTACATGGGCACCCTCAGCCGCGGCGGACGGACCTTCACCAGCCCGGTGTTCCTGGTGAATGGCGTGGTGGTCTGGGGCTTCACCGCGATGGTGCTCAACGGGCTGTTCGATGCCTTGGGCTGGACCATTCCCTGGGACGAGGAACGGATGCACCAGATCCAACTGTGAGCAGCCCGGCCGCAGCGTGCCGGCGTACGCTGGCCGGTTAGGTGCGGTCCACGATGATGCCCGTTGCCGCGTTTTCACGGCAGGCGTTGATGCCGGCCACAGCTGCGCTCAGGTGCTTGAACTGCGGGGATTCGGCCACCAGCGTTCCGTCCGCCGCAGTAAGCCTGAAACGGTAGGCACCGTTGTTATCCATGAGAATTTCGAATCTTCCAGCCACGATGCTGTTCCCCCTTGAATGCGTCATCGCATGCCTGCGGGCAGTTTCGCCCGACATGCATCCTTCGAGGCTAACGAGAGACCGGCTGGCCCGAAAGTTACTGTGACGTAGCCTATGTTCGAGGGCATGGTTCAGGTCATGACGCGTCTTTGACTGGCATCCGCCCGCGTGCCGGGGCTACTTTACGGGCGTCGCGTCCGGGGACACCGCGTGGAAGTTCAAGACCCGGCGGGGCGCAGGGATCGGATATTCGAGGGCAGCCGCGCGGAACTCCTCTTCCGCGCGGCTCTTCCGGCGCATCTCCACCTCCAGCAGGAACTGCACGTCCTGCGCAGAAACGCCGGACTCCGCCGATAAGGAGGCAAGCCATTCGCCCGCAACCACGGCATCATGCTGTTCGCCCAGCAGCCGCTGCAGCGTAATTGCCGGCTGGATGATCGCTGTGGCGTCGGGGCCGAAGACATCGGTGACCGCTTCGGCGGCGTAGCGCAACCGCTTGATGTCCTTGCGGGCCTCATGCAGCCCGGTATTGCGGACCGCCGGGTCGATGCTCGCCGCGTCCCCGGTCAGTTTCTCCCGGATCCTGTTCCACTGCTCCTGCATGGGGTAGGCCAACGCCGCTTTCCTGACCTTCTGCGCCTGGCCGGCGGCGAGGGAGGTCCGGACGGCGTGGACCACGCGGCGGCTCCGGTTCTTCCGGCCGAGCCTGGCGGCGGCCCGACCCGCAGCCGTATCAAGCATCCCGACCGAGCCGTAGAGCGCTTCCGCGGATTCCCAGGACTCCTGCGCATCGATGGACAGGCGCATCCGCTGTGCCAGCACATGGGCATCGCGAGCTTCACCCAACGACGTCGCCAGCCAGCGGACGTCCTTGCGGAGCGGCTTCGGCAGCCTTGGCACCAGCCCGCTGTAGCAGGCGAGGACGGAACGGAGCCGGCGGATCGCCAGCCGGCAGCGGTGGACGGCTTCGTGGTCCGTTGAGGCAAGCAGGGGCAATGCGTTGTCCAACTCGTTGAGCTGGGCGGCCAGGTAGGCTTCCAACGCTGCTCGGGCCTTCTTTCCCACGGGGCCATCGTCCTCCGGCCGACCGCCGGGAACAAGGGGAGGGACTACTTGGCCTGGTCGTAGGAATCGACGACGGCGACGCTCACCGGGAACTCCAGGGGAACCGCTCCGAACAGCAGCTCCGTCGCGGCAGCCGCCGCCTCTTCCACCGCCCGGACACAGGCCGGAACTGCCGCTTCAGGGGCATGAACCATGACCTCGTCGTGCAGGAAGAAGACGAGCTCACCAGCCGGTGAACCGTCCGCAGCCAAGGCCCGGAGCCGCCGTCGCAGTTCCGCGAGCCAGCACGACGCCCAGTCCGCGGCGGAACCCTGGACCACGAAATTCCGGGTGAAACGGCCGCGGGAGCGCGCGATGGTGTCTGCGCGGCGCTGCTCTTCCGCCGTCGTCGAACGCTGGCTGCGCAACCACCGTTCCGAGGGCGGCGGGCTGCTGCGCCCGAGGCGGGAGGTCACCGTCCGGCCCGCTTCGCCGTCGCGCGCTGCTTGCTCAACGAAGCCCACTGCCCGCGGGTAGGTGCGGGTGAGCTGGGGCATGAGGCGGCCGGACTCGCCCGTGGTGGCGCCGTACATTGCCCCGAGCATGGCGATCTTGGCCTTCGACCGGTCGCCGCCGAAACCCTGGGCTGCGATGCCGGCGTACAGGTCCTTGCCGCGCGCGGCCTCGGCCAGGCGCGGATCCTGTGCGAGGGCGGCGAGGACGCGGGGTTCGAGCTGCGCGGCGTCGGCGACGATCAGCTTGTGCCCCGGATCCGCGTACACGGCACCGCGGATTTGCTTCGGGATCTGCAGCGCGCCTCCGCCCCGGGAAGCCCAGCGGCCCGAAACTACGCCGCCCACCACGTATTCGGGCCGGAAACGGCCGCCGCTGACCCAGGCGTCCAGCCAAGCCCAGCCGTTCGCCGTGAAGAGGCGCGAGAGCTTCTTGTACTCCAGCAGCGGCCCGATCGCCGGATGCGTGGATTCCTTGAGCTCCCACTGCCTGGTCGAGCTGACTTCGATGCCGTTGCGGTGCAGGGCGCGGATCAGTTCCTGCGGGGAATCCGGGTTCAGCTTGGGGGAGTTGAGGAGCCCCCGAAGTTCGGTGCACAACGCTTCCAGGGCGGCCGGACGTTGGCCGGGTGCCGGGCGGGGCCCGAGGTAGCCGCGCAGGATGTCCTCGTGCAGCGACTCCCGCCAGGGAACACCGTTGTGCTGCATTTCCGCGGCGATCATGGCCCCGGCCGACTCGGCGGCGAGGAGGAGTTGGAGGCGTTGGCGGTGCCCGTCCGGCACGCTTTTCACGGCCAGCTGCTGGGGGGCAAACTCCGCCAAGAGTTCCTCCGGCCCTGGCGCCCGGCCGTGGCCGGCGGGTGCGTCGAAGAGCGCTCCCTGGTCGGCAGGCGGCGGGGGCGGGGCGAAGGCCTTCACCATGCCGCTTTCCTCGTCGACGGCGGGCCGGGCGGCGTTTCGGGCGTATTCGGTGTGTGCGGTGAACGTCGACAAAGCGAGGATGGTGCGGCACAGTCCGAGGTCGTGGCAGCGCTCCAGCCGCACCCCGGCCGCGAGCAGGGCCGGGTACCAGTCCTGGGTGCGGTTCCAGATCCAGCGCGGCCGCCCGTTTTCCATTTCGCGCACGACGGCGGGAAGTTCCGTTGTGCCGATGATCCGGGGTTCGGAAAGGGCAGTTCCTTCGGCGCTGGTTTCCTGGATGGCTGCCCCCTGCGGGTGGGCGGCGAGCAGCAGATACATGATGACAATTTTGCCCTGTCCTTCGGGGCCATCTTGTGCATTCAGGACAAATTCTGTCCTGATCGCCACTCTTCCCCCACAGGAACGCTTCCGGGATGTTGTCCACATAGGGGAGTGCAGCGCTTCCGGCGCAGGACTTCGGTGCTGAGAGTGGCTTCATGGGCAGGCAGCACATCCAGGAAGAGACAAGCCCCGGCAGCTACCAGGCGAACCCCTTGCGAGGGGAAGCGGGACTGCCGTCAGTGGAGGCCGTGGTGACACGGAGGGGCAAACGACGGGAACCCAATGACGGCTCTCCGGAGCCGCCATGGCTGCCTGCGGAAGGGGTGGATGTCCTGCTGGTCACGGGCAACCACAGGCTCCAGGCTGAAACCGAAAGGATCGTGGCTGCCCTCGGAGCAGGGCTGCGGACGGCGGGCACCGCGGAGGAAGCTTTGCCGTTCTGGGACTCCGCGGGGACGGTCCTCCTCGGCAGCGACATCCGCGAACTCCCGCCCCGGCGCCGGGCTCCCGCCATCCTGCTGGGACTCGCCGGGGAAGGGGACGGCCTGTGGCAGATTGCCGCCGGGTTGGGAGCCGAACGCGTCGCCGTCCTGCCGGAGGGCGCAGCCTGGCTCGCCGAACATCTGAGCAGATCCCAGGCGCCGGACCCGGGCGGACTGGTTCTTGGCCTCACCGGGGCGTGCGGCGGCGCCGGGGCTTCGACCGCGGCCATCTGGCTGGCACAGGAGGCCTCCGCGCAAGGAGCCCGGACCCTGCTCATTGACGGTGACTCCCGGGGAGGGGGACTGGAACTGAGCCTTGCTGCCGAGGACAATCCCGGGCTGCGCTGGCCAGACCTCGCCGACGCCAAGGGCAGCATCGATCCCGAGCAGCTGGCCGGGTCCCTGCCGGCGGCGGGCGGCTTCGCCTTTCTGTCCTGGCCGGGGAAACGGGACACGGTGGCACAACCCGACGCCATGGCCGTTGCCGCCGTCATGGACGCCGCACGGCGGGCTTTCGAACTCGTCATCGTGGACATCGGCCGCGGGACGGAATCCCTGCGGGGCTTTGCGTGGGACTGCGACCGGATCCTCGTGCTTGCCCCGGCGCAGCTTCGCGCAGCCGTCGCAGCCGCCCGGCTCCTCCAGGACCTCCCGCCGGTGGAAGCAGCACTGGTGGTGCGCGGAGGCAAGGGTACTGCCTTGGACGGAAGCATCATTGCCGAATCGCTGGGCCTCCGGCTGCATGCCGTGTTTCCTGAGCTGCGGGGCACGGCGGCAGCTGCGGATACCGGCAGGCTGCTGGACTTCGGCAAGCGCCGCTCGGTGCGGCGCTTCGCGGCCCCGGTCCTCGATCTCCTTGAGGAAGGGACGGAATGAGCCCGGACCGCAGGGGTGGCCGCACCAGCCTGGACAGGCGCCTCGACGCCGCACTCCTGGAGAGCGTGCGGGAAACAGTCATGTCCGACGCCGGCCCCCTCACTCCCACCCGGGTGGCTGCAGCCGTCCACGCCACCGGCCGGCTGTTGGGTGCCGCGGGTGCACTGGCCGCCGTCGACACCATCAATGCCGAGCTGAGCGGGCTGGGTCCGCTCCAGCAGTTGGTGCGTGATCCTGCGGTCACGGACATCTTCGTGAACGGCCCGGACTCCGTGTGGTTCGACCGCGGCAGGGGACTTGAACGATCCCGCGTCCGCTTCGAAGGCGAAGAGCAGATCCGTGCCCTGGCCTCACGCCTGGTGGCTGCCGGCGGACGTCGGCTTGACGACGGCTCGCCCTGCGTGGACGTCAGGCTCAAGGGCGGATACCGCGTGCACGCCGTGCTGCCGCCGATTTCGACGGCCGGTACCTTGCTGTCCGTGCGGATCCGCAGGGAGGACGTGTTCACCCTCGACGAACTGCGGTCAGGCGGCATGTTCGACGCCGGCATGCAGCGGGTGCTCGAGTCGATCGTGGAACGTCGGCTGAGCTTCCTGATCAGTGGTGCCACGGGGTCCGGCAAGACCACGCTGCTTTCCACCTTGCTGGGACTTTGCGCAGCCGGCGACAGGCTCGTGCTAATCGAAGACGCCGCCGAACTGAACCCCGTCCATCCGCATGTGGTTTCCCTCGAATCCCGGCACGGGAACCTTGAAGGCGGCGGAGTCCTGGATCTCGGCGAACTGGTCCGGCAGGCTCTTCGCATGCGGCCTGACCGTCTCATCGTGGGCGAATGCCGCGGTGCCGAGGTCCGCGAACTGCTGACGGCACTCAACACCGGGCACACCGGGGGTGGCGGCACCATCCATGCCAACACCGCGTCGGCCGTTCCAGCCCGGATTGTTGCCCTTGGAGCGCTGGCGGGTCTCAGCCAGGAGGCGGTCCGGCTCCAGATGGCAAGCGCCATGGATGTTGTCATCCACGTGGAGCGAACCCCGGCGGGCAGGGGCATCAGCTGCATCGGCCTGCTGCAGGAGACAACCTCCGGCCAGTCGGTGGTGCCCGCGCTTGAGACGCAGAGCGGACGGACGGCGGCAGGCCCGGCGTGGCCTCAACTCGCCACGCGACTGGGGCTCGAAGCGATGGAACCGACGACGGGGCTGGAACCGTTCCCGGGTTTGGAGCGGGCGGCATGACCATCCTCCTGCTCCTTGCACTTGCCGTGGCCGCATGGCTGGCCATCGGCCACCTGCCCGGCCCCGGCCGCCGGATGGAGCGGCTGATGGGCCGGAACAAGCCCCGGGCGGCACAGCGTTGGCGCCGGCGCGCGAAGGAGGAGGACTTGCCGCTGGCAATCCTGGTCCAACAGTTGGCCGCGCTCCTGCGCGGAGGGCGCTCTGCATCCCGACTCTGGGAAGAAGCGTGGATCGTGCACGGGCGGTCCGTTCAGGCGCTGCAGGATCACGGCGGGGATGAAGGACCGGGCCGTCGCACGCAGCGTCTCTCGGACGGATCCGTGGCCGTGATTTCCGCGGCCCGTTCCGCATCGATGCTGGGCGTTTCCGCGGCGGCAGCGATCCGTACGGCCTCCGCATCGACCCGGGTCCGCCCGAGGGAACGGCGGGTCTGGGGCGAGCTCGCGGACTGCCTGGACATCGCAGAGGCGAGTGGTTGCCCCCTTGCGGAGATCCTCGGACGCTATGCAGCGCACCTGGAGGCCGAAGACGATGCCGAGGCCGCCCGACTGACAGCTCTCGCCGGGCCGAAGGCTACCGTCCGCCTGCTGGGCTGGCTCCCATTGTTCGGGCTTGCCCTCGGCACGGCGCTTGGCGTCGATCCCCTCGGGATCCTGCTCGGAAACCCCTTCGGACAGGTCGCACTCGGAGCGGGAATCATCTTGACGGTGGCCGGGCGGGCGTGGTCGATGCGGCTGGTCCGGGCGGCGACCGGGGAAGCCGGCGCATCCGGAGGTGCAAGCTGATGGGCGGGCTGCTGCCTGCCGCCATGGTCATGGCGGTCCTGTTCATTGCGGCGGTGATGGCTTTTCCTGACCCCGGAAGGCGCAGGCGTCGGGCCGTCGTCCGCCAGCTCCGAAGGCCTGACCTAAACCCGGGCGCCGGCTCAAACCAGGGCTCGATTCCGGGTCCGGGCAGACGGGATGCCCCAACGGGCACCGGCGGCGGCGTGTTTGGCAGGCAGGTGTTCGGCCGGCGCGTGTTCGGAAGGGGCGGAACCGGCCGCGGAGGATCGGGGTACGCGGGCTTGGAAAGCACCGCAATCATGCTTGAACTCGTCGCTGCAACCCTAGACTCCGGAGCCGGGCTTGGCCGCGCATTGGAACTGCTGGCATCCTGCACCGCTCCCGCGGTCCGTGATTCCCTGCGGCCGGTGGTGGCCGCATTGGCCATCGGAGCCGATTGGGGAACGGCCTGGCGAAGTTCCGCCGTCCAGAACCCGGTGGCGCTCCGGCTGCGGGACTCCCTTGCCTTTGCCGCCCTCACCGGGGCTCCCTCGTCTGCAGTCCTCTATGCCCAGGCCGCGCGTCTGCGACGGGAGGAGTTCCGCGCGGCTGAACGCCGGGCCGCGGCCCTGGGCGTGAAGCTTGTGGTTCCCCTGGGCCTGTGCTCGCTGCCGGCATTCATCTGTCTCGGCGTGGTTCCGGTGCTCCTCGCCATGCTCCCGGACGGCATATGAAAATCCCCGTCAGTTCTCCTCCACACGGAAATGGTGAAGGGGTTTTTCCACTTACGGAAACCCGCTTCTTACCGCGAAAACCCGCACAGGGAAGAGTCAGAACCAGCCGGCAACACGGCCTGGCACGCAGAAAGGAAAAGAAAATGAAAGTCCAAACCATCACCCGCCCCACAGCCAACCAAGATCATCACCTGAGCGGCGGCGTTCCCGCCGGGACCCCGGACCGGAATGGGCCGGACCGGGAAGGGGCCAAGGGTCAGGAAGGGGTCCGGGGCAGGGGAACGACGGCGGGGATCCGGGACTTCCAGCCTGGAACTGAAAGGCAGGGCATCGCCGACGTCGTGCAACTGTTCCCGGGCTGGTCCGATCCCGCCGGTGCCCCGCAGGGCAAGCGCCGGCGCCGGATCACGGCGTCGGAACTGGGAATGGCTACAGCGGAGTATGCCATCGCCACCCTGGCCGCAGTCGGTTTTGCCGGTGTCCTGGTCGTCCTCCTCCGGAGCGAGGAAGTCAGGAGTTTCCTGCTGAACCTCATCCGCACCGCCCTCGCCCTGCCATGAGTCCGCGCCCTGGCTACGCACCAGCTGGCCTGCTGTTGCGGCGCCCGGCGGCAACGGCCCGCCACCGGCGGAAACGGCAGCATGTCCGTCCGGGGAGGGCACGTGGCGCGGTCACGGCCGAGTTCGCGGTCACGCTGCCCGCGGTGCTACTGCTTCTCGCCATCTTGCTGGCCGGGGCTGCGGCAGGGATCACCCAACTCCGGATCGAAGAAGCCGCCAGGGCGGGTGCGCGCGCCCTGGCCCGCGGCGAAGGAACCTCAACGGTTGAAGGTATCGCCCGGCGCCTTGCCGGTGGCACCGCCACGGCTGCGGTTTCAGCGCAAGGGGAATGGCTGGACGTCACGGTATCTGCCCGTGTCGGCGGTCCATTCGGGTCGGTCATTCCATGGACTCTCACGGCGAAGGCATCGGCACGGACCGAGATGCCGGACCGGACCGCCGCCCCGCATCCGCGGACCCCTTTCTTGAAGGGAAGTGTGGACTTCCTGGCCCTCGGGGAGCCCCTGCCGGGCGGAGAATGCGACGGTTGGCGGGATGGCGGTCCTGCACAGCAGCGATCCGGCGGGGCCGTGGCATGACGCGCGGCGCTCGGAAGACGCGGCCGGGGTGCTCTAGCGGGCGCCGGACGGAGCGGGGTTCGGGAACGATCCTTGCGGTCAGCCTGGGGATGCTCGTCATCATCCTCCTGTCGGCTGCTTTTCTCCTGGCCCAGGCCGCGGTGCACGCTCAAAGGGCCGCGGCGGCCGCAGACCTGGCTGCGCTCGCCGGTGCGGATGCCGCGCGTGGTCTGAAACCGGGGGTTCCTTGCACGGTGGCGGCGGAGGTGGCGTCACAGAACAGGGCAGCGTTGACCTCCTGCCTGTTCTTGGGTGGAGGAATCGTGGAAGTCCGCACCAGCCTGCTGCAGGGGTCGGCCCTCGGGACCGCCACCGGCCATTCGAAGGCCGGACCGCCACCTTAGCGCCGCGGCCTGTGCCGCTAAACCGCGTCTTTCAGCAACACGTCAAGAAGGGTCACGGCGGCGTCCTTGTCCAAGGGATTGTTCTTGTTTCCGCATTTGGGCGACTGGACGCACGAGGGGCAACCGCTTTCGCACTCACAGGCTTTGATCGCGTCGCGTGTGGCAGTCAGCCAGACCCTGGCCTTCTCGTAGCCGCGTTCGGCGAATCCTGCTCCGCCGGGGTGGCCGTCGTACACGAAGATCGTGGGCACCCCGGTATCGGCATGGAGCGCGGTGGAGACGCCACCGATGTCCCAGCGGTCGCTCGAAGCGACGAGGGGCAACAGCCCGATCGCGGCATGTTCTGCGGCATGGAGGGCCCCGGGGAACTGGGCTTCGATCAGGCCGGCACCCCGGAGGGAACGGCCATGCACCACGAACCAGACCGCTTTGGTGAAAAGATCGCGGGCCCCTAATTCCAGCGGTTCCTCGCCCAGCACCTCATTGGAAACCAAAGCCTTTCGTTGGAAGGAGACCACTTGGGTCGTCACTTTCACCTCGCCGAAGTAGACAGCGATGTCCCCCCATTCCATGGTCCGCAACGTCTGGAGCACTTCGATCTGCGTCACGTCACGGGCGGTGGTGTAGTAATCGGGATTAGCCCGCCGCACCACCACACAGTGGTCCTGTTCGTTCAGTTCCTCAACCAGGTAACTGTCGCCTTGGTGCACATAGATCGCACCGGTGTGCGCCTGGTAGTGGGTTTGCGGCGAATCCATTGTTCCCAGGAGGGATCCGGAATCCGCATCAACAATGCTCACGGGTCCACCGCCGTCGCTGCGCAGGTTCACCATCCCCGCCGCGCTCTCGGGATGCGTCCAGAACCACCCAGCAGGCCGCCTCCGGAGGTAGCCCTGGGCGACGAGTTGGCCGAGCAGGGCCTCTGCGGTGGGGCCGAACAGGCCGTGCTCGGTGCTCCCGATGGGCAACTCGGCTGCCGCCGCGCAAAGGTGGGGTCCCAGCACGTAGGGATTGCCGGGGTCGAACACTGTGGCCTCCACCGAGACATCGAAGATCGCCTCGGGATGGTTGACCAGATATGTGTCCAAGGGGTCATCACTGGCCACGAAGGCCGCGATGGCGTCCTGGCCGGCCCGCCCCGCCCGTCCGATCTGTTGGAACAGGGACGCCCTGGTTCCGGGCCAGCCGGCCACGATCACGGCGTCGAGCCCGGAGATGTCGATCCCGAGTTCAAGGGCCGAGGTGCTGGAAACTCCCAGGAGTTCGCCCGTGCGCAGCGCCTTTTCGAGGGCGCGGCGCTCCTCGGGGAGGTAACCGGAGCGGTAGGCTGCCACCCGCCGCGGCAAGCTGGGATCCACCTCGTCCAGCAGCCTCTTGGTGATGGATGAGATGCTTTCGGCCCCGCGGCGGGACTTGATGAATGCAATGGTCCGCACCCTCGAGGACACCAGATTGGCCATGATGTCGGCGGTTTCCGCCACCGCTGTCCGCCGGGTCCGGGCCCCGTTCTCGCCCTTCAGTTCGGTCAAGGCAGGTTCCCATAGCGCCACGGTGGTGGCACCGTGCGGGGAGCTGTCGCGGGACACTTCGCGGACCGGGGCCCCGATGAGGCGGGAGAAGGATGTTCCCGGATCGGACGCGGTGGCCGACGCCGCGATGAAGACAGGCTCAGGGAAGGAGGTGCCGGCCCCGTAGTAAGCGCAGATACGGCGCAGCCGGCGCATCAGGTTGGCCACATGGGAGCCGAACACACCACGGTAGCTGTGGGCCTCGTCCACGATCACGTAGCGGAGGCGGCGGAAGAACCGCGCCCACCACTGATGATTCGGGAGGATGCCGAAGTGCAGCATATCCGGGTTGGCCAGTATGAAATTCGCGTGGTCGCGGATCCAGCGTCGTGCAGAAACGTCGGTGTCGCCGTCGTAACTTTCCGCGCGGAGGGTGGGCAGGCCAAGGGCCCGCAGTGCCGCGAGCTGGTCGGCGGCCAGGGCTTTGGTGGGTGCAAGGTAGAGGGCCACGGCGCCGTCGTCGTGGATCCGTCCGGGCTCGGACAGCACCCGCAGTTCCGAGCGGTGTATCGCATCCAAGGCCGGCAGCTGGTAGGCAAGGGACTTGCCGGAAGCCGTGCCCGTAGCGATCACCACGTGTTCGCCCGAGTGGGCGAGATCAGCCGCCTCAATCTGATGCCGGTACGGCTCCAGGATGCCCAGCGAGCCGTAGGCTTCCACGATGTCGGGGTGAACCCAGCCGGGCCACGGTTCATGGACTGCCTTGCGGGCCGGGATCGTGCGGACATGGCGAAGCTGCTCCGGATCCGGGCTCCGGCCCAGAAGGGAGATCAGCGATTCGGAGTTGTCCACCAGAACATTCTGTCACCGGCGGCAGGGGGCAAGGTCAAGGGGCCGGAACCTGCGGCCCGGGGAGCAAGGCGGAGGTCAGTCGACGGAGAGGTCGCCGTCCTGTGCGGAAGACGTCGAAAGCATCAGGACGCCGCTGACGCTCCGCCATCCCAGGTGCGAATACAGCTTCTGGCCGTCCAGGGATGCCAGCAGCAGGCCGTTCTCGACGTCGTGCTCGAACGCCTGGGCGGCGAGGGCCTTCATGATGAAACTGCCCAGGCCGCGGCGCTGGAAAGCCGGCTCGGTAACGATCCTGTCGAAGACCGCCGTGGTGCCCACAACGCACACGCGTCCGCTGGCGGCGAGTTCTTCACCCGCACGCACCTCGGCGTAGTGGACGCCTTCGCTCTTGGAGGTCGAGAGTTTCAGGGACTCGTCGGAGAGCCAGGGGTCCTCGGCGTCCTGGGTCTCCATGTCCACGATCATCATCGTCTGGGACGCGGAGGTGATCTTCAGGCGGTGCTCGTTGGCAAGGAAGGTAAAGCGAGCCAGATCGTTGCTCAAGATGGTCAGGATGCGTGCCGGGGACTCTGACGTCCGGGCCGCAAGCTCGGCGAATTCCGCGTCCGAGGGGTCGTGGGCGAAGTATTCCCAGTCCCCGGTCTTGTCAGCGCGCAGTGCGGCAGGGAACCGGCCTTCCTTGCGCGTCTCATAGCCCCGGCAGCCGGCCCAACCGGCCACCCAGACCTCCAGCAGATGCGTGATGTCTTCAACCAAAGCGTCTGGACTCATGTAGAGAGAGTATTCCCAGCGGGCGGGGATGCAACAGGGGCATGCAGTAACAGCTGCGTTAACACTCCGGGCCGCCCGGCGGGGGTTCCGGTCCCTCCGGAACCGCCGGTTTGCCGCGGCCCGGTAACCTTAAATGCGTGGCTTTAAACCGAATTGTGCTCTTCTATGGCTTTACCCCGATCGCGGACCCGGAAGCCGTGCGCCTGTGGCAGCGCGCACTCTGTGAGAAGCTCCGGCTGACCGGGCGCATCCTGATCTCGAAGGACGGAATCAACGCAACAGTCGGCGGCGAAATCGGCAACGTCAAGCAGTACGTGAAGACCACCCGGGAGTACAAAGGCTTCCGGGACATCGACTTCAAGTGGTCGGACGGCGGCGCTGAAGACTTCCCGCGGCTCAGCGTCAAAGTCCGCGAGGAAATCGTCTCCTTCGGCGCGCCCGGCGAGCTGAAAGTCGACGGGAACGGCGTGGTTGGCGGCGGCGTCCACCTGAAACCCGAAGAACTGCACGCCATGCTCGAAAAGAAGAAGGCCACCGGTCAGGAAGTGAAGTTCTTCGACGGCCGCAACGCCTTCGAAGCACAGATCGGCAAGTTCAAGGACGCCATCGTTCCCGACGTGGCAACCACCCACGACTTCGTCAAGGAACTTGAGTCCGGAAAGTACGACGAGCTCAAGGACCAGCCTGTCGTCACCTATTGCACGGGCGGCATCCGCTGCGAGGTCCTTTCCAGCCTCATGGTGAACCGCGGATTCAAAGAGGTGTACCAGCTGGACGGCGGGATCGTCCGCTACGGCGAAAAGTACAAGGACGAGGGCCTGTGGGAGGGTTCGCTTTACGTTTTCGACAAGCGGATGCACGTGGAGTTCAGCGAGGACGCCAAGACAATCGGAGAATGCGTCCGCTGCGAAGCCCCGACCAACAAGTTCGAGAACTGTTCCAACCCCAGCTGCCGCAACCTCACGCTCTACTGCGCCGAATGCGCAGCCAGCCCGGAAACCCTGCGCTGCCCGCAAGGGTGCGCGGCCTGAACCGCGCGGCCTGAACCGCGCTCCCTGAACCGCGCACCCTGAACCGGCCGCCCTGAACCGCGCTCCCTGAACCGGCCGCCCTAGAAGGGCGTCCTCGAGCCGGTTCAGATCCTGGTCACCCGGTAGGCGAAGTTTGCGCGCTTGACGGCTTCGACCGTGATCGCAAGCACCGTGGACTTCGGCAGTTCGACTACGTTCACGCGGATCTGGTCGCAATCCATCCTGAGTTCGATGGGCGCGGCGCTGCCGTCCCGGACTGCGTAGGACGCCTGGTGCGCGCCCCGGCACGCGAGCGTGACGGCGTACGTTCCAGCTGGTAGCTGGACAGTCCGCTCCGTCCGGGATTCCCCCGAGCCCAGGAAGCCATAGCTGGTGAAGAACACCTGGCCGTTGTTGTCCGGCAGTACCTCCTGGGCCCAGGCCTTCAAAGCCTCTCCCGAAACCGGGCGGTCCAGGTCTGGGTCCACAGGCAGCGCCGGGTCGGTGATCACCGGGACGGAGTATGAGGGCAGCGGTGCGCGGTCGTCGTCGTAGCTGTATTCGCAGGCGGCCAACCCGGCGGTCGCCAGACCGCAGAAGAGCGCGACGGCGGCCTGCAGCCGCCATTTCCGGGGCACCGTGGGGGCTCGGTACCGGCCCATGTTCCGACTCTACGCCCGCACCCCAGGCGCCGTCAGAGGTGGGGTCTTACGGCTTAGGGGCGGCCTTGTCCGGGGCTTTGATCACCTGCACGGTGCCTACTGCATCCCTTCCACGAGTCTCGCCTTCGAGAAAAACGCCCATGGTGCCAGCAGCCATGGACGGTTTCAGCTCCGATACGGTGCCGCAAGAATACAGACGGCGCAGCGTCAGGCCTTTTTCGCCTTCGACGGTGAGGTCTACCCCCCGAAGCTCCGGGGCAGGCGACCCGGATCACGTAGTCTCCGGCCTCCACCGTCGTATTACTTCCCCCGATTGAGCGGGGACGCCGGGCCGTTCCAAGTCCGGCATCGCGGGAATCCCCGATCACCCCCGTCGCACCGAAAACGAAATCCGGGGGCTGTGGCCCAAGAAGAGCCTAGCCGAAGGAGCGTTACCTGGCCGGGACCAGCTGGTAGGCGTAAATGAGGGGCACGTCCACGCTGCTTGTGGTGATCTTGACAGTTCCGCCGGACGGCAGGTCCACCTTCGAGGTTTCGTAGCTGCCGTTGCAGGCGGCCCCGGCTTCGGTGATGTCCCGCCCGTCGGAGGACACGGCGAAGAAGGCCTTGCCGCCGCCGTCGCACGCCACGGTCAGGGTGTAGTCGCCGGCGGGAACGGCCGCCGACTTGACCAAAGGCTCGCGCTTGAGGATCTTGCCCGAGTCTTCCATGACAATGCCCGCGGCGGACGGCAGCACCTTGGCCTTCCAGGCCGGAATGTCGGCGTCCTCCACGGAAGGAGCGGCGGAGCAGGAAGCCACGGCCAGGGTCGAAGCGGCGACGAGGCCCAGTGCCGCGCAGCGCATGACGGCACGTGCTGTGGAGGGAAGGAAAGCCATGATTCCACGCTACCCGTATCCGGGGGTGCCTTTTTCCACATAGCGCCCACCCGGCGGCCGGCTGGTAAACAGTCGCCCTAGACTTTCAAGGTGACCGATTCCGCAACGCACTTCACCGCCGGCAACACTCCTGACGCACCCCGGAGCGACCTTCCGGAGCTGCTCGCCTCCCTCGCCGGGGATCTGCGTGCCGCGGACTTCACGCTGGACGGGGTGGCGGAGCTTCTCGGTGCCGCCGCCCACGACGCCCTCGGCCGGGACCAGCTTGTCCCCGCGCTGCTCGCCACCGAGCCGGCCGCGCTGGAAGGCAAGCCGGATGCAGCCGCCGCGCTCGCCGTCGTCACGCGGCTGTGGCTGCTCGCCGATCCGCAATCCGTGGAAGACGTCGACGCCGCCTTGCCGGGAACCGGTACGGCAGGGCTGCTTGAGCTGGGACTCGCAGAGATGCACGACGGCGGTGCTCTCGCAGCCAAGGTGGATCTGCGCCCCTACGGCTGGGACGCCGGAGACGGCCGGACCATCGAACTGTGGGTTGCCAGCGACCTTGCGGCGCACCAGCGGCCCGGGGTCCTGCGGCATGACCATGTGCTCGGGATCGGACAGGCCTCGACCACCCTGGTCCAGAGCACCATCCGGCGGCCGGCGGCCCGCGCCCTCGACCTCGGCACGGGATGCGGCATCCAGACCTTCCACCTCCTGGAGCATTGCGCGCACGTCACCGCCACGGACATTTCGGAACGGGCGCTGGCCTTCACCCGCTTCAACCTGCTCCTGAACGCAGCGGCCCTGGGTCTGGACCCCGCACGTCCTGAGGACCGGGTCAGCCTGCGCCTGGGCTCGTTGCTGGACCCCGTGGCCGGTGAGCGGTTCGACCTCGTGGTGTCCAACCCGCCCTTTGTCATCACTCCGCGCAGCAACGGCGAGGAGGCTTCCGGGCAGTTCACGTACCGCGACGGCGGCCTGCCGGGGGACCAGATCGTCTCGAGCCTGGTCCGCGCCGTTCCGGAGATACTGGTTCCCGGCGGAACCGCGCAGATGCTCGGCAACTGGGAGATCGCCACCGGTGCGCGATGGAGCGAGCGGCCCGCTTCGTGGCTGGACGGAACAGATACGGAAGCCTGGTTCATACAGCGCGAGCAGGTGGTGCCGGAGGTGTACGCGGAAAACTGGCTGCAGGACGCGTCCGAAGGCCGCGACAAGACCTTGTACCGCGAAAGCTACTCGGCCTACCTGGCGGACTTTGCGTCGCGGGACGTCGCGGCGGTCGGCTTCGGCATGATCTGGCTGCGCCGGCCTGGGACGACCGCGCAGGCGGGAACTGCGCAGGGGGGAACTGCCCCGGCTTCGGACGGGACCCGCCGCTTCGAGGAAATCACCTATCCCATCGAGCAACCGGTCGGGCCCCACCTGGGCGCCGCCGTCGAACGCGCTGACTGGCTTGCAGGGCACACACTGGAGGATGCCCGCCTGCTGGTTGCAGATGACGTCACGGAAGAACGCCACCAGCGGCCCGGAGCCCAACACCCCGGCGTCATCCTGCTGCGGCAGGGTGCGGGCCTGCGCCGGACCAACCTGTTGAGCACCGAACTCGCCGGTTTCGTCTCGGCCTGCGACGGTGAACTCTCCGTCCGGCAACTGATCGCTGCCCTTTCGGCACTGCTGGGCGGCGCCGAGGACTTCGATGAGAACGCCTTCCGTGCCGGCCTGCTGTCCGACGTGGCAAACCTGGTCCGGGACGGCTTCCTGCTGCCGGCGGATCCGGCCATAGTGCAGGAACCTGCAGGGCAAGCCCGCGGGTGAACGACAGCACGCAAAGCGGCTCCGGCTACACTGATCCGGTGAATGCAGAGAACGGGGCCAACGCAGAACAGGTCCCCACGAAACGCCGGCGCCGGCCGGAAAAAACGGTCGAGATCACCGATCCCAAGGCCATCCGTGCCCTCGCGCACGCTGCCAGGCTTGAAGTGATTTCCGAGCTGTACGAATCACAGCTCAGCCGCACTGCCACCGAGCTCGCGGCCCAGACCGGACTCACTCCGAGCGCCATGAGTTACCACTTGCGCGCCCTGCAGAAGTGGGGGATCGTCGTGCCTGCCGAAACCACCGGCGACGCGCGGGAGCGCCGCTGGAAGGCGGCGGGAACCGATTTCAACATCGTCTCCGGCAGCAGCGTCGCCAGTCCGGAACTCGCCGTCGTCGACCTCGAACTCGATGTGTTCCGCCGCCGGGCGTTGGCCTATTCGCGGACCAGGAACGAACAGCGGGCCAAGGGCGAGGCATCGGACTCCTCGGCCGCGATGATCCTCGCGAGCAAACTCCTGTACCTGACCATGGAACAGCGGGTGGAACTCAACAGCAGGATTGATGAGATCCTGCGCGACTACGAACTCGAGGACCCGGCCAGCATCCCATCCGGCGCCGAGCGAATGGCCACCATGTGGTCCCTGATCCCCGACGACCGGAGCCCGGGCTTATCCACCTAGCAAAGGCAGGATTCTGCAATTTGTGGTGAACTAAGCCAATATGGGCACCAGCCCAAGCCATTCTTTTTCAGTAGGAGCACCGTGCCCAGCAAGGCAAAATCCGGCAAGAAACTCGTGATCGTGGAGTCTCCGGCCAAGAGCAAGACCATTGCCAAGTACCTTGGCGAAGGCTTTGTTGTCGAGGCCTCCATCGGCCACATCCGGGACCTCCCGCAGCCTTCGGACCTTCCTGCTGAACTGAAGAAGACCTCGGTGGGCAAGTTCGCCGTGGACATCGAAAACGACTTCAAGCCGTACTACGTGGTGTCTCCGGACAAGAAGAAGAAGGTTGCCGAGCTCAAGGCCCAGCTGAAAGACGCCGACGCGCTCTACCTCGCAACCGATGGGGACCGCGAAGGCGAAGCCATCGCGTGGCACCTGCTGGAAGTGCTCAAGCCCAAGGTCCCGGTCTACCGCATGACCTTCGGCGAAATCACCAAGGAAGCCATCCACCGCGCCATGGACAACCTGCGCGATGTGGACACCGCACTGGTGGACGCCCAGGAAACCCGCCGGATCCTGGACCGGCTCTACGGCTACGAGATTTCCCCGGTCCTGTGGCGCAAGGTGGCCCGTGGTCTGTCCGCCGGCCGCGTGCAGTCCGTGGTGACCCGTATGGTGGTGGACCGCGAACGCGAACGCATGGCCTTCAAGGCGGCCTCCTACTGGGACCTCACCGGCCAGTTCGGTGCGGACAGCGGTTCCTTCAAAGCGAAGCTTGCCGCCGTGGACGGCGCCAAGGTCGCCAGCGGCCGTGACTTCAACGACGACGGCGTCCTCGTCTCCGCGAACGCCGTGCACCTTGACGAGCAGCTCGCCGCGTCCTTGGCGGCCGGGCTGGAAAAGGCCGCCTTCCAGGTCCGCTCGGTCGACACCAAGCCGTACACGCGCCGCCCCGCGGCACCGTTCACGACGTCGACGCTGCAGCAGGAAGCCGGGCGCAAGCTGCGCTTCTCCTCCAAGAGCACCATGCAGGTCGCCCAGCGCCTGTATGAAAACGGCTACATCACCTATATGCGTACCGACTCCTCGGCGCTGAGCGACGAAGCAGTCACTGCTGCCCGCCGCCAGGCCTCCGAGCTGTACGGGCCCGAATACATCCCGCAGGGCGCCCGGGTGTACGCCAACAAGGCCGCCAACGCCCAGGAAGCCCACGAGGCCATCCGCCCCGCAGGTGACTCCTTCCGCACCCCGGCCCAGGTGGCAGGCCAGCTCAGCGGCGACGAGTTCCGCCTGTACGAGCTGATCTGGAAGCGCACCGTCGCCTCCCAGATGGCCGACGCCAAGGGTTCGACGGCGACCATTCGCCTGGGTGCGGTTTCCGCGGACGGGCGCGACGCCGAGTTCTCGGCTTCCGGTACCGTCATCACCTTCCCCGGCTTCCTGGCCGCCTATGAGGAAGGGAAGGACGAAAGCCGCGGCGACGACGACTCGGACGAAGGCCGCCGTCTGCCGAACGTCGCGAAGGGCGACGCCCTGAAGGCCTCGGAAATTGTCGCCGTCGGGCACGAAACGTCCCCGCCGCCGAGGTACACGGAAGCCTCGCTCACCGCTGAACTGGAAAAGCGCGGCATCGGCCGCCCGTCCACCTACGCCTCCACGATTTCCACCATCCAGGACCGCGGCTATGTCCGGAAGCAGGGCTCCGCGCTGGTCCCGAGTTGGATCGCCTTCTCGGTGATCCGCCTGCTCGAACGGCATTTCACCGACTACGTGGACTACGAATTCACTGCGGACATGGAAGGCGACCTGGACAAGATCGCCAACGGCCAGGCAGTGGGGGCCGCCTGGCTCAAGCACTTCTACTACGGCGAGGACAGCGATCCCGGCCTGCTGAGCATTGTGAACAACCTGGGCGAAATCGACGCGCGGGACATCAACTCCGTGCCGATCGCCGAGGGCATCACTCTGCGTGTGGGCAAGTTCGGCCCGTACTTGGAAAGTTCCGTGCCCACCGTGGACCCCAAGACCGGCGAGATCGTCGAATCCGCGCGGGCCAACGTTCCCGAAGACCTCGCCCCGGACGAGCTCACCCCGGCCAAGGCCGTGGAGCTCATGGAAACCTCCGCTCCGGAAGAGCGCGTGCTCGGTGCTGATCCGCACACCGGCCACACCGTGGTCGCCAAGAACGGCCGCTACGGCGCCTACGTCACCGAGATCATCCCGGAAATGACGGACGAGCAGCTGGCCGCGCTGCCGGTGGAGTACTACAAGAACGGCAAGCCGAAGCCGCCGAAGAAGCCCGTCAAGGCCAAGCCGCGCACCGGTTCCCTCTTCAAGTCCATGACCGTGGAAACCGTCACCCTGGACGACGCCCTGGCCCTGATGAGCCTGCCCCGGGTGCTGGGCGCGGACGCCGAAGGCACCCCGATCACGGTGCAGAACGGACGCTTCGGGCCATACCTGAAGAAGGGCACGGACTCCCGCTCGATCGGCAGCGAAGAGGAGATCTTCACGATCACCCTGGAGGAGGCGCTGGAGATCTACTCGCAGCCCAAGCAGCGCGGTGCCCGCGCCGCCGTGCCGCCGCTGGCCGAATTCGGACCGGACCCCGTTTCCGAGAAGAACATCGTGGTGAAGGAAGGCCGCTTCGGCCCCTACATCACCGACGGCGTCACGAACATCACCGTGCCACGCGCCACTTCGCTCGAGGAACTGACGCGTGAAAAGGCCATTGAGCTGCTCGCCGAAAAGCGCGCCAAGGGTCCGGTCAAACGCACCACGACCACGCGCAAGGCGCCGGCCAAGAAGGCAGCCGCCAAGAAGTAACCCCCGGGCCGTACTCGCGGTTTCCACTCCTGCTCGCGGGAAGGAACCCGCGATCAGGAGCGGAAACCGCGAAGCCAACGTGCAGCCACGGTCCTTGCGGAGTGGTTGTCCACATAGCCCACTACGGCACTGTCCGTGGTGGGCTCTTGTGGCAATGCTTGATCGCATGAATCGTCTTTCGGATCAGGTGGATCCCCTCGCCGGAGTCTGGTTTCAAGACGAACGCAGGGAAACTGAAGTGCCTGCAGCCGCTGACCGGCCCCGAACAGGCCAGCCAGTCCGGAGTGGACTCGCTGCCCAGGCTCCCTGGGCTCTGTCAGATCAACGCCTCGATGACTTGCTCGGCTTTGGGGCCCAACTGTGGCGTACCGAGGAACTTCTCGATCTGGGAGTGGGCCCGAAACTCCTCGGATCTTTATGCGCGAACGGATCACTCCTGAAAATCCGCCGTGGATGCTACTTCCCGGCAGACCTTTGGTCGTCGCTGTCGGCGGAAGATCAGGACGTGCTCCGAGTGCAGGCGTACGCTCACCGGGCTGCATTGACGACGTCCGGCCGATATTCGTTCAGCCACACTTCTGCTGCCCGGCTTCACAGGCTCAAGCTCTGGAAAGTTGATGACCAGGTCCACGTCAGTGTCCCGTTCTTGCCCTCGGGAGGGGGCCATGCCGCAGATGTAGCCGCACACACCAAGTCCGTATCCGGCGAGGAACTCGTGCACGTCGATGGCCTCCCCGTGACGTCGCTGGAACGAACGATGGTGGATTGTTGTGGATTGCTGAACTACAAGCAGTCATTGATACTTGCCGACCATGCACTGCGAAAAGGCGCCAACATTGTCAGGCTCGGTGAGTATGAACTTGCCATGGCTGGACGACAGGGGGTCGTGAACCTGAGAAGAGTATTGGCGGCAGCCGACGCCCTGTCCGAGTCGCCGGGGGAGACCTTGACCAGAGACCTGCTTCGGAAACTTCGGGTTCCCAAGCCCGTGCTGCAGCTTGAAGTGCGCACACCCCGGGGTCTGGCACGGCTCGATTTCGGCTGGCCGGACCGCAAGGCCGCCTTGGAATTCGACGGAAAGGCCAAGTACTTCGATTATCGTCCGACGGAACAGGCCGTCTTCGAGGAGCGCCAAAGAGAGAAGGCACTCATGGAACTTGGTTGGCGGATTCTCAGGATCGAATGGAAGGACCTGTTTCGTGAACAGGAGCTGCGGGCGCGAGTCAGGCGCTTGTTGGAGCTGTGAATTCGCGCGATCGCGGGTTTCTCGCCGACTCGTGGAATGGAAACCGCTAGCTGAGCCGGAACCCGCGAGCCCGGCGTCGGAGCACCCATGAAACCCCACGATTTCGACAGCGGGCCCCCGGATGTGATCGGCTAGGTACATGAGTGAGCAGCCCGGAACCATTGACAACAGCCCCCTGAACGAGCTTGAGGAAAACCTCGCAAAGGCCGGGCAGGCCGATGCCAACCCGGTTGAGGTCATCCTGTCCTTCCTCAACAACGAGGTCTACATCCTCAGCACCGACGCCCTGGACACGCCCGACGCCGCCGTGGAACCCCTCGTCCTGGCCAACGTGGACGGCCAGCCTGTCCTCGCGGTCTTCAGCCACCCCAGCCGCGTCGACTCCCACTTCCTCGAAGCCGCACCCAACGTGCTGGCCACGCACGGCTCGGCCATCCTGGACAGCATCGGCGACGAGATCGGCCTGGTCATCAACCCGGGCAGCGAGCACGGCTTCGAAATGGGCCCGGAGGGCATCGCCAACGTCCGCCGCGACTTCAAGCGCGCCGGGGAGTAGCACGCAACCGGCCGCCGTCGCAGTTGCTTCACACAGTTCCAAACGCGGAATAATGTCAGCATGCGTCTTGGCGTCCTAGACATCGGTTCGAACACCGTCCATTTGCTTCTGGTGGATGCCCATCCGGGCGCACGGCCCGTGGCGTTCGCGTCACACAAGCGGCCGCTGTCCTTGGTCCAGTTCCTGGATCCGGAGGGGAACATCAACGAGGCCGGGCAGCACGAGCTGATCGAGTTCGTGCTCGAAGCCTGGGAGTTCGCGGCCAAGCACAAAGCCGAGGACCTCCTGGCCTTCTGTACTTCCGCCATCCGCGAAGCCACCAACGGCCCGGAGGTCCTGGCCAGGGTCAAGCACGAAACCACCGTGACCCTCCAGGAACTTACCGGCGACGAAGAAGCCTCCATGACCTTCTTCGCCGTCCGCCGCTGGTATGGCTGGGGCGCCGGGCCCATCCTGGACCTGGACATCGGCGGAGGCTCCTTCGAAATGGCCTTCGGCCAGGACGAGCTCCCGGAGCTGGCCATGTCCGTGCCGCTCGGCGCCAGCCGCCTCACCCGCGACTGGCTGCACGACGACCCGCCCACGGCCAAGAGCGTCAAGGAACTGCGGCGATATATCCGCTCCACGCTGAAGCCGGTGGTGCGGGAGTTCAAGGCACTGGGGCGGGCCAACCTGGTGGCCGGCACCTCGAAGACTTTCCGCTCCTTGGCCCGCATCGCCGGTGCCGCCCCCAGCGGCGCCGGCCCGTACGTCAAGCGCGAGCTGCACGCAACGGACCTGGGCCTGTGGGCGCAGCGGATCTCGGCCATGACGGTGGCGGACCGGCTCTACCTGCCCGGAGTCTCCGAGGCCCGGGCGCGGCAGATCCTGGCCGGTGCCCTGGTGGCCGAGACCGCGCTGGAACTCTTCGAGTTCCCGAGCATGGAGATCTGCCCCTGGGCCCTCCGGGAAGGCCTCATCCTGCGCCGGCTCGACCAACTGGTCTTCGACGGCCCGCTGCAGCCGGCACCGCATGTCGGAGCCGCGTCCGTTTCCAGGAAAAAGGCAGCGGACGACGGCGGCCCGGCCGTCCCGGTCCCGGCCGCCGCAGCAGGCGGGCAGGCAGGCTGACATGGGCGACGGCGTCGGGCAGTTCAGGGAACCAGGGCAGTCAGGGCAATCCAGTGAGAGCCAGCCCGGGGAGGAAACGCAGCCGATCCCGGTGGCGCTCTCCAGCGCCTCCGTCTATCCGCTGAGCGTCCATGATGCCTTCGCGGTGGCACAGGACCTGGGCTACGACGGCGTCGAGGTGATGGTCACCAACAATGCCACCAGCCAGGACGCCGCCGCGCTCGACCAGCTCAGCCAGCGATACGCACAGCCGATCGTCTCCATCCACGCCCCCACGCTGCTGCTGACCCAACAGGTCTGGGGATCGGCGTGGAACAAGATCGAAATGTCCTGCAGGATGGCCCGCGACTTGGGCTGCAGCACGGTGGTGGTCCATCCGCCGTTCCGCTGGCAGTCCAACTATGCGGAGAGTTTCGCCATCGGGGTCCGGGAAATCGCGGCGCTCTACCAGGTGCACATCGCGGTCGAGAACATGTACCCGTGGCGGGTCCGCGGCCGCGAAGCCCTGGCGTACCTGCCGCACTGGGACCCGGTGGGCCAGGATTACGACGACGTCACCTGGGACTTCTCGCACGCCGCCACCGCCGGGGTCAACAGCCTGGACGCTGTCCAGGCGCTCGGAAGCAAGCTGCGGCACGTGCACCTGACCGACGGCTCAGGTTCCGGGAGGGATGAGCACCTCATTCCCGGCCGCGGCACGCAGCAGTGCGCCGAGGTGCTGCAGCACCTGGCCGGCAACGGATTCCGCGGAAGCATCGTGGCCGAGATTTCCACCCGCAAGGCCAAAGTGGCGGGGGAGCGCGAAGAGTGGCTTGCCGAAACTTTGCAGTTTGCCCGCCAGCACCTGGGGGCGCCGCTTGTGGGCGCCTACGAGGTTTGAGAAGCAGGCTTAAACGAGAAAGCACCGGCGGCTGATCGGGAAAATGGGGGGAAACCCGTTCAAGCCACCGGTGCTTTTGGCGGACATCCCCATGCCCGCCTCATCACTCGCACCCTCAATGAGGTAGTTACTAGGTTACGAAGCAACGTTGGGCGCAAGCTGCAATAACCTTGGGAGTTAGCTGGGAATCCTGGCAGCTTCGGCAGCGGAACGGCGAACTGGCATGATGGAGCCATGACTCGAATCGCATTCCTTGGCTGTGGATCCATGAACGAGGCCATCTTGGCCGGCCTGCTCGCCGCCGGCACCGACCCATCCGATGTTGTCGCTACCGTGCGCCGCGCCGAACGGGCGGACGAACTGGCCCACCGCCACGGCATCATGGCGATTGCCGGTTCCGAAGACCCGGACAACAACAAAGTCGCCGCCAAGGGGGCCGGGGTTGTCATTCTGGGCGTCAAGCCGGTCGGCGTCACCGAGCTCGCCCGCGAAATTTCGCCGGTACTGGCCCCGGACACGATCGTGGTCAGCGTGGCCGCCGCCGTCTCCATCGCGATGCTGGAAGCCGCCCTTCCGCCCGGCCAGCCGGTCATCCGCACCATGCCGAACACCCCCGCAAGGCTGGGCCGCGGCGTGATCTCCGTTTCGCCCGGCAGCAATGCCACGCCCGAGCAGCAGCAGCTGGTCACCGCACTCCTGTCCGCCGCAGGCACTGTGGTGGAAATCCCCGAAGAACAGGTGGACGCGCTCTCGGCCATCAGCGGCTCGGGCCCGGCGTACGCTTTCTACCTTGCCGAGGCCATGGCGGCCGCCGGCGTCGAACTCGGACTGGATCCGGAACTGTCACTGCGGATCTCCCGCGAAACCGTGGCCGGGGCGGGCTACATGCTCGCCGAGCCCGGTGCGGACCCCACCGCCCTGCGCGTGGCCGTGACGAGCCCCAACGGGACCACCGAGCGCGCGATCGCCGCGTTCAACGACGGCGGGATCCCGGCGATCATCGCGGACGGCGCCCGTGCAGCGGCGGCCCGCGCCGCCGAAATCACCCAGCAGCTCGACTGACGTTACCGCACCCAACGGAGGGGCCGGCGGCCCCGCCGGCCCGAACCTTACGGCCGGGCCGCGAAGCGTTCCAGCAGGTCCACGTGGCCGGAGACGATGAGCATGTCATGGCCTGAGACCTTGGTTTCGGGCCGGGCATAGGTGAAGTCCTCGCCGGGGGATTTCACCCCCACGATCGTGATGCCGTACTTGGAGCGCACCTTGGATTCCTCCAGGGTGAAGCCCACGGTTTCCTTGGGCGGGTACATCTTCACGATGGCGTAGTCGTCGTCGAACTCGATGAAGTCCAGCATGCGCCCTGACACCAGGTGCGCGGCCCGGACGCCGGCGTCGGCCTCCGGATAGATCACGTGGTTGGCGCCGATCCGGCTCAGGATCTTGCCGTGCGAGGGCGTGATGGCCTTGACCCAGAGATGCTCGATGCCCAGGTCCACGAGGTTCACGGTGATGAGCACCGAGGACTCGATCGAGGTGCCCACACCCACCACGGCGGAGCTGAATTCCTGGGCGCCGAGCTGGCGGAGGGCATCGATGTTCGTGGCGTCGGCCTCCACCACATGGGTGAGGACGGGGGCCCATTTCTGCACGAGGGCCCGGTCCCGTTCGATCGCCAGGACTTCGCGGCCCTGCTTGACCAGCTGCTCGGCGGTTGCGGAGCCGAAGCGGCCCAGGCCGATGACCAGCACGGGAGCATTGTGCGCCGGACGGTTGGGGGCGCCTGAGGTGTTAGCCAATGATCGGCCTTTCTTCGGGGTAGTGGTACAGCTGGCTGCGCTGGCGCAGGGCCAGTGCGGCGGCGAGGGTGACTGTGCCGACGCGCCCCATGAACATGAGCGCGGTGAGGACATAGACGCCCGACGGCGGCAGCTCGGCACTGAGGTTGGTGCTGAGCCCCACCGTGGCGAAGGCGGAGATCGTTTCGAAGAGCACCCGGTCCAGGGTGGCCCCGCTGATCTGCAGGAGCAGGAACGAAGACACGGACACCAGCGTGGCGCCTGCCACGATCACCGAGATGGCCACGCGCATGGTGCCTTGGGGGATGGTGCGGCCGTACACCTTCACGTCCGCGTCACCGCGGGCCTCGGCAGCGATGGCGAGGAACATGACGGCGATGGTGGTCACCTTGATGCCGCCCGCCGTCGACGCCGACCCGCCACCGGCGAACATCAGGGCGTCGGTGAGCAGCATGGTGGTGGACTCCATGTGGTTCTGGTCCACCAGGTTGAAACCGCCGGAACGGGTCATCACGGAGGCGAAAAGGGAGTGGATGATCTTGTCGCCAAGGTTCATGTGGGCGATCGTCCGGGTGTTGTCCCACTCCATCAGGGCCCAGAGGACGGTACCGGCTGCCAGCAGGATGAAGGAGACCTGGATGGTCAGCTTCGTGTGCAGGTTCCACTTCCGCCAGTTGAGCCCGTTCTGCTGCAGCACCATCACCACGGGGAAGCCGAGGCTGCCCAGGAAAACGCCCAGCATCAGCGGAACGAGGATCCAGAGGTCCGTTTCATAGGGGACGATGCCGTCCGAGTGCGGGGTGAACCCGGCGTTGTTGAAGGCCGAAATCGAGTAGAACACGCCATGCCAGACCGACTGCCAGAAGTCCTCTCCGAGGATCATGAAGCGCGGGATCATGGCCAGCGCCAAGGTGCCTTCGATGACCACGGAGGTGGTGATGACGATCCGCAGCAGGGTTCCGACCTCGCCGAGGCGCCCGGCGTTGTTCATGGCTTCCTGGGCGATGAGCTTTCCGCGCACGCCCAGTCGCTTGCTCACCATGAGCGCGAGCAGCGAGGCCAGGGTCAGCGTTCCCAAGCCGCCCACGAAGATGCCCACCAGGATCACCAGCTGCCCGAAGAACGACCAGTGGGCCGCCGTCGAGACCACCGTGAGTCCGGTGACGCAGACCGCGGAGGCGGCCGTGAACATCGCGTCATGAAGGGGAGTGACAACCCCATCGGCTGAAGCTGCGGGAAGGGACAGCAGGCCGGTGAAGAGCAGGATCACTACGGAGAACGCCGTCAGCGCCAGCCGGGCCGGGGAGGTGTTGGCGATGTTGTCGATGAAGTCCCGGAGGCCGGTGAAGATCCACAGGCCTTCCCGCTCGGGCTGGTCGGGGTGCCAGCTGGCCGGGCTCGGAGACCTCGACTGGCTCTGGGTCATGGCAGTGCTTTTCGCTTCTTGTTGACGGATCGGCTGTCTTGAGTAGTAAACCACTAATCGCCCGCGGGAGCCGGGGGAACAGGCTAGCCTGTCTTTGATGACTTCCCGGCCCGGCCTCCGTCCGTCCGCGCTGCCAACGACGGTGGCGTGGAGTCCCGCCATGACTGCGTATGACTTCGGCCCCGGCCACCCCATGGCGCCGGCACGCCTCGAACTCACGGCACGGCTGGCAGAGTCCCTCGGTCTGTTCGAGCTGCCGCACGTCTCGCTGGAGGCACCTGGGGTGGCGTCCGACGTCGAACTCCAGCAGGTGCACAGTGCGGACTATATTGCCGCGGTACGGCGCGCGAGCGAGGACCCGACGGCGTCGGACCCGGAACGCGGGCTGGGAACCGACGACGATCCCGCCTTCGCCGGAATGCACGAGGCCAGCGCGCGCTTGGCCGCGGCCTCGCTGCTCTGCGCCGAGGCCGTCCTCTCCGGCGAAGCGGTGCGCGCGGTGAATTTCGGCGGCGGACTGCACCACGCCTCCCGGGAACGCGCCAGCGGCTTCTGCATCTACAACGATGCGGCACTGGCCGTGCAGCGCTTGCTCGACGGCGGTGTGGCGAAGATCGCGTACATCGATGTCGACGCCCACCACGGGGACGGGACGCAGAGCATCTTCTGGGACGACCCAAGGGTCCTCACCATTTCACTGCACGAGTCGGGGCTGACCTTGTTCCCCGGAACGGGCTTCGCCAACGAGATCGGCGGGCCGCACGCCCCGGGGACCGCCGTCAACGTCGCCCTGCCGGCCTACACGGGCGACGCCGGCTGGTTGCGCGCCTTCCACGCGGTCGTGCCGCAGCTGGTGGGCGCGTTCGAACCCGAGGTGATCGTCAGCCAGCACGGCTGCGACTCGCACGCCAACGACCCCCTCACGAACCTCAACCTCAGCGTCGACGGCCAGCGCGAGGCCGCCACCGCCGTCGCCGGCTTGGCTGCCAGATACTGCGGCAATCGTTGGATCGCCACCGGCGGAGGCGGGTACGACATTACCGGGGTGGTCCCGCGGACCTGGTCCCACCTGATCGGCATCGTGGCGCAGAACCCGGTGCCCCTGAACACGCGGGTGCCGGAGGACTGGCTCGAATACGTCCGTGAGAAGTTCGGCCGCAACGCCCCCGAACGCATGGGCGACGACGTGGACATCTGGTGGCGTTCCTGGGAGGTTGGCTACGATCCGGGCGATGCCGTGGACCGCAGCATCATCGCCACCCGCAAGGAGATCTTCCCGCTGCACGGCCTGGATCCTTGGTTCGACTGACTTTACGAAGTCTTCTCCGTCTGGAACACGACGCCGGCGGCGCCGACCAGCCAGCCGAGCAGGGACAGCGCGAACGCCCCAATGAGGTCGGTCGAGGCAGATCCCTTCACGAGCCAGATGATCAGGACCAGCAGGCCCACGGCCATGTAGACCATGATTGCGGCGACGATCCGGCCGGAAAGCCGGGCGGCGACCTCTGCCGGAAGGAAGCGCCCGGGGAGCCGGGCGGCGCTTCGGACTGCTCGCGTTTGACCTCGGCGATCGTGAAGCCCAGGGCCGACGCCGTCAGCGAACCCAGCGAGGTAGCCATGACTCCGGCAGCGGTCACCAGGGCGCCGTTCAGCGCCGGGGCAGTGAGCCCGGCGACCGGCACCCACGTCCCCACCCGCAGCAAGACGGCCAGCCACACGAGAACGAACAAGATGAGGAACACTGCCGCGATGATGTTGAACATCTGCCGCCGGAGATAGTCAGTCATGGCCACGCACCCCGCCCCGCTCCGGCCGCGGCTGGATGGCCGCCTGGACCGTGAGTTCGTTGTACCACCGGGGGTGGGGCCGGTCAACGATCCTGCCGACCCTGTCATGGTGAAATAGTTGATGCCTTTTGACGTATATGTCGCTAGGGTGGGAGGCATGGTGACTGACGACGTATTTGCCGTCATTGCTGAGGCTACCCGGCGTGACATCCTGGTTTCCCTCCGCTCTGGGGACAAAGCTGTGGGGGAATTGGTTCAGGAGCTCGACGCCAGCCAACCCACCATTTCCAAGCATTTGAAAGTGCTCCGCGAGGCGGACCTCGTCAGCATGCGCGCCCAGGGGCAGAAGCGCTATTACGCCCTGAATCCGAAGCCCCTCGCCGGGATCGCCAGCTGGCTTGAAACGTTCGACGTCGGCCCCGCTGCGTCTGCATCCGCCGCCGCGCCGGCCCAGCGCCGCGAGGCCACCGCCCGGAGCGCGGGGCAGGCGGCCCAGCCGGCCGCCGTCGGGACGTCCGAGGCTCCTGTGGGAACCGCGCGGCCCGTTAACGCAGCACAGCCGGCACAGGACGCTGTTGTTCCTGCACCGGCTGCGGCGGACGATACCGTTCCCCAGCAGATCGGCCGCACAGTGGGCCGCGCCGCCACGAAGGCCGCTGACCTGCTGGCCAAGCTGCCGGACCTGCCCAACCTGCCGAAGTTCGGCCGGAAGAGGTAGTTCGGCCGGAAGAAACAGCCCGGGTGGAAAGCGTGCGTCAGTCCTGCAGCAGCCGCACGTGATCGGGGGTCAGTTCGGAGACCTTCGTGACGCCCAGCAGGGCCATGGTGCGGGCCATGTCCTTCTCAAGGATCTCGATGGTCCGGTCCACGCCGGCCCGCCCGCCGGCCATGAGTCCGTAGAGGTAGGCCCGGCCGATCAGCGTGAAGTCCGCGCCCAGCGCCAGGGCTGCGATGATGTCCGCCCCGCCCATGATGCCGGTGTCCAGGATGACCGCGGCCTCCGGGTTACGTTCCTTGACGGCAGCGGAAACCCCGGGCAGCAGGTGCAGCGGAATCGGCGCGCGGTCCAGCTGCCGGCCGCCGTGGTTGGAGACCACCACGCCGTCGGCCCCGTGGTCCACCACCTTCACGGCGTCCTCGACGGTCTGGATGCCCTTGACCACCAGCTTGCCCTTCCAGGTTTCGCGGAGCCAGTCGAGGTCATCGAAGGTCAGGGTGGGATCGAACATCGAGTTGATCAGATCCGCCACGGTGCCGGTGTAACGGGAGAGTGAGGCGAAGGTCAGCGGTTCGTGGGTGAGGAAGTTGAACCACCAGGCCGGCCGGTAGGAGGCGTCGAGCACTGTCTTCAGGGTCAGGGCCGGGGGAATGGTCATGCCGTTGCGTACGTCCCGCAGCCGTGCTCCGGCGACGGCGGTGTCCACCGTGACCATCAGGGTGTCGTTTCCGGCCGCGGCGGCGCGTTCGATCAGTTCGAGCGAACGCTCCCGGTCCGTCCACAGGTACAGCTGGAACCAGTTGCGGCCCCCCGGCGCCGCGGCCGCAACGTCCTCAATCGAGGCGGTACCCATGGTGGAAAGGGTGTAGGGGATGCCCGCGGCCTGGGCCGCCTGCGATCCGGCGTATTCGCCCTCGGACTGCATCATCCGGGTGAAACCGGTGGGGGCGATGCCTAAGGGGAGGCGGGACGGCTTGCCCAGGATGTCCGTGCTGAGGTCGATGCTGGACACATCGCGCAGGATGCCGGGCCGGAATTCGATGTCCTGGAAAGCCTGCCGTGCCCGGCGCAGGGTGATTTCGGCTTCGGCAGCGCCGTCCGTGTAATCGAAGGGTGCCTGCGGGGTGCGGCGCTTGGCGATGTCCCGGAGCTCCCAGATGGTGGAGGCACGCTTGAGGCGTGCAGCGTTGCTGAACTCCGGTTTCTTGAACTGCATCAGCGGAGCGAGATCCGCGTACTTGGGGATCCGTCGCCTGAGGGCCGGCGGAATCACGACGGCGGCGCTGCTTTTCGGTGCCGCGGTGCCATTGGTGGCGGGCTGGACGGTCTGCGTCATGGTGGGTCTCCGGGCTCGCTGATGTGGTTGGACCACACTCTATTCCATGTGGTTGGACCACATCAAGTAGAATTCCGGCATGCGAACCCACGAACTCGTCCTGGGCTGGATCGAAAAGCAGTTCTCCGAGGGCAAACTCCTGCTCGGCGGCCGCCTGCCTGCTGAACGCGCCCTTGCCGAACAACTCGCGGTTTCGCGGACCTCGGTGCGCGAAGCGATCCGGATCCTGGAGGCGATGGGCGTGGTCCGGGCCGGCGTCGGGTCGGGAAAGGATGCCGGAACCGTGGTCATCGCCGATCCGGCAACTGCCCTCAGTTCCGCACTGCGGCTGCATGCCGCCACCCGGCACTTTCCGGTGGCCGACATCGTGGAGACCAGGGTGCTCCTCGAATCCTGGGCCGTGTCCAAGGCACGGCCGGAATCGCCCGCCCTGGCCGAGGCCGCCGCCCTCCTCGAGGAGATGGATGCCGGCCCGGGCACCGGAGACTTCCTGGCCCTGGACGTCCGATTCCACCTTGCGCTGGCCGAGGCGGCCGGCAACGCCGTCGTGAGCGCCATGATGGCATCCCTCCGCGAGGCCATCGAAGGGTACGCCGCCGAACTGACGGGGAACCTGCCCGACTGGGACGCCACCGCCCGCCGGCTCCGGGCCGAGCATCGCGCCATCCTGGACGCCGTCAACGACGGCGACGGCGGCAAAGCGGCAGGGCTTGTGGCCGCCCATATCGAGGGCTACTACCACGAGGCCGGACTCGACGCCCCGGCCTGAGGAACTCGGCTTCCGGGCATTCCCCAATGGTTGCGGTCCTCCTATGATCGAACCCAAAAGGCAGGAGGCAACCATGCGCATCGCATTGTGGGCAGACATGGAAGGCATGTCCCGGGTGCAGGACCACCATGAATGCTGGCCCGCCTTCGAAGAATATTGGACCTCCGGCCGGCGGGACTTCACCGACGAAGTGATCGCCGCGGCCACCGGCCTGATCGACGGCGGACGCAACCAGGTCTACGTCGTCAACGCCCACGGACTCGGCTGGCCGAACATCCTTTGGGAGGACCTTCCCGACGGCGCTGCCCGGGCAGACGACGAAGCCTTCTCGAAGGGATTCGACGCGGCCTTCCAAGTGGGGTTCCATGCCCGGGCGGGCACGCCCGGCGGGTTCATGAGCCACACGATGGTGCCCGGACTCAAGGTCGCGTCCGACGGCGCGCCCCTCACCGAGAGCCACATCTGGGCGTGGCTGGACGGCATTCCGATCCTTGGTGTCGCCGGTGACGCCGCCCTCGGGCCGCAGCTGGATGGCTTCCTTGCCGGGACGCCATTCCTCGCGGTCAAAACGGCCACCAGCCGGGGCGAAGCGCTGCCCGAACACCCATCGCGCGCCTCGAGCTTCGAGGCCATCAGGGATTTCGCCCGAACCACGGCCCGCAGCCCCCTGAAGCAGATCGCCTTCCCGGCGGAATTCACATTCGAGGTGGCCTTGGACCAGGACCTGGCCGGATTGGTCGACGGGGTCCACGGCCTGAGCCGGAGCGGACCGGAGGTATTGACCAGGACCGCCACCGATTTTGCCCGCGATGCGTACCCTGCCCTTCAGGCCGCCATGGGCGCCTCGCTCAAGCCGTTCATCGACGCCCAGGACGGCCTAGATCTGGGCAGCGAGGCCGCCTTGCGGAAGCAGGATGCGGTAGCCCTGGCGCGTTGCCGGGGCTTCCTCGACGACTGGGCCGCACTGAGCGAGCCGGCCTGGCCGCACTGAGGATGGTCAGGCCTTCGGGGGTGCGGTGCTGCCGCGGATTTCCAGGAGCGGCTCGAAGTGGTCGGTCGGAGATTCGGCGTCGGCGTGCTTGATGTGTTCGCGCATCCGGCGCCACGCAAGGCTGCCCAGCTGGGCGATCGGGACAGCCGCGGTGGTCAGGCCCGGCATCGTGTAGCGCGCGAACGGCATGTCGTCGTAGCCCGTGATCGACAGGTCTTCCGGCACCCGGATACCCCGTTCGCTCAGTCCGTGCAGCAGGCCCATGGCCGCAACATCGTTGAAGACCAGGATGCCGGTGGCCCCGCATGAGGCGACGGCGTCGCTTGCTTCGTTCCCGGCGTCGTAGGTGTTTCCCCCGGGGATGAACTGCAGCTCGACCTCGGGGTAGTCCTGGACGAATTTTTCCAGCCCGCGCAGCCGCTGCACGTTGGAGGCGCTGCGCTCCGGGCCGGTCAGATAGGCGATCCGGCGGTGGCCCAGTTCCACCAGGTGTGCTCCGAGCTTCTGGATTCCGTGACCGTAATCCACCACCAGGCTTGGGGTCGACGAGGATTCGGTGGTGCGGTTGATCAGCACCAGGGGATGGAGGGTGGGAGCCAGCTCTTCGAGTTCGTCCTGGCTCATGCGGGGCGCACAAAGTACGACGCCGTCGCATCGCCGCCGTGCCTCTCCGGCGAGGATGGCTTCTTCGCTGGAGACTTCGGACGAGTCCGCTATCAGCACTCGGTAGCCGTCGCGGGCAGCGGCGACGCTGACATCCCGGAGGATGGATTGGAACGTGGGGTTCGACAAGTCCGGCACCACGATGCCGATCGTTTCGGTTTTGCCCAAGGCGAGGCTGCGACCAGCCGGATTCGGCTTGTACTTCAGCTCGGCAGCGGCAGCCTGGACCCGCGCGGCGATGGCGGCATTGACCGTGGTGTTGCCGTTCATGACCCGCGAGACGGTGGCATGCGAAACTCCCGCCTTTGCCGCGACGTCCCCGATTCCCACGCGGCGCCGTTTGCTCCGATCTGCCATGGCTTCCTTCTTGGTGCTGCCTGTCCGCCGTGCCGCACCCGGCGGCCGGTTGGTTCTCCTGGCGCTGAGTCTAGCGACTTTTGGGAAACGCTTTCTCTGCATGTCCTTCCATTGCGCAGGCCCATACGGACGGTGACTGTTACGGCATGAGACCGGGCGCGGTTTTGCGGCCGGAGCTCCTACGTGGCTATGGTGTGTCCATGACTAAGCGTTGGTATGCGTATTTTTCGTTGGCTCTGGAGGGGCCCGCGTCTGACTGACACGCATCCAACTAACCTTCAGAGCCAACAGGGCAGAGATCATTCTCTGCCCTTCGCCATATCCGGCGGGTTCTGTTGAGGGCCCGCTCCGCTTCCGGACAGGACCCGAAAAATGACCAGCATTGCCGAAAACCCCGCCGCACTCGACGCCGGCCAGGACTCCCGCTCCAGCGCCGGCATCCCGTCCGGCCGTTCGACGTCGAACCTGCGGGTCAGCCGCTTCGAACCGCTGCCCGCCCCGCAGGAAGTGATCGCGGAACTGCCGCTCGGCGCGGAGGCCGCGGCCGTCGTCGAACGCGGCCGTGACGAGATCCGGGCCATCATGGACGGCGTCGACGACCGCCTGCTGGTGATCGTCGGTCCCTGTTCCATCCACGACCCCAAGGCCGGGCTGGAATACGCCCGCCGGCTGGTCAGCCAGGCCGAAAAGCACAAGGAAGACCTCCTGGTGGTCATGCGGGCCTACTTCGAAAAGCCGCGCACCACGGTGGGCTGGAAGGGACTCATCAACGATCCGCACCTGGACGGCAGCCACGACATCGCGGCGGGCCTGCGCGCTGCCCGCGGCTTCCTGCAGCAGGTCACCGAGCTCGGCTTGCCCACGGCTACGGAATTCCTGGAGCCGATCAGCCCGCAGTACATGGCGGACCTGGTTGCCTGGGGCGCGATCGGCGCCCGCACCACCGAAAGCCAGATCCACCGCCAGCTTGCTTCCGGCCTTTCCATGCCGATCGGCTTCAAGAACGGCACCGATGGCGACCTCCAGGTGGCCATCGACGCCTGCGGTGCAGCTGCCGTCCGGCAGGCGTTCCTCGGCATTGACGGCGACGGCCGCGCGGCACTCGTGGCGACCGCGGGGAACCCTGATACGCACGTGATCCTGCGCGGCGGACGCAAGGGGCCCAACTACTCTGCCGACGACGTGGCGGCAGCCTCGGAAAAGCTGTCAGCCAAAGGCCTGAACCCGCGGCTGATCGTCGATGCAAGCCACGCCAACAGCGGCAAGAGCCACCACCGTCAGGCCGAGGTTGCGCTGGAAATCGGCGCCCAGCTGGAGGCCGATCCCGCCTCGCCGGTTGCCGGCGTCATGCTGGAGAGCTTCCTGGTGGGCGGCGCCCAGAACCTGGATGTCGGGCTTCAGCTGGCGGGGGAGCAGGAACTGGTCTACGGCCAGAGCGTCACGGATGCCTGCATGGAATGGGACGTCACGGCGTCCGTGCTGGAGCAGCTTGCGGCGTCGTCCCGCAAGCGCCGCCAGGCGGCCGCCGTGTGAACATGAATGTAGCGGCCGGGACTTTCACATTGGCCTCAGCAGCCTCTAAAGTATCTAGCACATGGTTGTGATGGCTCAGCATCGGAACGCCGCAGTCATGCGCGCTGGGGTTGTCCTTGTCAGCTGAGAGCAAAGGAATATGGAGAATGTCCGCAGAGACCAACTTCTCGAATGCGCGATTCATGACCGTGGCCGAAGTGGCCGAGGTTCTCCGGGTTTCCAAAATGACCGTGTACCGTCTGGTCCACTCCGGTGAAATGCCGGCCGTCCGGTTCGGCCGGTCATTCCGGGTCCCCGAGGAAGCCGTTGCCCAGTACCTCAAGGGTGCCGTGGTGGACGGCCGCTCGGAGAGCGCCTGACGCCAAAGGGCCCTCGCGGGTCCACGGTCATTGGGTGCCGCTGCGAGGCGGTACCCTGTTAAGGAACGTTTTACGTCACTGTAAGAATCCGTCTGTTGCGGGGCCTTCACCGGCCCCGTCCGGCAGGCGGGAACTTCACTTATTTGTAAGGAACTTTCGTGGGTTCAGTTATCAAGAAGCGCCGCAAGCGTATGGCCAAGAAGAAGCACCGCAAGTTGCTTCGCAAGACCCGCCACCAGCGTCGCAATAAGAAGTAGAAATACTTCGCAGTGCGTGAATGCCCGTTGCCTTTCGAGGCGGCGGGCATTTTTGCGCCCTGGGGAGCACAGCGCCCGGAGGCGTCAGATATGGAGGCGTCAGACCCGGGGGCCGCGGAACTTGCTGAAGCCGCGCCACAGGCCATACACGGCACCGCCGACCGTGGCTGCCTTCAGGCCCAAGGTGGCGGCGCGGCGTCCGGAACGGAAGTCGTAGACCGGCCAGTTGTTTTCGCGGGCGTGGCGGCGCAGGGAGGCGTCGGGGTTGATGCACACCGGATGGCCCACCAGGGTGAGCAGCGGGATGTCGTTGTGTGAGTCGCTGTACGCCCAGCAGCGTTGCAGGTCCAGGCCTTCCTCGTCAGCGACCTGCTGAACGGCAACGGCTTTCGCCGGTCCGTGCAGGATGTCACCCACGAGCCTGCCGGTGTAGGAGCCGTCCTCGATTTCGCCCACCGTGCCCAGTGCGCCGGTCAGGCCCAGCCGGGTAGCAATCACTTTTGCGACCTCGACGGGCGTCGCGGTCACCAGCCAGACCTTCCGGCCGACCCGCAGATGCTGTTCGGCCAGTGCCTTCGTGCCGGGCCAGATCCGGGACTCGATCATCTCGTCGTAGACTTCTTCGCCCAGTTCCTCGACCTCGGAGACCTTGATTCCTGCGGCCAGGGTCAGGGCGGAATCGCGGACTGCGTGGACGTCATCCATGTTTTCGCCGCGGAGCACAAACTTGAACTGCTTCCACGCGAAGCCCGCGGCCTGGGACAGGGTGAAGGCCTTGCGTTCGTACATTTTCCGCGCCACATGGAAGAGGCTTGCGCCCCGCATCAAGGTGTTGTCGACGTCGAAGAATGCGGCTTCGCCGTATTGCTGCTTCACAGCCGGCGCGGTGGCCACAGCGGCGTTCTTCTCGTCGGGCATGCCATGAGTCTAGTCAATTGCCCTGCCGGACGCCGTGCCGCGCCTTCCGCGTGAACCCGCGTCGTGCGCGCTTCGACGACGCCCCGCGGCTCGGGCTACCGTTGGAACATGCCGATTCCCGACGTCGTCCTCCTCACCAAATCCGACTGCCACCTCTGCGCTGCGGCGCGGGACGCCGTCGAGCGCGTTGCCTCCGGGCTGGGGCTGCCGTGGCGGGAAATGTCCATCGAAGGCGATGCCGAACTGCGCGAACGTTACGCAGAGGAGATCCCGGTGGTCCTGGTGGACGGCATCCAGCGGGATTTCTGGAAGATCGACGAAGCACGGCTCACCAGGGTCCTGCAGAAGGCCATCGCGTCCTGACTGCGGCCCCGGTGGCTTTGTTGACTCCGGGAACCCCGCAATAGAGTGGGACAACAAAGCAACACAATGGAGAAGACCGTGACTGCGCTGGAACCATCCGCCGAGCCCGCGCCGGGCGAGCAGGATTCTGCTGCCAAGCAGATCCCGCCCGCAGCCGTGGCCCGGATGACGCTCTACCTGCGCGCGCTCAACTCCCTCCTTGGTGAAGGCGTGGAGCGGGTTTCCTCCGAAGCGCTGGCCGAGGCCTCAGGGGTCAGTTCCTCCACCCTGCGCAAGGACCTTTCCTATGTCGGTTCCTACGGCACCCGGGGCGTGGGTTACGAAGTCCAGTACCTGAGCCGCCATATCGCGGCCGCACTGGGCCTGACCCACGACTGGAAAGTGGCGATTGTCGGGGCCGGAAACCTTGGCAAGGCACTGGCCAGGTACGGCGGTTTCCAGTCGCGCGGCTTTGACGTGGTGGCCATCCTCGACGCCGACCCCATGGTGGTCGGCAACGAAGTCGGCTGGCTGCGGGTCAGCGATGCCGCGAACCTCGAGCAGGTCCTGCAACGGACCGGCACCAACATGGTGGTCCTGGCCCTGCCCGCTGCCGTGGCACAGGATGTGTGCGACCGCGTGATCAAGGCCGGGATCCGCAGCATCCTCAGTTTCGCGCCTGTGCTGCTGCAGGTACCTCCGCACGTCAACTTGCGGAAGGTGGACATGGCCACCGAGCTGCAGATCCTCGCCTACCACGCACAACGGGCGCAGACCCCGGGCCAAGCCGTCTGATATTGCCCGACGGCGGTCGGGACTGCGCCCGCTGTTGTTGATCGGTTCCTGCCTAGCGGCCGTACGGACCCTGGCTGTAGGGATTGGCGAAAGGCTGTGCCTTGCGGAAGTACGGAGCCGAAGCCGGCAGGTAGAGCATCACGATCGCAGCGATGCCGAGCAGGATGGTGAGGAGCTGAAGGATTCCGAAGAGCGGCCCCAGCTCGAAGAGCCCGAAGAGCCCGAAGATCGACACTGCGGCGAACACTGTGCCAAGGATCCGTGCCCAGTTCTTTCCCTTGCGGACCGGGAACGCGACCAGGGCATACAAGCCAAGATTGATGACCGCGCCGATGATGCCGCTGACAGCCAGGAGCCCGTTGAGGCTTTGGGTCGTCCCAGGTGGCAGGGCCTGGCCCTGTTGGCGGGCGGCCTGCTCCATCACGGTCATGATGTAGTCCTGCCCTGTGAACGCGAAGACAAGGCTGCTGATGGCAGAGAGGATACCGGCGCCCACAATCATCAGGAACGCCGTGTTCACCAGCTGCGGAACGTCCGACGTCGTGGAGGGCTGCTGGCTGGGCCATGGAGCTTGGCCATACGGGGACTGGCCGTACGGAGACTGGCCATAGGGAGACTGCCCGTACTGGGGTGCCGAAGGCTGTTGCCCGAATTGCCCGTACTGGGGCGCATTCTGCCCGTACTGGGGCGCATTCTGCCCGTACTGGGGCGCCGAAGGCTGTTGACCATACTGGGGCGCGTTCTGCCCGTACTGCGGCTGGGCCTGCTGCCCGTACTGGGGCTGTTCGGGCTGGCCCTGTCCGGAACCGGCGTTCTCGCCGGAGTTGGCGGGTGGGTACGGAAGGTTGCTCATGGCATTCCTTTGCATGTTCGACTGCGGGTTCGGCTGACGGGCCAGCAATTACCCCTGCCCCCAGCTTGGCTTATGTCCACCGTACCCCGGCGCTGGGCTGCGGGACCCGATTTCCCCGCGGATTTCCAGCAAGGGAGAGGCCGCGGTGTCCGGTGGACACCGCGGCCTTCGGCCAGACTTTCCTGACGCCTGTTACGCGTTGAGGAACCCGCGCTGTGGCTATACGAAATGCTTCTGCGACTCCGGGAGCCACATCAATACACCGGCCGCCACCGCGACGGCGGAGCCGATGAAGCCCAGGTTCAGCGTGACGAGCTGGAGCAACAGCGAAATCACTGCAAGCCCGGCCAAAATGCTCAACACCAGGCGAGCCCACCGGGCGCCTTCCTTGAGCCGGATCGCGATGAATATGTAGAGGGCGGCGAAGATCAGGCTGAAGACGAATCCAATGATGCCGGGACCGATGAGGAGTTCACCGAAGTAGCCGCGGAGAAGGAAGATGTTGATCAGGCTTGCGAGAACGCCAAGGGCGGCGGCGCCGACCCAGAGCCAGTAGGACAAAGTCAGTTGCTGTGGGACACCCGTGGTGTCGCGGAAACGTTGGGCGATGTTGTTGAAATCGAGGCCGAAGGTGTTCCGGGCAGGAGCCGCGTAACCCAGGCCGGCCGGCGGAGCATTGTTCGCTCCGGCAGCAGGCATGCCGTACCCCGGAGGCGGTGCCTGATAGCCGGGTGCCTGGTAACCGGGTGCCGGCGCCTGGTAACCAGGGGGCGGGGCTTGATACCCGGGTGCCTGGTAGTTGGGCGGCTGCGGTGCGCCCTGTGGAGGCTGGTAGCCGGCCGGAGGAACATCGCCGGACGGTTCTGGCTGTGAGCCTGGCTGTTGAGGAACTTCGTTTGGGTTACTCATGGCATCACTGTAGACCTGGGGTTGAAGGTTTCCTAGGAAATTTTCGGCGAATTCCCGGGCTCCGCGCGGCATCGTGGTGAATACTCCAGCGGGTGGATCCACAGCAGGGATGCCCGCCTGGAGGGCGGAAACGAAAAGCGGCGCCGCCCGGTGGCCGCGGAAATCCGCAAACCTTCCGGGAAGCGCCCCTTCCGCAAATTGCGGCCGCGTCAGGCGGCGGGAGCGATGAAGGCGAGTTCGAGGTTGATGACAACCTTGTCGCTGACCAGCACGCCGCCGGCTTCCAGCACTGCGTTCCAGGTCAGGCCGAATTCCTTGCGGCTGATGGTGGTCTCACCGGAGAGGCCGGCGCGGGTGTTGCCGAAGGGGTCGACTGCCACGCCGTTGAATTCGGTCTCGATCGCGACCTCCTTGGTGACGCCCTTGATGGTGAGGTCGCCCACCAAGTCGAAGCTGTCGCCGTTGGCCTTGATGTGGCGGGAGACGAAGTTGATCTCAGGGAACTTCTCGACGTCGAAGAAGTCCTCACCCTTGACGTGGCCGTCGCGGTTGACGTCGCCGGAGTCGAAGCTGGCGGTCTGGATGGTGGCGTTGACCTTGGAGTCAGCCAGGTGCTCCGCCAGTTCCAGGGTCGCGTCGGCCTCGGTGAACTGGCCGCGGACCTTGCTGATTCCTGCGTGGCGGACGGTGAAGCCGATTTCGCTGTGCGAGCTGTCGAGGGTCCAGGTACCGGTGGTGACGTTGGCGGGGAGGGTCATGGCGTGCTCCTTGGAGTAGGTGTGGGTGGAAATCTCCGCTCGGAGGACAGTTACTTGAACCATCAACCGATCTTGCATCCAGTATAAACATGCAAATGCATCTTTTGTTCCATCTTCGGGAACATTTTTTCCCGGGCCTCAGTTCTACATGGCGTAGAAGATTTCTGATTGCCCCCCGTCTTTGAGAAACTGGTAGACATGCCCCAAGCAACTGTCCATCTGCTCCGCCATGGCGAGGTATACAACCCCGACGGCGTCCTGTATGGCAGACTGCCCGAATTCCACCTGTCCGAGCGCGGACAGGCGATGGCGCGCGTGCTCGCCGAGCACTTCGAAGCGCGCGCCGCGGCCGGGGCAAAGATCGTCCACCTGGTGGCCTCGCCGCTTACGCGCGCCCAGGAAACCGCCCAGCCAAGCTCGGAGGCCCTGGGCCTTCAGATCCACACGGATCCCCGGATCATCGAGGCCGAGAACCACTTCGAGGGGCTGCACGCCCGGCCCTCGGAGTTCCTGAAGCCCAAGCATTGGATCCAGTTCCGGAACCCCCTCCGCCCCTCCTGGGGCGAGCCGTACAGCCAGCAGGTTGTGCGCATGCGCGCGGCCATTGAGGACGCCCGGCAGCGCGCCGTCGAGCTCGGGGGCGACGGCGCCGAAGCGATCCTGGTGAGCCACCAGCTGCCCATCTACGCCACCCGCCGCAGCGCCGAAGGCCGCCGGCTGTGGCATGACCCGCGCAAGCGCGAATGCACCCTGACGTCCCTGACGTCGCTGGTGTTCGACGCCGACGGCGCCCTCGTGCGGGTCGACTACAGCGAGCCCGCGGCAGCCCTGCTGCCCGGCGCCGCGAGCACTCCCGGAGCATGACATTGGAAAAGTACAGCAATACCTCGCGCCGACGCTTCCTCGCTACCGGGGGAGCGGCGCTCGCCGCCCTGACCGTGGGCCTGTCCGCCTGCGCCCCGCAGGAAGACAACCTCGCCAAGCAGGCGAACGTCGGCGACAACAAAAACTACATAGCGGGAGACGGCTCGGTCACCGAATTCGCCAAGACCGACCGCTCGGCCCCGCTGCAGATTGACGGGGTCCTGTTCGACGGCACCCCCGTTAGGGCTGCGGACCTCCGCGGCAAGGTCACGGTGCTGAACTTCTGGTTCGCTGCCTGCGCTCCGTGCCGGGTCGAGGCGCCGCTCCTCGAGGAACTGCACCAGGACTTCAAGGCCAAGGGCGTACAGTTCTTCGGCGTCAACCTGCGGGATGAGAAAGCCACCGCCGAGGCCTTCGAGAAATCCTTCAAGCTGACGTACCCGAGCTTCAACGACAAGAACGGCGCCGTGCTGCTCTCCGTTTCCGGCCTGGTTCCGCCGAACGCCGTGCCCACCACGCTGGTCCTGGACAAGCAAGGCAGGGTTGCCTCCCGCGTCCTGGGCGAAATCGAGAAGGGCACCTTGAAGGCCCTCATCACAGCCGCGGCAGCCGAGTAGGCGGCCCGACGAACGTGAACAGTCCCTTCGCGGAAACCATCCTCAACGGTTCCCTGCTGCTGGCCATCCCCGTGGCCCTGCTGGCGGGACTCGTCTCCTTCCTGTCGCCATGCGTGCTGCCCCTCGTACCCGGGTACCTGGGCTACGTCACCGGGCTGACCGGCGTCGACCTGCAGAAGCAGCGGCGTGGCCGCATGTTCGCCGGAATCGGGCTGTTCGTGCTCGGCTTCTCGGTGATTTTCGTCCTGCTCGGCGGCGCCTTCGGCCAGCTGGGCACGCTGCTGGCCGGCCCGCAGAACGCCTGGATCACCCAGCTGCTCGGCGTCCTGGTGATCGTCATGGGCATCGTCTTCATGGGCGGCTTCGGCTGGCTGCAGCGCGACGCCAAGATCCATGCAAAGCCTCCGGCCGGGCTGTGGGGCGCACCGCTGCTGGGGATCACCTTCGGCCTGGGCTGGGCGCCCTGCATCGGACCCACCTACTCGGCCGTCCAGCTGCTGAGCCTGTCCGGCGGATCCTCCGCAGCCAAGGGGGCCCTGCTTGCCTTCGTGTACAGCCTTGGCCTGGGGGTGCCGTTCCTGCTGATCGCCCTCGCCGTGCGCCGGGGTGCCGGCGTCATGTCCTTCTTCCGCAAGCACCGCCTGGCGATCCAGCGGGCCGGCGGGGCCATCCTGATCCTCCTCGGAATCCTGATGGCCAGCGGAGTGTGGGGTGCCTGGGTCACCGGGTTGCAGTACTGGTTCCAGACCGATGTGAAGTTGCCAATCTGATGAGCGAGCCCGTGGAATCGAAGAACAAGCCCAAGACGATCGAGGAAGCCAAGACCGGGGCCGCCCTGCCCGCGCTTGGCCTCAAAGGCATGCTCCGCTGGGCCTGGACGCAGCTGACCAGCATGCGCACCGCGCTCTTCCTGCTGCTCCTGCTGGCCGTGGCCGCCGTCCCGGGCTCGCTGTTCCCGCAGCGCCCGGCCAACCCTTCCGTCGTCACGCAGTACATCAAGGACCACCCTGACTACGGCAAGATCCTGGATGCCCTCCAGCTCTACGATGTCTACTCGTCCGCCTGGTTCTCGGCAATCTACCTGCTGCTGTTCATCTCGCTGATCGGCTGCGTCGTGCCGCGCGCCACCGCGCATTACAAGGCGATGCGCTCCCAGCCGCCGCGTACGCCCAAGCGGCTGTCCCGCCTCCCCGAGTACGGCACCCTGGTAGTTCCCGCCGACGCCGGGGTCCCGGCGTCGCGCGCCATCACCGATGCCGCCGCGCTGCTCAAGAAGCGCGGCTACCGGGTGGAGGTCAGGGACGCCGACGGCGAGCGGCCCTCCCTGGGTGCCGAGCGCGGCTTCGTCAAGGAAGTGGGCAACCTGGTCTTCCACACCTCGCTGATCGGCGTGCTGGTCTCCGTGGCCATCGGCGGGCTGTTCGGCTACAGCGGACAGCGCATCCTGGTGGAGGGCGACACCTTCGTGAACACCCTGGTGGGCTACGACCAGTTCAACCCCGGCACCAACTTCCAGAGCAGCTGGCTGCAGCCCTACTCAATCCAGCTGGACAAGTTCGATGCGACGTTCGACCGTGAATCGCCCGCCCACTTCGGCCAGCCGATCGACTTCACTGCGCAGGTCACCACCAAGGAAAACCCCGGCGCGCCTGCCGAAAAGAAGATCCTGAAGGTCAACGACCCCGTGACCCTGGGCGACACCAGCATCTACCTCACCGGGAACGGCTACGCCCCTGTGGTCACCGTCCGCGACGGCAAGGGCAACATCGCCTTGCAGGGCCCCGTGGTGGCCAAGCTGCAGGGCGATAACTACTACTCCTCGGTGGTCATCAAGGTTCCCGATGCCAAGCCCGATCAGCTGGGCTTTGCAGGCTTCTTCCTGCCCACCGCGTTCGTCACCGACAAAGGGGTGTCCTTCAGCGGTGACCCCGAACTCATCAACCCGCAGCTCAGCCTGAACTCGTACTACGGCGACCTCGGCCTGGACAAGGGCTCCCCGCAGAACGTGTTCGAGCTCGACGTCAAGAACCTCACACAGCTCAACGGCCGCGACCTTCCCGCCAAGGGCATCACCCTGGTGCCGGGGAAGAGCTACACGCTGCCGGACGGCAAGGGCAGCATCAGCTTCGACGGCGTCAAGAAGTACGTGGGCGTGGACATCCACCACAACCCGGGCCAGGTGAGCGCCCTGTTCTTCGCGCTGCTCGCCGTCGCCGGCCTGGTTGTCTCCCTCTACCTGAACCGCCGCCGCGTGTGGGTCCGCACAGGAACCCACGACGACGGACGCACCATGGTGGAGTACGGCCTGCTGGCCCGCGGCGAGGACCACCGCCTGGCCGGCGAATCCGCCGCCATCCGGGAACTGCTGCAGCGTGAATGGCAGCTGACGCCGGACTCATCAGACACTTCCGACACCGTCGCTTCGACAACCACTAAGGACCAGTAATGTTGTTCTCCATCAACGAGACCATGGGCCAGTACAGCGAGCTCTTCATGCTGCTGGCCGCAGGCACCTACACGGTGGCGTTCGTCGCCTTCGCCTGGGACCTGGCCAAGAGCAGCAAGACGCTGCGTGCCGTGGACCTGAAGGCGGCCGCAGCTGCCAAGGTTCCGGTCGCCGTCGGCAGGGCCGGTTCGGAAACCATCCCGGCAGTTGAGCCCGCCGGAGGCCGTACGGCCGGCTCCGACATGCGCTACGCCGCCGAGCGGCGCGCACCCGCCCGCGTGGCGGTGGCCCTGACCATCCTCGGTGTCCTGATCCATGCCGCCGGCGTGGTCACCCGTGCCCTCGGCGCCGGCCGCGTGCCGTGGGGCAACATGTACGAGTTCCTCACCACCGGTGCCTTTGTTGCCGTGGCGGTCTTCCTGCTGGCCCTGATCCGCCGCGACCTGCGCTTCCTGGGAACCTTCGTGATCGGCCTGGCCGTGATCATGCTGGTGGCGGCCTCCGTGGCCTACTGGACCCCTGTGGGCCACCTGGTGCCCGCACTGCAGAGCTACTGGCTGGTGATCCACGTGTCCATTGCGGTGCTGTCCTCGGCGCTCTTCACGCTGACGTCCGCCATGTCCGCCCTGCAGCTGGTCCAGTCGCACCGGCAAAAGACCCTCGCTGCCGGCGGTGCCGACAAGCTGGGCTTCATGCGCTTGGTTCCGGACGCCCTGAGCCTGGAGAACCTGTCCTACCGGATCAACACCGTGGCCTTCGTGGGCTGGACCTTCACGCTGATGTTCGGTGCCATCTGGGCAGAGAAGGCCTGGGGCCGCTTCTGGGGCTGGGACACCAAGGAAGTCTGGACGTTCGTGATCTGGGTGGTCTACGCAGGCTACCTGCACGCCCGCGCCACCCGCGGCTGGACCGGCACCCGCGCAGCCTGGCTGTCGCTCGTGGGCTACCTGTGCGTGATCTTCAACTTCACGATCGTGAACCAGTTCTTCAACGGCCTGCACTCATACTCTGGCCTGAGCTAGGGGCTTCCGGGGGAACCGGCACCCTGCTGCTTCAGGCGTTGCCGTCGGTGCCGTCGGACGTTGATTCGCCCCTGAGCCTGCGTTCCCGCTCCTCGAGTTCCTTCTGCAGCTTCTTCAGCCGCTCGGCTTCACTCTGGTTGCGGCGGCGGATCTCCAGGTTGCGCAGGAAGTCCGGGTCGTCGTCGGGAGCCGTCGGGTGGGCAGGGAAGGCTTGCTGGGGGGCGCGCCCGCCGTACGGGCGTCCGAAGATGAACCACAGGATGGCCCCAAGGACGGGAAGCACCAGCATGACCACGATCCAGGACGGCTTGGAGATGCCCCGGACGTAACGGCGGTCCGTGCGGATCACATCCACTAAGCCATAAACGAAGACCAGCAGGACGAGGATGGTTCCAACTACGCGGGGCATACCTTCAGTCTAGCCACCGCGGAAGGACCGTGTACCGGCACCGGAACGCCCAGGGACCCTGCCCCCGATCCCGGGGACGGCCGGCCCTTCTCCGGACGGTAAACTTGATGCGTGGCCTTCCTCAAGTACTCACTGATCCGTCTGGCACTGTTCGTGCCGTTGTTCGTGCTGTTCCTTTTCCTGCAGACCGGTGCCCTGCTGGCGGTGGTCTTCGCCGGGCTGATCGCCTTCGCCGTCAGCTACCTCTTCTTCCAGAAACAGCGCGACGCCGCCACGGCAGCCATGCGTGAACGCTTCTCCGGGCGGGCCAAGCCGCTGCGTTCGGCCGGCGAGGTCGCCGACGCCGACGCCGAGGACCGCCTGGTTGACGAGAACCCTGCAGTCCGGGTCGAGAACGACCGGCGCCCGAAAGAAGGCTGAGCTCGCACAAGAATCCCCGGCCAACGGAACCCGCCGAACGCGGCGGTGAAGAGTTCCGTTGACCGGGGATTTTTCGCGTCCGTGCCTCAGAAGCCGGCGCGTCCGGGCGGGGGAGCCGTCCTCACAAGCCGGCGCTCAGCACCAGGCCAAGGGAGAACAGCAGGCTGTAGCCGAGGTTGATCAGGCCGGTCTGCTTGAGCACAGGGATGAGGTTCTTGCGCTTGCCGTTGACCATGAGCCACGCAGGCGTCAAACAGGCCGGGACCAGAAGCAGGACAATGAGCATCCAGGGCTTGGTGGGCGCCAGGACCACCACCAGCAGGATGGCCAGGGCCAGCATCAGCACGTAGCTTTCGCGGGCGTGCCGGTCGCCCAGGCGGACCGCCAGGGTCTTCTTGCCGGCAACGGTGTCCGTGGGGATGTCGCGCACGTTGTTGGCCATCAGCAGGGCGCAGGCAATCAATCCGGTGCCGATCGCGCCGATGACCGCGGGAAGGCTGACCTGCCCGGCCTGGGTGTACGTGGTGCCGAGGGTGGCCACGAGGCCGAAGAACACGAAAACGAAGACGTCGCCGAGGCCCATGTACCCATAGGGATTCTTACCGCCCGTGTAGCCCCATGCGGAGAGCACACAGCCCAGGCCGACCAGGATCAGCCACCAAGCCTGCGTGATGATCACCAGTACCAAGCCCACCAGCATGGCGAGGCCGAACGCACCGAACGCAGCCCATTTCACGTGCTGGGCGCGGGCAGCCCCGGAGCCCACCAGGCGCAACGGGCCCACGCGGTCCTCGTCGGTTCCGCGGATCCCGTCGGAGTAGTCGTTGGCGTAATTGACGCCGATCTGCAGCAGCAGCGCCACCAGCGCGGCCAGGATCGCGTTGGCGAGGCGGAACGACTGCAGTTCGTAGGCCGCCGCGGTGCCGATGAGCACCGGGGCGATCGCCGCCGGCAGGGTGCGCGGCCGGGCGCCTTGGATCCATTGTGCAGCTGTTGCCACGGTTGTACCTCGTGTGATTCGCGGTGGAGCCGGAGGGGACCGGCAATGAAATGCGGTGAACTTGTCTATTCTGCCTGATGCCGCTCGCCGAGCAGCGCGCCCATGGCGAGCCGGTCCGGTTTGCCGTTGGGCAGCATCGGCAACGCGGATGCCGTGATGACGGTCTTGGGCGCCAGTGCTCCGAGGGCCGCGTGGGCAGCCGCAAGGAGTCCTTCCGGGCCGCCCGCCGGGTCGTCCACCGCCAGGTAGGCGGCCACGGCCTGGCCCCATTCGGCGGAGGGCACGCCGGTGACGAAGGCCGCCCTCACGCCGTCGAGCTTTTCCAGCTCGGCCTGCACGTACGCGGCCGAAACTTTGACGCCGCCGGTGATGACGACGTCGTCGGCCCGGCCCAGGACGGTGAGCTTGCTGTCTGCGGAGAGCTCGCCGAGGTCCCCGGTGCGGTACCAGCGGACGTCGTCTTCTTCGAAGAAGTCGGCCGCGTCGGGGGCGTCGAGGTAGCCGGCGGCGACCGTGCTGCCGCCCAGCAGGATGCGGCCTCCGCCATCGATCCGGACCTCGACGCCGTCCAGCGGCTCGCCGTCGTACACGCATCCGCCGCACGTTTCGGCTGAGCCGTAGGTGGTCACCACGCGCAGCCCGGCGTCGCGTGCCGCTTCCAGGAGCCCGGCCGGAGCCGGGGCGCCGCCGAGCAGGATCGCGTTGAATCGCCGCAGCACGGCGAGGGTATCCGCCGACGGCGAATCGAGGAGCCGCTGCAACTGGGTGGGCACGAGGGAAGTGAAGCGGATCGTGTCAGTCAATTCCAGTGCGCCGGCAGTGAAGGCCTCCGGCGTGAAGCCGGCGCTCAGGTCCATCGCCCAGGGCCGCGTCCCGGCGAACAGGGAACGCACCAGCACCTGGATGCCCGCCACGTACTGCAAGGGCAGGGCCAAGAGCCACTGGCCCTCGCCACGCAGCGCAACGGCGGTGGCCATGGAGGATGCCGCGAGGGCGTCGACCGTGAGCACGGTGGCCTTCGGCGCGCCGGTGGATCCCGAGGTGCGCACCACCACGGCGGCGTCCTCGAAACCGGGGGTCTCCACGGGGACCGCCCTGGCGGTACCGTCGGGATCCGTGACGATCTCGACGGCGGTTCCCTCACCTTGCAGGGCGGCCGCGAGGGCCTTCAGGATGTTATCCACGGCCGGGCTCCTAGAAGTAGTAGGGGAAGGCGGACCAGTCCGGATCCCGCTTTTGCAGGAACGCTTCCTTGCCCTCCACGGCCTCGTCCGTCATGTAGGCCAGCCGGGTGGCTTCGCCGGCGAAGACCTGCTGGCCGGCCAGGCCGTCGTCAGCCAGGTTGAAGGCGAACTTGAGCATGCGGAGGGCCTGGGGCGACTGGCGGGCGATGTCCGCGGCGTACTCCAGGGCCACCTCCTCGAGGCGCTCGTGGTCCACGGCCTCGTTCACGGCGCCCATGCGGACCATGTCCTCGGCGGAATATTCGCGGGCCAGGAAGAAGATTTCGCGGGCGGCCTTCTGGCCGATCTGCCGGGCCAGGAGTGCCGAGCCGTAGCCGGCGTCGAAACTTCCCACGGTGGCGTCAGTCTGCTTGAACTTGCCGTGCTCGCGGGATGCGATGGTGAGGTCGCTGACAACGTGCAGTGAGTGCCCGCCGCCCGCGGCCCAGCCGTTCACGACGGCGATGACCACCTTGGGCATGGTGCGCATGAGCCGCTGGACTTCCAGGATGTGCAGCCGCCCGGCCCGGGCGGGGTCGATGGACTCGGCTGTTTCACCGGAGGCGTATTTGTATCCCTCGCGGCCGCGGACCCGCTGGTCGCCGCCGGAGCAGAAGGAATGGCCACCGTCCTTCTCGGAGGGGCCGTTGCCCGTGAGCAGCACCGTCGCCACATCGGGGGTCATCCGCGCGTGGTCCATGGCCCGGTAGAGCTCATCCACAGTGCCGGGACGGAAGGCGTTACGGACTTCCGGCCGGTTGAAGGCGATGCGCACCGTGGGCAGGTCGCGGATGACCTCGCCCGCTTCGTCGCGTTCCACCTGGCGGTGGTAGGTCATGTCCTGGAAGTCGTCGAATCCGGAAACCGTGCGCCAGCGCGAGGGGTCGAAGACGTCGGATACCTTGGCGGGGAAGTCGTTGCTCACCCTGACGAGTTTAGTTACCGCCTCAGCTGATGCAGAACTCGTTGCCCTCCGGGTCGGCCATGGTGTGCCATTCGTGCGGTCCCTGGCTGGCCGTCCACAGGTGCTTCGCGCCACGGACTTCCAGTTCGGCCCGAACCTCGTCCTTGTCCCTGCCGTCCAGGCGCACGTCCCAGTGCACACGGTTCTTCACGGTCTTTTCCTCCGGGACGACCTGGAACAGGAATCGCTTCCCTGTGGCCTTGTCCTGGTCTTCCGACGGGACAATGGCAGCACCCGTCTTCCACACGAGCTTGCCGTTGTGGGTGGTGGTCTCGTCCTCCGTGGCGAAGCCCTGCTCGACCATCGAGCGGATGAACGCCTCGTCCTGGGATTCCACAACCCAGTCGAGCGTCTCGGCCCACCAATCGGCGAGCATGTGGGGATCCTTGCAGTCGACTACTACCTGAAAGTTCAGTGTCATGCCATGAAACTACGACGACGGCGGGCTGGCACGACAGTGCTTTGCGGTCAGTTCCGGTCCGGGTTACCCAACTGACTGGCAGGCTCAGGCGCCGAAGAACTGCGGCGGAACCGCGTAAATCAGCAGCACGGCCAGAAGGTTCTTGCTGGCGTGGACCAGGAAGGAGAACATGAGGTTCTTTCCGGTCCAGACGTAGACCGCGACCAGGACCGAGCCCATTCCCAGATACGGAACCATCGCCTGGAAAGACAGGCCTTCGTTGCCGAAGACATGGACGCCGGCGAACAGCACCACGGACAGTACACAGCAGATCCAGATGTTGAGGCGTCCGGACAGCTTGCCGATCAGCAGGTGGCGGAACAGGTACTCCTCGACGAACGGCCCCACGAGGACCAGCAGCGGCACGATCAGCCAGGCCGGGACCCCCTCGACAAGCGACTGGACGCCCAGCTGGTTCTCCGAGGCGGGAGCCTGTCCGGTTGCCACGATCAGCACGGCCGTGAGCACCAGCATGACGACGACGGAGGCCGGCACCATTGCCAGCGTGAACCAGGGGCGGGTGGCAAGGATCCTTGTGTCGCGGGACAGCACCCGGCGCGCTGCAAGGAGGGCGAATATACCCACCGAGGCATAGAACGCCAGATTGACGGCATAGGAAACCGCCGTGGCCGTGGGCAGGAGGCTTTGCAGCAACGGTGCCAGCAGCCCGCCGGCAAAGGCAACGAAGAGCATGAGGCCCAAGTAGAGTCCGGCCGCCACCGCGTCCAGGCCGTTGAAGCCGTACAGCCTTCCTGGCGGTGGAATCTTGCCCATGTGAACAAGCCTAATCCCCGCCGCCTCCCTGGCCTCCGCTGCGCTACGGCCAGGGAACCCTGGCGGCGTGGGCCCACCCGCCGCCTCCCTGGCCTCCGCTGCGCTACGGCCAGGGAACCCTGGCGGCGTGGGCCCACCCGCCGCATCCGGCTTACGGGGCGCGCCGGGCCCTAGCCGAAGAGAGCGCTGTAGGTCCCCATGATGATCCGGTCACCCGGGGTCGACTTCCTGAGGTAATCCAGGACTGCCCAGTCATCCAGGGAGATGCAGCCTGCCGTGGGGACCTTGTTCATGTGCAGGAAGATCGCGAAGCCGGCGTTCTGGATGATGGTGGGACGGTTGTAGTTGATGACCACGCCTTGCCGGTAGTCGTGGCTTGCGCGCGTGGCGAAGTACCACATGTTTTCGTCCCAGCCCACCCAGGACGAGGACTCGAAGTACTTGTTGTAGGTGGGAGTCCAGGGGTTGCCGCCCCAGCGCGAACGCGGGTTCAGCGTCCGGTAGGGCAGCTTGGTTCCGGGGTTGCCCAGCCCGAAGGCCTCGGTCACTGAAAACGATCCTGTTGGCGAGTAGAGGTAGCGCGTGGGCCCGGATGGGACTCCCGGGGGTTTGAAACCTGACGCTCCGACGAAGCCGCTGGTCCTCCAGTCGGACACGTAGGTGCCGGCGATGTTCTTGCAGTAGACGTTGGTGGCCGCGGATTTGCCGTAACCCTGGGTGAAAGTCAGCAGGACCCGCCGGGCACCATACGTGGAGTAATTGGATTTGCCGTTGTTCAGGTACTGGCATTCGGTCGCCAACGAGTAGACACGGGTTCCTGCACCGCTTTCCCAGGCGATGAAGCCGCGTTGGAACGCCTGGATGCATTGGCCGGGTGCGCATTTTTCGTTCAAGACGGGGTATCCGAGCCAGCTGCTGTTCGATCCAATGGCCAGATACCGGTCCCGGATGCCGCCGCGCACCATCGCTGAGCCGCTCGCCGGGGACCAGTAAATCGAGCCGCCCTGGAATCGCTGCAGGCATCCCATGGCCGGCTGGCCGCAGATCTCGCTGCTCAGCGGGTACCCGAGGGCCCCGTCCTGTGCGCCGAGGGATTTCCAGCGGGACTGGATACCGCCCCGGACGAAGTGTGCCCCGGTGGCGGGGGACCAGTAGATGGTTCCCCCGGAGAATGCCTGGAAACATCCGCCGCTGCGGAGCCCGCAGGCTTCGTTCCCGACTGGAATGCCGAGACCCCCTGTTGACCCCAGGGCGGTCCACAATGCACCGATCGCCCCGCGGGTCCAGATGCGGAAGACGGCGGTCCCGGTCCAAACCAGGACTTTTCCGCTCGAGAACTTCTGGATGGTGCCGCCGGTGACGGCGGTTTCATCGCTCAGCGGATAGCCGAAACCTGCCTGGCCGCCGCCGGAGAACCACGCCGGCCCCGTATGGCCCGAGATGGAAAGGACCGCGTGGGCTCCGGTGATGCTGGTCCAGTAGACCTGTCCGCCGGTGAAATCCTGCCGGCACAGGCCATCGGCGCAGTTTTCGTCGGAGCTTGGCGGGCCAAGCACACCTTCGGCTCCGCCCAGTTCGAGCCACTTCGCTCCAATCGCCCCACCCGTCGTGAAGGGCGGCGTCGGTGGATCCGACGGCGGAACGTCCTCAAGGGGCGCCGGCGTATCCACGCTTGGCGAGGGGTCGGGCTCCGGGGATACCGAACCGGATGCCGGGGCCGTCGGGCTGGCCTCGCCCGTCGGGGTGGCTTCACTTGTCGGACTGGCCCCACCTGTCGGGATGGCTTCGCCACTCGGGGACGGGCCCGCTCCCGGGCTTGGGGTCTCCTCCGCCGTGGCCGGCACTGTTGCCAGGGGAACTGCCGCAAGGCCCAGAATGAGGGCGGCGGCCACGAGCGATGCTCTTGCCTGGAGCCCGGTCTTCACTGTGTTCGCCCATTTCACTGTGTTCCCCCGCTTCACTGCGCATCCTCGGCCGAGACAACCGGTTCGCACACGCCGGCCCCGCCCGCGGTGTGCGCGAAATCCTTGGCTGAGACGTCGGCTGACTTTCCGGCCTGGACGGTTTCCGTCATCAGGGCGTGGCCCTGGACAGCCGCGCCGACTGTCACGGCGACGGCTACGGTGTACGTCTTCGCAGTTCCGGTGCTGTTGACGAGGGTCCCCTTGAAGGTCCAGGACCCGTTGGCTCCCGCGGTGCAGCTTTGGTCCCGCAGTGCGTTGATCGCATTCAAGGAGGTTGAGGCGTCACCAGGGATGGATGACGACGGCGGTGAGGCGGCAGTGTCCGTGGACGGAGCTTTCCCTGGACTGGTGGAGGATCCGGGGCTGCCGGATGCCGTCGACGACGGCGCCGGGCTTGCGCTTTGACTGACCGTACCGCCGCCCGCCCCGGAGCAGCCGGCAAGGGCAAAGAGCAACACTGCGGGCAGCAACCTTCTGTTTCGCATGATTCCCCCAGATCGAGTGCGAAGGCCGGGCGTAACGCAAATGCGCACACCAGCCAGGGTGTCTCAGTCGATGCTAGGGACAGGCTAGCGGCAAAGAGGGCGGGCAGGAAGCAATTCCCGGGCGGTCGGGGCGGCCGGCTGTATCCCGGGACACGAGTGGTGCGTTTCACACTGTAAGATGGGCTTGCTGGATTCGCCCTTCGATGATTCGCGCCGTAACCCGCAGAAGTGAACAGGGTTTCGGCAGGTGAGCCGAATCACGTGCAACAAAGGGCAGCTGGTACCTCCTCAACCCACAAGGAACAGTTGTGTCGCAAAGTACCCCCGCAGACCTCAAGAACCCCGTCGGCCAGGCGTCCGCCGTCGATCCGTCCCTCAGCGCCGAGGGCTACAGCAAGACCCTGAGCCGCCGCCACGTCACCATGATCGCGATGGGCGGCGCCATCGGCGTCGGCCTCTTCATGGGTGCCGGCGGGCGCCTGGCCTCCACCGGCCCGGCCCTGATCTTCTCCTACGCGATCGCCGGCGTCATTGCCTACCTGCTCATGCGGGCCCTCGGCGAACTCATCATGTACCGCCAGACCTCCGGCTCCTTCGTCAGCTACGCCGGCGAACTCTTCGGCAAGAAGGGCGCCTACCTGTCCGGCTGGATGTACTTCATCAACTGGGCCATGACGGGCATCGCCGAGCTGATCGCGATCGGCCTGTACTTCCAGTTCTTCTTCCCGAACGTTCCCGTGGAACTGTCCGCCATCGCCGCGCTGGTGCTGCTGGTGGCCGTGAACCTGTTCAGCGTGAAGGCCTTCGGCGAGTTCGAGTTCTGGGCCTCCTGCCTGAAGGTCGCCGCCATCGTGATCTTCCTGGCCGTGGGCACCTTCATGGTGATCACCAACGCCAAGGTCGGAGCCGGCCACGCCTCCGTCAACAACCTCTTCGCGGCCGACGGCGGAATGTTCCCCAAGGGCGGCCTGGTGATGATCCTGGTCCTCAACGCCGTGATCTTCGCCTACAACGCGATCGAACTGGTGGGCATTACCGCCGGTGAGATGCAGAACCCGGAACGCGAAGTGCCCAAGGCGATCCGCGCCGTCGTGGTCCGCATCGTGGTCTTCTACGTCGGTTCAGTGACCCTGTTGGCGATGCTGCTGCCCTCGGACCAGTACCACGCCGGAACCTCCCCGTTCGTCACCGTCTTCGGCCAGATGGGCCTGGGCTGGATGGGCGACGTCATGAACATGATCGTCATCACCGCGGCCCTGTCCTCCTGCAACTCCGGCCTGTATTCCATCGGCCGCATCTTCCGCACCATGGCCAACAACGGCCACGCCCCGCAGTGGCTCACCAAGATGTCCACCCGCCACGTCCCCTACGCCGCCATCCTGGCGATCGGCGTCGTGTACCTCGTGGGGATCCTGCTGAACATCTGGCTGGGCGGTTCGCACGCCTTCGACCTGGCGCTGAACACCGCCTCGATCGGCGTCATCTTCACTTGGGGTTCCATCTTCGCCAGCCAGATCATGCTGCGGAGGAAGAAGGGTCTGGTCTCCAGCCTCCCCATGCCCGGTTCGCCGTGGACCAGCTGGGTGGGCTTGGTGGCGCTGCTCGCCATCACCGTGCTGATCGGCCTCGACACCATGACCAGCAAGAGCGGCGAGGTCTTCTACCTCGGTGCCTGGACCCTGGCCACCATCCCGTTCTTTGCCCTGGTGCTTTGGCTCGGCTGGCAGAAGGTCAAGAACAACGAGCCCAAGAGCGAGCTCTTCAGCTAGCGCCCCCAACTGACTCGCAGTTGTTGTCGTTCGAGCCTCGAAACGACACCGGCTGCGAGTCAGTTGCTGTTTAACCGGCGCTTGCGCTCGGGTGGATTGCTGCTACGCGGGCCGTGCCGGTCTAGGGTCGGAGCATGAGCCTGAAAGCAGCCAAAGTCATCGCCCCCAGGATCACCCCCGTCCGGCTGGATGAACTGAGGGAATTCGGCGAAGCAGGGGACGGGCCGGCGCTGGACTTCCGCCGCGGTGAAAGGTACGACGGCGTCCGGTTCAGCCAGGTGCGCGTAGACGGCCAGGAGCTTGGCGGCGCGGATTTCCTCGAGTGTGAATTCGACCGCGTCTCCTTCAATGAGACCGAACTGCGCGGCGCGGGCTTCCGGGACTGCATTCTCTCCGAGCCGTATGCGCCGGTGCTGACCGCCGCGCGCAGTTCCTGGCGCGACGTCGAAATCAGCAACCCGCGCTGGGGCTCCGCGGAACTGTACGAGGGCAGTTGGCAGTCGGTGCGGATCGACGGCGGCAAGCTGGACTTCCTGAACCTGCGCGGTTCCAAGCTCCAGGATGTCCAGGTAACCGGCTGCATCATCAACGAACTGGACCTGGGCTCCTGCACGGCAAACCGCGTGGTGTTCAAGGACTGCACCATCGGCACGCTCGACGTCACGGGCGCCAAACTCAAGGACGTGGACCTGCGCGGCAGCGAATTCCGGGCGGTCAACGGACTCGGCGGCATTTCCGGCGCCGTGATCGACGACTACCAACTCAGCCTGCTGGCCCCGCTCTTGGCCGGGCACCTGGGCATCCGGGTCCTGTAACGTCCACCGCCTCCTGTTGAGCTGGTTCCCTGTAGACCGGGTTCCCTGTTGACCGGGGACGGGCACAGTGTAATCTTTATAGAACGAACGGTCGGTAAATTATTCGCCGACCCTGCTCCGTGAAGGATGTGCTCATGGTCGAGGCTTTTCTTGTTGGCGGCGTACGTACGCCCGTCGGCCGCTACGGCGGTTCGCTTTCCGCAGTCCGTCCCGACGACCTTGCGGCCCTGGTGGTGGGGGAGGCAGTGGCAAGGGCCGGCGTCGACCCCGACTCGATCGATGAGGTGATCCTCGGCAACGCCAACGGAGCCGGCGAGGAAAACCGTAACGTCGCCCGCATGGCCACGCTCCTGGCAGGGCTTCCCCTCCACATTCCCGGCATCACCGTCAACCGTCTCTGCGCCTCCGGCATGAGCGCCATCATCATGGCAAGCCAAATGATCAAGGCAGGCGCCGCCGACATCGTGGTAGCCGGCGGCGTTGAATCCATGAGCCGCGCGCCCTGGGTCCAGGAAAAGCCGGCCACCGCCTTCGCCAAGCCCGGGCAGATCTTCGACACCTCCATCGGCTGGCGCTTCGCCAACCCCCGCTTCACCAAGGGCGAGCTCTCCCGGGGCGGGAAGATGACCTATTCGATGCCCGAAACCGCCGAGGAAGTCGGCCGCGTGGACGGTATCTCCAGGGAAGACGCTGACGCCTTCGCGGTCGCTTCCCATAAGCGCGCCCTGGCCGCCATCGCCGCCGGCCGCTTCAAGGAGGAAATCGTCCCGGTGACGGTGAAGACCCGGAAGGGCGAGACCGTCGTCGACACCGATGAGGGACCCCGCGAGGGAACCACCTTGGAGGTCCTGGCCGGGCTGCGGCCCGTTGTTCCCGCTGGTTCCATTGTCACCGCAGGCAACTCCTCCAGCCTCAACGACGGCGCCTCCGCAATTATCGTCGCCTCCGAGGCTGCCATCCTGAAGTACGGGCTCACCCCGCGCGCCCGGATCATCGACGGCGGGGCCGCCGGCTGCGAGCCGGAGATCATGGGCATCGGCCCGGTGCCGGCCACCCGGAAGATCCTCGAGCGCAGCGGCCTCGGCGTCGCCGAGATCGGCGCCGTGGAACTCAACGAAGCGTTCGCCACCCAGTCCCTCGCCAGCATGCGGCGCCTTGGGCTGGACGCCGGGATCGTGAACAACGACGGCGGCGCCATCGCCCTGGGGCACCCGCTAGGTTCCAGCGGCTCCCGGATCGCAATAACCCTGCTCGGCAGGATGGAGCGCGAATTGTCCGGGGCCGGCCGTAGGATCGGCCTTGCAACGATGTGCATCGGCGTCGGGCAGGGCTCGGCGCTCCTCCTGGAAGGCGTGTAATGGCACTGGATTCTTCGATGGACGGACATCCGCTGGATCCGGCCGGATTCGGCACCCTGCTGATCGAAGAGCAGGAGGACCGGCTGACTATATTGCTCAACCGGCCGGAAGTCCGGAACGCGATCGACCAGCAGATGGTCGATGAACTCCACAGGGTCTGCGACTATCTCGAACGCCAATCGAAAATCCTGATCATTGCCGGCAGCGAAGGGGTCTTCGCCTCCGGGGCGGACATCGGCCAGCTGCGGGACCGCCGTCGTGACGACGCCCTGCGCGGCATCAACTCCACGATCTTCGCCCGCATCGGCCGCCTCCCCATGCCCGTCATCGCAGCGATCGACGGCTACTGCCTGGGCGGCGGCGCTGAGCTTGCCTACGCCGCCGATTTCCGGATCGGCACGCCCGCTGTACGGATCGGCAACCCGGAAACCGGGCTCGGTATCATGGCTGCGGCCGGCGCCACCTGGCGGCTCAAAGAACTGGTGGGGGAGCCCCTTGCCAAGGAAATCCTGCTGGCCGGCGCCGTGCTCCGGGCCGAGGAGGCGTTGCGCATCAACCTCATCACCGGCATCTACGAAGCCCCTGTACTGATGGAAGCCGCGCACAAGCTCGCAGACCGCATCGCCCGCCAGGACCCACTGGCGGTGCGGATCACCAAGTCCGTGTTCCATGCCCCGGAAGCAGCCCATCCGGTGATCGACACCCTCGCCCAGGGAATCCTCTTCGAGTCGCAGGCCAAGTTCGATCGCATGCAGGGCTTCCTGGACAAGAAGATGGCCGAACGGCTCGCTGCGAAGCCTCCGCAGGACAGCCACGGCGCCGACATTGACCGCATCCCCGAAACCCAGGACAGGACCACCACATGAGTGTCGTTGCCGCTATCCCGCACGTAGTAGGAGTCCTCGGCGGTGGCCGGATGGGGGCGGGCATTGCGCACGCCTTCCTGGTCAAGGGCGCCACCGTGATCGTGGTGGAACGCGACGCCGAAGCCGCCGCCGGGGCGCACGCCCGGGTGTCCGACGCCGTTGCCAAGTCCGCCGCCCGCGGCACCCTCGGGGAAACCTCGGAGGATGCCCTGGCCCGCTTCAGCACGTCGACGGACTACGAATCGTTCATCCACTGCGGTCTGGTGGTGGAAGCCGTCCCGGAGGACTACCAGCTCAAGGTGACCGCCCTGAAGGCCGTGGAAACCCACCTCTCCGCCGACGCCTACCTGGCCTCGAACACCTCCTCCCTGTCCGTTTCCGGCCTGGCCGCGGAGCTGCACCGCCCCGCGAACTTCCTTGGCCTGCACTTCTTCAACCCCGTGCCGGCGTCCACCCTGATCGAAGTGGTCCTGGCCAAGCAGACCTCCCCGGAGCTCGCCGCCGCTGCGAAAGGCTGGGTCGAGGCCCTCGGCAAGACCGCCGTCGTGGTCAATGACGCACCCGGCTTCGCGTCCTCACGGCTGGGCGTGGCGATAGCCCTTGAAGCGATGCGGATGGTCGAAGAGGGCGTGGCCTCGGCGGAGGACATCGACGCCGCGATGGTGCTCGGCTACAAGCACCCCACCGGGCCGCTGAAGACCACCGATATCGTGGGCCTGGACGTGCGCCTAGGCATTGCCGAATACTTGCACTCCACGTTGGGGGAGCGCTTCGCCCCGCCGCAGATCCTGCGCGACAAAGTGGCCCGGGGCGAACTGGGGCGCAAGACCGGGAAGGGCTTCTTCGACTGGGCTGAGTAAGGCGGGCCTACCTTTTCAGGGCGGCGTTCACGGCCGTGCGGTAGCCGTTGTTGTAGCCGGCCGCGTTCGGGTGGAAGTTGTCCGGGTTCAGGAGATTGCCGTCAAAGTTGATCCACGGCTTGTCCGAACCGATGCCGTGGTCCAGGAACCGCTGGGTCACGTCAACAAAGCGTGCGCCTGAGACCCGCGTGCCCGCGGCGATCGCCGCGTTGAGGGCGTCGGCCATGGCGTTGAACGTGGCCGCGAGGATCTGCTGCTGGGGCGGCATCGTGCTGGTGACGGTGAAGAGCCTCGGGTAGCCGGTGACGACAATGTCGGCAGTGGGCGCCAGGGAGCGGAGGTAGGCGACCAGGTTGGCAACCCGCCCCGGAAGGACGGCCAGCCCGATCTGGGTGTTCGCCACCGCGGACGCGCATGCTGTGCTCAAGGGATCGGGGACGCAGGCCGCGGTCACGGCCCCAGTACCGACGTCGTTTCCGCCTACGGTAAGGGAAACGTCAGTCGCGCTGCCCAGGAGGGCGGCGTTGTTCGTGGCGACGAGGGCGACGTCGGTGGTTGTCGCTCCGAAGCAGCCAAGGTTGGTGCCGCCCAGGAGCGTCGGATATGCCGCGGCCGATTGGTAGCACGGCGGTGCCTCCGGCCCGCCCCCGGTGCCCGCGGCGTAGGAATCGCCAAGGCCCACGTACGTTATGGCCTGCTTGGCCGTGGTGTCTGACGAGGCTGCCTGGGCCGGGGCGCCGGACAGGCCGAATGCGAGGATCATGGCGGTGAGGGATGCCGCCAAGGCGAACGCGCGTGAGCGGGTATGGTGCGGTTTCATCGGTTTTCCCCTTGGTCTCGACGGAGCGGCGTCTGAAAAGGGCGCTGTGTTTGCGACCCTACTCCCGCGCCATGCGCCCGTCACGAGTAGTCGGGTACTCGTCCGGAACCCCCGAAGGGTCCGGCCCGTGCCGCGATAGGCTGAAGCCGTGATGACGATTGCGCCCGTTACCCTCAGCGGCCGGCTGGTGACCCTGGAACCGCTCGGCCCCCAACACCACGACGGGCTCGTCGAGGCGGCGAAGGACGGGGAGCTGTGGAAGCTTTGGTACACCTCGGTGCCCGCGCCGGAGGTCATGGCCGCCGAGATCGAACGCCGCCTGGCCTTGCAGCAGAGTGGTTCCATGCTGCCCTTCGCCACCCGCCTCAACGGCAGCGGCCGCCTGATCGGCATGACCACGTACATGAACATTGACGCCGCCACCCCGCGTGTGGAAATCGGCTCCACTTGGAACGCCGCCTCCGCCCAGGGCAGCGGCAGCAACCCGGAATCGAAGCTGCTGCTTCTCCGGCACGCTTTCGAAACGCTCGGCTGCCCGGCCGTCGAATTCCGCACCCATTGGCTGAACCATCAGTCGCGGGAAGCGATTGCCCGGCTCGGCGCCAAGCAGGATGGCGTGCTGCGGAGCCATTCCCGCACGGCGGACGGCGTCCTGCGGGACACCGTGGTTTTCTCCATCCTGGAACACGAATGGCCGGCCGTGCGCACGAACCTTGAATTCAGGCTCGCGAAACGCGGCTGAACCACAGTGTCACGGCGCTACCCCGTTTACGCCAAGGGCGGCCCGGAGCGACGTCCACGATTTCAGGACCTCCAGCACCGCCGGGTCCCGCTCGTCGAGGATCGCCTGCCGGTAGGACTCTTCGAGCAGCGCATCAACCGAAACCCGGGCGCCGGTGCCGGCGCTGTGGATCGCAGCCTCCACCATGGCCAGGCTCATGATGTTCCGGTGCACCTGTCCCATGGGCGTGCTCCCGGTGCGCACCGCCGAAACGAAATCCCGGAGCGAACCGGCGATTTCCTGCCCCGGATCGTCGATGGAGTCCGCAGGCACCGGAAGCGAGGAGACCGGTTCGCCGTCGCCGTCCCAGAGGACCGTGCCGTGCTCACCGCTGATCCGCCATGAAGCGTTCCACGACGTTTCCTGGCCGGGGCTGCACCAGCTGCCGTTGAACACGAAGCGCTCGCCGCCGGTCATCTCGAAGACGGCGGTGGCACCGGCGTCCCCGCGGTACCAACTCCAGGACGGGTTGTATTCCTCGCAGGCCACGGATACGGGATCGGAATCCAGCAGGAACCGGGCCATGTCGAACTGGTGGATGGCCATGTCCAGCAGCAGCGGGTGGTCCATGGCGTCCCGGAACCCGCCGAAACGCGGGGCCTTGTAGAATTCCGCGGACAGAATGCCGACAGGGCCCAGGGACGACGCCAGCTGCTTCGCAGCGAAGAGGTGCCGATTGTAGCGGCGTGACTGGCTGACCATGAACAGCTGGCCGTGGAGTTCGGCGGCGGCCGCCAGCGAGAGCCCCTGCGCCACGGTGGACGCCACGGGCTTTTCGCCGAGGACCGGCAGTCCCGCCGCCAGCGCCTCTGCGGTCACGGGGTGGTGGGCGGCAGGAACGGTGACGTTGATGACCGCCTGGGCTCCGACGTCGGACGCCAGCGCCGCGGTGCCGGCACCGACCGGGAGGTCGGGCCGCCCGACAGCGGCCGCCGCTGCACGCGCCGCCGAAAGGTCAAGGTCGACGATCCCGGCCAGTTCCACCAGCGGCGACTGGTCCACGGTCCGCAGCCAGGCGCGGCCCATTCCGCCCGCGCCGACCACGATGACGCGCAGGGGAGCGCCGTCGTCGGGAATGGTGGCGAAAGGCGCGCTCACGCGTTGGCTCCCTGGTAGCTCTTGCCGTTGAAGAAGTCGTCGGTCTCGTAGCGCAACAGCTCCGGGACGGCGCGTTCCGGGCGGTCGGTGACGGCCCATTCGACGGCGTTCGAGATGACCCGGCGGATGTCCTTGTGGTGGTACACCGGGTAGTCCTGGTCACCGGGGCTGAAGAAGAAGATCTTGCCGTGGCCGCGCCGGAAGGTGCAGCCGGAGCGGAACACTTCGCCGCCGCTGAACGAGCTGATGAACACGAGTTCCTCGGGCGTGGGGATGTCGAAGAATTCGCCGTACATCTCCTGCTCGGGGATGACGATGGGGTGCGGCACGCCCCTGGCGATCGGGTGGGTCGGATCCACGGTCCACACAAGTTCGCGGTCCTGTTCCGAGCGCCAGCGCAGCGTGCAGGTGGTGCCCATGAGCTTGGTGAAGATCTTGGACCAGTGCCCGGAATGCAGCACGATCAGGCCCATGCCGGACAGCACGTGGCGGTGGACGCGCTCCACGATCTTGTCGTCGACGTCGGCGTGGGACATATGTCCCCACCAGGTGAGGACGTCGGTTTTGGCGAGGACCTCCTCGGTGAGGCCGTGTTCCGGCTCGTCGAGGGTGGCGGTGCGGACCTCGACGGCGGAGCCCAGGTTCTCCTCGATGCCCGCCTTGACGGCGCCGTGCATTCCTTCGGGGTAGAGCTGGGCAACCAGTTCGTCCCGCTTTTCGTGGCGGTTTTCGCTCCACACGGTGACGCGGACCGGCTTGTTTTCAGGCATGCTAGTTCTCCTTGCAGGGTTGGGTCGGTCTACTTGACCGCGCCGCCGGTGGTGCCGGCAGCGATGTATTTCTGGGCCGCGACCAATAGGACGATGGCCGGGATGGAGGCGAGCACCGCCGTCGCCATGACCGAACTCCAGTCATTCACGTAGGCGCCGATGTACTGGAAGATGCCCAGGGTCACCGGCCGTACGGCCTCGGTGGTGGTCAGGGTCAGGGCGAACAGGAAGTCGCTCCAGGCGAACAGGAACGTGAACAGCCCGGCAGTGATCAGCGAGTTCCGGCTCAGCGGAATCACGATCGAGCAGAACGCCCGGACATGCCCAGCTCCGTCCACGCGCGCCGCCTCGATGACCGAGGCCGGCATGCCGTTCATGAAGGCCCTGATGATAAGGATCGCGAACGGAATGCCGTGGGCGGAGTCGGCCAGGATCAGCCCCGGGATGGAGTTGAGCAGGCCGAGGTCGTTGTACGCCGTGTAGAGGGCGTTGGCGACGACGATGCCGGGGATCATCTGGCTGATGAGGATGGCGAAGAGCACCACGCCGGCACCGCGGACCTTGAAGTAGGCCAGGGCGTACGCCGCCGGAGCCGCGATGGCCAGGCTCAGCACCACGCTGCCCAGCGAGATGATGAGGCTCGTGCCCAGGTTGCCGGCCTGCTCGCTGATGGCTGTGGCGTAGCCGGTGAAGTCCGGCTTGAGGGGGATCCAGGAGGTTTCCAAGGTAGTGCCGTTGGGCTGCAGGGAGGCGTTGACCATCCAGTAGACCGGGAACAGCATCACCACCAGGAACAGGATGGCCAGCGCGGTGTATCCCCAGTTCCTGCGGGAGGGAGCCGTGGCCCTGGTGTGGTTCCGGGCTGTGATGCGGTTCCGGGCGCCGGTCCGGCCGGCGGGGGCCTTCAGTTGCGTCGTCATGGTTTCCTCACTCGTCCACTGCGCGTCGACTGGCCCGCAGGTACAGGACCGCGAACACCAGGGAGATGACCACCAGCACGTTGCCCAGGGCCGCGCCTTCGCCGAACTTGAACTCGTGGAAGGACAAGTCGTACGACTGTGTGGCGATTGTCTGGGTTGAGTTGGCGGGTCCGCCGTTGGTCAGGCCCAGGATGATGTCCAGCACCTTCAGGGTGTAGACGACGCCGAGGACCAGCACCACGCTCACCACCGGACGGAGCATCGGCCAGGTGATGTGGCGGAACGCCTTCCATCCCGTGGCTCCGTCCAGGGACCCGGCTTCGTAGAGTTCGTCAGGGATTTCCTGGAGGCCGCCGTACAGGATGGTCAGGTTGAACGGGATGCCAATCCAGATGTTCACGCCCACCACCGCGATCAGCGCCAGCGAGGTGCTGGTCAGCCAAGGAACTCCGGTGTGGATGATGCCAAGATCGCCCAGGAAGCGGTTGAGGGCGCCGCTGTCCTTGTCCAGGATCCAGCGCCACACGGCGCTGGAGACGATCAGGGGCAGCAGCCACGGGAGCAGGAGCAGCGAGCGGAGGATGCCGTTGAGCGGGAACTTGCGCTGGAAGAAGACGGCCAGCGCCAGGCCGATCAGGAACTGGCCCAGGATGGATCCCAGCGTGAACAGTGCGGTGTTCAGCAGTGAGGTTGAAAACAACGACGACGACAGGACGGCCGCGTAGTTGGCCAATCCCACCCAGGGCGCTTCGCCGGTGAAGAAGGTGGTGGTGGTGTAGTCCTGAAAACTCATGACGATGTTCTTCACCACGGGATAGCCGAAGAACAACGCCATGTAGGTCACGGCCGGAACCAGGAACAGCCATTGGAAGATGCGCTCGCGGCGTGCGCGGGTGCCCCGCCGTGGTGCCGGGGTTTCCCCGTTCCCCGCCCGGGTTTTCCCCGTCCCCGCCGGGGAGGTTGTGCGCGAGACGTCGGTTGTCAATGACATGGCATTTTGCCTACTGTCCCTGGGCTTGCTTCAGGGCATCCGCCGGGGAAGCCTTGCCCGTCAGCGCGGTCTGGATGGCCGTGTAGATCTTGGTTGCCTGGGCCGGCCACCCCTCGCCGAGTTCGCCGGTGCGGGCCCGGGCTGTCTTGACGAGCTCGGTGAAGGTCGCGAGCTTGGGATTCTCCGCCGCGAACTTCGCGGCCAAGGTGGTCTTGGAGGGGATGGTGTTCCGGGCCTTGGCCATGGCCAACTGCTGCTCGTCGCTGTTCAGGCAGGCGACGATCTCCGCGGCTTTCGCCTGGCGGGCCTTGTTGCCGGTCTGCGGAACGGTCCAGACTTCGCCGCCCAGCGGCGCCACTGCCGCCTGGCCGGATTCCCGGACCGGAATCTTCACCACGCCGTAGTGGAGGGACGGCTGCTTGTCGAGCGCCGGGATCTGCCACGGTCCGTTGACCATCATGGCTGCCTTCCCGGCAAGGAACTGGTCCTTGACGTCGGCCTGGGTCCAGTTGAGGGCCGACGAGGACACCGAGCCGTCCTTGACCAGGTCGGTCCAGAGCTCGAGGGCCTGTGCGGTCTCGGCAGTGTCGATGTTCTTCTCGTCCCCGCCGTTGGACCACATGACGGGAAGGAACTGCCACGTTCCCTCGTACGTAGGGTTCGCGTTGAAGGCCAGCCCGTACTGGTCGCCGACGGTCAGCTTGGCGGCGGCCGCCTTCAATTCGTCCCAGGTGGTGGGCGGGGTGACGCCGGCCTTGGCCAGGATGTCCTTGTTGTAGAACAGCGCGATGGTGTTGACAGTTGGCGCCAGGCCGTAAACCTTGTCCTTGTAGGTGCCCGCGCTGAGCACGCCCTCGGCGAAGTTGTCGGTGCTGACCTTGAAGTCGGACAGCGGCGCGAGCGCCCCGGTGGCGGCGATCTGTTGCAGGTCAGGGTTGTCGAGCATGAGGACGTCCGGCAGGGTCTTGGATGAGGACTGCTGGAGCACCTTGGAGATCAACGATTTTCCAGGGACGGTTTCGCGTTTGATGGTGACCCCTGCCTTGGTGCCGCAGGAGGTCAGTGCGTCGCCGATGAACGACTTATCGGGCTCGTTGTTGTAGTAGTCCATCACCGAGATTTCGGTGACGTTTTCGGAGGACGAGGCTGCCGGGGTGGATCCGCAGGCCGAGATGAACAACGGCAAGCCAAAAAGTGTTGCGGCGGCCAAGGCAAGTGGGCGGGTTGCTGACTTCATTGTCTGTTCCTTCGTGGTGGCGATGAGTGGACATGGATTCATCGATGCGTATCGACGATGCGTATCGATAGGTGTTACGGAAAGCGGGTGGGAAGGGGTGGGTGTCAGGCGCCGCGGGGTGGACGGAGCGTGCTGGAACGGTGGGTGATGACCGTAGGTACCAGCTCCAAGGATTCATGTGGTCCCTGGTTGCCGGCGTCGAGGAGTTCGCAGATGATCTTGACCGCCCGGCGCGAAACCTCGGCCGGGCGGAGGTCGATTGTGGAAAGCGGGATGGGCTGGAGTTCGGCAAGCGTGGGGGAGGCGCTGCCGATGACGGAGACATCTGTGCCCGGCGTCAGCCCGCGGCTGGCCAGGGCCCTCCGGAGGACGTCCTGGGCGGTGCCGTCCGGGGCGACGAATGCGGGCGTTCCCGTGGTCCCGGCCAAGGCCTTGTCCACGGAGCTTGCGATGACCTCCCTGTCCGTTCCGCCCGGAAGGTGGAGTACTTTCACTCCGAGTTCGTTCGCGGCTTTGTCGGTGCCGCGCATGAAACGGTCAACATAGTTCACGTGGCGGTTCACGACTTCCGGCTGCCAATCGATCACGGACACCACGGAATGCCCGGCGGCAGCAAGCTCGCGCACGCACTGTTCGCCGGCCATCTCGAAGTCGGCATCAATGCAGACGAGCCCTGAAGGATCCCGGGGGATACCGATCAGCACCACCGGTACATTGAGGCTGCGGGCCACCGGAAGGCGTTCATCCTCGCCCTCCACCTGCATGAGGATGAGCCCGTCGCAGATCTGCTGGCCCACGACGCGCCGGAGCCCGGGGGCGCCTTCGTCCTCCGTGACCAGCAGGATGTCGTGGTCGTACTGCCGGGCAGTGTTTGCGATCACGGAGACGAATTCCATGATCGAGGCCATGTGCAGTTCGGGGATGAACGGAATCACCAAGCCGATCACATGGGTCCGCCGCCCGGCCAAGGCCCGCGCGCCCGCGTTGGGCTGGTAGGTGAGCTGCTCGATGGCAGCCTCCACCTTCTTCCGGGTCTTCTCAGAAATCGGACGCTTGCCGCTGAGGACATAGGACACGGTGCTTTGGGCGACGCCGGCGGCCTGGGCTACGTCTTTGCTGGTGGGCATTGCCAGACCTCCTTTGTCGCTGCCGGGTAGCTGTTGCATCGTGGCCATTATGCCTTGATCGCCATTCGTCGATACGTATCGTCGATGCGCATCGAATGAAAGTATGACACGCGTCACGTTGGCGGCACAAGACTCCCTTCGGCTTTTCCGCAAGCTGTGCTTAGCTGGCTGGTATGGATGGGAGGGAGGCGGCGTCGCTCCGCGGAGGCGTGGCCTGGGACGGCGCCGTGAATGCCTGGCAGATAGCCGGCGACGTGTACCGGATGGGCCGGCGTGAATGGCTCACCGCCGGCGGCTGGCAGCAGATGTACGACGACGGTGTCCGCACGGTGATCGACCTGCGGACCCTTCGCGAGCGGCAACCCAGGGACACCGATCCGGACGTTCCCGCGGAACTGCTCCAGCGATTCGATGTGGTGCAGTGCCCCACTGAAGACCCGGATGCCGAGGAGTTCGGCGAGCTGTTCGGCCCGTACCTGAAGGATCCGGCGCACTACGGCCACTACCTGCGGCTTTTCTCCGCCCGGCTTGCCGCCGTATTCAAGGCGATCGCGGCCGCCCGGGGAAAGGTCGTGGTGCACTGCTCGGCCGGCCGGGACCGCAGCGGAATCGTCGCCGTCATGCTCCAGCGCCTCGCCGGCGCCGGCGAGGCGGAGATTGTCCGCGGCTACCGGCAGGGAATGCGCGGCATCAACGAACGCCACCGCACCCACGGCGTGCCGCATGTCCACGAACGCTATCTGGATGAGGCCAGCCTTGAGGCGTTGCTTGAAGCGCGCGAGGCAAGCCTGCTGGAGTTCGTCCGTTCCTTGGACGTCCCGGGCTTCCTCATGGCCAACGGGCTCACCGCATCGGAAATCGAAGCTGTTCGTGCCAAGTTACAGCCGGGTGCGAAGTTGCAGCCGGATACCAAGTTAAGGCCAGCCGCCAAGGAATCGCGCCCGGACCATTAACAGGGGCAGGGGCCGTCATGTATTCTAGTAATCATTACCGAACGGCCGGTCAGTAATTTTGCTGAAGGATTTTCCGCCGTTCGGTTCCGTTCACGCCCATGCTTTGGAAGGACCCGTCGACGATGACCAGTACCGCAGTCGCTCCGGAAGTAACGGCCGTACAGACCGTTCCCAGCTTCGTCCAAGGAGCGTGGTGGGCTCCCGCCGCCGCGGTGGACGGCGTCCCCGTCCGCGACGCGAGCACCGGCGAGCTGCTGGCCAAGGTGAGCACCGAGGGCCTGGACCTGGCCGCCGTCGTCGACTACGGCCGCACGGTGGGCCAGCGCGAACTGGGGAAGCTCACCTTCCACCAGCGCGCGCTCAAGCTCAAGGAACTCGCCCAGTACCTCAATGGCCGGCGCGAGGAGTTCTACGAGGTTTCCTTCAAAACCGGCGCCACCAGGATCGACTCGATGGTGGACATCGACGGCGGAATCGGCGTCCTCTTCACCTTCGGCTCGAAGGGCCGCCGCGAACTGCCCAACTCCCAGGTGGTGGTGGACGGGCCCATGGAGGTTTTGTCCAAGGACGGCTCCTTCGCCGGCGAACACATCTACACCCGGATTCCCGGCGTTGCCGCACAGATCAACGCCTTCAACTTCCCGGTCTGGGGCATGCTGGAGAAATTCGCGCCCGCCTTCCTCGCCGGCGTGCCCACCATCGCCAAACCGGCCACGCCGTCGGGCTACCTGGCCGCCGCCGTGGTCCGGGCCATTGTCGAATCCGGCATCCTCCCCGCAGGCTCGCTGCAGCTGATCTCCGGCTCTGCCCGGACCCTGCTGGACGAGCTCGACTACCGCGACCTCATGGCCTTCACCGGCTCGGCCTCCACGGCCAACTCGCTGAAGTCGCACCCCAACGTCGTCACTGGCGGCGTGCGCTTCACCTCCGAAACCGACTCGTTGAACGCCGCCATCCTCGGCCCGGATGCCGTTCCCGGCACCCCCGAGTTCGACGCCTTCATCAAGTCCGTCGTCACGGAAATGACGGTCAAGGCCGGGCAGAAGTGCACGTCGATCCGCAGGACCATCGTCCCGCAGGACCTCGTGGCCGACGTCGTTGCCGCCGTCGGCACCCGCATCAACGAGCGCGTCGTGCTCGGCGACCCGCGCGCCGAGGGCGTCACCATGGGTGCGCTCGCGTCCCTGGAGCAGCTTGCTGATGTCCGCGCGGCCGTGCAGTCCATGCTCGACGCCGGCGGCGAGCTCGCGTACGGAACGCTTGATTCGCCGTCGGTCACTCGTGCGGACGGCACCGTGGGGGTGGTGGAGGACGGCGCGTTCATGTCGCCCCTGCTGCTGAGCTGGGCCGACGCCGAAGCGCAGGAGGTCCACTCACGGGAGGCTTTCGGCCCGGTGTCGTCGGTGATCGGCTACCGGCACCTCGAGGACGCCGTGCGCCTCGCCGCCCTGGGCAGCGGCTCACTGGTGGCCACTGTCTGCACCAACGATCCCGAAGTGGCCCGGACCCTCGTGACCGGCATCGCCGCCCACCACGGCCGAGTGCTCATGCTCAACCGCGAGGACGCCCGCACCTCCACCGGCCACGGCTCGCCGGTGCCGCACCTGGTGCACGGCGGTCCCGGACGCGCCGGCGGCGGTGAGGAACTGGGCGGCATCCGCTCGGTGCTCCACCACATGCAGCGCACGGCCATCCAGGGTTCGCCCAACATGCTGACCGCCGTCACCGGTGTCTGGCACAGCGGCGCGGACCGGAACTTCACCCTGGAAAGCGAAGGCGTCCACCCCTTCCGCAAGTCCCTGGCCGAGCTGCGGATCGGCGATGCTTTCCGCTCGGAGCTGCGCCAGGTGACGCTGGAGGACATTACCGCCTTCGCCAACACCACGGGGGACACCTTCTATGCCCACACCAACGAGGAAGCCGCCGCGGCCAACCCCTTCTTCCCGGGGATCGTGGCGCACGGCTACCTGCAGCTGAGCTGGGCCGCCGGGCTCTTCGTGGAACCGGCGCCAGGCCCTGTGCTGGCCAATTACGGACTTGAAAACCTGCGCTTCACCACGCCCCTGGCCGCGGGGGATTCCTTCCGGGTGGTCCTCACGGCCAAGAAGATCACCCCGCGCGAGACCGACGAATACGGTGAAGTTGCCTGGGACGCCGTGCTGACGAACCAGAACGACGAGACTGTGGCCACTTACGACGTGCTGACGCTCGTGGCGAAGTAACCGCAACGCAGAGAACCCTCCGGCACCTGCCCGCCGTGCGCGTGACGCACGGCGGGCAGGCGGACAGAATGTACTGGCCGGGCTAGTGCACGCTGTCCTTCTGGTCCGCGATCACTCCACCGTCCGTGCGGGTGATGGGCTTCTTGCCGTTTTCCGGCGTGGTGAAGCCCTTGGTGGAGCAGGGGTACGGGTCCTTGCGCTGTGGCTTCGGGTCGATGAACATCGGCGTGATGAGCCACCTTCCGCCCTCGTTGTCGTAGGCGCGGCACATCAGTTCCGTGTTGTTGCGGTTGACCACCAGCCGGGCGTCCGTCGCGTCTCCGACGAACGTCACGTCCGTGCCGGAGTCGCCGGCGGCAATGATCTGCCTGCGCTCCGCCGGAAGTTGCTCAAAGGCTGCTGCGCCTGTGACGCCGAAGATTTCCTGGTTGGCCCAGCACCGCTTTCCGTCCATGTAGGTCATGACCGAATCGGCGCCGTCCGGCTCGCCGCCGCATCCTTTCAAATGCGTTGTCTGCCGGCCGTCCACGTAGACGCTGCGCACGCCCACCACGTGCCCGGCGTCGATGCCCGCTTCGCCGGACCAGGCTTTCACCACGGGTTCGGGGGAGGCAGAAACCACCCAAGGCACAATCCCATGCGCCGTCAGCGTGCCGATCAGGTCCTTGATCTGCGGGTAGACCCGGATGTAGCCGTCAACCTTTTGGGTGCCCACGGTCTGCGTGGCGCCTTCCGGGGCTGCCAGGTTCTCCTTCTTCATCGCAGTGGCGAACTGGCCGAGTTCTTCCTGGGTGTAGCCCGCGGACAGCGCCGTGCCCCAGGCGTAGGAGCCCGTGACCCGGCGGGCGTTGAATCCGGCGAAGGCTTCATCGCCCGCGCGGGTCTTGCCATCCAGGATCGCCAGGATTTCGTCGGCGCAATCCGTATCGCTGCTGGTCTTCAGGGGCTTGCCGGCCGGGGTGTCCGTGCCACAGGCTGCGCTGAGGGCCTTGGCCGCGGTGTCGGTCAGGTACGGGCTGGTGGTCTTCCAGTCCTTGTTTTCCGGCTGCAGGATCTTGTCGTTGCGCAGCATCCAGAAGTTGGTGCCGTAGCCGATGTCGTTCTTGACGACCGTGTTGTCCCAGTCGAAGATTGCCACCGGGGCCGTGCCGCCCTGGAACGTTCCGGTGCAGTTGCTGTGCGCGTCAATGGCGGCCTGCAGTTTTTCGCGGACGCCCTGCGGCCATTCGAGCTTCGGGTCCAGTTGTCGGCAGGCGGCCGACGGCGGTGCGCTGCTTGCCGGGGCCGTGCCGGCTGCTGTTCCCGCACAGGACGTGAGTGCCAGGAGGCCGCCAAGGGCGGCGGCTGCGACGGTATAGCGGGTACCACGATGCATGCGATATTCCCCTCTGTTTGGTGTGAAACAGACCACTAAGTGGTATGAAAACAGACCGTAGCAGCGAGGTGGGGTTGTTGTATATAGTGCAACATGGCGCGCACTGTGCGTTGTGGAGCGGCCTCCGCACCGGCGGCAGGCCGGGTTGGCGCTTTAGACCGAGGCGTGCAGGCCGTCGAACGCCATGGTGATGACGTCGTCGGCCAGGCGCTGGGGGGAAAGCGAACCGCCCGGCTTGTACCACTCCACGATCGAGTTGATGGTGCCGAACAGAAGCCTGGTTACAGTGCGCGGATCGATGTCCTGGCGCAATGACCCTTCCTCGCGGGCATCCGAAATCAGCGCGGCTACCTTGTGGTCGAAGGCGCGGCGGCGTTCGAGCGCGTTGCGTTCGATCTCGGTGTTGCCGCGCAGGCGCAACAGCAGGGTGACGAAGGGGAGCCGTTCCACGAGGACCGAGATGGTCTGCCGCAGCACGAACTCCAGCCGGGCGTCGGCGGGCCCGGACGTGGCCTCGGGCTGCTCGAGGATTGCTTCCAGGCCGCCGAGGGCGTGGTCGAGGGCGAGTTTGAGCAGCTCGCCCTTCGACGGCACGTGGTGGTAGATCGCAGACTTCGAGATGCCGAGGTTCTCGGCCAGGATGCCCATGGAGGTGGCATCGTAGCCGTGGCGGTTGAAGACGTCGACGGCGATGCGCAGCACCGACTGCTGGTCGTAGCCCGGCCGCCCGCGCTTGCTTGCTGTTGCTGTTTCCTTCGGCATGTCCGCTATTTTCCCATGTCCGGTTCCCCTGACCGCTTAGATTGCGCCCGGTGGCGCGCAGTGCCTCTGTGGTTCCGTGGTGCTCAGCCCTTGGGCCGCAGATCGTAGATACGGCGCAGCTTGCCGTTCGATCGCTCCAGCGACCCCGGTTCGACGACGTCGATCACGCACGAAGAACCCACATGGATCTTGATCTGCTCGCGCAAGGCGTTTCCCGCCGTCGTGCCGCCCTCAGGGGAGACGCCCTCGCGGCGCTCGATCTTTACCGTGAGGGTGTCCATCCGCTTGCCCTCGGGGCGGGTGATCTCCAGCTGGAAATGCGGGCTGAGCTCCGGGATGCGCAGGGCGATTTCCTCGATCTGCGAGGGGAACAGGTTCACCCCGCGCAGGATGATCATGTCGTCGCTGCGGCCGGTGATCCTGCCCATGCGGCGGTGCGCCGGGCGTGCGGTGCCGGGCAGCAGGCGTGTGAGGTCCTTGGTGCGGTAGCGGATGATCGGCAGGGCTTCCTTGGTGAGCGAGGTGAACACCAGCTCCCCGGGTTCGCCGTCGCCCAGCACCGAAGCCGCGCCGCGCTCCGGCTCGAAGGGATCGATGATCTCGGGGCGGAAGTGGTCCTCCCAGATGTGCGAGCCGTCCTGCGTCTCCACGGCCTCGCCCGCGACGCCCGGGCCCATGACTTCGGAGAGGCCGTAGATGTCGCAGGCCTTGATATTCATGGTGGTTTCGAGCTCGTGGCGCATTTCCTCGGTCCACGGTTCGGCGCCGAGCACGGCGTACTTCAGGGAGGTGGAGGTCGGGTCGATGCCCATGTGGGCCATGGCGTCCGCGATCGTCAGCAGGTAGGTGGGCGTGGCCAGGATGGCATCCGGCTGGAAGTCCTGGATGAGCTGGATCTGGCGTTCGGTCTGCCCGCCGGACATCGGGATGACGGTGCAGCCCAGCGCCTCGGCGCCGGCGTGGGCGCCCAGGCCGCCGGTGAAGAGCCCGTAGCCGTAGGCGTTGTGGACCTTCATGCCCGGCCGGACTCCGGAGGCACGCAGGGACCTGGCCACCAGACGCGCCCAATTTGCGAGGTCGTTCTTCGTGTAGCCCACCACCGTGGGGCGGCCGGTGGTGCCGGAGCTGGCGTGGATGCGGGCCACTTCGTTTTGCGGTACGGCGAACATGCCGAAGGGGTACTCCAGGCGGAGGTCCTCCTTGGTGGTGTAGGGGAACTTGCCCAGGTCGCCGAGTTCGCGCAGGTCAGAGGGGTGGACGCCGGCGTCGTCGAACTTGCGCTTGTACAGCGGCACGCGCTCGTAGGCGTACGCCACGGTGTGCTGCAGGCGGCTGAGCTGGAGTGCCTCCAGCTCGTCACGGGAGATGGTTTCCTCGCGGTCCAGCGGGGCGTCCTGCTGCGTGGCGTTGAGGGTGGTGGTGTTCTGGGTCATGTCTGCCTACTTCTTGGAGATGGTGCGGCTGCGGCCACGGAACTCTGCGATGAGTTCGCCGTAGCTTGCGGGGCCGTCGGAGTCGGGGTCCGCGGACGGGTCGCCAATGGAGCCGGGGTCCGCGGCGAAGATCTGCACGTCGTAGAGTCCGCTGCGCCCGGTGTGTGCACGGCGGTTCGCGACGGCGGTGATCACCTGGCCCTTGAACGAGGGCTGCAGGAAGTTGATGTCGACGCCGGAAGCCACCGTGATGTTGCGGGCCTGCGACGGCGTGGGATTGGCGGGGTTGCACGCCAGCGCGAAGGCGGTGTCACCGAAGGCGAAGATCATTCCGCCGTGGGCCATGCCGAAGCCATTGAGCATTTCCTTGCGCAGGGTCATCCGGATAGTGGCGTGGCCGTCGTCGAGGCGGATGACCTCGAGTCCCATCCATTCGGAGGCGTGGTCGTTCTTGAGCAGATGGTGCTGCACTGCACCGTGTCCCTGAACTGCATCGGAAAGGGCGGTCTCAACCATGCGTCATTGCCTCCAGTTTTATTTACCGAATGTTCATTAGGTAATCCCAGATCGGCGGAAGTGTCAAGGGCCACAACGGCCGGCGCCGGGACGGAGGGGTAGCCTCGGAGCATGCCAAGCATCGAATTGCCCATCCGCACCGAGAGGTTGCTGCTGCGCCGCTTCGGTGCCGGCGACCTCGAACGGTTCCATGCTTACCAGTCCCTGCCGGACACGGCGCGGTTCCTGCTCCGGCCCGAATTGAGCATCACGCAGGCCATGGAAGCCCTGGGCCGCTACGCCAACTTCACCTTCGAGAAGGAGGGGGACTGGGCCTGCCTGGCCATCGAGCGGGCAGACGAGCCCGGGCTCATCGGCGAGGTGGTCCTGAAATGGCTCCCGGGCACCGGCCAGGCGGAAATCGGCTGGATTATGGCACCGGAGGGCCGCGGGCAGGGCTACGCCACCGAGGCCGCGGAAGCGGTGCTCCGCCTGGGCTTCGACACCCTGATGTTCCACCGTATCGACGCCAAGCTGGACGCGCTCAACAAAGGCTCGGCCGGAATCTGCGAACGGCTTGGGATGCGGCTGGAAGCGACCCTGGTGGACCACTGGCACTACAAGGGCCAGTGGTCCACGGAGCTGATCTACGCCATGCTCGACTCCGAATGGCGCCGGCGTGAAAGCAGGAACGCGGCTACTTGAGCCCGGCTCCCGGCAGCAGCTCCGTGGCACCGAGCGAATCCGCCACATAGGCGTAGTCCCAGGCCCGTTCCCGCCACTGCACGTACCGGCCGGATGCGCCGCCGTGCCCGCCGTCCATTTCGATCTTCATCACTACCGGTTCGGAACCGGTGGTGGTTTCGCGTAGCGCCTGTACCCACTTGGCCGGCTCCACGTAGAGCACCCGGGTGTCGTTGAAGGAGGTCACCGCAGCGATCTTCGGATAGGCCACGGCCCGGATGTTCTCGTACGGAGTGTAGGACTTCATGTAGGCGTACGCCTCGGGATCCGTGATGGGGTTGCCCCACTCCTCCCACTCCAAGGCGGACAGCGGAAGCTCCGGGTCCAGGATGGTGGTGAGCGCGTCCACGAACGGCACCTGGGCCACCACCGCGGCGTACTTTTCGGGTGCAAGGTTGGCCACGGCGCCCATCAACAGGCCGCCCGCGGAGCCGCCCATCGCGGCGATGCGGTCCGGTGCCACCCAGCCGGAGCCGGCCAGCCAGTCCGTGGCCGCCACGAAGTCCGTGAACGTGTTTTTCTTGTTGAGCTTCTTGCCGTCCTCGTACCAGTGGCGGCCCAGTTCGCCGCCGCCACGGATGTGCGCGATCACCATGACGATGCCGCGGTCCAGCAGCGACAACCGCGCCACGCCGAATCCCGGGTCCATGCTGAGCTCGTAGGAGCCGTATCCGTAGACCAGGCCGGCCGCCGTCGAATCCTGTGTGAGCGAGGCGTGCCGCAGCACGGACAGCGGCACCCGGGTGCCGTCGTCGGCCACCGCCCATTCGCGGGTGGCGACGTAGTCCGCGGCGGAGTATCCGCCCAGCACCGGGCTCTCCTTGCGCAGCAGCAGCTCGCCTTGCGGTTGCTCAGCCGCGGGCAGCACAAAGTCGTACACCCGCGATGGCGTGAAGTAGGAGGTGTAGCCCATGCGGATCACCGGGGCTTCGTAGTCCGAACCGGAAACTCCTGCGGTGTAGAGCTCTTCGTCGAACGCCGGCTCCACCGCAGTTGCCTGCTCCGGGGTGCCGAGGCCGGCCAGCGGGATGACCTGGACCCGCTCGATGGTGTCCTGCCGGACCGAGACCACCAGGTGGGTGGCGGTGACGCCCGCGCCGTTGACGCGGACTTCGTCGGAGTGTTCGACGACGGTGCGCCAGTGCTGCTCTGCGAGCGGCTTGGCAAATTCCGCCGGGTCAGCCACGGAGACCATCGAGTTGATGGCGTCCTTGTTGTGGGTGAGCAGGATGGTCTCGGCCTTCCGGCCGTCGGGCCCCTCAAGCAGGAACGGCTCCGCCTCGTAGAGCAGGTGTTCGTCGCGGGAAACCACGGTGGACAGGCCGGCATCGTAGTCGTCGAAGCGCAGCAGGCGCGTCTCACTGAACTCCGAGCAGCCGATGCTGAGCACCAGGTGGCGGCGGTCCGAGGAGAGCTCGAAGCCGAGCCACATGGCCGGGTCGTCCTCCTGGTACAGGATCTGGTCCTGCTCCACGGGGGTGCCGAGTACGTGCGCCTTGACCTGGTAGGGGCGCCAGGAATCGTCCACCACCGTGTAGAACAGGCGGGCGCCGTCGGGGGAGAAGGCCAGTCCGTAGAAGGCGTTCTCGATCACGTCCGGCAGCAGTTCGCGGCTGCGCAGGTCCTTGAAGCGGACGGTGAAGCGCTCTTCGCCGGAGTTGTCCACGGCGTAGGCGTAAAGGTTCCCGTCGATCGTCACCGCGGTGCCGCCCACGGAGAAGAACGGCTTGCCCTCGGCCTCGGCGTTGCCGTCCAGCAGGACTTCCTCGCCCGGGAGCTCGACGCCGGGCTCGACGGCGGGCGGCGTCCAGTCGGCCACCGGGTCGCCGGAGTCCTGCGCCTGCACCCTGCACTGGATGCCGTACTCCTTGCCCTCCACGGATCGGGTGTAGTACCACCAGCCGTCCTTGCGGCCCGGCACGGAAAGATCCGTCTCCTGGGTACGGCCCTTGATCTCCAGGAAGATGGCCTCGCGCAGCGGTTCCTGGTGCGCCGTCACGGACTCCTGGTAGGCGTTTTCGGCCTTGAGGTGCTCCACGACCTCCGGGGATTCCTTCTCCCGCAGCCACTCGTAGTTGTCCACGAAGACGTCCCCGTGGTGCTCCCGGGTGGACGGAACCTTCTTGGCGACAGGCGGCACGGCCGTGGTGTTCTGCAGCGGAGTCTGGGTCATGGACTCAATATATAGAGCGGCGCGCCCCAAAGCGGCGGGCGTTCGCTACCGGGGGAGCGGCTACTTGGGGAGCTGGTCCAGCCGGTCCCTGGCAAGGGCATCCGCCACCTGGGCGATCCCGTCGTAGTCCGGCACGACGATCGACTGGCCGTCCGCCGAAGTGCCCGTCCCCGCCGTCGGGAGGGTCATGAACGACGCGGCTTGCGGGTCGATCCCGCGCAGCGCATAGGCCACGCCTGCGAGCTTCATGACGTCCAGCCCGTTGTCGAGGATCAGTTTGGGGGCCACCTTGGTGACGAACGCGAGTGTCTTCCCTGCGTCCTTGGGGATCCCTGAATTCCGCAGCTTGGCCATGACTGCCCGGATGAATTCCTGCTGGTCGCGCACCCGCTGGTAGTCGCCGTCCGGGAAGGCGTGGCGCTCGCGGACGAATTCCAGGGCGGCCTGGCCGTTCAGGTGGTTGATGCCCTTGGTGAAGTGGTGCTGGGTGTCGACCGCGGCGGTGAAGTCTGCGGGAGAGTTCACATCGATGCCGCCCAGGCCGTTCACGATGTCCCGGAAGGTGTTGAAGTCCACCATCACGGAGTACGTGATCTTCGTGTGTAGCAGGCCCCCGATGGTCTTCTCCACCAAGGCCGTGCCGCCGAATTGCAGGCTCGCGTTGATCTTGGAGCCTCCGTAGCCGGGGATGTCCACCCAGAGGTCGCGCATGATCGAAATGCCGTAGACCTTCTTCCGGTCGGCCGGAATGTGCATCAGCATCATCATGTCGGAGCGCTGATCCACCTGTCCGCCGGTGGCAGCGGCCTGCTTGGCGGCTTCCTTGGCGTTGCCGCGGATATCGCTGCCGATCACCAGGATGTTGACCGGGCCGGCCGGCAGTCCGGGCAGCGCGATGGGCGGGGCCGGGCGGTCCGCCTGGAGTAGGGGGCCGGGGGCGACGGTGAAACCGGGTTCTGTGGCGTTGCCTGACGTCGGCCCCGCGGACTGGCCGGGCCGGTTGACGCTCACCAGGATTGCTGTGGTCACCGTGCCGAGGACCAGCACCGCGGCCAGGGCGGCCACGATCGCTTTGCGGCTGTGGAGGAAGGCATTTAGCCAGCCCCAACGGCCGGTCGAAGAAGGATTGTTTCCTGTGGGATCCTTGGCAGCTCCGCCCGGATCCGGCTCAGTCTCCATGTCCGGAAACTATCACCGGCGCGGCGCAAAACAAGCGTGTCGGAGGATGCAATTCGGCAACGGTGCCCCACCGCGTCCCGCTTAGCCGCCTGCGCTGATCCGGGCAAACCTCAGGATCGACAGCAAGGCAGGCGCCAGTTCGTCCTCCATCCTCTGGTAGGCCTCGGGCCCCCTGCGGTAGGGGTCGGCGACGTCGTCGCCGTCGGCGTCCGGTGCCAGGGCAAGGTGGCGGACCGAAGCGGCACGTGCCGGCAGTGCCCGCCAGAACGCGGCGACATCGGCGGCTGCCGGGCCCTCCGGCGCGTCCTGCTGCGCCAGGAGGACCTCCAGCATCCGGGCAAACTCGCGCACTGTAAACGTGCGCTTGAGCAGGGCCGGAGCAAGGTGGACCACGTCCCCGCGGTGGCCGGTGGCCATGGTGAGGACGATGTCCGTCTCTTTCAGGATCTCCGGGGTCAGCCGGCGTGCCGCGAAGTTGTCCGCCCTGCCGCCGAACATTTGGATGATCCCCGCCGAACGGGGTTGGATCGGCTCACCCACCAGGGCCTTCGTTCCTGCGCTGCGCACCTCGAATGTTCCCGCTTGCACCTGGTCGAGCCCGGCTTGCAGAAGCCTTTCCGCGACGGGGGAACGGCAGATATTTCCGGTGCAGACGGTGAGGATCCGGACGGGCGCGAGGGGTTCCACGGACAGGGCTCTTTCGGTGACGGCGTGCTGGACCAGGGAGGCCCGTCCCAAAGTTAACACGCAGGCACCCGGATGTGCGCCGCGAAGCGGCCGGCTCAGGCTTCCGGCATGAGGACCTTGCTGAACAGCACGGAGCCGTTGGCATTGCGCAGGCTGACGTTGAAGGTGTTGTCCGTGCCGAGTTCCACATGCCCGAAGTACTGGTTTTCGCCGTCGCGCGGGGACTCCCCGGCAAAGCGGCCCGCGCGGGAGAAAACCACCTCCGGCCCGAAGGTTCCGTCCATGGCGTTCGGCCCGAAGGAGCCGGCGTTGATGGGTCCGGCCACGAACTCCCAGAAGGGATCGAAGTCCGTGAAGGCGGCGCGGTCCGGGGAGTAGTGGTGCGCCGCGCAGTAGTGCACGTCCGCCGTCAGCCACACAGTGTTCTTCACGCCGTACCGCTTGAAGGCGCTGAGCACACCGGCGATCTCCAGCTCCCGCCCCAACGGTGCGCCGTCCTCCCGGTTGGAGAGACTTTCCTGGTTCACGGGGCCGTCCGGGACGATGATGCCCAGCGGCAGGTCCGCGGCGATGACCTTCCAGGTGGCCTTGGACGCCCGGACTTCGCGGATCAGCCAGTCCACCTGCTCCTGGCCCAGGATGCGGGTGGCGTACGGCTCCTTCCCGTCCGTGTTGGGGGACTTGAAGGTGCGCATGTCCAGGCAGAAGACGTCCAGCTGCGGTCCGCGGGAGATTTTCCGGTAGATGCGTGCGGGCTGGTAGCTGGCGCCGTCGAAGGTTCCGTGGCGCCAGAGCGCGTTGCTGTCCGCGATCGGCATGTTCTCCTGCCACGCCTGGCGGCCGCGGGCGGCCAGGACGTTGACGTTCCGTTCCGTGTAGCGGGCGTCGTCGATGATCTGTCCCGGGTACCAGTTGTTGTGCGTCTCGTGGTCGTCCCACTGGGCGATCACCGGGACGTCGGCGAACATGGCGCGCATGTTCGCGTCCATGGAGTTGTAGCGGTGCCGGCCGCGGAATTCCTTGAGGGTCTCGGCCACCTTGGAGACTTCCTCCGTGACGATGTTCCGCCAGACCTGGCCGTCCTTTTCCGTGACCGTGGCGGCGATGGGGCCGTCGGCGTAGATGGTGTCACCGGAGTGGATGAAGAAATCCGGGCGGGTGGCATGCATAGCCTGGTAGCCGCGCATGCCGCCGATGTCTTCGTTGATGCCCCAGCCCTGGCCGGCGGTATCGCCGGTCCACACGAAACTTTGGGGAGCCGACGACGGCGCTCCGCTGCCTGAGGCGCTTTCCCCGGCGGCCGGGGCCGTGCGGAAGGTGCCCTGTTGCGTCTCGCTGACGGCGCCGCCGTCGTCTTCGAAGCCGATGGTGTAGGCGAAACGGGTGCCGGCCGGCAGACGGTCCGCGTGGATCTTCCCGGTGAAGTCGTTGGCCTCGGTGGCCCAGGGGCCGCGCAGCACCCGGTTGAAGGCGTGGCGGCCGCGCAGGACATTGCCGGCGTCGTCCACGGCGCGCAGGGTGGCAGTGATCCTGCCCTGCCCGGAGGCGCGGGACCAGAGTACGGCCGACGATGAAGTGACGTCCCCGCTGGCGATGCCGCTGGGGAGGATAAGGCGCCTACGGACCAGGGGGACGGCGGACGGAGCTGCGGATGCAGGGGCGGCGGTTCCGGTGGCCACGCCGGCGAGGGCAATCGTGGCGAGAGACGTTTTGACGAGGGTGCGGCGCGAAAAGTCGGTCATGGGTTCCACTGTTCCGGTCCGCAGTGAACGGGGAGTGAGGTTCAGGTGAAGTGTTGCAAGGCATCCCTGCAGTCAGTGCCAGGGGGACAAATTTGAGTTTGGCGCGAATTGTCCGAGTAGTCGCCGAGTATCAATTGAGTACTCGGTGCAGGTACGGCAGGTAATAGCCGCAAATAAGACGAGTACAAATTACGGTTGTTCAGGTGTTCCAATCCCAACTATTTTCGAAACAGGATGGAGCGCCATATCAAGTTCAGAATCCTGATACTTGAGAAGGGCTTCCGTCTTTGACTCGATCTGGGCGAGCCAGGCCTTTCCAACCGGTCCGCCATGTTCCTCGGGCCTGGTTGTTCTTCTCCCAAGCAGCCGTCCGAAAAAACTACCTCACGGGAGCCAGGGAATAGGGACGTCGTCATGAAAAATGACAATGACCAGGTGGGTAGCCCGGTGACACGGCACGATGGCAACATTGGGCGGCGGCGAATTATTGGATTCGTTCCGCTAGCGACGGCCGTGGCCGCCAGCCAGGGTTTGTCGGCTCTGACCTCCGGCCCAGCCAATGCTGCCGCGGCGGTAGGTTCGGAAGTGCCGGCCGTCATCGATCCTTCCGCCCAGTACGTGCTGCGCTCGGAACAGCCAGTGAACGTCAAGGACTACGGGGCGGTCGGCGATGGCGTTGCCGACGATTCGGCTGCCGTAGCTGCAGCACTTCGCGCCGCGGGACACGGTGCGGTGGTCTTCCCTGTGGGCACTTATCTGATCCCGTCCCCCACGCGGCTGCAGATGACAGCGAACTATTCATCCCTGGTTGGCGATCCCTCCGGCTCGTCCGTGCTTAGGTTTACCAACGCCGGCGGAGGCATTGATGTAGGTAATGGGACAGATTTTATATATCAGAATTTGATTCAGAATCTGGTCATTGATGGATTTAATATCGCCAAGAACCCTTTGCGTGTGCGTAAATCCGAAGAAATGGGCATGGTTAATGTCAGGGTTCATCAAGCGGCTGTTGCCGCAATCGAAACCACGGACACGAGCCTTTTCCATTCGATGCGTCTTCAACTATCGCGCTCGCCAATTGGAATAAAGTCATTGGGCTACCTGGGAACTGTTGGACTGCAGGATTCAAATCTTTATATGCTGGACAGTGTCGTTTCCGTTGAAGGGACGGGTGTCGCGCACTTGGTGGTTGGCGGGCTGACGTATATGGAAGCCGTCAAGGCCGGCGTTTCCTTCAACCGGCCGAATAGTCCTATCTCCGTCGGTACGATCAATTTTCGCGACTGCTACGTGACCAGCAGCCTTACCGAGTTTTCGCTCTTCAAGGGCGTGGCCTCAAGCGGTGTGAATGCCGCCGCCCTGGTGGCGACGGACTTCAACGCCTACCTGCCAAATGTAACCACGCCGCCTTTTGTGGACTTCAGGGCGCTGAACAACTCGGGTTCGACGTTGAGGGCGCGTCTCAACGGCGCTACCTTCACTCTTACCTCGCTGGGGTCGGGCAAGCTCGTGGCCGTTCACAAATCGCAGAACTGGTATCAGTTTTTCCTCACCTTGGCTTCCATCACGGGTGCTACCACGGCTCAATTCGCCACTACGTGTGTGCTGGGAGGCGTGGCACTCAGCCCTCTTCAGCTGGTTGGCTCCGGCAGTCCGGAGTATCGCCAGGTGGCACCGGTGGGTTCGACCTACCAAAACTTCAGCGGTGCCGCTGGAACGTCCCTCTACGTCAAGCAGAGCGGAAACGGCAGCACCGGCTGGGTCGGTAAATGAGATAGGAACCGGCGCGCAACCGGCCGTCGCGCTTCCGGCGCGTCCGTCCCGCAGACCGCCGCTGACCCTCGCCGGTCTTGGTGCCCCTCGGCTGTGTTCCGCAAGCGATGCGGATGCGGCTGCCCTGCACCGCGATCGATGTCAGCTAACGCTTGACTGAAAATACCCTGCTCACATATTCTGAACGAACGGTCGGTAAATATATAGGAGCAACCATGGCATCGCAGAACCTGCAGTCTGTGCCCGCTGAGCTGTCCCCGGAAGAGCAGGAACGGGAACGCGCGGGTCAGGCGTACTTTGACCGGATCATCGCGGAGGATTCGCGGATCGAGCCACGCGACTGGATGCCGGAGGCATACCGCAGGACGTTGCTGCGCCAGGTATCGCAGCACGCGCATTCTGAGATCATCGGCATGCAGCCCGAGGCCAACTGGATCACCCGTGCTCCCAGCCTGAAGCGCAAGGCCATTCTCATGGCCAAGGTGCAGGACGAAGCCGGCCACGGTCTCTACCTGTATTCGGCCGCGGAAACCTTGGGGCAGGGCCGCGACAAGATGATGCAGGACCTGATCGACGGCAAGGCCCGCTACTCCTCGATCTTCAACTACCCCGCCGTGACCTGGGCGGACATGGGCGCGATCGGCTGGCTCGTGGATGGAGCCGCAATCTGCAACCAAGTGCCGCTGTGCCGGGCTTCCTACGGACCTTACGGACGCGCAATGGTGCGCATCTGCAAGGAAGAGTCCTTCCACCAGCGCCAGGGCTTTGAGATCCTGCTGGAACTGTCCAACGGCACCGCCGCCCAGAAGCAGATGGCGCAGGACGCGGTGAACCGCTGGTACGCCCCGTCCCTCATGATGTTCGGCCCGCCGGACGATGATTCCCCGAACTCCAAGCAGTCCATGGCGTGGAACATCAAGCGCTTCAGCAACGATGAGCTCCGCAGCCGCTTCGTCGGCATGATGGTCGAACAGGTCAGGGTCCTGGGCCTGACCCTGCCGGACCCGGACGTCCGTTTCAACGAAGAGACGAAGAAGTGGGAACACGGTCCGCTGGACTGGAATGAATTCAAGGACGTCCTGGCCGGCAAGGGCCCCTGCAACTCGCAACGCATCGAACGCCGCCGCCAGGCACACGAAGACGGCGCCTGGGTGCGCGAAGCCGCCGCAACCTACGCCGCCAAGCAAGCACAGAAGGAGCACGCAGCGTGACAACGCCATCCGAGACCCACTCCAAGGAAACCCCCTGGCCCCTCTGGGAAGTGTTCGTCCGCTCAAGCCGCGGCCTTTCCCATGTGCACGCCGGTTCGCTGCACGCGCCGGACGCCGTCATGGCCCTCCGCAACGCCCGAGACCTTTACACCCGCCGCAATGAAGGGGTGTCCATCTGGGTGGTACCGGCGGATGCGATTTCTTCCAGCGACCCGGATTCGAAGGGTTCCTTCTTCGAATCCCCGCAGGGCAAGGACTACCGCCACGCCACGTACTACACCAAGAGCGAAGGCGTGAAGCACCTGTGATGAACGAAACCGACTTCGCGATTGAAGGCCACGGCGATATTTCCGTGGGCGTCAGCGGTGCCGGCGCCTCCGGCGACGGCTCGGCAAGCGCCACCCGCATCACCCCCGGCAACGCCCTGCGTCCGGAGGACATCGCCCTCGAGGTGCGCCGCGGAACCGCCAAGCCGGGGGAGGACGTTGCCGAATACGCCCTGCGCCTGGGCGACGATGCCCTGATCCTGGCCCAGCGCCTTGGCCACTGGATCTCCCGCGCTCCCGAGCTCGAAGAAGACATCGCTCTGGGCAACATCGCCTTGGACCAGCTGGGCCACGCCCGCTCCTTCCTGACCTACGCGGGCGCGTATTGGGATAAGAGCGAAGACGAGCTTGCCTACTTCCGCCGCGAACCCGAATTCCGCTCGGCGCACCTGTTCGAACAGCCCAACGGGGACTTCGCCGTGACCATCGCACGGCAGTTCATCGTGAGCTACTACCAGTTCGAGCTCTACAAGCGCCTCGCGGGGTCCGCGGATGCCACCGTTGCCGCGATCGCTGCGAAGGCCCTCAAGGAAGTGGACTACCACCGCGACCACAGCGCACAGTGGGTGCTGCGTCTGGCCGGCGGCACCGAGGAATCCCGGCGCCGCATCATCCAGGGCTTCCGGCTGCTCTGGCCGTACGTCGATGAGCTCTTCGAAGACGACGAGCTCACCGCGCGCCTGGCCGACGCCGGTACCGGCGTCCAGCCCTCCACCCTGCGCGAAGACTTCGGCCGCCTCACTGGCGAGGTCCTGGCCGAGGCGGAGCTTGGCGGGGAATACGCCGACGGCGGCCTGGGACTGGACCGCATCCCGCAGTCCCTGGGCGGCGGCCGGCGCGGCAAGCACTCCGAACACCTCGGCTACGTTCTGGCCGAAATGCAGGTGCTCGCCCGCGAACACCCCGGAGCAAGCTGGTGACCAGCGTGGAAACCGCCCTGACTGCGGCCGAGCAGAAAGCCTGGGCGCTCGCCGCCACGGTCTGCGACCCCGAGATCCCGGTGCTCACCATCGAGGACCTCGGGATCCTCCGCGCTGTGCACGTGCTGGAAGACGCCGTCGACGGCGGTGCCGGCCGGTCCGCCGTCGAACTCACCATCACGCCCACCTACTCGGGCTGCCCGGCGATGGACGCGATCCGCGACGATCTCAAGTCCGCCTTCGCCAAAGCGGGCTACGCGGACGTCCGCGTGAATCTGGTGCTGGCACCGGCCTGGACCACGGACTGGATGACGGAATCCGGCAAGGCGAAGCTGCAGGAGTACGGCATCGCACCGCCGTCGGGCAATTCCCGGGCGGGCGGCCACTCCGGCCCGGTCCGGCTGAGCCTGGCGGTCAAATGCCCGCAGTGCTCTTCGCTGAACACCAAGGAACTGACCCGCTTCGGCTCCACCTCCTGCAAGGCGCTGTATGTCTGCCAGGACTGCAAGGAACCGTTCGACTACTTCAAAGTGCTGTAAAGGAAAAAGGTAGCCAGATGACCACCGAAACCCCCACGGCCAGCCGCCGTCGCGCATCCTTCCACAGCCTCGCCGTCTCCGAGGTGCGGCGCCTGACCGAGGACGCCATCGAAGTCACCTTCGCCGTCCCGGCAGAGCTGGCGGGACAGTACGACTACCTCCCGGGCCAGTACGTGGCCCTGCGGACCACGCTCCCGGACGAGTCCGGCGAGCCGCACGAGGTCCGCCGCAGCTACTCGATCTGCGCAGAGCCGCGCAGCTTCGAGGACGGCAGCAGCGAAATCCGGGTGGCCGTCAAGAAGGACCTGGGCGGCGTCTTCTCCACGTGGGCCAACGCCGAGCTCAAGGCGGGGGACACCCTTGACGTGATGAGCCCGCAGGGCGCGTTCATCTCCCGCCACGGCAAGGACGGGGCGGCGGTCCAGTACAACGTCATGAACTCGATGAACAACCCGGAGGAATTGGCGGGGGAGCCGGGCTCCTTCGTGGCCATCGCCGCCGGATCCGGCATCACCCCGGTGATCGCGATCGCGCGGACCCTGCTGGCCGCCAACCCGGACACCCGCTTCGACCTCATCTACGCCAACAAGGCCGCCATGGATGTCATGTTCCTCGAGGAACTGGCGGACCTGAAGGACAAGTACCCGTCCCGGCTGGCCTTGCACCATGTGCTCTCCCGCGAGCAGCGGATCGCCCCGCTCATGACCGGACGGATCGATTCCGAGAAGCTGCAGGCCCTGCTGTCCTCCGCCATCCACGCCGAGGACATCGACGAATGGTTCCTCTGCGGGCCCTTCGAACTGGTCCAGCTGTGCCGCGACACCCTGGCCGCCCGCGGCGTGAAGCCGGAGAACGTGCGTTTCGAGCTGTTCACCACCGGCCGCCCGGACCGTCCGGAAGGCAACGCGGGGCGTCCCGTCGTCGAGGACGACTCGCAGGACACCTTCAAGATCACCTTCAAGCTGGACGGCCTCAGCGGTGAGGTCGCCAGCCCCACCCATGCCCGGGAATCCATCCTCAACGCCGCGCTGCGCGTCCGCCCCGACGTGCCGTTCGCTTGCGCCGGCGGCGTCTGCGGCACCTGCCGCGCCAAGCTGGTCAGCGGCACCGTCACCATGGACGAGAACTACGCGCTGGAGCAGGATGAACTGGACAAGGGCTACGTGCTCACCTGCCAGTCCCACCCCACCAGTGAATCCGTCACGGTCGACTTCGACGTCTAAGGAACCACATGATTGAGCTTTCCATCGACGGCGGGATCGTCGAGATCGTCCTGAATGCGCCCCAGAAGCTGAACTCCCTCAACGAGGATGCGCTCGCCGAACTGGACAAGGCGTACGACAACGCCGCTGCCGCCGCCGGCCGCGGTGAGGTGCGGGCGCTGCTCCTGCGGGGAGAGGGCCGCGCCTTCTGCGCAGGCCGGGACATCGCCGGTGTGACCCCGGAGAGCGACGACGCCCAGGCCTACCTTGGCGGCCTGGTGGAACCGCTGCTCAAGAAGATGGCGGCCTTCCCGGCGCCGACCTTCGCGGCGGCTCACGGAGCCTGCCTCGGCGTCGGGCTCGGGCTGCTGCTGGCCACGGACGTGGTGTACGTGGCGGAGAACGCCAAGTTCGGCTCGCCCTTCGCCAAGCTGGGCGCCACCCTGGATTCCGGCGGGCACTGGTACTTCACCGAGCGCCTGGGCATGCACCGCACCCTGGACCTGATCTACACCGCAGATCTCATGAGCGGCAGCGAAGCCGTGGCCCAGGGCCTGTTCTCCCGGGCGATGTCGGACGATTCGCTTCTTTCCGAGACCCGGGCCATCGTGGAGCGGGTGGCCACCGGTGCCACCGGTGCCTTCAACGCCAGCAAGGAGCTCGTGGCGCACATCCGCGACCAGCGCCTGGGGCTGTGGGCTTCCATGGCGGAGGAAAACACCGAGCAGGCCCGGCTGTGCAAGAGCAAGGACTACGCGGAAGGCTTCCGCGCCTTCCAGGAGAAGCGGGCCCCGGTCTTCAAGGGCTGAGGCCCGCCTCAGGATTGTGCCGTTCAGCAGCTAAGGGCTACTGGACTGCTCAGACCGTTCGGGTCGGACTTCGAGCAGCTGAAGATCACCGTTCCTACAGGCTGCTCAATCACCAGGGAAATCGACGTCACCGTCAGCACCGGGTTCACACCCGTCCAGTTGCTGTTCGGGCATCCGGCCTGGGCCGCTGTCACTGTGCCCGGGGCCGACAAAACTGCCGGATTGGTGTTCAGCGTCAGGTTTCCGTTCTTGATGGCGTCGCTGTCGATCAGTGTGGGCGCGACGGCGGGGCCGATCAGGACCTTGTTCTGTCCCGGTGCGACGTTTCCGCCTTGGTTCTTGCACTGATAGACGGCGAAGCCGGACACGCTCACGGTGGCGAGAAGGTCGTCGTTTCCGAGCCCAGCTAGGACGGCCCTGCAGGTGGTGGTGGCTGTGGATCCGCTGATACTCACGGTACAGACGGGAGCACCGCCTTTTTTGAAGTGCGGGCTGGTAGCCTGGGCTGCCGACACTCCGGCCGTGAAAACGAGCAGGAATGCTGCACACAGCATGATGATTTGCTTGAGGATCTTGTTCATGACTGGCCTTTTGGAGTCAATGTTTTGCCACGCGAACGTGGCACTCCGTCGGACAGCAACTGGCGGTGTCGTTGTCCGACATCAGTCCGCTGTCCCCCAGTGACATGGGCAAAACGGGGCGCGCAATCCGAGGACTTTGCGTCTTCAAGGCGGCATCGGCAATCCCGACGCTTTTGGGCATGCGATGCCGGTTCAAGGCTACGCCGCAGCTGAGGGCGCCGAAAGGCGGTACCGCAATGATATTTGCCCCGGTCCCGCGTACTCTGGCGCTGTGGAAACCGAGGTCCGCGCGGTGGCGCTCCGTACAGGCGTCACCTTGCCCACGCTGCTGGCGGGGCCGCGCGGGGACGTGCCGTTGCTGCTGTTGCACCCCTGGGGTGAGTCACGCCGGACCTTCGACCGCCTGCTCCCGCTCCTGCCGCCGTCGCTCCCTGTTATTGCGCCGGACCTGCGGGGCCAGGGCGGCGCGGACAAACCGGACGGCGGGTACTCGCTTGCGCAGATGGCAGACGACGTCGCCGCACTCCTTGAGGTGCTCGGCGTGGCGGAAGCGCACGTCCTGGGTTCCTCCAGCGGCGGCTACCTGGCCCAGCAACTGGCCGTGGACCGCCCTGACCTCGTGGCTTCGCTGATTCTCGTCGGAACACCGCTCAGCCTGCGGAGCCGGCCGGCCTTCGCAGCCGAAGTAGCGCGGCTGCGCGATCCGGTAGATGAGCAGTGGGTACGGGAGTCACTGTCCTGGTTCAGGTTGCTGCATGCCGTGCCGGCCTGGTTCATCGAGGACCGGGTGCAGGATGGCGTGACGATGCCCGCGCGGGCCTGGAAGGGGATCCTGGACGGTCTGTGCGATGCCGTGCCGCCCACGGAGCAGCGCTCCATAAGGGTGCCCACGCTCATCCTGGAGGGTGCCCACGACGCCCTGATCCCGCGCGTACACCAGGAGGCCCTGGCGGCCCGGATCCCGGGTGCGAAATTGGTCATCTATGCGGGCACCGGACACCTTGTGCTGTGGGAATGCCCCGAACGGGTGGCCGCGGATGTGGCGGAATTCCTCGGAGCTCTGTCAGAGGCGTGAAACGTACTCTTTGAGCCGCCCGCCCGCCGGTGGCGGAAAGAAGTCGGCAGCCTCGATTCCGGCGAGGTCCAGGGTGCTGTCCGATGGCCGCGGGGCTGCCTGCTTGTCCTTGAAATACTCGGCGCTGGACACGCCCGTGATGTCGCTGCGGGGCCGGCCGCGGAGTTCAAAGACGTCCGCAGCGATCTCCGCCCAGCTTTGCGCGGGGCCGCTGTTGGAGAGGTTGTAGCTGCCGTAGGGGGCTTTCGAATCGAGCAGATGCCGGATGCCGGCGGCAAGGTCCTCCGCAAAGGTGAGCCTGCCGGTCTGGTCGTTGACGACGGCGGGCTTGATCCCCCGGTCCGCGAGGGAGGCCATGGTGCGGACGAAGTTCTTCCCTTCACCCACCACCCAGCTGCTGCGCACCAGGTAGTGCCGCGGCACCACGCTGACGGCGGCTTCTCCCGCCGCTTTGGACTGCCCGTACACGCCCAGCGGCGCCCACTGACCCGCATCGGCGTGCGGCCCGGCGCCGTCGAAGACGTAGTCGCTGGACACGTGCACCAGGGTCAGCCGGTGCTCGACGGCGGTCCGCGCCAGCCGCACCACGGCAGCGGCGTTGATCTCCCAGGCGGCGCGGCGTCCCTCCGGCGTCTCGGCGTCGTCGACGGCGGTGAACGCGGCGGCGTTGATGACCGTGTCGTAGTCGCGCCAGTCGCGGGAGGCGAAGGCTTCCGGGGAAGCGAGGTCGAAGCTGTCCCGCGCGGCGAACTCGACGGCGGCCTCGCCGTCGTACACCGCCCTCAGTGCCCTGCCCAGCTGGCCGTCCGCTCCAAGCACCAGCGTGCGCCGCGGCGGGACGGGCACCACACGGGCCAGCCGCGGGTGGCCGCGGTCCTTGTCCGAAACCTCGGCGAGTTCCAGCGGAAGGGGCCAGGGAACGGCCACGGTTTCGTCTGCCAGGTTGAGGAGCGTGTATTTCGCCTCGGGGGACCAGTGCTCGTTGACCAAGTAGGAGTACACGGTGTTGTCTTCCAGGGTCTGGAAGGCGTTTCCTACGCCGCGCGGCACGAACACGGCCGTGCCCGGATCCAGCTCCGCGGTGAACAGCCGGCCGAATCCCGGCCCTTCGCGCAGGTCCACCCAGGCCCCGAAGGCCCGGCCCGCTGCGATCGTGACGAACTTGTCCCAGGGTTCGGCGTGGATGCCGCGGGTGGTGCCGGCCGTGGCGTTGAAGGACACGTTGTTCTGGACCGGCCCGAAGTCCGGCAACCCCAGTTCAGTCATGGCCCGGCGCTGCCAGTTCTCCTTGAACCAGCCGCGGTTGTCGCCATGTACGGGCATTTCCACCAGCAGCAGGCTGGGGATCGGCGTCTCCCGGACCGCCAACTGCGAAATCACGCGGTTCCCTCGGCACTGTGTGCCTGCACGCGCCGGGCCTGCTCAAGGTAGCGGGCCTCGGCCGCCTCTTTCTGCGGCCGCCACCAGTCCTCGTTGTCGCGGTACCAGGCGATCGTCGCGTCCAGCCCGGCGGCGAAGTCGGAGTACGACGGCGTCCAGCCGAGTTCCGCGCGCAGCTTCGACGAATCGATGGCGTAGCGGAGGTCATGGCCGGGGCGGTCGGGCACGTGGTCGTAGGCGCCCGGGTCCTGGCCCATGCGCTCGAGCACCAGTTCAACCACGTCCTTGTTGGACCGCTCTCCGTCCGCGCCCACCAGGTAGGTTTCGCCGATCCTTCCGTGTTCCAGGATGGCCAGCACCGCGGACGAGTGGTCGTCCACGTGGATCCAGTCCCGCACATTCCGCCCCACGCCGTAGAGCTTGGGCCGCACGCCGTCCAGGACGTTGGTGATCTGGCGGGGGATGAATTTCTCCACGTGCTGGTACGGGCCGTAGTTGTTGGAGCAGTTGCTGATCGTGGCGCGCAGCCCGAAGGAACGCACCCACGCCCGGACCAGGAGGTCGGAGGCGGCCTTGGTTGAGGAGTACGGGCTGGACGGGTTGTAAGGGGTGGTCTCGGTGAAGCGCTCCGGATCACCCAGCGGGAGGTCGCCGTAGACCTCGTCCGTGGAGATGTGGTGGAAACGGGTACTGTGCCGGCGCGCGGCTTCGATCAAGGTGTAGGTGCCCGTCACGTTGGTGTCCAGGAACGGCTGCGGCTCGTGGAGGGAGTTGTCGTTATGGGATTCGGCGGCGAAGTGGACCACTGCGTCAACCGCAGCCATGAGCCCGTCCACCAGTCCGGCGTCGGCGATGTCCCCGTGCACGAAACGGAAGCGCTCGGGCGGCAGCCCGGCGAGCGACTCCAGATGCCCCGCATATGTCAAGGCATCCAGGACCGTGATCTCGTAGCCGGTGCGGGCCAGGGCGTAACGGACAAAGTTGGATCCGATGAATCCGGCCCCGCCCGTGACGAGGATCTTCTCCATGGATCCATACTCTAGCCTTGCGGAAGCCATGCCGGGAGGACATGATGTGGCGTATGCGCGGGATCATCCTCGCCGGGGGGACGGGTTCAAGGCTTCACCCGATCACCCTCGGGATCAGCAAGCAGTTGGTGCCGGTCTACGACAAGCCGATGATCTACTACCCGCTGTCCACGCTGATGCTCGCCGGGATCCGCGACATCCTCGTGATCACCACGCCACGGGACGCCGGGCAGTTCAAGCAGCTGCTGGGCGACGGCTCCCACTTCGGCATCAACCTCAGCTACGTCGAGCAGCCCTCACCTGACGGCCTCGCCCAGGCGTTCATCCTGGGGGAGCGGCACATCGGCAGCGATGCCGTGGCCCTGGTGCTGGGCGACAACATTTTTTACGGACCAGGCATGGGCCAGCAGCTTGAGCGCTTCACGGAGATCGACGGCGGCGCCGTCTTCGCGTACTGGGTGCAGAACGCCTCGGCGTACGGCGTTATCGAGTTCGACGGCGACGGGCAGGCGGTCTCGCTTGAAGAGAAACCCGCGAATCCGAAGAGCAATTACGCCGTGCCCGGCCTGTACTTCTATGACAACGACGTTGTGGACATCGCCAAAGGCCTGCGGCCCTCGGACCGCGGCGAACTTGAAATCACTGACGTCAACCTGACTTACCTCAAAAAAGGGAAACTGCACGTCGAGGTGCTGCCGCGCGGAACCGCCTGGTTGGACACCGGAACCTTCGCCGACCTCAATGACGCTTCCAGCTTTGTCCGCACCGTGGAAAACCGCCAGGGATTCAAGATCGGCGCACCCGAGGAAATCGCGTGGCGCCAAGGCTACATTTCCGGTGATGACCTGCGCCACCGCGCCGAAGAACTGATGAAGAGCGGCTACGGAAAGTACCTGCTGGGGCTGCTTGAGTCAGGGAACTGACCGGGAATAATACCGGCGGGCGAACGGGGGGAGCGCCTTGGGAATGTGAATTTCGGCTGAACGAAGCTTCCGGTAACATCCGGTGACGCTGCGATTTGGATTGCTAGATGGCCGGGGCCGCATGTTGTAATGATGCCTGACTAGATTTACGATGCCGGCTTGCCTCTTGGCTAGAAAACTCGCGGACAGCGAAGAAGTATTGGGGAACCAATTGGAGTTGCAAAACTATCTGCACGTGATTCGTAAACGGTGGGTCTCAATCCTGCTCGTCACCGTTGCCGTCGCTGCAGCAGCATTGGGGATGGCCCTGACACAAACGCCGGTGTATGAAGCGCGGGCGCAACTGTTCGTCTCGGTCAGGGGCGGGGGCACCGCCACCGACGTCGCACAGGGAAACATGTTCGCGCAAAACCGGGTGACTTCGTATGTCAGCCTGGCAACCAGCCCCCGGGTGCTGCAGGCAGTGGCCGATGAATTGGGACTTAGCGGCGGCGCGGCCCAGCTTTCCGGCCGGATCACGGCGTCCGCACCTCCCCAGACAGTGCTGATCGACATTGTGGCGAGTGATGCCCACGCGGAGCAAGCCGCGAAAATTGCCAACCTGACCGCCGAACAGCTGATCAAGGGCGTCACCTCGGTCGAGGATGTTTCCTTGGTCAGGTTGAGTGTCTTTGAACAAGCCCAGGTTCCCGCGTTCCCCTCATCTCCCAAGCCGATAACGAATCTCGCGCTTGGATTGGTCGCGGGCATTGTCCTTGGCCTGGCCTCGGCCTTCCTCCGTGAGGCCCTCAATACCAAGCTGCGCAGCCAGGACGATGTGGACAAGGTCGTGAGCGCGGGGGTCCTTGGGTCCTTTGCCCAGGACGCTTCAGTCGAGAAGACCCCGATCGTCACGCAGGGTGATCCATACAGTCCCCGTGCCGAAGCCTTCCGGCAGTTGCGCACGCACTTGGCATTCACCAACCTCAGTGGAGGGCCGCAGAGCGTGGTTGTCTCCTCCTCCATTCCCGGGGAAGGCAAGACGTCCACGGCCGTCAACCTGGCGATCATGCTGGCAGAGAGCGGCAGCCGCGTGCTGCTCCTGGACGCCGACCTCAGGCGCCCCCGGGTTGCCAAGTACCTTGGGATGGAAGGCTCCGTCGGATTGACGGGCGTCCTCACCGGCCGCGTGGAACTGGAGGACGCAATCCAGTCGTGGGGTCCGGCCGGGCAGCTTCGCGTCCTGACTTCCGGGCGCAATGCTCCTAATCCCAGCGAATTGCTCGGCTCGCCGACCATGGAAAAACTCCTGGCCCGCTTGGAAGCCGAATACGAGGTGGTCATCATTGACGCGCCTCCTCTCCTGCCTGTTACCGACGCATCGATTCTCGCGGCAAGCACCAGCGGCGTCCTGCTTGTGGTCAGTGTTGACGGGCGGACCAGAAAAGCAGAACTTGCGAAATCGGTCAGTAATATCGAGGCCGTTCGGGGCCGCTTGCTGGGCTTGGTTGTCAACCGTTTGTCCGGAAGCAAGGGCGAGCACAGCTATTACGACTACACACCCGAAATGCATGACGGCAAAAGGCGGCCACGGACCGCCGCGGCCAAACGGGACAAGATGCGCCATACCTCCGTCCGGGCCTGACCAAGGAAATTCCGTGCCGGGCAAAAACGTGGAACCGCGCTTCCTTTGGACCAAAGGAGGTCAGTGTTCCAGTCTGGACGTTTGTTGTGCCTTCGTGACACCAGTACACCCCCGTCTCCACGGGTGCGGGCATAAATCATCAATTCATAAGACTCCGTAAGGACCATGGGGGCGACAACGGAATGACCAACACTGACGGATCAGCGATCAACCCGGAAACAGGACTGGATGAACCCCGAGAACCCGCAAGGGAACGCAGTTCACGGAAAGGGAAGCGCACGTTTCCCTTCAACACCGGCGTGCAATCTTTCCTTGACGTGGCGGCCTGGGTAGTCGGCCTCGTCATAGCTGTCTACTTTCGCTACGACTTCGATGGCGACCAGATAACGTGGAGCCCGGTTTTCGCAATTTGCGGTGCCCTTGTTGTTTCGCAGCTGGTGCTCGGCTGGGTTTTTTGGCTCTATCGCGGACGGTACAGCTCCGGAAGCTTCGAGGAAGCAGCCGCAGTTCTGGCCACGGTGCTTACTGTTGCGGTGATTGTCGGAGTTCCCGTCGTCCTGTTCGGGCCCCTGATGCACATTCCGCGAAGCACGACGTTGATTGCGCTGCCGCTGGCGTTCCTCCTCATGGGTGCCACCCGGTACGTTCGGCGCCTGAATGCACACCGCTTGTCCAAGCCCGGCAGCGATGCCAAACGGACCCTTGTCTATGGTGCCGGCTACATGGGCCAGATCATCGTCCGCAATATGATGACGGATTCGTATTCCGCATATCTCCCGGTCGGACTCGTCGATGACGATCCGTCCAAGCGGAACTTGAGGCTCATGGGAGTACCGGTACTTGGTGACAGCAGCAAGCTTGGGGACATCGCGCGCCAGTCCGGCGCGGAAGTCCTGATCGTTTCAATCGCCCGGGCCGAGGCTGAGCTCCTGCGGGAAATTTCGGATGCTGCCGGCTCCTGCGGTCTGCAAGTCAAGGTTCTCCCCACCTTGAGTGAAATCGTGGCGGGGAAAGCTGCTCCGGCGGACGTGCGTGACATCGCCATCGAAGACCTCATCGGCCGGCACCCCGTGGACACCGAGATCGCGTCCATCGCAGGCTACCTGGCCGGTAAACGCGTCCTTGTCACTGGTGCGGGTGGCTCGATCGGCTCCGAACTCTGCCGCCAGATTGCGCGGTTCGACCCCGCGGAACTGATGATGCTGGACCGCGATGAATCCGGCTTGCAGGGGGCCCAGATCTCGATTGCCGGCCACGGCCTCCTTGACACCAAGGACGTAGTTCTTGCGGACATCAGGGACCCTGAAGCTCTTCTCGAAATCTTCCGTCAGCGCCGTCCCGAGGTCGTCTTTCACGCTGCGGCGCTCAAGCACCTGCCGATGCTGGAGCAGTATCCCCTCGAAGCCTGGAAGACGAACGTTCTGGGCACCTTGAATGTCCTTCAGGCGGCGCGCGACGTGGGCGTCTCCACTTTCGTCAATATCTCCACCGACAAAGCTGCCGACCCTACGAGTGCCCTCGGCCACTCCAAGCGGCTGGCTGAGCAGTTGACGGCCTGGGCCGCGGCGGAGGAGGACGTGCGGTTCCTCTCGGTGCGGTTCGGTAATGTCATCGGCAGCCGGGGGTCCATGCTTCCGACGTTCCAGTCCCTCATTGCAGCCGGCCGTCCGCTGACAATCACGCATCCCGATGTGACGCGTTTCTTCATGACCATCCCGGAAGCGTGCCAGCTTGTGGTGCAGGCAGGCGGAATCGGCAGTCCGGGCGAGGTGCTCATCCTCGATATGGGCGAGCCCGTCCGGATCCAGGATGTTGCGGAAAGAATGATCGCCGCGAGCGGCAAGGACATCGAAATTGTCTACACCGGATTGCGCGAGGGCGAGAAACTCCACGAGGTCCTGGTCGGCCACGGTGAATTCGACATCCGTCCGATTCACCCGAAGATTTCCCACACCACGGCCGTTCCTTTGAAGCCCGAGGACCTCGACCTTGGACGCTGGGAACAACATTTCAACGGTGAGTCCCGTGAAATCGGACAGGATGACCTTGTCTCAAAGGGGCGCGTGTGAGCCTTACCTTGGTGGCCGTCGGACTGGCCTTGCTCGTTAGCCTTGCGGCTCCTTTGGTGATCAAGCCCCTTCTCTTCCGCCTCAACGTCGTGGACATACCGAGCGAACGCTCATCGCATTCGCTGCCTGCCATCCGCGGGGCGGGGCTGGCAACGCTGCTCGGGTTCGTCGTCGGATACCTCGCGATCCTCGCCTGGGGGAGCACCTCCGATCCTTGGATCCTCGTGATCGTACTTTGTGCGTCCGTCGCTGCGGCGGGAATCGGCTGGGCAGAAGATGTCTCCGGGCTTCCGATCCGGCATCGGGTCGGATACCAGCTGCTCACCGCGTTCGCCGCCACGGGGGCCATCCTTGCCGCGACGGGCGGCCCGGCATGGATGTTGCCGCTGGGGGGCCTCTTCATCGCAGGGTTCATCAACGTGGCCAACTTTTTGGACGGCGTTGACGGGATCTCGGGGTTCCATGGGATTGTTTTCGGGGTGGTCTACGCACTCATCGGTTGGGTTTCGGACCAGCCGTGGATGATCGGGGCGGGCCTCGTGCTGGGTGCGGCGTATCTTGCCTTCCTGCCGTGGAATCTTGGGCGCGGTTCGTTTTTCCTTGGTGACAGCGGCAGCTACCTTCTCGGCGCTGCGGTTTCCGTTATCGCTGTGGGCGCTGTGAGCGCTGGCGTGTCACCGGTCATGGTTGCGGCGCCCGTTGTCATCTATCTCGCCGACGCCGGCTTCACGCTCTGTTGGCGGATCTTCAGCGGCCAGCGTTGGTATGAGTCGCACCGAACCCATGTCTACCACCAGCTGGAAGACCTCGGCCTGTCGCACGTGGGTATCGCCATCCTTGTTTCATCGGCTAGTTGCGTGACGGGCCTGCTTGGGCTGGCGGCAGCGAATTCCGGTTTCTGGGGTGCGCTGGGCTGCGGGGCCGTCGCCTGCGCCGTCGTTGTCGGCTACTTGGCCCTTCCGGCGATCCTGCGGCGGTACGGCTCCGTCCGGCTGGCGCGTCATGACCGGGGGAGCAGCGCGCATGAGTAAATCCTGGGCCGTTGTCGGCGCGAGTGGCTTCGTCGGCAGTGCGATTGCCGGGGCCGCTGCAGGCGCGGGCCACAACGTGTCCTTCGTGGCCGCACCGCGCCTGCTCGCCGACGGGGCGTGGTCGCCCGAGGACGTCGTCGACTCGGTGTCGCGGCTCGAAGACCGGATCCAGGAACTTTCGCTGCTGTTGTCCGGGAAGGACGTTGTGGTGAACGCGGCCGGACTTGCGACCCCCGACGCGCAGGACAGCCCGGAGCTCCATGGTGCGAATGCCGCGCTTCCGGCCCTGCTCCTCCTTGCGGCACGACGGGCCGGGGCAGGCCGCTTCCTCCACATCAGCAGCGGCGCCGTCCAGGGACGCAAGCCGGTCCTGGACAGCTCTTGGGAACAGGCACCGTTTTCACCTTATTCGCGTTCAAAGGCGCTGGGCGAACGGGTCCTGCGTCTTTTGATGGAACAGGAAACGGTAGCCGACCGGACCAAGGCACGGATCATCCGGGCGACGTCGATCCAGGATCCCCGCCGGACCACGACGTCGGCCCTTGAACGCTTCGCACGCTCGCCTCTGGCAAGCGTGGCGGGCACAGGCAACGCGCCGTCACCGGTTTCGAGCATCGAAGGCCTCGCCGGCTTCGTACTTCGGGTGGGCGACGGACCCCTGCAGCTGCCCGCGGTGAGCGTTCAGCCGTGGGAAGGGCTCACTGTCCGGGATGTGCTTCTCCGTTATGGCTTAAGGGAACCGCTTCACCTTCCGCCCGCGTTGTGCAAATTTCTGCTGGGCGCCGGCTATTCGATCGCAAGGCTGGGCATCCGTGGTGTCGAGGGAACTGTCAGGCGGGCGGAGGTCCTCTGGTTCGGACAGGGTATCGAGGAGCAAGGACGCGTGAATGCCGATGCGTAGCCCGGATGCGCAGACAGAGAATGGATCGGGCAAGGCAGGTTCCCGCGGAACCGACATCCTGTTCATTCAGACAACGGATATCTCCGTCAATTCACAGCTCCGCGGGCAATTGGGCTTCCTTCGTAAGAAGGGCTTGAACGTAGCTGTCGCCTCCAGCGACAGCGGCATCCTGGGCCAGGTGCTGTCCGAAGACCAAGTGGAAGGCCACGTCCTGCACATGGAACGGGATCCTTCCCTCCTTGCAGACGCAAAAGCCCTCCTGAAAGTGCTTGCGCTGGTCATGAAGCTCCGGCCCAGGCTTGTTGTGTATGGCACGCCAAAGGCTTCACTGCTCGGTTCGGTGGCTTCGTGGCTCCTTCGCGTACCGCGGAGGGTGTACTGCGTGTACGGCCTTCGCGCGGAGACCATGCAGGGACGCGGCCGGCACCTGATGCTCCTCATCGAGCGGTTCATCATGGGCCTGTCCACCGACGTCGTGGCGGTCGGCGACGGCCTGCGGAAGCAGCTTGCCGAAGCCGGGCTCCGCGGACCGGTGCGCGTCTTGGGGCGCGGTTCCGCAAACGGCGTGGATGTTGCCACCTATGAACTGGACGGCAGCGACCAGTCCCTGCGCCGCGCGGTCCGGGATCGATACGGAATTCCACTCGATGCAAAGGTGGTCGGTTTTGTCGGTCGGATCACGGCCGACAAGGGCCTGGACACCCTGATCGAAGCCATGAAGTCGTTGCGTGAGGATCTCGGAGACGTCTTCCTGCTCCTGGTCGGACCCGATGATGCAGTTGAGGGACTCCGAGCCGAAACGGTTGCAGCTTTCCAGGAACCCTGGGTCCGGCGGACCGGCAATCTCGACGCGACGTCGGGCGTGTATGGCGCAATGGATGTGTTTTGCCTGCCGACGAGGAGGGAAGGGCTGCCCACGGTTCTCCTGGAAGCCGCCGCGTCGGGGACACCTATTGTGGCGACCGACGCAACAGGTGTCCGGGATGTAGTCCCTGATTCCGAGTGCGGTCTGGTTGTTCCGATTGACGATTCCGCGGAGCTGTCCAGCGCCCTGAACAGGGTACTTGCGAATCCGGGGGAGGCTGACTCAATGGCCGAAAATGCGAAGCGGTTCGTGACCCGCTGGTTTGACCGTGAACGTCTTTGGGAAATGCAGTATCGCTTCTATGCGGGTCCGCCCGGCGAGGACGCTTTAAGGTGACCACTCGCCCGAAGGACACAATGACTGATTTCCTGCCGGGAATGCCCGGATCCGACAAAGGGGCTCCCAATGCCGAATGACCCGAGCATTCTCTATTACGCCACGGAAGCGCGGCTCCATCGCGGCCCGGACGGCACTGTCTATTCCGATTCCTCGCAGGAATGGTACGAAAGCCACTCTCTCTGGCTGCGCAGTTTCGACGAGGTCAGGATCGTGGCCCGCGTGGAAAGCGGCACACGGGATTCCGGCAAGGCGGTGGAAGGCCCAGGCGTCTCGGTTGTGGCTGTACCGTCCTACCGGGGAGCGCGCGGGGCGGCGACGCGATTCCTCAGCGTGCGCAAAGCCATCCGTCAGGCCTGTGTCGATTCTGCCGCGGTCTACGGAGGCAGGTTCCCCGGAGTCATTGGCGCCCTGACGCTCCGAGCAGGAAAGCGGATCGGCGCACGGACCTTTGCCCACGTGGTGGGCGACCCCTACGATCTGCTCAAGTCGGGCGTGGCCGGTCGGCTTGGGTCTGCCCTTGCATGGTGCGCGAGGCTCTTCATGGCCACCCAGATTGCGCGTGTCGACGGCGCGATCTACGTATCGGAGCGGACCCTCCAGGCACGCTACCCGCTTCGTCCCGGGTCGGCGTCCCTGGCCTGGAACAGCACGTCCTTGACGGCGGAGGCTTTCGCGGCAGCGGCAAAGGTCCCGGACCCTCGGCGTGACTTCACCACGGTGGTGGCTGTCGGGACCCACAAGCAGATGTACAAGGGCCACGATTTGCTGCTCGAAGCAGTCGCTCGGCTGAACTCCCAGGGCAAACGGATCCGGCTGTGGCTGATCGGCGGCGGGGACATGCATGAGACCTTGGTAGAGCTTGCGCAGAGGCTGGGCATCGAGCAGCAGGTTCGCTTCTTCGGACACTTGGAATCACCGGTCAAAGTCCGTGAAATCGTGGATCGGGCGGACCTTTTCGCGATGCCTTCCCGCACCGAAGGCGTGCCGCGCGCATTGGCTGAAGCCATGGCCCTCGGTCTGCCATGCATTGGCTCGAACGTGGGCGGGATTCCCGAACTCCTGCCCTCTGAGTGCCTGGTCACTCCCGGTTCCGTCACCGAACTTACGAGGCTCCTGGAAAAGCGGATCTCCGACGACGAATGGCTTAAGCGCCAGGCCATCGACAACCTCGCGCGCGCCCGTGCCTTGGGACGGTCCTTGGATCCGGGAAGGGTCGACGACTTTTTTGCGCGCCTGACCTCCGTGACGGCGGTGGGCACGAAATGACCATGACCGGTTCAGGGAACCATACCGTCATCCACGTCCTTGGCTCCGTCGACCGCGGCGGCGTGGAGATGCGGATGCTGGAGCTCGCCCGCCAGCTGAACGGCCAGGATGTCGATCTTGCCATGGTCACCCTGACGGGCCGGGAAGGCTCATTGGCCGCCGAATACAAGGAGGCCGGCGCAAGCATCGTCCCGATTCGCCTCGCTAGTCCTGTTTTCGCGTGGCGCTTCATCAGCTTTATCCGGAGGAACCGCATCCGGGCAGTCCATTCCCATGTCCACCTTGCCTCAGGTTTCATCCTTGCCTTGGCGGCCTTGGGGGGCGCCCGCAAGCGCATCGCCAACTTCAGCAGTGACGGAGCACTTCGCTCGGAACAGCCCGCCCTTGTGCGGGCCCGGTATGCGGTGCTGCGCTGGCTGCTGAACATGTTTGCAACGGACATCGTCGGAATCGCGCCTTCGACGCTCAGTGTTGCGTGGAACGAAAACTGGGAACAGGATCCGCGTTGCCGGGTTCTCGTGACCGGATTCGACCTGGGCAGGTTCCGTGGGACGGCGAAGGGGGACCTGCGTTCGGAAATCGGGCTAGGACCTGATGAACCGATGATCGTCCACGTCGGACGCGCGGACATCGCGACCAAGAACCGGGACGGCGCGATCCGGATCTTTGGCGAATACGCCCGGACCCATCCAAAAGGAATGCTGGTGTTTGTGGGTCGTGACGGCGTGGATGCCGGCCAGGCCAAGGAGAACCGGTCCCGTTGGCTCTCCCTGACAGACCAGCTCGGGATCACCGACCGAGTTCACTACGCCGGCGAACGCGAGGACGTGCCCGACATTCTGGCTTCGGCCGGGTTGCTGCTGTTTACCTCGACCCTCGAAGGCCTTCCCGGCGTCATTGTCGAAGCAAGGGCTGCAGGTACCCCCGTACTGGCATCGGATGTTCCGGGCGCTTCCTACATCGCGCAGATGATCAGCGGTGTGCGCATCCTTTCCCTGGAGGAGCCCCTGCAGGTCTGGGCAGATGCCATGGCCGAACAACTCGGCGAAGAGCTGACTGCGGCGCGGCGCGCGGAGCTGGCCGCCTCATTGCGCGGGACAGATTTCGATATCGAGAAGGCCGTCCTCAATTACCGGAGGTTGTGGTCCCTGTGAGCACTGAGACCCTCCTTCGGTACCGGCATCCCCGTGTGGCGCGCCCCCGGATGAAATTCTCGGGAGCGATTCTTGCCCATCTCGGATCGGCCGGACTCCTGACGCTCCTCATGCTCTGGCCGGCTTTTGAGCGGGGGAACATCCAGGGGATAGCGGTCCTGTCCCTGATGCTGGCCCTCGTTCTCGGCATCCTGGTGGCCAACTCTCTGAAGGACGGTGTCTGGTCGTTCCCCTTCCTCTACTTCCTGATTCTCTGCTTGTTCCACCTTGGCTTGTACCTTTCACCGGCCATCAACAACGGACAGATCGCGTCCTTCCTTGATGGAACGTGGACCGGCTGGTACAGCGACGCGCTGATGATCCGCGCCGCCTATCTCGTTGACATCGGATTGCTCAGTTATGCCACTGCGATTGGTTTTGTCGCGTGGATGTCGAACGAATCGTTCCCGCGACTGGGCCCGGCGCAGGTGACGGATCCGGAGAGGGACAAGGCGATGCGCAACTCCTTGGTTGACGTCGGCGGAGCGACACTCGTTGCGTCGATTGCTTCATGGATTGCCGTGTGCATTTCCCAGCTTGGACCGCTCTTCTTCCTGCGGAGCTACAGCGAGTACCTCGCCACGACGGGCGAGTATTCGGTGGGAATCATCTATTTCGGCATCACCATCGGCTCAGCCCTGATTGCACAGGACACGAAGCGTCCGCTTTCCCGGGCCGGTTTGATCTGTCTGTTGGCGTTTCTGGCCTTGGCGTTGCCGATCGGCCTGCGAAGCGAATCGCTGTTCCCCGTGGTTGCGGCACTTGCGGTCTACATCCGGTGCCACAAGGTGCCCTCCGCTTCAGTGATGGTGCTTGCCGTCCTCGTCGGCTTGGTGGGAATCTCCGCCGTCCAGCAGGTCCGTGGCGAGGGCCTGGGCGGTACCGCAATCCATGAAGTGTCGGCATCGCCGATCAAGGCCATCGAAGAGATGGGATATTCGGCCCGGGTGGTCGTTACGAGCATCGGATGGCATGAAGCCGGTAAGGAGCCTTACCTGGAAGGTGCAACCTACGTTGCCCCGCTGGAGCGTGGCATTGCAGGGTTGCTCGGATTGGAACGTGTCGATGCCGCGACCGATTTCCGGTTGATGAACGCGGAGATCGCCAGCCGGGTGGGTACGATCGGCGGATCGATCATCGCCGAGGGACACCACAACTTCGGTGTGGGCGGGATCATCCTCGTGCTGGGACTTGCCGGACTCGTGGCCTCGCGGCTTTGCGTCACCTCGCCACGGCCTGTCCCGCTTGCCTTGCTCGGTGTAACGGCATCCCTCCTCCTGATGCACGTCAGGAACTCCTTTGCCCCAATTTTCGCGTGGGCAACAGGCGGTGCTGCCCTGATCCTGGTGGCGCTCTTGCTCACCTGGCTTCGAGGACGTCAGACAACATGAAGCCAATAATGCGCGCAATCCGCTCCGGTTCCGGCAAGGAGGTGCTCGGAACGACTTTCTGGAGTGTCCTCGGCCTTTTCGTGGCCCTTCTCTGCGGTGTCGTCACAGCGCGGATGCTGGTCCCTGATCACCGGGGTGTGCTGGCACTGCTGATCACTACGGTCACGATCGTCTCGCTCGTCAGTGGAGTCGGCACGAATATCTCGGTCCGTGTGCTCCTTCCACGGGACTCCCGCGTGACCCTCCGCGTTTACGCCGTCACGACGCTGTGGCTTGCCGGGGTCCAGATCCTTGTGCTGATCTGTGTCGCGTTCCTCATGGTGAAGCTGTTTGGCCTGGACCTCAATCTGGCCCAGCTTGTCCTTGCCTTGGTTCCCCTTGGAATTGGCGCCTTCTTCGCTAACCAAGTGTCGGACGCCCTCAGCGCGGTCGGCTACCCCAGCAAGGCCTCCCTGGCCAATACGGTGGGTTTTGGAGTGACGGCGAGCCTCCTGCTCTGCTTCTGGCTGCTGGGCTTCGAGCTTTATCACGCAGTCCTGGCCTATACCGCCGGGTTCCTCACCCGGAGTGTGCTCGGTATCAAGATGATCGACGCCGCGCACTTTTCCAAGTCCGGGTCCCCGGAGCCTGGCGGTGCCAGGGTGCTGCTGCGGCAGGGAGCGGGGCTTATGGGCATGAACTTAGGGCAGTCGGTCGCATACCGTCTTGATCAGTACCTCCTCGCCGTGTTCGCAGATACCCGCGCGGTGGGGCTGTACGCTGTGGCCACCACGCCGGCGAGCCTCATCCAGGTCGTGTCGAATTCCATTGGCCAGGTGGCTTTCCGTGACGCGGCACAAGGCCAGGTAACGCCAAGGAAACTCGCGGTTTTCACCGGCCTGGCGGCGGGTGCCACTGCCGTGTACGCGGGGCTTCTTTCCTTGGCAGCTCCTTGGCTTATCCCGTTCGTCTTCGGCTCGGACTACGTCATGGCTGTCGATATCGTCCGGGTCCTCGTGGTGGCCGAGATTGCACTGTCGCCCTATCTTGTCTTGAGCCGGGCCGTGGCGGGCGCCGGCCACATCAAACTCTCCAGCTGGACCGGAATCGTCGGCCTGCTTGCAATGGCGGCCTTCCTCGTCCTGATCGTTCCCGGCAACGGCGGCATCGGAGCGGCGTGGGCCTGTGTCGCCGGGTACGGAACAATGAGCGGTTTCCTCGCTGCCGGAATGCTCGCCATCAGATGGAAGAAGAACAGCCAGGAAGCAGGGTGGCCTGGTGATTCCGCGGAGGAACCGGCGGAACCTGCGGAACGAGGGCGCCCCGGCGTTCAAACATCCGCTTGAATGCAAGCTGTTGTCGGGGTCGACGTTGACTCCGGGTGTTCGGTAACCAAACAGAAGGAAGAGATCTGAATGGATGGCGTGAAGAAAGCCGTAGTCGTCGGGCAGGGGTATGTCGGCCTACCTGTGGCGATGCGCGCTGTCGAGGTCGGTTTCGATGTGGTCGGGATCGACATCGACAAGCGACGCATCGACAGCTTGCTTCAGGGGGCGTCCTACGTAGGCGACATTTCAGATGACACGCTCCGCAGGAACCGGTCCACGGGGCGGTTCCTGCCAACGGCTGACTATGAAGATGCCGCCGGCTTCGACTACGCCGTAATCACCGTGCCGACTCCCCTGAGGGAAGGCCTCCCTGATCTCAGCTATATCGTGGAGTCGGCTACAGCGCTTGCACGCTATGTCCGCCCCGGTGCCACGGTGGTCCTTGAATCAACAACCCATCCCGGTACCACCCAGGAGATCCTTGTTCCCATCCTGGAAGCAGGTTCAGGGCTCGTGGCTGATGTGGACTTCCACGTCGGCTACAGCCCGGAGCGAATCGACCCCGGGAACCAGACGTGGGGCTTCGTCGAAACGCCGAAGGTCGTTTCCGGAATCGGGCCGAAGTCCCTGGCACACGTCAAGGGATTCTATGACGAACTTGTGGAGCGCACTGTTCCCGTGAGTTCGCCCAAGGAAGCCGAAATGACGAAGCTTCTCGAGAACACCTTCCGCCACGTGAACATCGCGTTGGTCAACGAACTGGCGATCTACTCGCGCGGGCTGGGCGTGAATCTCTGGGAATCAATCGAGGCCGCATCGACCAAGCCTTTTGGCTTCATGAAATTTGTACCGGGGCCCGGGGTCGGCGGCCATTGCCTCCCGGTCGACCCCAGCTACCTGTCATGGCGGGTCCGGCGGCAGCTGGGCCATACGTTCCGGTTCGTTGAGTTGGCAAATGACATCAATGACCACATGCCGGATTACGTGGTCCGCCGTCTGCTGATGACACTCAACGACCAGTCCAAGTCCATGAAGGGATCCCGGGTAGCCTTGGTGGGGCTTGCCTACAAGAAAAACACGGGCGATGTCCGCGAGGCCCCCTCCCTGCGCATCAGGGAGATGCTTGAGGAATTCGGTGCCTCGGTGGTCGGGGTGGATGACATGGTTGAAGACCACCATTGGCCGGCAGGCCTGGAGAAGGCCCGCTTCGAAGCGGGCACCTTCAAGGGGGTCGACGCCGTCGTCCTGGTCACGGATCACGACGACTTCGACCTGGACATCCTCAACGTGCTGGACGTGCCTGTGCTCGACACAAAGAACGTGTTGACGGGGGCGTCGGTTGAACTGCTGTAACGGGCATCGCTTGAACGGGATGCGCATGGTTGGAGAACACGTCAAGGAGTGCACTACCCTATGAAGGTTTTGATAACCGGCGGGGCCGGATTCATCGGTTCGAACTTGGTCCGCTATTTCAATGAAAAAGACCCTTCCGCAGAAATCGTGGTGATTGACGATTTCAGCACGGGCTATGAGGAGAACCTCGACGGCCTGAAGGCGTCGCTGTTCAGAGGGTCGATCCTCGATGAAGAGCTCCTGCACGAGGCCACCCGCGGTGTCGACTCGGTGGTGCACCTGGGGGCGCTTGGGAGTGTGCCCCGCTCGATCGCGCGCCCCATTCCGAGCCACCACGCCAATGCAACGGGTACTTTGAACGTCCTGGAAGCGGCCCGGGCCAACGAGGTGCAGCACGTCGTCGTAGCGTCATCAAGCTCTGTCTACGGCAGCAACCCCGTGCTGCCGAAATCCGAGAATGACTGGACGCGGCCGGTCAGCCCGTACGCAGCCAGCAAGCTGGCGGCCGAGTCGTATGCCCTTGCGTACGGCCGCTCATACCAGATGAAGACGCTGGCCTTCCGTTTCTTCAATGTCTACGGGCCCCAGCAGCGTGCCGGTCACGCGTATGCTGCGGTCATTCCGAAATTCCTCGATTCGGCCATGCGCGGTGAATCCCTCGAAGTTCACGGAGACGGCCTGCAGTCACGCGATTTCACGTACGTGGATACGGTCTGCGACGTTCTGTTTTCCGCATGCCAGCGGCAGTTGAGCTCCGAGGGGCCGGTCAACCTCGCCTTCGGGTCCAATAGCACCCTGCTGGAAGTGATCTCAACGATCGAGCGTGCAATGGGCGCGGCGCTGCCCGTCATCCATGGAGAGGCGCGTGCCGGCGATGTCAGGGCCTCGCGCAGTGACGGCCGGCTGATGTCCGAACTTTTCCCGGACGTCCGGCCGGTGGACCTGGAGACCGGAATCCAACGAACGCTGGAGTGGTTCCAAAGAAGCCAACCTGCCTAGTCCGCGCAGCCCGATCCCATGGGGACCCCGCCTTACAGGGAGTGTTTCGGCGAGAACCCCAGGACTTTTCGCGCCAAACTGATGTCAGCGCAACTGTAGCTGTCCAGAGCCTCGGCGACTTCATAATGGAGCGTCCGGTTGATGCTCAGGCGCTCGACGAGTCGGCGGTTGCTGGTCGGGGTGCCTGTACCGATGTTGAACGTCTCGTGGCCTCCCGCGAGGGGTAGATCCACTGCCAGCAACAGGGCCTCGGCAACGTCGTCGGCGTGCACATAGTCCCGCACAAAAGTGTCCAGCCCGTGGAGCCGGAGAGGGTTGCTTTCAGCTGAATTGAGCAGCCGGAACACAAGGGAATCCGAAAAGCCCTCTCCGTAGACGTTGAAGATCCGCAGGGCGACGCTGGACCGTCCCGCAGAGTCCGAATAGCTGCGCAGGATCTGCTCCCCGCGGAATTTCATTTCGGCGTACCTGCCTCTGAGGTCCACGCTGTCTTTTTCCGTGACCGCGCGGTGTCTTTGGTCGCCATAGACCGCAGCGGTGGACGCAAAGACCACCCGCGACGTTCCTGCCTCGGCGGCCGCATCAGCCAGCACCTGGGTGCCGAGGACATTCACCTTCTCGGCGAGTTGCGGATCGTCGTTGCAAGCCGCTCCGCCGATCGCAGCAAGGTGGATGATGGCGTCCGGCTTCACGGAAGCGACGACGCCGGCCAGCATCCCCGGGCTGCCCAGGTCGACCCTGATTTCCGCGCCGCCGCGTGGAGGGTTCCGGGGACTCACCAGATAGCTCGGCCGGATGCCTGGCAAGCTGTCCAGTTTCGCTCGTACGGCGCGTCCCACGCGGCCGCCCGCGCCGGTGACGAGAACCTTCACGTGATCTCCTTGTCGGGCCTGTATCAATGGCGGCATTCCGGCAGGGAGAAATGCTTTTATTGTTGTTCAATAAACTGTCCGGAATTCTCCCAGTGCGCCACCCGACTTTATCACCGGGGCGGCGGCATTACCGGATGGATATTCCCGCTGTACGGACCTATCGGGTATCAACATCCTCAAACACCAGGAAGGTCTGGGTGTCGATGACCCCCGGCATGGATTGCAGCTGGTCGAAAATCACCCGCCGCAGGTGGACGTTGTCCGTGGCGCGCACCAGCAGGATCACATCGAAGCTGCCGCCCACCAAGGCGATGTGCTGGACTTCCGGGATCGCCCGGAGCTGTTCGCGCAGCGTCCGCCAGGAATGCTGCTGCACCTTCAGTGTCACGTACGCCGAGGACTTCAGCCCCGCCTTGACCGGGTCCACTACGGCCGTGAACTTGGTGATGACACCTTCGCCGGTGAGGCGCCCGATCCGGGAATAGGCGTGGGCGCGGCTGATGTGCACATTTCCCGCCACCTGCGTGACGGACATCCTGCCGTCGCGCGTGAGTTCGGCGATGATGTCACGGTCCACATCGTCCAGCGCGACTTCCAACGAAGCCTCCTGCTGGACCTCCGGCGGTTCCTGCCCTGTTTCAGCCATGGATCCTTCCTTCCTGCAGGAACGCTTGCGCACGATTTGTCCACCTGCGGCCGGTAACCCAGCTCACATTCTGCAATTCGTCTTCCAGACTAGCCGCTTCCTGAAAGGTCTTCCACGATTCCGGCCAGCGCTGGATACGAATCTTCAGCGAGGACCATACTTGAGGCAAATAGTGTAAGCATCGTCCCGAGGGTCCCGACACGAGCTCGCGAGTGTTGGGAAGGGACCTATGCGTGAAGGACGGACCAATGACGATCTCCGCAAGCCAGGAGTCCACCACGGACCAGGCATCCGAGGTACAGCGCAAGTTCGGCATCAGCGTCGAGGACTACATGCTCCCGGCCCGCCATCAGATCCAGATGGTGGCCCCGGACGGCACGCTCAAGCCCGAAGCTGAACAGGGCACCGAACCCGGCCACGAATATCCCATTCCGGGCGACGCCGAGCTCATGGCCGCCTACGAGCGCCTCGTCGTCGGGCGCCGGGTCAATGACCAGAACTCGGCGCTGGTGCGCCAGGGCCGCATGGCCGTCTATCCCTCCAGCCACGGCCAGGAGGCCTGCCAGGTGGCGGCGGCCATGTGCCTGGCTGAAGGCGACTGGCTGTTCCCCACCTACCGGGACGCCGTCGCCGTCATGGCCAAAGGCGTGGACCCGGTGCAGGCCATGACGATCTTCCGCGGCGACTGGCACGGCGGATACAACCCCCAGGAACACAAGGTGGGCATCCAGTGCACCCCGCTGACCACCCAGCTGCTGCACGCCGTCGGCGTGGCCCATGCTGCCAAGCTGCGCGGCGAGGACACCGTGGTGATGGCCATGTGCGGCGACGGCGCCACCAGCGAGGGGGACTTCCACGAGGCCCTGAACTTCGCCGCCGTCTTCCACCTGCCCGTGATCTTCTTCATACAGAACAACAAGTACGCCATCTCCGTGCCGCTGAGCCACCAGTCCGTGGCACCGTCCCTGGCGCACAAGGCCGTGGGCTACGGCATGGCCGGTGAACGCGTGGACGGCAACGACCTCGTGGCCCTGCTGGCCGTGCTCGACCGGGCCGTGAAGCTGGCCCGCGAAGGCTCCGGGCCGCTGCTGGTCGAAGCCAACACCTACCGCATGCAGGCCCACACCAACGCCGACGACGACACCCGCTACCGGGACAACGCCGAAGTCAGCGAATGGAAAGCCAAGGACCCGCTCAGCCGCATGGACACCTACCTCAGGAGCTGCGGATTGCTCGACGACGACGGCGCCGCCCGGATCACGGAGCACGCCGAGGCGGTCGCCACCCAACTGCGTGAAGGCCTCGGCGAGGACGTTCCGGTTGAACCCCAGAACCTGTTCCGCTACGTCTTCTCCGTCCCCACCCCCCAGCTCAGCGAACAATCCGCGTTGCTGGCCGACGAACTCGCCCGCGAAGAGGCCGGCAAGGCCGCACAGAAGGAGGCCGGAAAGTGAGCCCCACCGTGACCACGTCTTCGGAGGCGAACGGCAACGTCAGCGCCGCCACCGCCCGTGCAGCAGCCAGCGCGGCCGCAGCGGCGGAAGCCCGGCAGCCCCAGAGCGTCACCATGGCCAAGGCCCTCAACACCGCCATGGCCGATGCCATGCGGGACGATGATTCGGTGCTGGTCTTCGGCGAGGACGTCGGCCGCCTGGGCGGCGTCTTCCGCATCACCGACGGCCTTATGGACACCTTCGGCGAACGGCGCTGCTTCGACACCCCGCTGGCCGAATCCGGGATCGTGGGCATGGCCGTGGGCATGGCCATGAACGGCATGCGCCCCGTCATCGAAATGCAGTTTGACGCCTTCGCGTACCCGGCCTTCGAACAGATCGTCAGCCACGTGGCCAAGATGCACAACCGCACACGCGGCGCCCTCAAGCTCCCCATGGTCATCCGCGTGCCCTACGCCGGCGGGATCGGCGGCGTAGAGCACCACTGCGACTCCTCCGAGTCCTACTACGCCCACACGGCCGGCCTGAAGGTCTTCACCCCGGCCACCGTTGCCGACGGCTACCGGATGCTGCGCGAAGCCATCGACTCCGACGATCCCGTGATGTTCATGGAGCCCAAGAAGCTGTACTGGTCCAAGGACCAAGTGGACCTGGAGGCGCTGGCTGCCGAGCACGCCGCCAACCGCGCCGCAGGAAACAGCAGCGAGGGGCGCGCCGCCGTCGCCCGCTCCGGCACGGACGCCACCCTGATCGCCTACGGCCCCTCCGTCCCCACCGCGCTCGCCGCGGCGGCAGTTGCCGCGGAGGAAGGCCGCTCCCTCGAGGTCATCGACGTGCGGACCATCGTGCCGTTCGACGACGAGACGGTCACCGCATCCGTGCGCAAGACCGGACGCGCCGTGGTGATTGCCGAAGCGCACGGCTTCGCCTCCGTGGCTTCGGAAATCGTGGCCCGGGTCCAGGAACGCTGCTTCCACCAGCTCGCCGCCCCCGTGCGCCGCGTTACGGGATTCGACGTCCCGTACCCGGCCCCGAAGCTGGAGCACTACTACCTGCCAAGCGTCGACCGCATCCTCGACGCCGTCGACGACCTGCAATGGGAGAACTGACCATGAGCGCCGAACTGCAAGTCTTCCGCCTCCCGGACCTCGGCGAAGGCCTCACCGAAGCCGAGCTCCTCAGCTGGCTCGTGTCCGTGGGCGACGAAATCCGCGTCGACCAGCCCATCGCCGAGGTCGAGACCGCCAAGTCCGTCGTGGAGGTGCCCTCGCCGTACGCCGGCACCGTGGCTGTGCTGCACGGCGAACCCGGCCAGACGCTCGACGTCGGGAAGCCGCTGATCTCGGTGGCTCCGGTTGGGGTCTCGGCTGGGTCCGCCGAGCAGGATGTTGCGGGTACCGGCGCCTCCGCAGGCGATGCCGCCCCCGCCCCTTCGCCGGACAGCATCCGTCCTGCGGACGATGCTGCCGGCTCAGGCAGGCCCGATGCCACTCCCGGGGCGGCATCGCCTGCTCCGGCTTCCGCCGTCGACTCGTCTCCCGGGGCGGCATCATCCGCTCCGGCTTCGGCTGTCGACGCACCTTCTGCTGTCTCGTCGTCCGCGGCTTCGGCTGTCAGCCCCCCGTCCGCCTCTGCTGCCGCCGAGGCCTATCGCGTTGAGGAGCGGGCCGGGTCCGGGAATGTGCTTATTGGTTACGGGACGTCCGGCGGGGGTGAGGCTCGGCGGACGCGGCCTCGGAAGGTTGCTGCCGCGCCTGAACTGTCCTTCTCTGAGGTGTCGTCGCGGGTTCCTGGGAAGTTGTCTGCCGTCATTTCGCCGCTGGTGCGGAAGATGGCGCGGGATCATGGGGTTTCCTTGGATTCTGTTCCGGGGTCGGGGGAGAGCGGGCTCATTCTGCGCCGCGATGTGGAGGCCGCGATTGCGGAACCTCGGAAGGTTGCCCCCGCGACCGCCGCTGCGGAAGCGACTGCCGGGCCCCTGGACGCCCGGACCGGACTGCCGGTGGCCTCGCGCTCAGCGGTCCGCGGCGTGCGCAAGGCCGTGGCCGCGAACATGGCGAAGAGCCGGTCCGAGATCCCCGAGGCCACGGTCTGGGTGGATGTCGACGCCACCGCGCTGCTGGAGATGCGGGCCGGGCTGAAGAAGGCCGGGGACCAGCACACCCCGGGCCTGCTGGCCTTCATTGCGCGCTTCGTCACGGCCGGGCTGAAGAAGTATCCGGAGCTGAACACGCGTTTCGAGACCCTGCCCGACGGCAGCCAGGAGATCGTCGCGTTCGACGGCGTCAACCTCGGTTTCGCGGCGCAGACCGAACGCGGGCTCGTTGTCCCCTCGGTCCGCGGTGCGGACAAGCTCAGCGCCCGCGGACTGGACGCGGAGATCCGCCGCCTGACCGCCGTCGCGCGCGAAGGCAAGGCCACCCCTGCGGAACTGGGCAGCGGCACCTTCACCCTGAACAACTACGGCGTGTTCGGCGTGGACGGATCGGCAGCGATCATCAACTACCCCGAGGTGGCCATGCTGGGCCTTGGCCGCATCATCGACAAGCCGTGGGTGGTCGACGGCCAGCTGGCGGTCCGGAAAGTCACCGAACTGACCCTGGCCTTCGACCACCGGGTGTGCGACGGCGAGACCGCGGCCGGATTCCTCCGCTATGTGGCGGACGCCATCGAGAACCCGGGCACGGCGCTCGCGGACCTGTAGCGCGTTCCTACTGCAGCTTGAGCAGGTTGTGGGTCGCTGGGCCCTCCAGGAGCTTGCCTTCGGCGGAATAACGGGAACCGTGCAGCGGGCAATCCCAGGACTGTTCGGCGTCGTTCCAGTGCACAATTCCGCCGAGGTGGGCACAGTGCGCTGACAGCCGGCACACCAGGCCGTCCACGGTGCAGACGGCCGCGGGCTTGCCGTGGAAGAGCCCGGTGACCCCGGTGCCTTCCGCGGGGCGGGTTTCCTCGGTGACCGGTGGCTTGTCTTTCAGGGCCGCATTGTCCCGGGCGTTCTGCAGCTGGGTGTCCAGGTTGAAGGACACAGTCGACGCTGCACCCCGGGGGCCGGTGGTCCGCCTGTGGATGGTGCGTGCCCAGGAGGGCTGGGGGCTGCCTGTGATCTCGGAGACGATGTCCAGGGCCGAGGCCACGCCGTTGGTCATGCCCCATTTGTTGTAGCCGGTGCCGAAGAGTATCTTGCCGCGCCCCCGGGGCAGCTTGCCGAAGAACGGCATGAGGTTGACCGCCTGGTAATCCTGGGCGGACCACGTGTGCGTGACCTCGGCGCCGGGATAGTGCCCCTGCGCCCAGGCTAAGAGCTGCTCGAGGTTGGCCTTGGGTGACGGCGCCCGCCCGCCCGGGTGCCCGTAGCCGCCCACCAGCAGCAGACGGCCGTCGGAAGCCCCGCCGTCGCCGTGTCCGGGGTAGTCCCGGATCGAACGGGTGGGAGGCTCGGCGGACAGGTACATTCCCGGCGGCGGGCTGATGCCCTCCGGCAGCCGCAGCGCCGCAGCGTAGGAGCGGTTGGGCCGGAGCTTGGCAAAGTAGAGTCCGCGGTTCAGCACCGGAGAGCCGGTGGCCAGGACCACGGTCTTGGCCCGGATGTCGCCGCGCCGTGTGATCACTGTGAGGGGATCGCCCGTGTGGACGTTCATGAGCCGCGCACCTTCGACGATCGTTCCGCCGGCTTCCCGGACATCCGCAGCGAGGGCGTTCAGCACTTCCATCGGGTTGAACTGCGCCTGGCGTGGAAGGCGCAGGGCGCTTTCGACGTCGAAGGGAAGCCCCGTTTCGCGGGTCGGCTCGACTTCCAGGCCGGCTGCGAGGGACACCTCCAGTTCGGTGCGGAGCTTCTCGGCGCCGGCTGCGGTGGTGGCGAAGGTGTAGGCGTCGCGGTACTGGAACGGCACGCCGCGGCCCTCAAGGTAGCCCAGCAGCCACTCCTGAGCGGCCCGGTTCGCCTCCACGTAGGCGTGGACCTGCCGGATGGAAAACATGCTGCGCAGCCCGGACAGCACTGTGCCCTGCAGCAGGCTCAGCTTTGCGGTGGTGTTCCCCGTGGCCGCGGCGCCGATCCGGCGCCCTTCAAGCACTAGGACGGCATGGCCCGCCCGGGCAAGCATGACGGCGGTTGCCAGGCCGGTGATCCCGGCGCCGGCGACGACGACGTCGTAGCTGCGGCCGGGTTCGAACGGATCGGTGGGGACTCTCCCGGCGGTTTCCAACCACAAAGAGCTCATGACCGTGCCCCTTCCTGCGGCCGGTCCGGAGCAACAACGCCGGAGGTGGCACGTCGGCGGCCGGCACATCTTCAGGGAAGCAGAAGGCGGGGTCCAAAACAAGGGTGCAGGGCCGCCGTCGGGAGCTGCCCGGGAAACCGTCCGGGGAAACCGGCAGACCGCCCCTTGACGCGGGGCAATCCTCCCCGTTCCGCCGCCGTCGCGTGGGTAGAATCGAGGCCTGGACACCGCCGGAACGCATCTGGATACGGAGACGAAATGTCAGCTTGGCTCGAAGTAGGCCCGGACAACTACGTGCTGGAAACCCCTGGGCGATTGCTGAACACGGGCCTCGTGGTGGGCCAGGAGCGCGCCATGGTGATCGATACCGGCAGCGGTCCGAGGCAGGGCCGCGAGATCCTGGCCGCCGTCCGCGAAAAGACGCAACTGCCGCTGGTGGTGGTCAATACCCACGCCCACTACGACCACTACTTCGGCAACGCGGTGTTCGCCGACGACGGCGCCACAGAGTTCTGGGCGCACGTCAACTGTGCCGCGACGATCGACGACGACGCCGACCACCAGCGCCGCCTGGTGGCGGACATCGAGCCGGAAATGGCAGCCGGAAGCGGCGAAGCCGTGGAGATCGTCATCCCGAACGCCATCGTCAAGGACCAGCCTGTGCTGGTGGACCTCGGCGGACTGACGGTGACCCTCTTCTACCTGGGCCGTGGTCACACCGACGGGGATCTCCTGGCGGGCACCACGACCACCCTTTTTGTCGGCGACCTGGTGGAGCAGGGCGCCCACCCTTCCTTCGAGGATTCCTACCCGGAAGAGTGGGCGGATGCCCTGCGGCACATCTCGGCCCTGCGCCACCGCTACGAGTTCCTGATCCCGGGTCACGGGAAGCCCTGCAGCGACCAGTTCGTCAAGACCCTCGCCGACACCATGACGACCGCGGTGCGACAGGCCAGGCAGTCCATCCGCGACATGCCCACGGACGCCACCAAGGCGATCCCGGTGCTGCCGTACGGTCCGGAGCAGTCGCGCTGGTTCATCAAGCGGCTCCAGGAAACTCAGCCCTAGGGCGCTGACTGTTGAACCGCTAACTGTTGAACCGCTCCAGGTCGCGGCTCAGCCCTTCATAAACCTCCGGACGCAGGGACTTCAACCATGCCGCGGTGGCCACGCCCAGGATCACCGCGAGGGGCAGCAGCCAGGGCAATGCACCGATCACCGGGTTGTCCGAACCGGCCAGCGCCGGGAAATTCGCGACGGCCAGCCCCACGATCAGGGCCAGGCCCAGGGCGCCCAGGCCCGGGGCGGCGAGCGTCCGCCAGAGCCGCGGGTCCCGCTGGCGCCGGAAGTGCACGACGACGGCGACCGCTGCCATGAGCTGCAGGCTCAGGATGCCGAGCGTTCCGAAACCCGTCATGGACGCGGTGAGTGCCGTGATGGGGTCGAGCCCCGCCACCCAGAAGATGAAGGCGATGCCCGTGCCGAAGACCAGCTGGGCCACGCTGGCGTTCTGCGGGGCGCCGCTGCCCGGGCGGGTACGGCCCAGCGCGGGCGGAAGGACGCCGACGCGGCCGAACGCGTAGATGTACCGGGACGCGGAATTGTGAAGGGCCAGCAGCGCAGCGAAAAGGGACACGAGCAGCAGCACCATCATGGCTTTGGTGAGGAAATCGCCAAGGTACTCGCTGGAAATCGCAAAGACGAGGTCCCCGGTGGCCAGGTGTTCCAAGGCCGTTCCCTGCGCCTGCTCCACGCCGAGGGCGCTGACGATCGCCCAGCTGGTGAATGCCGCGAAGGCGCCGATGAAGAGGATGGACAGGTACGTGGCCTTCGGGATGGTGCGGCGCGGATCCTTGGCTTCCTCGCCGAACAGGCCTGTGGCTTCAAAACCCACAAAGCAGTTGGCAGCGAAGAGCAGCCCAAGGCCGAGGGAGCCGGAGAACACAAATCCGGGCGAGAACGCTGCGGGTGCGAAGCCATGGCGGAAAAGCACCGAGAAATCCAGGACCAGCAGGATCGACACCTCCAGTACCAGGCAGACCCCGAGCACCTTGGCGCTGACGTCGATGCCGCGGCGGCTGAGCAGGAAGACGGCGGCAACGGAGACCAGGCTCCACACGAACCAGGGAAGGTCCAGCCCGGTGAGATCCTTGACGACTGTGGCGGTGAAGAAACCGGAGGTTCCGACGGCTCCGGCAACGAAGCAGTTGTAGCCGAGCATGGCGATGAAGCCTGCGGCGAGCCCCAAGTGCCGGCCCATGCCGCGGACAACGAAGGCGTAGAAGCCGCCGGCGCTGACCAGCGTGCGTGCCATCTGGGCGTATCCGACCGCGAAGAGCAGCAGGATGGCGGTCGCGATCAGGAAGGAACCCGGCATGCCGCCGCCGTTGCCCACGGCAACGCCGATGGCAGCGATCACGATGATGCCGGTCAGCGGCGCCACCGCGGCGAGGACGAGGAACACGATGCCGCCCACTCCGAGCGCATCGCGCCGCAGCTCCTGCCGCGGGGCCGTCAAGGGGGGCTGTCCAAGGGACTGTGGTGAAGGTCTCATGCAGGGAGTATGGTCCCCGGGAACGCGCCGCGACTTGTTCCTGCGCGTGTTCGCGTTGTCATCCAGTGCAGGGTGCGCTGGCCCCCGAAGTCCGACTTGACCTGCAGGTTTGTCAGCGGGCGTTTAGACTTAGCGTTTGATGCATTTCAATCGAGCTCCGCAGCACCAACCGTTGCGGGTCCGGGGGGACGACACCATGGCGGATTCCGTGCAGAACGATACCGACCCAGCTACTGCTACCGAAGGGCAGCAAGAGTTCCGCAGTCGCCGCGATCGCCGGCGTGCCGAGGACGATGCCCGGACAGGAACCATGCCTATCGTCCCCGCAAACACGCCGGAACCGGAAACCGCCTCCGGCGGTCTCATCCAGAGCAGTTCCTGGGCCGCGGCCGCCGCTGCCGCAGATGCCACGGAGGCCGGGTCCGCCGTCGCTGATTCCCTTCTCGTGGAAGCCGAGGAAACCGCCGCGTGGGAAAGCCTTGCACCCGCGACGGGTGCCGCCGTCGACGACGGCACGGTCACGGACGCGGTCCCTGGCACCGGGCGCCCGGAGGCCCAGCGCGCGGCCCTGCGGTCGGCGCCGATGCCGGACTTCACCAGCTCCCCGGGTTCTTTCGTGAAGGAACAGAAGCCGCGGCCGATCGGCGGTTTCCGCGGAGCGCTCTACCGCCTCACGGGCGGGGCCTGGAACTTGGGCCCCAGCGCCCGGCAGCGCCAGGAAGACGAACTGGCGCGCCGGATTTCACGGCAGTTGCAGGGCAGCTTCAACACCGCGATCCTCAGCCTCAAGGGCGGCATCGGCAAGACCTCCACCACCGTGGGCGTCGGCCTGACCCTGGCCGAATACCGCGGGGACCCGCCGTGCGCGATCGACGCCAACCCGGACTCCGGCGACCTCGTCGAACGGGCCCTTGGCGAAGGCATCTACCAGCGTTCCACGCCCCGCACCATCACCGATCTGCTGGGCAACCTCGGGGGAATCGACTCCCTGACGGCGCTGTCCCGCTACATGCACCATGCCGGCCGCCTCCACCTGATCGCGGGGGAGCAGGACCCCGAAGTTTCGGACTCTCTCACCGCCGAGGAATACCTGAAGATCCGCCAGCTGATTTCCAGCTACTACTCCGTGGCCCTCACGGACTGCGGCACCGGCGTCACCCACAACGCGATGTCGGGGATCCTGCAGTCCGCGGACAACCTCATCATCGCCGCCGGGTACGCGGTCAGCGGCGCCAAGCGCGCCCGCAGCACCCTGCACTGGCTCGCCAGCCACGGCTATGAGGAGCTGGCCCGCAACGCGATCGTGGTCATCACGGACAAGGACGAGGTCTCGTCCCGCGTGGACAAGAGCGCCATCGAGGAGCACCTTTCCGGGATCTGCCGCCAGTTGATTGCCGTGCCGCATGACAGGGGAGTGGCCGACGGCGACCTCGTCACCTTGGATGTGCTGCGGCCCGAAACGCGCCGTGCGTACAAGGAGATCGCCGCCGCGATCGTCGACGGTTATGTTTGATCAGGCTGGGGCAACGGACAGGGATCGGAAGTCGGCTGAAATGGCGGCTGCATGACTCTTGTAGAGTGAAAAATAGCCACCGCGGTACGTCTTGTCCTCCGCTTCTGCTGCCAGCTCCTGCCCGTCCAGGCGCGAAATGCGGACGATTGACGGAGTGACCTGCGCACGGAACCTCATCCACTTGCCCGGGATGGGAGGAGGCGTTGCCACAGACGCGAGCTGCACGGGATCCGCCCGGCCTGGTTCCTGCCGATAGAGTTCGAGGTCGCCCTTCGCGTTCAGGGAAAGGAAATACCCTCCCACCGGAACCTTGTTCCATGGCCGGAAAGGCTGATCGTCAGGCTGCCCGAATGCAAGCCCGGCCTCCCACTTCGGTACAGGTTTTCCATCCGTGCCGCCGGGGAACTGGATCTCGAAAGTCAATGTGTAGGCATCCCCCTCGATGGGGCACATGGATCCCATGACATAGCTGCGGCTGCCTTCGCCTCGGATGCTGCACGAAGAGGTGCCGGGCCGCAGCAGGGGCTGGCTCTCCCACTCGTGATTCCACGGCAGGTCACCAGGGGCCCGCAACCCTGTGGCAAAGCTGTCGTGGCTGCTTTGGGCGTTCCCGGTGGTCACATACGGCAGATTTGAGCACATTATGCCCTGCACCCCGAGCGCCTCCAAGCGTGCGCGCATCCAGCGGGTGTGGACTTCCCAGCAGATGACGGGTTTCCCGTACGAAAGCAACCGGCGTATGTCTTCATCGGAGGCATCGTGATAAATGCCCAGCAAGTCGAACTGTTGAACCTGCTCATCTAGTTGCTTGCCTGAACCGTCCTCGAAGTATCCCCAGCTCTTGTAGCCGTGTTCGCGAACGGCGGCAGGCAGGGGCATGCCGCCTGGCTGCTTCCACACAAAGTGTTCGGTTGCGTCAGGGTAGCTGTTCAGCAGGTCCAGAACGGGAGCGGTATTCGTTCCTTGTTTGTCTTCGATAAAGATCACCCGCCCGGCAGCGTGGGTGTCCAGGACGTCCTTGACTTTGGGAACAGGCTCCAAGGGAGAAGCCGGTCCCAGCCACTCCCGGGCGTCATTCTTGAGTGTGGCAAGTTCCGCGAAGCTGTGCTCGGCGATATTCCAGTCCCGCCCCGTCAGTTTTTTGGTATTGGTGAGGTGGTGGCACACCAGCACGCCATCCGACGTGCTGCTGAGCGAAACTTCGATTGCTTTCGCCCCGCGGGCGGCTGCCCGGGAATACGCGTAGGCAGTGTGCTCGGGCCAGTTGTCGCCTGACCCCCTGTGGGCAATGAAGAAGGGCTTGCCGGAAAGGAAGTTCTGGAGCGGAGAGTTCCTCTGATCAGGCGACAGCTTGGCGGAACAGGAGGTCAGGACTGTGGCGCCCGCTGCAAGTACAAGGAGTTCCCTACGGGAAAGACCGCGCGACCATAACCCATCGCCGCTAGGAGTCACGTCATGCATCCTCATAGGCGGCCAGCTCCCTGTATGCTAATTCGTCGTCTGGGCCAGCAGGTCGTTGTATCGTACCGCCACGGGCAGGTTGGTGGCACTACCTGACAGGTAGGTGCTGAACCCGATTGCTCCACCTCCTTGAAGGGCTGCAGTCGAATCCTGCGCCGTAACCTGCCATGCGGCCGGTTCGGTAGTTCCCACCTTCCAGAGCTTGGCACTCACGGTCGTCGGGGACTGGCCCGTAACCCTCAGCCGCAGCTGCAGCTCGTCACCGGGTACGTAGGTCAACCCTGGATTGGCCGTGCCCAGTACCGTTTCACCCCCGGAGACCCGTTCCGTTTGCAGTGTCACAGCCCCCGAGGCCGCGATGGAAATCTTTGCGCGATAGTCGCCGGATGCTCCACGGTCCCGGCCAACGATGCTCAAGAAGGAGCCGCCGCCATTCGTCACCTTGTCCATGGAAACCTTCACCCACAGATCGGTGTCGTTGGAGGAAACGGAGTTGAGGTAGGCGGTTCCGGAAGAGGCACCATTCGAATGGGTGACATTGCCCTTTCCTCCGCTGACGGACAAGGATGTTCCGCTGGATCCCCATGTGGTCCAGGCGCCGCCGACTTCAGCGGTGCCGAAGCCGTTGGCAACAGTCCGTTCGAAGGCGTCCCGGGCCAGCACGAGCGGAACAAATCCGCCGCTCGTGATGGTGACTTGCTTGGAGGTTGTACCTGTTGCTCCGCCATTGTCGGTAACCGTCAAAATGATGGTGTAGGTGCCCTCTGCCGCGTAGGTGTGAGAGGTAGACACTCCGGTACCCGATGTGCCATCCCCGAAGTTCCACGCGTAGGAACTGATAGTGCCGTCGGTGTCGGAGGAAGCGGAACCGTTCACCGAGACAGTCAAGCCATTGGCGGTTGCGGTGAAGGATGCCGTTGGAGGAGCGTTCGACGTCGGCGTACCGGACACGGTGATCGTCGCCGTCGCGGATGCTGCCTGCCGGCCAAAGGGGTCCGTGGCGATGATCTGGTAGGTGGGCTGCGAACCTGGCGCCAGGCCTGTCTCCGTGAAGCTCAGGCTCGGCCGCTGCCAGAATGTGGATTCACGCGAAAAGGTGGTGACCGTGACCGAACCATTGCGCACAACGCGGTAGCTCAGGTTCTTGTTGTCCATGTCGTAATTCGCCAGCCAATTGACCCGCACTGTCCCGCTGGACGGCGATTGCAGCGTGGGAACCCACGATCCGCCCGAGACAACCGGACCCTGGAGGTTCGGTGCTATGTCCTTGACGGCAAGGCGCACCAGGCCCTGTTGCGGCACACCGTTGACGGTGGGGAACTCGCCGCCCAGCACAACGTACTGCGAATTACCCGTGACGGCCCAGGCTGCCTGGTACTGGCCGGTGAAGCTTCCCGCGGTAAGGGTCGGGAACCAATTCTGCAGCGTGGGCGACGGGTAGCCCTGGAAGTTGGCGTAGCCCAGCGGGTCCTTCGTGATGGTGCCCGTGGCCTGCCGGCTGAACGCCGTGGCGTAGTGGTAGGTCCAAGGGTTGGTCTGGGGGAACCCGCCGATGTTGCCGCAATAATGTGCGTGGCTCACCACGTAGACCACCGGGCCGATGGGAACCACCCCATAGCTGTCTCCATGGCAATCTTCGAGCCAGTTGATCTTTCCATCGCTCCAAGCCGCGGAAAAGGCTCCCTCGAAATTGGCGCCATAGCCATATGCGTAGCCCACACCGTAGACGTAGTCGCTGTCGCCGGACAGGGAAAGGATGGCGCCATTTGACGTCGCATCCCGGACAATCGAGTTCACGGCGAACGGATAATTGGTCCGGCCCGTTGTGGGATCGACCGAGGCCAAGCCATAGCCGGGAAGGTTGGAGCCGTTCATGCTCGTGAAGTTGCCGCCCACGACCACCCGGCTGCCGTCCGGCGACAGGGCGAGGGCGATGACGTCTCCGCCGGCAGTGCCGGGGTTCCAGCTATGGGTGCTGCCGTCCGCGGCACTCACTGCTCCGGCCTTGGCGCGGGTGGCGGAGTTGACTGCGGTGAACCAGCCGCCAAGGTAGACCACATTTGCGTTTGCCGCTATGGCACTTACCCGGGAGTCCACGTATGGCCTGAAGCTGGTGATCATTTTTCCCTGATTCGGCTGTCCCACCGCGTTGATGGCCGCAACGCGGTAGGCGGTGGCCCCGTCCACTGTGGTGAAGTCACCACCCACATAGATGCGTGTTCCGTCCGGAGACGCAGTGATGGTGACTGCTTGGGCGTTCAGGCTGGGCGCCCAGTCCGTGATCAAGGCGCCTGTGCTGAGGCGGTAGGCGAGAACGTAGTTTCGTGGGGTGGTGTTGACCCCGGGAGCCGCCCCGGCAGGCCTCGCTTTTCTGAAGTTGCCGGCCGCGTAGACAATGTCGCCAACCACCACCTGCTTCCAGACGACGCCGTCTATCTGGACAGTCGGCAATCCGTCCGCCGTCACCGTGGGTGGAGTCGCGGGGCCGGGGTTTACCGGGGCAGAGTCAGCTTGGGTGGGAGCTGCCATGAGCAGCGCTCCGGCGAGGACCAAGGATAAGGAAATGAGCAACGCAAAGAGTCGACGCAACAGGCTCCGGTCAGTATCCATTTTTGGCCCCCCTTGGGCCGCAGGAGCTGAGCCTCCGCGTTCAACTGTTTCGATCGTAACGACCGGCCAGCACGGTTATTTTTACTGTACCTACAGTCGCCGGAATAATCACCACCCGCCTCAGGTAGAATGCCTTCCACGCCCCACAGATTCCGAGGTTGACGTGGCCCCTCTTGTTGCGCTCGTGGCACACCCCAGCGCGGATCTGTATGGTTCGGACCGGGTTCTCATTGAAAGCGTCGAAGGACTCGTTTCCGATGGCGCAGAGGTGGTGGTTACGCTGCCCTCGGACGGTCCCTTGGCCGCGAAGCTGACTGCATGTGGCGCTTCGGTGCGTCTGTGCCCCACCCCTGTTCTGCGGAAGAGCATGCTCTCGCCGCGCGGGATCGGGAGGCTTGTTTGGGCCAGCCTCCGGGGGCTGGTTGCGTCGCACCGGCTCGTCTCTGCCGTCAGGCCTGATGTCATTTACGTCAACACCGTCACCATACCTTTGTGGAACCTGGTGGGATTCATCAGGGGCATCCCGGTCCTGGTGCACGTCCATGAAGCGGAAGGCTCGGCCTCGTTGGTGATGCGTCGGCTCCTCGCGCTTCCCCTTCTGCTGGCCGGCTCCGTCGTCGCCAACAGCAAGTACAGTTCGGCTGTACTGGAGAGTGCATTCGCCCGGCTGAAGTCAAAGACCACTGTAATCTACAACGGAGTGGGCGGTCCCGCGGAAGTCCAAGGGCCGCGCGACGCCTTGGACGGCGCGGTGCGCCTCCTCTTTGTCGGCCGATTGTCTCCCCGCAAGGGTGCCGACGTGGTGGTCGAATCACTTGGCGTCCTCCGTGAGAGGGGAGTCGCCGCGGAACTGGACGTGGTCGGAGCGGTGTTCCCCGGATACGAGTGGTACGAGGAGGAGTTGCGGGATCTCGTCCGAACCAGGCAGCTGGAGTCGCAGGTGAGGTTTCATGGCTTCCAGCCGACGGTGTGGAATTTCCTGGCCGACGCGGACGTGGCAGTGGTCCCGTCAAGGTTGGACGAGCCGTTCGGGAACACGGTCATCGAGGCGCTCCTGGCGGCAAGGCCGGTTGTGGTCAGCGAGACGTCCGGCTTGTTGGAGGCCGGCGGGGGATACTCCTCTGTCCGGTTCGTCGAGCCCGGCAGCGCCGCAGCGATAGCCGATGCCGTGCAGGCTGTTGCAGGCGACTGGAGCAATGTCCGCGCCGCGGCCCTGGAGGATGCGCCAATAGCCGCCGAGCGCCATGGCATCATCCAGTACCGGACGCGCATGACGCATGAGATTCAGATCGCGGCACGCAAGGCCTGATTACCGCCGTCGGGCAGCCCAAGCAGCCGGGCTATTCTTCGGACCGCGCAGGCTCCTCCGCAGTCTGCTCCTGGCGCCGTTTTCCGAGATCCCGCCCGACGTACCAAAGGTAGGGGAGCACTTGGCAGAGCAGGACGGCGATGGCCGAACCCAGCACCGGACCGCCGGCGCCAACGACCCCGATGAGGCTCCATGACAGCCCGAGGCTGACGGGGACCATGGTCAATATTGGGACAACCTGGAAGCGCAGGCCCCGGGCGTCGGTCATGTACATGCCCAACGGGTACTTGGCGGCCTCCACCGCAACAAAGGCCACGAAGCCCGCCAAGAGCCAGGGATCGAGGTGGATCTTCCCTTTGGAAACCAGGACCTCCAGCCAAGGTGAGGCCAAGGCCATGACCGCCCCGAGGAAAAGTCCACCGGCCAGGAACCACAACGCGGGCATCCGCGGCGAAACGATCCTCAACTCGGACCGCGCCTTGGCGTACCAAGGCCACAGGGCAACTCCGGACGCAGCGATGGTCTGCAGTATCAGTCCGAAAAGCTGGGCAGCGAGGTTGTACCTTGCCAGTTCGTCCCCATGGGTCAACTGACTGAGCAGGAGCCGGTCTGTCTGCAAGGTAAGCGGCATGACGATGGACGAAACCAGCACAGGCCATGTAAGGCTCATGACGGGGACGCCCGGGTACCGGCGGAAGCGGGGGATCCGGGCAAAAGCAAGGCCCATTTGGGGTTTGATTGCCTTGGCCGCGATAACGAGGCAGATTACAGAGACCATGGAGTTGGCCACTATGGAGAAAACCGCCAGGAAAGTGCCCGCCGGAATCGCGAGTGCCACGACCGTGAGGATGGTTATCAGCATGAAGGGTGCCACCACGGTCTGGGCGGCGACCTGGGCAGTGGTCCGGCCCAGCCCCACCACAATGCGTTGTCCTACGGTCAACGGAAGCACGCAGCCGAAAATGGCCAGGCACAGCACGGCGGCGACGCTGCCCCCTTCGGGGAGTAGCCCGCGGCCAAGAAGCGTAGGCCACAGCCCCAGGACGTAAATGGCGACGGACAACCCAATGATGACCAATCCGGAAACCGCGAGGATGCGGAAGGCGGTAACGATGGTGCGCAGGACGAAGTCGTCGGTGCTGGGTGATTTGGATTCGGCCAAGGAATTGACGACGACGGCGGCGATGCCCAGGTCGGCGAACGGCAACAGGGTGGGAAGCGTGGCCAGAAGGCCGTACTGGCCGTATGCCTCCACGCCATAATGCTCGATGATGAGCCGGCTCGTGACGATGCCAAGAATGCCGGACAACCCCATGACCACGATCTTCGCGACGGCGGGCCCCCCGACGGTGGTCAGCATGCTGCCCCGCCGGAGTCTTAGGCGGCCCGCCACCTGATCCTACCCTCGGATTCCCTGCGGGCGGTTTCGAAGTCCTGCTCGTGCCGCCCGGGTTTTCGCAGCAAGGCAACGCCGAGGGCCATCAGGAGAGTGGGCGCTGAGCTGTAGAGCGGGCTGAAAAACAAGTTCCATAGAGTCAGCGTGATGACAAAAAGTTCGAGGCCGGAACCGTTTCGGTGGGCAACCATCGTTATCAGCACCCGAACAAGGAGTGCGAGGATCGCCAAGCCAACAACCAGGCCCGGGATGCCGAAGAATGCCCAGAGATCGGACAACACGGAGTGCAGTTCGATCTTGTCGCCGAACATGTAGTGCTCGACGTAGCCATTGTTGGGGTCGTAATTGATATTCGCCATGCCGGTCTTCGCGACCAGGATGTCGGACGGCGTGGCAATTACACCGGTTCCGAAACCCATGGGACGGTCCTCGAGGAGGGCAAGCGAAGCCGTCAGCTCTGGCCGGCCTCCCACCAGAAGTGAACCGGAAGTCCGGATCTGTTCCAGGGAACGCGCCTGGGAATGGGCTCCAAGGTATCCGTCCACAACAAGGAAAGCCGCAACGTTGTAGGTCAGGACTGCAACGGCTGCCAGCGCCAACAAGGTCTTGTAGATGGCGTTCTTGCGGCTGCTCGGGAGATATTGCCACAGCAGGAGAATGGCTGTCATTGCAAGGATTGCGAACATTGAGCGCGAATCATTGAGCGCCGAGTACGCCCCGAGGGCCATGAGGACAAGGATCTCCATGAAGCGGCTCTGCAGATGGCGCGTCAATGCGAGCGCAATGACGGTGACGGGGACCGAGTAGGCGTATTTCCATGGGTTGGTGGCCAGACGAAGATCTCCCAGATATATCGTGGCCACGAGACCGACGCCGAAGAGCAAGGCAATGAGGTGCAGCGGAAGCACTTGGCGTGCCCACAGAACGGTTCCGACGCCCGCCATGACACCCAGGACCATGATCGAGTCCGCGATCAGGTTCTTGCTGCTGATGACGTGGTCGATTGACGAGGACGCGGTGAGCCACAAGCCGGAAACCACAGCCATCCCGCCTGCGAGGAGAACGAGCACGGCACCCCGGTAATGCCGCAGCGCGGGGAGCCAAAGCGGAATGAGGATGAAAGAGATCAGGTAGCCCGGAGTCACCCCTTGGCCGAGGTTGAACCGAATGCCCAGCAGCGGCATGGCGATGATGAGCGTCGTCACCGCCAGCGCATGGTCTGAGCGTCGATCTTCCGGCCGCACGATCGGGACGGCACCCGATTTGCGGCTGAGGGACTGGGCGTCGATTGGCGGCGGGCCAAGCTCTGCGGCGAAATCATGCCGCGGAGTCATGGCCTGGACGACTTGCCGGCGCGCCTGGGAACCCCGCTGTTGATCACCGGGAAGCCGTCCGTTGCGGGGTATCCGCCGGACACGGAACCGCTCCTGCTGCGCATGCCGGCCCGCGCCTTCCGGATCCTCTTTCCGACGCGGGCCAATGCAGCCTGGAACCTCTCCCACGGGGTCCCGGGCACAGCCCTTCCATAGCTGTATTCGGCATCCCTGTTCCGTTGGGTGACCCTGTTCAAGACAACACCGACGGCGCGGGCCTTGACGGCTTCAAGGGCTAGCAGTGAGCTGCGGAGCTGCTGGCGTCGCGTCACTTTGAACCGGACCACCACCAGCGCTCCGTCGGTGATCCGGGAAAGGGCCAAGGAATCGGTGACAGGCAGCAGCGGTGGCGAGTCCACGATCACCAAGTCGTAGGATCGCGTTATCTTGACCATGAGGTCGGCCATGGCATTACTGTTCACGATCTGGCTGGGGTTCGGTGGAAGGGAGCCCGCGGGCAGGACGTGGATGTGGTTCCAGGGCTCTACGGCTTCTTCCAAGGAGACTTGGCCCGCAAGGACGGAAGTGAGCCCGACCGCTCCCTCGATGCCGCAGTACTTGGCGATGCTCGGCCTGCGCAGATCGGCGTCGACGATCAGTACCCGCGGAGTCAGCTCCCCGGCTGCGAGCGCGAGGCTGATGGCCGTCGTCGTCTTTCCTTCTCCCGGCATGGACGACGTGACTGTGAGGGAACTGATTTTGGTATCCGGGTCCAGGAATTCAATATTTGTCGCGAGGCGCCGGTACGCCTCTGCGATTGGCTCGGCAAGCGATGTTCCGGGCCGGCCGGCTCCCGGGCTTGTTCCGGCTTGCCGCCCGATCACGCCAAGCACGGGAATGTCGCCGGTCCGCTGCAGTTCGTGTTCGGTGCGGATACGGGTGTCCATGACGGCCCGGAGCAGAACGAAGGCGTAGCCAAGCACCAGCCCGATCCCGGCGCCGCTGATAAGCAACAGCGGCGTATTCGGTGCGGACCTTGTGAGAGGAGGAATGGCCCGGGCGACGCTCTTCAATTCCACCACCGGGAGATTGGAGTCGCTTCGCGGCGACAGGCGCTGGACCGCGGTGGTCAGCTCATCCGAGATGGCGTTGGCTATGTCTGCAGCTGTCCGGGGCGAGCTGTCGGTGACCGTGATCTCGATGATGAAGGTGTTCAGCGGGGTCTCCGCCGTAATCGATTTCGCAAGGTTGGTGGCCGTGGTAGCCAAACCCAGGCGCTCGATGACGGGGTCCAGCACGATCGGCATGGTAGCCAGCTGGCTGTAGGACTGAACGATGTTCTGCGTAAACGTGGAACCTTGGACAAGCTCGGCGGAGGTCTCGCCCCGTTGGGCTGAGACGAAGACGCTGCTTGTGCTCTGGAAGGTTTCAGGTGTGAAGCGCGCGACCGTGAACCCAAGCACCGTTCCGATGAGGCCGATAGCAACTACCGTGCCCCAGTGCTTGCGTAGAGTGGTCAGGAACTCTATGGGTGTCACCGTGCCCCCCGGCCGTCAAGGAATATAGCATACTATCCAGCAGCAGCAGCCCCCTTGACAAGAAGTGGACTTCGAATCTTTGAGCAGAGTTCTCATAGTCTGTACCGCCAATGTTTGCCGGTCTCCCTATGCAGCCGCCATCATTGAATCCGCACTCTCTTCCGAAGCGGCGCCAGGCCATATCCGAGCGGTCACAGCGGGAACAAGGGCTGCCGTCGGGGCAGGGATTTGCGCCGAAGTCTCGTCTCTCCTGGGCCGGGAGGAACTGCCTGTCGATGCGGCGGTTCACCGCCCGTCCCAGGTTGATCGATCCATTATCGAATCGGCTGACCTGATCCTGGCGATGGAGTTGTCCCAGCGCTCGTATCTGGCGACGATCTCCCCGGCGGCGCGTAGACGGACCTTTACCCTGCTGGAAGCCCTGGCCCTGGCCTCCCACCTCGGGCCTGCGTCGGAACGGGGGACGCCCGGAGCATCCCCGGAGGAACGGTTCCATGACTTCGTGGCTGCACTCAATTCCTTGCGGGGGCGCGTCGGACCTGCCGTGCCGGCACGTTTGCCGCTGTGGAAAGGAACAGTCCGCGCCCCTTTGGATCCCCTTGACATACCCGATGGCCACACTTCAACCAGGCGCAGGCACCGGCTTGTGCTGCAGCAGGTAGGAGACGCTGCTGCCGGGTTCGCAGACGTTCTGCGGCCGTTCTGCCAGTGACCACCCGGCCGCGAAGCCGGCGCCCAACGCCGGCGGTCCGGTTCCCGGGGCGTGCGGTCTCCGGCGTCGTCCTAGGATGGAGGGAATGAGCACCACCAGGACCTCCCCCCAGTTTTCCCTGCGCAGCATCGCCCTTCCCGCCTTCGGACCTACCGTGCTGTTCTGCCTCGGCGAGGGCGCGGTGCTGCCGGTGGTGGCCCTGTCCGCCCGTGAGCTTGGCGCCTCGGCAGCCCTCTCGGCTCTGCTGGTCACGCTGATCGGTGTGGGTTCCTGGCTGTTCAACATCCCGGCGTCGCTCATCACCATCCGCTTCGGGGAGCGCTGGGCCATCACCGGGGCCGGCACCATCGGAGCGCTGGCGCTCGTGGTGGCGGCGCTCGCCCCTGGGCTGCCGCAGGGGCTGTGGCTGCTGGCCGTGGCCATGACCATCGTCGGAATGGCCACCAGCGTCTTCAACCTGGCCCGGCAGAAGTACCTCACTGAAGCGGTCCCGGTGCAATTCCGGGCCCGGGCATTGTCCACACTGGGCGGGAGCACACGGATCGGGGTGTTCATCGGCCCCTTCGTCGGGGCTGGGGTCATGCAGTTCCTCGGCATCGCCGGAGCCTACTGGGTGGGGGCCGTCGCCATGGCGGCCGCCGCAGGCCTGTCGCTCACCATTCCGGACCTTGTTGCGCACCATTCGGGAACGTCCGACGGCGGGAAAGGTGCGAAGGGACCGGAGCCCACTTTGCGTAGCATCGCGTCCGCCCATGCCCCGGTGCTTTTCGCGGTGGGCAGCGGCGTCCTGCTGCTGGCCGCCCTGCGGGCTTCGAGGCAGGTGGTCATCCCGTTGTGGGCGGACCATCTGGGCCTGGACGCCACCCATGCCTCGCTGATCTATGGCGTTTCAGGTGCCATCGACATGCTGGTGTTCTATCCGGCCGGCAAGCTCATGGACCGCAAGGGCCGCCTGTGGGTAGCCCTGCCCTCCACCCTGATCATGGGCGTCTCATTGTTCCTGATCCCCTTGTCCACCGGATTCGTCGGCCTGCTGCTGGCGGCCATGCTGATCGGTTTCGGCAACGGCATCAGCTCCGGGCTCGTCATGACGCTGGGCGCCGATTTCTCGCCGGAACGCGGCCGGGGCCAGTTCCTGGGCCTGTGGCGGTTCATTGCCGACGCCGGAAGCACCGGCGGGCCGATGCTGCTGTCCGCGATGACGGCCGCGGTTTCACTGGCCGCCGGGATCTGGTCCTGCGGCGTGCTGGGCCTTGCCGCAGTGGCAGTGTTCGCCGTCGCCCTCCCCAAACTGAAGCACCGCCGGAACTACTAGGCGCGCGGCCTGGCTCCCGCTGACCGCGTGGTGCCGGTGGAATCCAAGGTCTTGGCAATGAAGCTCCGGACTTCGTCTTCCTGGGACGCCGCCCAAGCCTGGGACAGATGGCTGCTGTCGGTGAACACCGGGATGCCGTTGTCGGAGATGATGCAGCTCCGGGCGGTGCAGAGGTGATCATCGAAAGTCAGGACGTGACTGAGTTTCAGCTCTTTCTGGACGGACCGTTCAGCGTCCCGGAGGGGCGCGATGGCCGAGACGGCATCGTCGCGTTTCGGAGTACACCGTTCTTCGGAGCCACCGGGGCGAGTGACGCATATACCCGCGTCTCCACCCGGCCGGGGGGTGTCTTCGATGACCGCGGGCACTGCGCCGGCCGCACGGGCTGTTTCCACGAGCGAGTCGAAGCCGGCCCTCCACAGGGCGGTCTGAGCGTCCCGGGAGGCAACTCCGCCCGAGCTGTCCAGGATTTGGCCCAGATAGCTGTTGGAATTCGCGGTCACCAGGACTGCGGGCCGGAGTTCCCTGATGAGGGCGGCAGTCTGCTCGTGGAACAGATCGCATTTGGTGTTGGCCACGCTGTGTGCCAGGACCTTCACATCCGCGGCAGGGCATGCATCAAGGGAACGGATCACCAGTCCGAAGCCTTCCTCGGTGGCGACTTTGGACATGGTGGGAACCCATTGCGCGGCATGGGAATCGCCGACAATCATGACAGTTGTGGCGGCATCCGTGGGCCCCGAAACGCAGTAGCTGATCCCCGACTCCGAGGTTTGACGCCCGGGGCAGGATTGAGGCGGTCCCTGTTCACGGACGGCGAGCCATGCACGGTTCTGCGCTGTGTCTGACGCAACCGCGCCGCCTGCATAGACACCGCCGGCGACTGCCATGCAGACGGCGAAGGCCCCGGCCATCGCGAGGTAAGTGGCGCCGGTCCGCTTGCGGAAGCCCTTCCATTCCCGCACAGGGGTCTCAACCCAACGGAACGTGTAGTGGGCCAGTCCCAATGCCAGTACCGAGGCAGCAAGTGCCAGCCAGACCGACTGCGCGCCGAAAACCACGGACGCCAGCACCACGGCAGGCCAATGCCAGAGATACCACGAATACGAGCGCTCGCCGGTCCAGACCATCGGCGTGGAGCCGAGCAAAGCGGATATCGGGTTGCCCGTTGAACCTCCGAGAATCACCAGCAGCGTTCCCGCCACAGGGATGGTCGCCACTACGCCCGGGAAGACCTGGCCGGCTCCGATGAACAGAAAGCCGGCGGCGATGGTTGCCAAGCCGGTTGCCGCGGTGATTGCGGCGGCAGCCCGCGGCAACCTCACCTTGCCGATGATGATGGCCAGGATTCCTCCCGCCGCGAATTCCCAAACCCGGGTAGGGATGGTGTAAAAAGCCCAGAATGGATGCCCAGGGGTCAAAATGATCGAGGCGCCCAAGGAAACCAGCAGGCAAAATCCCAAGGTCCAGAGGATGGCCACGGACATGCGCCGGCGCTGCCGCCGAACGATAATCCCGATAAGGACCAGAAGCAGCGGGAAGGCAATGTAGAACTGTTCTTCGACGCCTAATGACCACGTGTGCAGAAAAGGGCTTTGTTGAACTTCGTGCCCGAAGTAGTCTGCCGCCTGGACGGCAAACACGAGGTTGGAGATGGACAGGATTGCCGCCCCTGCCTGCCAGGCGATTTCCTTGAGTTCAAGCGGCGAGAAGGCCAGTGAGCTTGCAATGCACGTGGCCAGCGCGACCACGGCCAAGGCGGGGAAGAGCCGGCGCAGGCGCCTGGCCCAGAACGACGACAGGTTGATGCGTCCGGTGTTTTTCAGCTCCCGTGCCAATTGCCCGGTAATGAGGAAACCGGATATGACGAAAAAGACATCGACGCCTGTAAATCCTCCGGGAATCCACGGGACGCCCGCATGAATCAGGACAACGCCGAGGATCGCAATCGTCCTGAGGCCGGCTATGTCGCCGCGAAAATGGGCACTGCGAAGGGCATTCGGCGAAGAGGGCATGCTTGACTATAACCCGCGGAAATTACCCGCCGGTTTCCACGGCTTTCATTACTTATGTGTGGCTACCGCTGCCGGGCGGCCCGGCCGAACAGCCACGTGGCTGCCACCGTTCCGAGGTATCCAGTGATGACAATCAGCGAGACGCCGGCCCAGAAGTAGTTCGTGGTGCTCTCCGCCTGGGACAGGCCGGGAATGCCCAACCCCGCAGGTGCGATCCTGAGAAGGGCATAGGCGGCCACACCCGTGGAGAGCAGCCCGGCGGCCACCGAGAGGATCAGCCAGAGCCGGGACGACGCCCAGTGTTCCCCGTGCCCGCCCCACACGTTCCAGCGGTTGCCGGTCCGCATCACCAGCCAGCCTGCGGGCAGCATCACGGCGCCGGTCACCAGGAAGGCCGCGACGACGTCAGCCGGCCGGTGCCATTGGTTGATTAACGTGGACACACCGGCGGCCACGGCGAAAGTGCCGCCCAGGAAGCCTGCCAGCGGCCGCCAGCGCGGTGACGCCACCAGGAACACTGCCGCGGCGGCCGAGGCAGCCAGTGTTGTGTGCCCGGAAGGCAGGGAATTCAGTTCGAGGGTCTGGACGCCCGTATACGGCCGGTCCGGGAACCAGTCCTTGAGCAGCTGGGTGGCAAGGTTCGCAAGGGCACAGGCCGCCACGGCAATTCCCGCAGCCTTCCAGCGCCGGCGGGCCAAGGTGACGAACAGGACCACGACGGCGGCAAGGGCCACCGAGATACCCGGCAGCAGGTCGAGGAAACGCGTCGCGGCCCTGCCGGCAGGGCCGTGCAGTTCCCCGGCCTCGACGAGGGCGGATTCGTCGATGTACTGGCCGGTGGTGGTCTGGACGAAGAAGTAGTAGCTGGCGGCGATTCCGACGATGCAGGCCAAGGCAGCCAGTACGAAGAGCAGGCCGCTGCCCTTGGCGGCGGGGCGCCCGCCGACTTCCCGCTGCACGGTCCGGAGGCCGTTGTCTCTTCGAAAAACCATCCCTTTCAGGGTGCCATACCGTGCCCGGCAGGACACATCGCGTTCCCTGAACGGAAGCTGGGTGCCGGTGAGGGAAAGGCAACAAGTCTGTGACTCTTGACACGTGTTAGGTCGAGGATTTACAGTTCCTAACACGTGTTAGGAAGGAAAAGACATGCCAGGAAGCAACGGGAAGCTGCGTGAAATCTCACGCAGGACCGCCCTTGGCGCCGTGGGTGCGGGAATTGTCGGGGCAACCGTGGCGTCGTGGCCGCGGCTGACCGGAACCGACATCCCGGGCCGCGGCGACAACAGCCTCAGCATCGCCATCATGGGCACCGCCGCGGATGCCGCTGCCCGCCAGAAAGTGGTCGACGCATTCGCCAAAGTCCATCCGGACATCAAGGTGAAGGTCCAGGCCATCCAAGCAGTGGACTGGAAGGACTTCTTCACCAAGATCCTCACCATGGTGGCTGCCGGGACGCCGCCGGACGTGGTGTACGTGGCCACGGAAGGTGCCCAGCTTTTCGCGGAGAAGCTGGCCCACCCGCTGGATGAGTACCTGCGCCGGGACGCCGGGCACATGAAGGAGTACTTCGCCGACGTCCACCCCAGCCTGGTGGAAGCCTTCATGTACAAAGGCAGCCTGTTCCAGCTCCCCATCGACTGGAACGCCGCCAACATGTACTACAACACCAAGGCGCTGCAGCAAGCCGGCCTGGAGCGGCCGGCGGACGACTGGACCTACCTGGACTTCCGCAGCACCCTGGCCGCCATGCGCAAGGCCCGGCCCTCGGACTTCACCCCGTACTACTGGACCAACCGGCTCTTCGGCGGCGTGGTGCCCTGGCTCTACGCCAACGACACCAGCTTCCTGAAGGAAACCAAGTCCACGGGCGGCCGATGGCTGTGGGACAGCTTCTACGCCAACGACCCCTCCCGCGGCATGCGCTCGGGCGGCTACCAATGGCTGGAGCCCAACGCCGACGATCCCCGGGTCTTCGAATCCTTCGACTTCCTGCGCGGACTGGTCAAGGACGGCCTGGGCGTGCGCCCGGAAGAAGGCGGCGGCAACTCGCTGGTGGGCCTCTTCGCCTCCAACCGGATCGGCACCACGCCGGCCGGCGGCTACTGGGTCCAGGGCCTGAGCGAGGCCGGGATGAAGCAGGACGACTACGACGTCCAGTTCTTCCCGAAGTGGCGCACCCAGCGGCACCAGTTCGGCACCGCCGGCTACGCGATCATGAAGACCGCCAAGGACAAGGACGCCGCGTGGGAATGGGTGAAGTTCAGCTCCAGCCGCGAGGCCATGCAGATCGTCTTCCCCACGCCGAACACCACCCCGGCCCGGCGCTCCATGGTCAACGAGCAGCTGTACGCGGGCAAGGGCCCGCGGCACTGGAAAGTTTTCTACGACACCCTCGACCGGTTCCCCAGCACCGGTCCCATTCCCGCCCCGCCCCAGCAGGCCGCCGTCGAGACGGCCCTGATGAAGAACGTGTCCCTGGCCGTCAGCGGTGACGAGCGCCAGCTGAAGTCGGCACTCGACTCGCTGCAGAGGGACCTCGAATTTGCCTTGAGGAGGCAGCCATGAGCACTGCAAGCGACACGCGCGTGCGCAGCAAAGCACTTGGGGGAAGGACAGGACGCGGCACCAGCTCCGGCCAGGCCGGCAAGGCACGCCGCCCCGGCCGCGAACGCCAGCCCTGGCTGCCCTGGGTCTTCCTGGCGCCGACCATTGTGGGCATGGGCATCTTCACCGTGCTGCCCATCATCGCCTCGGTGGCCCTGGCCTTCTTCCGCTGGGACATCATCTCGGCGCCGAGCTTCGTGGGCTTCGACAACTTCGCCGAAGTGGTCCAGGACCCCACGGTCCGGGTGTCGTTCCTGAACACCATCCTGTTCGTGGTGGTGGCCGTGGCCCTGCAGCTGGGCCTTGCCCTCGGGCTCGCCATCATGGTCCAGGAGAAGCTCCCCGCCTGGCTGCGGGTCTTCTTCCGCAGCGCCTTCTTCTTCCCGCTGATCCTCTCCGCGGCCTCGGTGTCGATCTTCATGCGGTACCTCTTCAACGAACAGTTCGGCGTGGTCAACTGGCTGCTGTCCCTCGCGGGCATCCCCGCCGTCCCCTGGCTGACGACGCCGGGCGGTTCGGCCGCCGTCGTGATCCTCGTGTACGTATGGCAGAACTTCGGCTTCTCCTTCCTGCTGTTCATCGGCGGCCTGGCGTCCATTCCGGTGGAAACCTACGAGGCCGCGTCGCTGGACGGGGCCACCGGCTGGCGCAAGCACGTCCACGTGACCCTGCCGCTGCTCAGCCCCACCACCCTGGTGGCCTCGGTGATGGCCATCATCAACGCCCTCCAGGTCTTCGACCAGCCCTTCGTGCTCACCCGCGGCGGCCCCGGCGACTCCACCCGCACGGCAGTGATGGTGATCTTCGAGTCCGCGTTCCAGCGGCTTGAATTCGGCCAGGCCTCGGCGATCGGCGTGATCCTCACCCTGATCATCATGGCCATCACGGCCGCGCAGTTCCGGCTCAGCAAACGATTCGTCTTCTACCAGTGAGGCCCGCCATGACCACCACCATCACGCGCCCCGCCGCTGAGCGGGTTGCCCACCGCAGGAAGCGCGACTGGTCCGTCGCCGGCCGGATCGTGCTCCTCTCCATCGCCGCCGTCCTGGTCCTCGGACCCGTGCTGTGGACCCTGTCCACCTCCCTGCGGCCGCCGGCGGAGTCGTTCCAGCTGCCGCCGTCGTTCCTGCCGCTGAACCCGGACTTTGTCTCCTACGGGCAGGTCTTCAAGCAGCTGAACATCGTGGCATTGGTGATCAACAGCGCCCTGGTCACCGGGCTGATCGCCATCGGACAGATGATCACCGCGGCACTGGCCGGTTACGCCTTCGCGAACCTCAGGTTCCGCGGCCGCAACGCCTTGTTCTCGGTGGTGCTGGCCACCATGATGGTGCCCGCTCAGGTCACGATCGTGCCCGTGTTCATGTTGATCCGCGGCGTGGGGCTTTCGGACACGCTGATGGCCCTGATCCTCCCCGCGATCCCGACGGCGTTCGGCACCTTCCTGATGCGCCAGTACTTCCTGGGGCTGCCGGCCGACCTCGCCGAGGCCGCAGCGATCGACGGCGCCTCCCCGTGGCGGACCTTCCGTTCCGTGTACGCTCCGCTGGCGATGCCGGGCCTGTCGATCGTGGGCATCCTGGCGTTCAACTTCCACTGGAACGAGTTTTTCCGGCCGCTCATCATGACCATCTCGGAGCAGAATTTCACGCTCCCGCTGGGCTTGGTCTCACTGCAGGGCAACCTCGGCACCGGAAGCATCTCCGTGGTGCTCGCCGGCGTGGTGCTCTCCATGATTCCGGCCCTGGTGGTCTTCATGTTCGGCCAGCGCGCCCTCCGGGACGGCCTCACCGCCGGCACGGGTAAATAGTTACAACCATCTGAAAAGGACTCCTTCATGAGCAACCCGGACCTGGCCGCAGCCTTCACCGCGGCCGGCCACGCCGACAGCCCTGCGGACCCTGCGTTCCCACGCCTGCATCCCCGCCCGGCGCAGGGCTGGATCAACGATCCCAACGGGATCAGCTACATCAACGGCCGGTACCACGTCTTCTTCCAGTACAACCCGGACTCCGCCCGGCACCACCGGATCTGCTGGGGACACGTCAGCTCCGCGGACCTGGTGCACTGGGACGAGCACCCGGTGGCGCTGCGGCCCCAAGACGGCGGGCCGGACGACTTCGGCTGCTGGACCGGCGTGGTGACGGACGACGGCGGCGTGCCCACCGCCGCGTACTCCGGCGTCCGCTCGGGCGAGGGGGCATCGCAGGTGGTCATCGCCCGCGGTTCGGATGACCTGGTGGACTGGACGCAGGACGGCCATGTTGCAGTGTCCATGCCTGAGGATCCGCAGGTCACGGCCGTGCGCGACCCGTTCATCTTCCGCTTCGAGGGCCGGCGGTACGCGGTCCAGGGCGCCGGACTTGCCGACGGCCGTGCGGCGCTGCTGCTCTACCGGGTGGACGACATGTCCAACTGGGAGTACCAGGGCATCTGGCTCACCACGGACAATGCAGCCGGCGCCGGCCACGACGTGAACCGGGCCGAGATCTGGGAATGCCCGCAACTGCTGCGCATCCCGGACGGCCGGGGCGGCACCGCCTGGGTGGCCATGTTCTCCCTGTGGCAGAAGGACGACGACCACGAACACACCCTCGGCGTGGGCCACCTGATCGGCACCATGGCCGCGGACCCGGCAACCGGCCTGCCCGTCTTCACCCCGCAGAGCGCCGGTAAGTCGGATTTCGGCCGGGACTTCTACGCCCCGCAGGTCACCCAGCTCGACGACGCGGCGGACGGAACTCCGCGGGCCCTGCTTTGGGGGTGGGCCAACGAGGGGCCGGGCCGCGACGGGCGCCGCGGCCGTTCGCAGGACGAGATCGACGCCGCCGGCTGGGCCGGCGTGCTCACGCACCCGCGTGTGTTGTCCCTCGTCGACGGCGCGCTCGCAGTAGCTCCGGCACCGGAGATCGACGGTTACCGGGCTTCCCGGCTGGCGACGGCCGCCGTCGGGCACATCCTTCTGCCGGCGTTCGCGGAGGCACGGATCAGCGCGGGTGCTTCCTTTGCCGGGGGTGAGGTGCGCCTGGTGCTGGGCGATGGGCAGACCGTGTTCGCCGGGCAGCTGGCCGCGGGCGAAGAGCTGCGGCTCTTCATCGACGCCTCCCTCGTGGAGGTGTACCGCCACGGCTCCGTGGCCACCACGCTCCGCGCCTATCCTGCTCCGGGCGAGGAGTGGCGGCTGGAGCTTCCCGCCGGTGCGTCGGCGGAAGTCTGGGAGCTCGCAGGCGCCTAGCTGACCCGACCGGCGCGCCGCCGCTACCCAACTGACTCGCAGTCAAGGCCGTTTTGAGCCCTCAAAACGGCCTTGACTGCGAGCTACTTGGGTGGGACGGGACCTGTCGAGTCGCGGACCACCAGGCGGCCCCGGACCATGATCTCCTTAGGCTCTATGCCTGCCCCTGAGCCCGGACCCTCCACCGAGTCCAAAAGCAGGTTCATGGCGGCGGCCCCCATATCGCGCAGCGGGAGGGCCATGGTGGTCAGTGCCGGAACCATGGTGTTTGCGATCCGGAATTCGTCGTCGTAGCCCATGATCGAGAGATCCCGCGGAACGCTGAGCCCCAGCCGGGCGGCTGCCAGCACGACGCCGACAGCCAGACGGTCGTTTGCGCACATGATCGCCGTCGGCCGCTCGGCCGCAGGCACGCCGTCGAGCAGTTTCATGGCGCGGTGATACCCGGTGTCGATGTCCCAGCCGATGGAGCTGATCCGGTCCTCCCGGACACTGAGGCCCTGGTGGTGGAAAGCTTCGCGGTAACCGCGCTCCCGGAGCGGAGCGGCCGGATCCACGGCCGCGCCTCCCAGCAGCGCGATATCACGGTGGCCAAGGGACAGCAGGTGTTCCGTTGCGAGGCGGCCGCCGGTCACCTCGTCCGGGATGACGTGGGGCAGGGCCGGGGCCGCGGCGCTGTCGTAGCAATTTGCGAGTACCGCGGGGACTTTCAGCATGCCGGACGGGACGTCGAAGGGCCTGAGGCCAACCGTGACGTGGATGAGTCCGTCGACTTGCCTGTCCAGGAGCGTCTCGACGGCGTCGGCGTCCCGGCCGGCGTCGAACGCCGTGTCCATCACCACGGTGACGAAGCCGCGGCTGCGCGCCACGTCGTCGGCGCCGCCGATGATGTTGCCGTCGAACGGGCTGGTCACCACCTCGTCGGAGACGATACCGATCACGCGGGTGCGCTGGTTCCGCAGGCTCAGGGCGATGGGGTTGGGGGAGTAGTTCAACTCGGCGGCGGCCTGCCGGATCCGGTCCTGGCTTTCCTTGGCCACATTGCCGTCCCCCCGGCCGTTGAGCACCAGGGACACGGCGCTGCGGGAGACGCCCGCGCGTTTGGCGACGTCGAGCGCGGTTGCCTTGCGTTGCATCCCAACTCCTTCACACTGCGTTTGCCAGCAGTCTACCTAACGCGTGTGAGGGGAAGTTGGATTGGCCCGCGACTGGTGCGGCTAGCCGCGGAGCGACGACATCACCTGGGCCATGATGGCGGAGACCTTGATAACGGCCACCACGGTGCCCAGCATGAAGGTTCCGATCAGTGCCCAGACCGGACCAAGGCCACGCCCCGGCGCCACGCCGTGCACAATGACGGAGCGGCCGATGACGTAGACGGCCGGGCTGAGGAAGCACCAGGCCCAGTGGAAGGGACGCACCACGCCGTCCTGGCTGAGCTTGTGCCAATCGAGGTAGGCAAGCAGCACCGAGACCCCGTACAGCAGGAAGCTGGAAGCCACGATCGCGAAATACCAAGGCGTGAACATGGACGTGGGGTCCAGCATTTTCAGCTGCTGTTCCCCCACGGTGCGGAAGCGGAGTTCGGGATTCCATGCCAGCAGGAAGATCACGGACAGCAGCGGGAGCAGCACGATGCCCCAGATGAACGGGTTGAGGACCGGGGTCCGGCTGTCGAGCTTCGGCCGCGCGGGCGGCGCGGCCCCGAGCGGCATGTTCCCCGGTGGCACGGCCTGGAAGGGCGGCAGGTTCCCCGGTGGCAGGTTCCCCGGCGGCATGTTTCCTGGCGGCGCGGTGTAATGGGTTGTCCAGGCCACGCCGTCCCACCAGCGGGACCGCCGCGGGTCCGTTGGATCGGGGTACCAGCCTGGAGGTGGGGTGGAACCGCTGCCGGGGTGCGTCATGGTGAGCTCCCAAAATGTGCTTGTCCACTGAGGATAACTCTCCCGGGCCCGGCGCGCGCCCCCTCCCGGGAGCCGTCCCGGATACAGTGGCAGCATGCCTGAAAGCGCCGTCTCCGGACACGCCACGCCGCTGCCTGCCCTCGACGAACTCCTCGCCACAGCCCGCGTGGTGAGCCTGCCCATGCGGGTGAAATTCCGCGGCATCATGGAACGTGAAACCCTACTGCTGCAGGGACCGGCCGGCTGGGGCGAGTTCTGCCCCTTCCCCGAATACGGCGACGCCGAAGCCTCCCGCTGGCTCGCCGCCGCCGTCGAGGCCGCCTGGACCGGCTTCCCCGAACCGCTCCGCCACAGCATCCCCGTCAACGCCACTGTCCCCGCCGTGGACGCTGCCCGGGTGCCCGAGGTGCTCGCGCGCTTCGGCCGGGTGGACGCCGTCAAGGTCAAGGTCGCCGAACGCGGACAGGAACTTTCGGAGGACATCGCCCGCGTCGCGGCCGTCCGGGAGGCGCTGCCGGAGGCCGCTGTCAGGGTCGACGCGAACGGCGGCTGGGACGTACCGCAGGCGGTGGAGGCACTCGGCCGGCTCGCCGCCGTCGGGCTCGAATACGCGGAGCAGCCGGTGCCGGGCATCGACGGGCTCGCCGAGGTCCGCCGGCGCCTCGCCGGAAATGGCACGCCTGTGCTGATTGCCGCCGATGAGTCCGTGCGCAAGGAGGACGACCCGCTGAAGGTCGCGCGGGCCGGCGCGGCGGACCTCATCGTCGTGAAGGTGGCCCCGCTGGGCGGTGTCCGGCGCGCGCTGGAGATCGTGGCGCAGGCAGGGCTGCCCGCCGTCGTCAGCTCCGCCCTGGACACCTCGGTGGGAATCCGCGCGGGCCTGGCGCTCGCCGCGTCCCTGCCGGAACTGCCGTACGCGTGCGGGCTGGGGACAGTCCGGCTGTTCGAGTCGGATATCACGGCTGACCCGCTGGTGCCCGACGACGGCGCCATCGCCGTGCGCGAGACGAAAGCCGACGCCGCGCTGCTGGAGCGGTACGCGGCGCCCGCGGGCCGGCGCGACTGGTGGCTGGAGCGGCTGCGCCGGGTCCACGGCGTGCTGGCCGCCGCCGAAGCCGGTGTCTGAGTTCACCGGAACTTAACCAGAGCGTCCTCTCAGATTCCGTTTGCGCTGAAAGGGTGGCCGGGACCCAGTCGCTATCCGGAGGCTTCCCATGTCTGAAACGCCCACCCGCTCGTTCCCGTTCCTGCCGATGCTCGGCCACACCAAGGGCAAGCGCAGCCCGGTGACCTGTGCCCTCAAGTGCGACAACGCCTGCTCCGGCGATGTCTGCAACACCAGCTCCAACTCCTACTTCCGCGACATCGCCTCCGCCGCCATGTCCCGCCGCGCCGCCCTGGGCCTGGGTGCCGCCGGTGCGCTCGCCGTCGTCTTCGGCGGAAACCTCGCGACTGCCGGCCAGGCAGAAGCGGCCACCGCTGCCGATGGTGGCGCCGGACTGTCCGCCGCCGCAATGGCCGGCCTCAAAGACTCAAAGCTGAGCTTCACCCCGATCAAGCCGGTTGACTACACCGTGGACGCCTTCACGGTTCCCGACGGCTTCACCTGGCGTCCGGTGATCCGCTGGGGCGACCCGCTGTTCAATGACTCCCCGGACTTTGACCTGGAGAACCAGAGCGCCGCGGCCCAAGCCCGCCAGTTCGGCTACAACAACGACTACACGGACATCCTGCCGGTTCCGGATTCCAAGGACCGCCGTGCCCTGCTGTTCACCAACCACGAATACACCAACGAGAACATCATGTTTCCGGCCACCCTGCCGGCTGCTGAAGCCCGCGCCATCGGCCGCGCCGGACACGGCCTGAGCGTCGTCGAACTGGAACGCAAGAACAAGAACAAGCCGTGGAACTACGTCAAGGGCGCACCCCTGAACCGCCGCTACCTCACGGACACCGTCTACGAACTGACCGGCCCCGCCGCGGGCACCGAGCTGGTCAAGACCATCGATGACCCTTCGGGCCGCAAGATTAAGGGCACCCTGGGCAACTGCTCCGGCGGCACCACCCCGTGGGGCACCATCCTCTCCGGCGAAGAGAACTTCAACGGCTACTTCGTCTCCGCGGGCACCAGTGACAGCGACAAGCGCTACGGCCTCACCGCCAAGCCCACGGCCCGCCTCTGGGAACTGGACGAGCCGCGCTTCGACACCCGCAACGCCGGCTACGCCAACGAGACCAACCGCTTCGGCTGGATCGTGGAAGTGGATCCCTTCGACCCCACGTCCACCCCGAAGAAGCGCTCCGCCATGGGCCGCTTCAAGCATGAGGGCGCCAACGTGATCGTTGCCGAATCCGGGCACGTGGTGGCCTACATGGGCGATGACGAGCGCTTCGACTACCTGTACAAGTTCGTCTCCAAGGACACCTACCGTCCAGGTACGACTGCTGCCGACCGCAAGCACAACATGACCCTGCTGTCCGAGGGCAACCTCTACGTCGCCAAGTTCGCCGGCAACTCGCCGCTGGCCGAAATCACCGGCACCGGCGTGCTTCCCTCGGACGGCGCGTTCGACGGTTCCGGTGAGTGGCTGCCGCTCGTGGTCGACGGCGCCTCCGCCGTTCCGGGCATGACCGTCGCCGAGGTTCTCGTCTACACCCGCCTCGCCGCGGACAAGGTGGGCCCCACCAAGATGGACCGTTGCGAAGACGTCCAGCCGAGCCTGCAGAGCGGCAAGATCTACGTGGCGTGCACCAACAACTCGGACCGCGGCAAGCCCGGCAAGGAAGGCGCCACCGAGGTCAACCCGCGCACCCAGAACCGCGACGGCCACATCGTGGAAATCACCGAAGACGGCGGCCAGGCCTCCACCAAGTTCAACTGGACCCTGCTGCTGGTGGCCGGCGACCCGGCGAAGAACGGCTCGACCTACTTCTCCGGATTCCCGGCGGACAAGGTTTCCCCGATTTCCTGCCCGGACAACGTGGCCTTCGACTCCGTGGGCAACCTGTGGATCTCCACCGACGGTGCCCCGTCCACCATCGGCTACAACGACGGCCTCTTCAAGGTCACCCTTGAGGGCCCCGAACGCGGCAAGGTGGAGCAGTTCCTTTCCGTGCCGCGCGACGCCGAAACCTGCGGCCCGGTCGTCCACGACGAGGAACGCACGGTCTTCGTCTCCGTGCAGCACCCGGGCGAGGAAGGCACCTTCGCGGCTCCGCACTCCTACTTCCCCGACTACGTGCCCGCAGGCGCCGCACCGAAGCCCGGCCAGGTCCGCGCCCCGCGTCCGTCCGTGGTCCAGGTGTACCGCACCGACAGCTGACAGCACCCGCTAGTTGACCCTCTCGAACGCGGGGTCACCTACGGCCCGCCGGTCGCCCGGCATGGGCCGTACGTGACCCCGCGTTGCGACGTCGAGTGGCGAAATAGACTGGGACGGTGACTTCCCAGGACTCCTTGACCTCGCTCGCCGCCGCACGGATCGCCGTCGCCACCCTGCTCGAGGCCGGGGTGCGGCACGTGGTGGTCTGTCCCGGCTCGCGTTCGGCGCCCATGGCCTACGCCCTGGCCGAGGCCGAAGCCGCCGGCCGGGTCACCCTGCTGGTCCGGATCGACGAACGCTCGGCGGGGTTCACTGCCCTGGGCCTCGCCTTGTCCACAGCCACCCCGGCGGCCGTCCTCACCACCTCGGGAACCGCCGTCGGTAACCTGCTGCCTGCGGTCATGGAAGCCAACCACGCCGCCGTGCCGCTCGTGGTCCTCTCCGCGGACCGGCCTGCCGAGCTGCACGGAACCGGGGCGAACCAGACCACCCTCCAGCTTGACCTGTTCGGTGAGCACGTCCGCTTCGCCGTCGACGTTCCCGCCGGCGACAACCCGCAGCGGGCTGTCCGGACCGCCCTGCATGCCGCCAGCGGCGCCCTCGAAGGGACCCCGCCCGGGCCCGTGCAGCTGAACCTCGCCTTCCGCGAGCCCCTCGTGCCGCAGCCCGGAGAAGCATTGCCGGCGCGCGAAGGCCGCGGTGTTTTCCATTACGACGCCGGCCCGGAAGTCCTGGAGCTGCCCGCGATCCCGGCGGATCTGCCCGCGCGGCGCACCGTGGTCCTGGCCGGCCACGACGCCGGGGCCGTCGCCGAAGCATTCGCCCGCGCCCACCAGCTCCCGCTGCTCCCCGAACCGTCGTCCAATGCCCGCTTCGGCCCCAATGCCGTGGGCCCGTACCGGCTTCTCCTGGAGCATTTTTCCGCGGATTCCGCGCTGCCGATCGAGCGCGTGGTGGTGTTCGGACGGCCAACGCTCTCCCGCCCTGTGACCGCTCTGCTCGCCCGCGCGGAGGTGGAGACGGCTCTGTACGAGCCCGTTCCCGTTGCCTGGTACGAACACGGCCGCCGCCGGGAGACGCCGTTCGAGACCCTGGCGGCCCTGGGCGAGTTCGCCGGCCGCGGTGCAGCCGGGTGGCTCGATGCCTGGCTGCTGGCCGGCGCCGCCGCCCAACACGCGCTCGACGGCGTCCTCGCCGCCGAGGCGTCGCCCAACGGACCCGCCGTCGCGGCCGCCGTGTGGGAGCATGCGCGGGGCCGGCTCGTGCTGGGTTCCTCCAACGGGATCCGCGACGTCGACCTCGCCGGTCAGCCGCAGTCCGCGCCGCTGGCTACGGTGGACGCCAACCGCGGCCTCGCCGGGATCGACGGCACCATCGCCACGGCCACCGGGATCGCGCTCGGTTCGGGTCGCGAAACCACGCTCCTGCTCGGCGATGTCACCTTCCTGCACGACGCCGGCAGCCTCCTGCTCGGCAGCGGCGAAACGGAGCCGGACCTGCGCATCGTGGTCCTCAACGACGCCGGCGGGGCGATCTTCGGGCTCCTGGAACACGGCCAGGTGGAAGCGGACGGCGGCTACGGCACCGCCGTCGAACGGCTCTTCGGCACCCCGCACAGCGCGGACATCCAGGCGCTCGCCGCTGCCTACGGCGTCGCGTATTCGCTGGCAAGCACGACGGCGGACCTCGCCGCCGCGCTGACCGCACCACTGAAGGGCCGCAGCATCGTCGAAGTCCGGACGGACCGCGCGGGCCTCCGGGCACTGCACGGGCGCATCAAAGCCGCGGTGAGGGAGGCCACGGCGCGGGTCCTGGCAGCGGTGTAGCGAGGCACTTCCGGGTTTCGACGCGCTTCGTTCCCGGCGCTGCGGGAATTCCAGCGTCGCCGGGAAGGAAGCGCGTCGCCGCGAAGACAGGGCTTTTCCACATAGCCGCGCTCGCTGCCGCGGAAGATTGCCGGGCCGTGCCATCTTCGAGCAATGACAGACATGCCAAGGCTCATTCTTGCCCGCGAGAGCACCCTCCATGGAGCCAATGCGAAGGAGCTTGCCCGCCGGGTACGCGCCGGGGTCCTCTACCGTATCCGCCGGGGAGTGTACATAGACCGGGCTTCATGGATGGCCATGGAACCATGGGAACAATATCGGCTGCGGATAAGTGCCGCCGCCGAGACTTTCGAAAGCCGTACGGTCTTCGCCCGACATTCGGCTGCTTCTGTGCTGGGGATCCCCACTATTGGAAATGACCTTCCGGTCTGCGCACTGACCTTCCGGAACGACGGCGGCCGGTCCCGCGCCGGGGTAGTGCGGCATTTCGCCGATCCGGCCGGCGTCGATGTTCATCGGGTGGACGGCCTTCTGGTTACGGGACGGCTGCAGACCGTTTTGGACCTTGCGGCATACACGCGGTTCGCCGAGGCCGTTGTCCCGGTGGAGCATGTCCTGAAACCGGACCGGAAGAAGGGAATCCAGGCGCTCAGCAAGGATGAATTGCTGGCCGCGGCTGATGGCAGGTACACAGATGCGGCGCTCCGCCGGATCCGGGCCGTGGTGGCCTTTGCCAGCGCACTCTCCGCTTCCGCAGGAGAGTCCTACAGCCGGGCGCTCATGCACGCGGCAGGCTTCGAATCTCCTGTGCAACAACGGGAATTCCGGGACGAGCTCGGATTGATTGGCTACTCGGACTTCGTCTGGGAGAAAGCCCGCATTGCCGGAGAGTTTGACGGGCTCGTCAAGTACCAGAGGGAGGAATACCTGAACGGGCTGACTCCCTCCGAAGCGGTGGTCAAGGAAAAAGCCCGCGAAGACAGGATCCGCGCGCTCGGGTACGGAGTGACGCGGTGGGTCTGGGCCGAGCTGATGGATTTCCCGAGGCTTGAAAAGAAGCTGCTCGCGGCGGGAGTTCCCCGTCGTCCAGCACGCTCGGCCAGCTGAGGGCATGGCACCTCACCTCGCCGACGACGCGCTTCGTGGGTTTCGACCCGCTTCGTTCCCGGCGCTACTGGAATTCCGGCGTCGCCAGGATGGAACCGCGTCGCGGGGAAGGAGGTGCGTCGCGGGGAAGGAGGTGCGTCGCTGGGAAGGAGGTGCGTCGCGGGGAAGGAGGTGCGTCGCGGGGAAGGAGGTGCGTCGCTGGGAAGGAGGTGCGTCGCGGGGAAGGAGGTGCGTCGCGGGGAGGGGCGCCGTTCGCCTCGACGCGTGGCATCGAGCACAATAGCCCCATGGCTAACAGCAGTGCCCGGCTTCCGCGGCTCGAGGACGTGGCGGAGCGCGCAGGCGTGTCCCACCAGACCGTCTCCCGGGTGATCAACAACCACCCCAACGTCAGCAAGGCCACGCGCGAGCGGGTTGAGGCTGCCATCGCCGAACTCGGCTACCGGCGGAACACGGCGGCCCGGAGCCTGGTGACCAGGCGTTCGCAGACCATCGGCGTCCTGGGCAGCGAACTTTCGCAGTACGGGCCGGCCAACACCCTCCTCGGGGTGGAACAGGCCGCGCGCGATGCCGGCTACTTCGTGAGCATCGCGGCGTTGCGGACCGTGAGCCGTGAGGCGATCTTTGACGCGATCCAGCACTTCCTGGACCAATCCGTGGACGGCATCGTGGTGATCGTGCCCCACGCGGAGACCCTGCTCGCCCTGGAAGAACAGGCGCCGGGCGTGCCGGTGGTTGCGGTGGGTGCCTCGGGAAGGGGATCCGTCAGCGGGGCGATGGTGGACCAGAAACGCGGCACCGAGCTCGCCGTCGCGCACCTGATCGAGCTGGGCCACCGCCGGATCGGCCACATTGCCGGCCCCCAGGACTGGATCGACGGCGCCGCCCGCGCGGAAGGCTGGAGCGCGGCCCTGCGGGCTGCCGGACTGGCCGACGACCTCCTGCTGGAAGGTGACTGGAGCGCGGGCAGCGGCTACGAAATCGGGCGGAAACTCGCCGCGGAGCGGTCTGCCACCGCGATTTTCGTCGGCAACGACCAGATGTCCCTGGGCCTGCTCCGGGCCTTCAACGAGGCAGGGGTCCGGGTGCCGGAAGACGTCTCCGTGGTGGGCTTCGACGACCAGCCGGAGTCCGGCTACTTCAGCCCGCCGCTCACCACGGTCCGCCAGGACTTCGAGGAGCTTGGCCGGCGCTGCATGGACCTGATGCTGGCCGCCCTGGCGAACGGCGAGACCGCCACCACCGTGGTGGCGCCGGAACTCGTGATCCGGCGGAGCACCGCAGCCCTGGCCTGAGGCCAACGTCACCGACCTCCCGTTCGAGCCGCTCCCTGACCTACAGGCCTGTGACGCAGGCTACTTGACGCAGGCTACTTGACGCAGGCTACTTGACGCACGAAGTTGTTAGCGCTCACAATGGTGTCAGTCCGCGAAGCAGCGGGCGGCATTTCTTGGAGGATTCATGGACGTCACTGCAGGCGGCAGCGAAAACTATGTCATCGGGGTGGACTACGGCACCCTGTCCGGCCGGGCCGTCGTGGTGCGGGTCCGGGACGGCAAGGAACTCGGCAGCGGGGTGTTCGATTACCCGCATGCGGTGGTCACCGATGCGCTTCCCGCGGACGTAGCGGACGCAGCAGAGGGAACAGCTGCCCGGCTTCCCGGCGAATGGGCGCTGCAGGTGCCGGACGACTACCGGGAGGTGCTCCGGCGGGCAGTCCCCGCCGCAATTGCCGACGCTGGGATCGACCCGGCCGCCGTCGTCGGGATCGCCACCGACTTCACGGCCTGCACCATGGTGCCCGTCAAGGCAAACGGCACGCCGCTGAACGAGGTGCAAGGCTTCGCGAACCGTCCGCACGCCTACGTGAAGCTGTGGCGGCATCACGCAGCGCAGGGCCAGGCCGACCGCATCAACGCGTTGGCCGCCGAGCTGGGCGAATCGTGGTTGCCCCGTTACGGCGGGCTGATCTCGTCCGAGTGGGAGTTCGCCAAGGGGCTGCAACTGCTGGAGGAGGACCCCGAGGCCTACGCCGAAATGGACCACTGGGTGGAAGCCGCCGACTGGATCGTTTGGCAGCTCTGCGGAAACTACGTACGCAACGCCTGCACCGCCGGGTACAAAGGCATCTACCAGGACGGCCGCTACCCGTCCGAAGGCTTCCTCGCCGCCCTGAACCCGCAGTTCAAGGACTTCGTCAGCACCAAGCTGGACCACACCATCGGCCGCTTGGGCGACGCCGCCGGCTACCTGACCGCCGAAGCAGCCGCCTGGACCGGCCTGCCGGAGGGCATCGCCGTCGCCGTCGGCAACGTGGACGCGCACGTCACCGCCCCGGCCGCGAAGGCTGTGGAACCGGGACAGCTTGTGGCCATCATGGGCACCTCCACCTGCCACGTCATGAACGGCGCCGAGCTCCATGAGGTGCCGGGCATGTGCGGCGTGGTCGACGGCGGCATCGTCGACGGGCTCTGGGGCTACGAGGCCGGCCAGTCCGGCGTGGGCGACATCTTCGGCTGGTTCACCAAGTACGGCGTCCCGCCGGAGTACCACCAGGCCGCCGCCGGCGCAGGGCAGGGCATCCACGAATACCTGACGGAGCTGGCGTCCGGGCAGGCGATCGGCGAGCACGGCCTGATCGCACTCGACTGGCATTCCGGCAACCGTTCCGTGCTGGTGGACCACGAACTCTCCGGCGTAGTGGTCGGGCAGACGCTGGCCACCCGGCCGGAGGACATCTACCGGGCGCTGCTCGAGGCCACGGCATTCGGCACCCGAACCATCGTCGAGGCCTTCCGCGATTCGGGCGTCCCGGTCAAGGAGTTCATCGTGGCCGGCGGCCTGCTGAAAAACCGGCTCCTGATGCAGATCTACTCGGACGTGACGGGGCTCAGGCTCTCCACCATCGGCTCCACCCAGGGCCCGGCGCTGGGTTCGGCCATCCACGCAGCCGTTGCCGCCGGAAAGTATGCCGACGTCCGGGCCGCCTCCGAGTCGATGGGCGCCGCACCCGGTGCCGTCTACACGCCCATCCCGGAAAACGTCGCGGCCTACGACGAACTGTTCCGCGAGTACCGGACCCTGCACGACTATTTCGGCAGGGGCACCAACGAGGTCATGCACCGGCTCAAGGCAATCCAGCGCACAGCCCGGGAGGCACGTACCCCCGCCTTTGAAGGAGCCAACGCATGAGCCCGCTGCTGGAAACCATTACCCGCATCCGCCGCGAGGTCTGCGAACTGCACGCGGAACTGACCCGTTACCAGCTGGTGGTCTGGACCGCCGGAAACGTTTCCGGACGGATCCCCGGCCATGACCTTATGGTCATCAAGCCCTCCGGAGTGTCCTACGACGAGCTGACGCCGGAACTGATGGTAGTCACCGACCTTCACGGGACTCCGGTGGACGGCGACGGAACCATGGAGTGGGGCAACCCGCCGCTTTCCCCGTCGTCGGACACCGCCGCGCACGCCTACGTCTACCGGAACATGCCCGACGTCGGCGGCGTGGTGCACACCCACTCCACCTACGCCACTGCCTGGGCCGCGCGCGGCGAGGAGATCCCCTGTGTGCTGACCATGATGGGTGACGAGTTCGGCGGGAGCATTCCCGTGGGTCCTTTCGCTTTGATCGGGGACGATTCGATCGGCCAAGGCATCGTGGCAACGCTCAAGAACTCCAACTCCCCGGCGGTGCTCATGCAGAACCACGGGCCGTTCACCATCGGCAAGGACGCCCGGTCCGCCGTCAAGGCCGCCGTCATGTGCGAGGAAGTGGCCCGCACGGTCCATGTCTCCCGGCAGCTCGGCGAACCGCTGGCCATCGACCCTGGCCAGATCGCGTCGCTCCATGACCGCTACCAGAACGTTTACGGCCGCTAGGCCCCTCACCGCACACTGCCACCCCGCACACCAGAGACTTTCCAAGGAGACACCAATGTCCAGCGCCAACAACACCTCCCTCGAGCACTACGAGGTCTGGTTCCTTACCGGCAGCCAGCACCTCTACGGCGAGGACGTGCTGAAGCAGGTGGCAGCCCAGTCACAGGAGATCGCGGCCGCGCTGAACGAGTCCTCCGAGGTCCCGGTCAAGCTCGTATGGAAGCCCGTGCTGACGGACTCGGACGCGATCCGCCGCACCGCGCTGGAAGCCAACTCGGACGACTCGGTGATCGGCGTGACGGCGTGGATGCACACGTTCAGCCCGGCCAAGATGTGGATCCAGGGCCTGGACCTGCTCCGCAAGCCGCTGCTGCACCTGCACACCCAGGCCAACGTGGAGCTGCCGTGGGCGGACATCGACTTCGACTTCATGAACCTGAACCAGGCCGCGCACGGCGACCGCGAGTTCGGCTACATCCAGTCCCGCCTGGGCGTTCCGCGCAAGACCGTCGTGGGCCACGTGTCCAACCCGGAGGTGGCCCGCCAGGTGGGCGTCTGGCAGCGCGCATCGGCCGGGTGGGCCGCTGTCCGGACCCTGAAGCTGACCCGCTTCGGCGACAACATGCGCAACGTCGCCGTCACCGAAGGCGACAAGACCGAAGCGGAACTGCGCTTCGGCGTCTCGGTCAACACCTGGTCCGTCAACGAGCTCGCCGACGCCGTGCACGGCGCCGCGGAGTCCGACGTCGACGACCTGGTGGCCGAGTACGAGCGCCTCTACGAGGTGGTCCCCGAACTGCAACAAGGCGGTGCCCGCCATGAGTCCCTGCGCTACAGCGCCCGGATCGAGCTCGGGCTGCGCAGCTTCCTCGAGGCCAACGGCTCCGCCGCGTTCACCACCTCCTTCGAGGACCTCGGCGAGCTGCGGCAGCTGCCCGGCATGGCCGTCCAGCGGCTCATGGCCGACGGCTACGGCTTCGGTGCCGAAGGCGACTGGAAGACCGCCATCCTGGTCCGCGCGGCCAAGGTCATGGGCGCCGGACTGCCCGGCGGCGCATCCCTGATGGAGGACTACACCTATCACCTCACCCCGGGCCAGGAGAAGATCCTGGGCGCGCATATGCTGGAGGTCTGCCCCTCGCTGACCGCGAAGAAGCCCCGCGTCGAGATCCACCCCCTGGGCATCGGCGGCAAGGAGGACCCGGTGCGCATGGTGTTCGACACTGATGCCGGCCCCGGCGTCGTCGTCGCGCTGTCCGACATGCGCGACCGCTTCCGCCTCGTGGCGAACGCCGTCGACGTCGTCGACCTCGACCAGCCGCTGCCCAACCTTCCGGTGGCCCGCGCACTCTGGTCACCGAAGCCCGACTTCGCTACCTCTGCCGCCGCGTGGCTCACCGCCGGCGCGGCCCACCACACGGTATTGTCCACACAGGTGGGCCTGGACGTGTTCGAGGACTTCGCCGGGATCGCGCAGACCGAACTGCTCACCATCGACGAGGGCACCTCCATCAAACAGTTCAAGAAGGAACTCGACTGGAACGCCGCCTACTACAAGCTGGCAGCCGGCCTGTGAACGAATACCGGCCTGTGAACGAATACCGCATCAGCTCGGGGGAGTACAGCGCCGTCATTACTGCACGGGCCGCAGCCCTGCGCGAACTCCGGCACCGGGAACGGGACCTGGTGGTTCCCTTCCCGGCCGGCGGCCCCATTCCCGACTTCCGCGGCATCATCGCCGCGCCCTGGCCCAACCGGATCGCCGACGGCAGGTATACCTTCGACGGCGTCGGGTACCAGGTCCCGCTCAACGAGCCCAGCCGCGGCTGCGCCCTCCACGGTTTCGTGTTCGAGCTGGACTGGATCCTGGAGTCGCATGATGAATCAGCGGTCACCCTTTCCTGCTCGCCGGAGCCGACGGCGGGTTACCCGCACGCGCTGCGGATCGCCGTCGAGTACCGGCTGACGGAAGCCGGGCTGCGCATTGGCGTCACCGCGGCCAACCTGGGCGGCACGGCTGCACCGTACGGCGTCTGCCCGCACCCGTATCTGGTGGCGGGTCCGTCGTCCCTGGATCAGTGGACCCTGGAAATCCCTGCCGGGGCGTTCCTGGAAGTCACACCCGACCGCCTGCTGCCCACGGAAACGCGCAGCGTGGAAGGCCACGCCTTCGACTTCCGGTCACCCCGCGCCATCGGCGCCACCGCGATCGACCACGCCTTCACGCAAATAGCCTTCGACGACGGCGGCCAGGCGAGCGTGCTGGTCCGGGACCCCGGCGGCACCGGCGTCGGAATGTCCTGGGACCGCAGCTGCCCCTGGCTGCAGATCCACACCGCGGACAAGGAACCCCCGGCGGCGAACCGCCTTGGCCTGGCCGTGGAACCCATGAGCTGCCCTCCGGACGCGTTCAACAGCGGAACGAACCTCGTGCGGCTCGAGCCAGGTGCCATGCACAGTGCGGCGTGGACCATCTTCGCAGTGTGAATCGCAGTGTGACCGACGGACCGGACCACAAAGCCGCGCCACGTCCTCCTGTCATGCAGGACGTGGCGCGCCTGGCCGGGGTGTCCCACCAGACAGTTTCGCGGGTCCTCAACGCCCACCCGCATGTCAGCGCCTTCACCCGCGCGCGCGTGGAGCGTGCCATTGCCGAACTCGGCTACCGCAGGAACACGGCCGCCCGCAGCCTCGTCACCCGCCGCTCCCAGGCCATCGGAGTCCTTGGCGCCGGGATGGGCTTCTACGGTCCGGCCAACACCCTCCTGGGCGTCCAGCAGGCCGCCCGCGAGCACGGCTATTCGGTGAGCATGGCAAGCCTCAGTAGCGTGACGCCGTCGGGAATCAGGGACGCCCTGGAACACTTCATGCTGCAGCCGGTGGACGGCATCGTAGTGATCGCGCCGCACGAAACGATGCTCGCCGCCCTGCGCACCATCGCCGTTCCGGTCCCGCTCGTCTCGGTGGGCTTCGGCGCGGCGGGCTTCCGCGCAGACGAGCGCCTGGGCGACGTCGCCGTGGACCAGGCGGCCGGCGCCGCGCTCGCGGTGCAGCATCTGCTGGACCTTGGCCACACGTCCATTGCGCACATTTCCGGACCGCCGGACTGGATTGACGCCGCGGCCCGCGCCGAGGGCTGGCGCCGCACCCTCGACTGCGCAGGATTCATGCCCGGCCCGCTGGTCCAAGGAGACTGGAGCGCCGGAAGCGGTTACCGCGCCGGACTGGAACTGACGGCGGCGACGCAGGTCAGCGCGGTGTTCGCCGCCAACGACCAGATGGCCCTGGGGGCACTGCGTGCCTTCAATGAGGCCGGCCTGCGGGTCCCGGAGGACATCAGCGTGGTGGGCTTCGACGACCAGCCGGAGGCAGGGTATTTCGTGCCGCCGCTGACCACGGTCAACCAGGGCTTCGAGGAACTCGGCGCCCGCTGCATCGGAATGCTCCTGTCCGACATGGCCCACGGAACCTCGCGGGCCGCCTCCGTGCTGAACCCCGAACTCGTGGTGCGGAGCTCCACGGCGCCGCCTCGATAGCCGTGGCCGGATAGCACCACAACCGGACACCACGACGGCGGCCCCCCCCTTCCGGCACCGGTGGGGCCCGCCGTCGTCTATTCCTGTTGTCTCCCGGCTAACGGGCGGCCGGGACCGCCACCGGCTCGGCCGGTACCTTGCTGTCCTCCGCCGCGGGCGGAGTGGTCCTGAACTTGAAGCGCTTGGCGATCGATGATCCGCCGCCGGCGCGGTTCTTGTTGAAGATGTCGAAGCCGACGGCGAGCAGGAGCACCAGGCCCTTGATCAGCTGCTGGTAGTCGGTGCCGAGGCCCAGGATGGACATGCCGTTGTTGAGAACGCCCATGATCAGGCCGCCGATCATGGCCCCTGCCACCGTGCCGATCCCGCCCTGCACCGCGGCACCGCCGATGAACGCCGCGGCGATGGAGTCCAGCTCGAAACCTGTGCCGCCGGCGGGCTGGGCGGAGTTCAGGCGCGCGGCGAAGATCAGGCCCGCCAAGGCGGCCAGGACACCCATGTTCACGAAGAGCCGGAAGGTCACTGCCTTGGTCTTGATGCCGGAGAGCTGCGCGGCGTGCAGGTTGCCGCCGATGGCGTAGGTGTGCCGGCCGAAGATGCTGTTGTTCATCAGTGCGGAGTAGACGATGACCAGAACCGCGAGGACGATCAGCACGATCGGGGTGCCGCGGTAGCTGGCGAGCAGGAACGTGATGACGAGCATCAGCAGTGCGATGAACACGGTCTTGGTGGCGAACCATGCCATGGGTTCGTTTTCGAGGTTGAAGCGGCGGCGGACCCGGCGTTCCTTGATCGACTGGAAGAGCAGAGCCGCAGTGCCGCCGACGCCGAGGATCACAGTGAGCCATTCGAGCACGGAGGTGCCGCCGGAAATGTCGGGCAGGAAGCCGCCGCCGAGGGCGCGCAGCTCATCCGGGAACGGGGTGATCTGCTGGTTCTTCAGGGTGATCAGGGTCAGGCCGCGGAAGATGAGCATGCCGGCCAGGGTGACGATGAAGGCCGGGATGCCGACGTAGGCGATCCAATAGCCCTGCCACGCGCCGACCAGGGCTCCCACGAGGAGGCAGGCCGGGATGGCCGCCCACCATGGCCAGCCCCAGTGAACGATCATGACCCCGGCGACGGCGCCGATGAACCCTGCGATGGAACCGACGGAGAGGTCGATGTGGCCGGCGATGATGACCATGACCATGCCGATGGCCAGGATGAGGATGTAGCTGTTCTGGACGACGAGGTTGGTGACATTCTGCGGCTCCAGCAGGATCCCGTCGGTGAGGGCCTGGAACAGCAGGACGATCAGGATCAGGGCGACGAAGATGCCGACCTGGCGGAGGCGGCTTGCCAGGAAGCCCAGGGATTCTCGTAGGGCGGACATGTTCGTTATTCCTTCTCTTGGGTCATGTAGTGCATAAGTGTTTCCTGGGAGGCCTCGGCGATCGGGACTTCACCCGTGACGTGGCCGGCGGACAGGGTGTAGATCCGGTCGCAGATCCCCAGGAGTTCGGGGAGCTCGGAGGAGATCACGATGACGGCTTTGCCCTGGGCGGCGAGCCCGGCGATGATCGTGTAGATCTCGTACTTGGCACCGACGTCGATGCCGCGGGTGGGTTCGTCCAGGATCAGCACGTCGGGGTCGGAGAACATCCATTTGCTCAGGACCACTTTTTGCTGGTTGCCGCCGGAGAGCTTCCCGGTGATGGCCGCGACGGACGGGGCCTTGATGTTCATGCTCTTCCGGTAGCTGTTGGCCACCGTGGCTTCCTCGTTCTTGTCCACCCAGCCGTGCTTGGCGAGCTTGGGCAGGGCGGCCATGGAGATGTTCCGCTTGATGTCCTCTATGAGGTTCAGCCCGTAGTGCTTGCGGTCCTCGGTGGCGTAGGCGATGCCGTGCCGGATGGCCTCGGGAACGGTGGAGGTATTGATTTCCTTGCCGTACTTGAACACCTTTCCGGAGACGGCCTTGCCGTAGCTCCGGCCGAAGACGCTCATCGCCAGTTCGGTGCGGCCGGCGCCCATGAGGCCGGCGAGCCCCACCACTTCGCCCTTGCGGACGTTGAGGCTGGCGTTGTGGACCACGGTGCGGGTGTGGTCCTGCGGGTGCTGGACAGTCCAGTCTTCGATGCGCAGGACTTCCTCACCGATCTGCGGTTTCCGCTCGGGGTAGAGGCTGTCCAGGTCCCGACCAACCATGCCGCGGATGATGCGTTCCTGGGTGATCTGGCCCTGGTCCACGCGCAGAGTCTCGATGGATTTGCCGTCCCGGATGATGGTGACGGCGTCCGCGACCTTGCGGATTTCGTTGAGTTTGTGGCTGATGATGATGCTGGTGACGCCCTGGCCCTTCAGGTGCAGGATCAGGTCCAGCAGATGGTCCGAGTCCTCGTCGTTCAGGGCAGCGGTGGGCTCGTCCAGGATCAGCAGCTTCACTTCCTTGGACAGCGCCTTCGCGATTTCGACGAGCTGCTGCTTGCCCACACTGATGTGCTGGATCGGGGTCACGGGGTTTTCGCTCAGGCCGACGCGGGCCAGCAGCTTGGCTGCTTCGAGGTTGGTCTTGCGCCAGTCCACCCAGCCGCGCGAGGCCAGTTCGTTGCCCAGGAAGATGTTTTCCGCGATGGACAGGTACGGGCTGAGGGCCAGCTCCTGGTGGATGATCACGATGCCGCGCTTCTCGCTGTCACTGATGGACGCGAAGTCGCACGGTTCGTTCTCGAAGAGGATGTCCCCCTCGAAGGTGTTGTGGGCGTATACGCCGGAGAGCACCTTCATCAGGGTGGACTTGCCTGCCCCGTTTTCGCCGCAGATCGCGTGGACTTCGCCGCGGTTCACATCCAGGGTGACATCCTGGAGGGCCTTGACGCCGGGGAAGGTCTTGGTGATCCCGCGCATCTGAAGAATGGGTACGTTCATTGGTTATTTCCCGTTGATCTCGTCAATGAGCTGATCTGTTTCGGTGGGTCGATCCATTGGGGTGCAGGGGCGCCTGCTGTTGCAGGCGCCCCTGCCGTGCTGTTACTGGGGGGTGCTGCTACTTGAGGTCGGCGCCGGTGTAGTAACCGGAGTCGATGAGCTCCTGCTTGTAGTTGTCCTTGGTGACGATCACGGACTTCAGCAGGAAGGCCGGTACAACCTTGACCTTGTTGTTGTAGGTCTTGGAGTCGTTGACCTCAGGCTCCTGGCCCTTCAGGGCGGCGTCCACCATCTTCACGGCCTGCTCGCCGAGCTTGCGGGTGTCCTTGAAAACCGTCGAGTACTGCTCGCCGGCGACGATGGACTTCACCGAGCCCTTTTCCGCGTCCTGGCCGGTCACCACGGGCAGGGCACCCTTGGAGTAGCCTCCGGTGCTCGTCAGCGCCGAGATGATGCCGATGGACAGGCCATCGTAAGGTGACAGCACGCCGTCGAGCTTCTTGCCCGAACCGTACGCGGCGGTGAGGATGTCTTCCATCCGCTTCTGGGCGGTTGCCGCCTGCCAGCGCAGGATGGCGGCCTGCTCAAACTTGGTCTGGCCGCTGGGCACCTTCAGGGTGCCGGCATCCAGGTATGGCTTCAGGGTGTCCATGGCGCCGGTCCAGAAGAAGTTGGCGTTGTTGTCATCCGGGCTGCCGGCGAAGAGCTCCACGTTGAACGGGCCCTTGCCCGCGACCTTCTTGCCGGAGGCATCCACCAGGCCCAAGCCGGTCAGCAGGGACGTCGCCTGCTGGACGCCCACCTCGTAGTTGTCAAAGGTGGTGTAGAAGTCAACGTTGGGGGTGCCGTTGATCAGCCGGTCATAGGCGATGACCTTGACGTTCTGCTCCTTGGCCTTCGCCAGCACGTCCGTCAGGGTGGTGCCGTCGATCGCGGCGATGATCAGGGACTTCGCGCCCTTGGTCAGCATGTTCTCGATCTGGGAAACCTGGGTGGGGATGTCGTCGTTGGCGTACTGAAGGTCCGTCTTGTAGCCGAGCTTGGCCAGGGATTCGGAGACGTTCTTGCCGTCCGCGATCCAGCGTTCCGACGTCTGGGTCGGCATGGAGATTCCCACCAGGGCACCCGCAGCGTCGGCGCTGCTGGTGCTGGTGGCGGCACCGGGGCGGCTGCCGCAGCCGGTGGCCCCCACCGTAACAGCCAGGACGACGGCGACGGCGCCCAGCAGTTTCTTGATTCTCACGTTTTTCTCCTTCCGCGGCCTGGTGGGGCCGCGAATCGGTGCTTGAGCGGAAAGCGTTTGTACTTTCCGCCGGCGCCGGCCACTTGCGTCCGGCATACCGAGGCCGTTCCACAGGACCGGCGCCGGAGGCTGTCGTCACCGGAGTCGGGGAACTCCGGCTGCCCCAACATTTACTGTTAGCGCTAACAATCAGGAATTATGTTATCCCCGGATTTGCTGTGAAGCAAGACACAGATTGAGTGTCCGCACGTCCCGGCCCCGGAACGTGCCGGCAACGGACACAACGAAGGGCTCCGGCATCTGCCGGAGCCCTTCGTTGCGCCTGTGCCTCAGAGGACGCGGCTGAGGAATTCCTTGGTGCGGGCGTGCTGTGGGTTGGCGATGATTTCGCGGGGATCGCCCGATTCCACCACCACACCCCCGTCCATGAAGGTCAGGGTGTCGCCGACTTCGCGGGCGAAGCCGATCTCGTGGGTCACTACGATCATGGTCATGCCCGATTTGGCCAGGTCCTTCATCACGTTGAGCACATCGCCCACGAGCTCGGGGTCCAGGGCGGACGTCGGCTCGTCGAAGAGCATGAGGGCCGGTTCCATCGCCAGGGCCCGGGCGATCGCGACGCGCTGTTGCTGGCCGCCGGAGAGCTGGGCCGGGTAGTGGTTGGCCCGTTCGGCCAGGCCCACCCGCTCCAGGAGCTCAAGGGCCTGGGTCCGGGCGTGTTCCTTGCCTTTCCCCTTGACCTGCATGGGCGCTTCCATGACGTTTTGCAGGGCCGTCTTGTGGGGGAAGAGGTTGAAGCGCTGGAACACCATGCCGATTTCGCGGCGCTGGGCGGCGATGTCCTTCTTCTTCAGGTCGTGGAGCCGGCCGTTGACTTCGCGGTAGCCGATCAGCTGGCCGTCCACGGAGATGCGGCCAGCACTGATGGTTTCGAGCAGGTTGACGCAGCGGAGCATGGTCGACTTGCCGGAACCGGAGGGGCCGATCACGACGGACACTTCCCCCTGGTTCACGGTCATGTCGATCCCCCGGAGTACGTGGTGGTCACCGTAGTACTTGTGGAGGCCTTCGATGCGCACCAGCGGGGTGGCCGTGGTGGTGGTCATTTTGCCTCCTCTTCGGGGAAGTCCATTTTCAGGTCGGGTTCGGCGTCCGCGCTGGGGGCGACGGCTGCGGCGGCCTTGGCCGCGGCGGGGTTGATCATGGCCGGGGCGCCCTGGTTGGCGTCCACGCCCTTGCCGTAGTAGGCCTCGATGTAGTGCTGGCCGACCATGAGCAGGCTGGTGATCACCAGGTACCAGATGGCCGCGACGATCAGCAGCGGCACGGGCAGGTAAATGCGGTTGGCCAGGGCGTTGGTGGCGAAGGTCAGGTCCAGGGTGAAGGGCACGGCCAGGACCAGGGAGGTGGTCTTGAGCATGCCGATGGTTTCGTTGCCGGTGGGCGGGACGATGATGCGCATGGCCTGCGGCAGGACGATCCGCCACATGATCTTCGCGCCGCTCATGCCCAGGGCTTCGGCGGCTTCAGTCTGGCCCCTGTCCACGGACTTCAGGCCGGCCCGGAAGATCTCGGCCAGGTACGCCGATTCGTTCAGGCCCAGGCCCAGGATGGCCGCGACCAGGGCGGTGATGATCGTGGAGGTGTCGATGCTGAACAGTTCCGGGCCGAACGGGACTCCGGCGCTGATCTTGGGGTAGAGGACCGCCACCAGGCCCCAGAAGAGCAACTGCGTGTAGACCGGGGTACCGCGGAAGAACCAGACCCAGACCCAGCTTGACCAGCGGAAGATCGGGTTGTCCGACTGCCGCATGACGGCCAGCAGGATGGCCAGGACGATCGCGATGGCCATCGATGCCACGGTCAGCAGCAGGGTCCAGCCCACGCCCTGGACGACCTTGACGTCCAGGATGTACGTGCCCACGATGTCCCAACGGAAGTTGGGATTGGTGATAACGCTCTGCAGCGCCAGCACGATCACTCCGATGATGACTACCGCGCTGGCCCAGCGGCCAGGATGCCTCACCGGCACCGCGTCATTCAGTACGGGAGCCCCGTGGTCTTCTTTATGGAGATTCATTGCTCCGCCTGGAGTGTTCCGGGTGGCAGGAAGGCTCAAGAGCCGACCGCCGGGTTGACCTCGGACTTGGTGAGGGCGCCTTCGGAGTTGCCCCAGCCTTCGAGGATTTTCTTGTAGGAGCCGTCAGCCATGAGCTTGGTGACGGTCTTCTGGATGAGGTCGGCCAAGGCGGTGTCAGACTTGGCGACCGCGATGCCCTGCGGAGCAGAGTCGTAGACATCGCCGATCTTTTCCAGCTGGCCGTTCGTCTGGGACAGGGCGTAGCCGATGATGGGAGAGTCCGCAGCCATGGCATCGATGCTGCCGTTGACCAGGCGCGTGGTGACGTCCGTCTGGTTCTTGAGGGTCACAATGTCGATCGCCTTCTTGCCGTCGGCGAGGCACTTCTTGTTGCGGTCAGACAGATCCGGATCTTCCTGGACGGTGCCGGTCTGCACGCCGATGGACTTGCCGCAGACGTCATCTAGCGAGAAGCCCTTGGGGTTGCCCTTCTTCACGGCCCAGGCGGTGCCGGCATTGAAGTAGCTGACCATGTTGACGGCGCCAAGGCGCTGCTTGTTGATGGTGAAGGAAGAGATGCCGAGATCGTACTTCGGGCCCAGGGCCGGGAGGATGCCCGTGAATTCGGCGGTCTGCACCTGGACCTTCAGGCCCAGGGTCGCACCGATCGCCTTGGCGATGTCCACGTCGTAGCCGACCGGCGTCTGGCCGTCCGTGCCGAGGAATTCGGCCGGCGCGTAGCTGGTGTCGGAGCCTACAGTCAGGGTTCCCTTGGACTTGATCGCGGCGGGAACCATCGCGGCAAGCGCGTCGTCCTTGGCGACCGTGGTGGGGTCAAAGCTGGCCTTCGCGCTTCCCGAAGGAGCGGGGGTGCCTTGGGTGCCGGTCTCGGAAGCGTTGGTGCAGGCCGAGAGCGCGAGGGCTCCGACAGCAAGGATGGTTGCCGCTTTGACCTTGGAATTGCCAAGGAACGAACGGGAGATCTGCATTTCTTTACCTTTTGTTGCAGGGGATGCGAACCAAAATCGGTCTTTAGTGTAGCTCCGAACGTGAGATGTTCGTCACAGAAAACTAAGTTTCACTATTGGATAACTCATGGTTCGAAAAATCAAGCCCCCTCGCCGGGGATGGGTCTGTGATCCCAGACTTTCAGCGATCGATGCCCAGGGATTCGAGCATGGGCCGGAACTTCGCCCAGGTTTCGGCGAGCTCGGTCTCCGGAACCGAGCCTTCCACGATCCCGCATCCGGCGAACATCCGCACCGAGGTGGGCGACTCAATCACCGCTCCGCGCAAGGCGATGCCCCATTCCCCGTTGCCGGCGGCGTCCAGCCAGCCCACCGGCCCGGCATACGGCCCGCGATCCATGTGCTCGAGGCGACGGATCAGCGCACCGGCCACGGTGGTCGGTGTACCGCAGACCGCGGCCGTGGGGTGCAGGGCGTTGATGAGCGCCAGGCAGGTGGGGACGTGCCCTTCGATGTCGGCGAGCTCGGCCTTCACGTCCGAGGCCAGATGCCACACGTTCGGCAGCTCCAGGATGAACGGCTCGCTGTGCGCGTTCATGGCCTCGGAGAACGGGGCCAGCTGGGTAGTGAGCGACTGGATGGCGATCTCGTGCTCATGCCGCTGCTTCTCCGAGCCGGCCAGCACCCGCTCCGCGTATTCCATGGGGGAGCCGTCCACGCCTTCGGCGTCGCGCCGGTCCAAGGTTCCGGCCAGGACCCGCGCCTGGGCGGTCCGGCCCTCCACCTGGATCAGCATTTCGGGCGTCGCGCCAACCAGGCCGTCCACGCCGTAGGTCCAGCACTCCCGGTAGTTGCGTGTCAGTTCGCGCAGCACGCCCGCGGCGCGTACGCCGTCGGGCAGGGTGGCCACGACGTCGCGCGCCAGCACCAGCTTCTCAAGTTTGCCGGTGCGGATTTCGGCCACGCCGTCCGCCACCGCCTGCTTCCAGTCCTCTTCACTGAGGGAGCCGCTTTTCAAGGTGAAGGACTGCCCGACGCCGGTGCTGCCGCCGCCGCCGGGTGCCTCGAGTCCGGTATCCGGGACATCAAGCCAGCCGGCCAGGGCGGCCCGCGCGCCCGCCTCGGTGAGTTCGACGTCGTCGAGGGTCAACTGGGTAAGCCAGGAGCGCCCGTCGCGCATGCCCACCACGATTTCCGGCAGGATCAGGCGCGACTCGAAGGGCGACGTCTTGGAAAAGGCGAAGGTGCCGAACGCGAGGGGACCGGTGCCTGGGATGCCCACATGGTCGGTGATCTCGGCTTCGATCACCATGTGCCGCCACCAGATGTCGGCTTCGAGGAAGCGTTCGGGGCCGCTGCCGGTGAAACGGGTGAGCTCGCCGAAGGCCACCAGTCCGTCCTCCCGGCGTGTCCAGCAGAGGGCGTCGTCCCGCACCAGAAACGACGGCAGCCCCCCGGCGGTGGCGTCTTCATTGAGGGGGACTGTCAAGGTGCGGAGCGTGCTCGTCATGATGGAACAACAGTACTCCGGGGATTGTCTGAGACAATTGCATGGTGAACCGAGCATCCTTGGAAAAGCGTCCGGACGAAGTTGCGACGATGTTTGACGATGTCGCCCCCAAATACGATGTCGTGAACGATGTCCTCTCCATGGGACAGACCCGGCGCTGGCGCCGCGTGGTCGTCGAAGCCGTGGATGCCAGGCACGGGCAGCGTGTGCTCGATCTCGCGGCCGGAACCGGAACCTCCAGCGAGCCGTACGCGGACGCCGGCGTCGACGTCGTCGCCTGCGACTTTTCCCTCGGAATGCTCAAGGTGGGCAAGCGCCGCCGCCCCGACATCAACTTCGTGGCCGGTGACGCCACCAACCTTCCCTTCGCGGACAACAGCTTCGACGCCACCACCATTTCCTTCGGCCTGCGCAACGTCAACGAACCCCACAAGGCGCTCGCGGAAATGCTGCGCGTCACCAAGCCGGGCGGACGCCTGGTCATCGCCGAATTCTCTGCTCCCGTGGTGCCTCTCTGGCGGACCATGTACACCGAATACCTCATGCGGGCCCTGCCGGCGATCGCCACGAAGGTCTCCTCCAACCCGGATGCCTACGTCTACCTGGCGGAGTCCATCCGCGCCTGGCCGGACCAGGACCACCTGGCGGCCTGGCTGCAGGAAGCCGGTTGGACGGACGTCACTTATCGCAACCTCAGCGGCGGCATCGTGGCCGTGCACCGGGCCCAGAAGCCGGCCGCCGGCCACGCGGACAGCGTTCCGGTAGCGAAGCTGCGCCGCCAGCTCAAGCCGCGCCGGACTTCCTGATTCCCTGACCACTTCCCTTTAACAAGGACGTTGTGAACGTACTGATTGTTGGCGCCGGGCCCGCCGGGTCCACCGCCGCGTATTACCTTGCCCGCGCCGGCGTGGACGTGACCGTGCTGGAGAAAACAAGCTTCCCGCGGGAAAAGGTCTGCGGCGACGGCCTCACCCCGCGCGCGGTGCGTGAAATCCAGAAGCTCGGACTGCCGCACGCCGAAGCGGACGGCTGGCGCCGCAACAAGGGCCTGCGCCTCATCGCCGGCTGCCGCACCATCGAACTGCCCTGGCCGGAGGTGTCGGATTTCCCCACTTACGGGCTGATCCGGACCCGCCTGGGCTTCGACGAGGAACTGGCCCGGCACGCCCAGGGCGCGGGCGCCGTCGTGCTGGAACGGCACAGTGTCACTGAGGCGCTCCGCTCGGAGGACGGGCGCGTCATCGGCGCGCGGGCCGCCATCCTTGATGAATCCGGACGCAAGACCGGCGAAACGCGCGACTTCCATGCCGACGTCGTCCTGGCCGCCGACGGCAACTCCACCCGGACCGCCGTCTCGCTCGGCATGCACAAGCGCGACGACCGGCCGCTCGGCGTCGCCGTGCGCACCTACTTCACCTCGCCGCGTACGGACGACGACTGGATGGAAGGCTGGCTGGAGCTCCCGGGCAAGCCAAGTAAACCCGGCAAGTCCGGCAAGCCGCTGCCCGGCTACGGCTGGGTGTTCGGCGTCGGCGACGGCACCTCCAACGTGGGCCTGGGCATCCTGAACTCCTCCAAGGAATTCGGCAAGCTGGACTACAAGCAGGTCCTGCGCGAATGGACCGCCGGCATGCCCGCCGAATGGGGCTTCACTCCGGAAAACCAGGTGGGGGCGATCCGCGGCGCTGCGCTGCCCATGGGATTCAACCGCACGCCGCACTACTCACCCGGGCTCCTGCTGTTGGGCGACGCCGGCGGCATGGTGTCCCCGTTCAACGGCGAAGGCATCTCCTATGCAATGGAGTCCGCTCGCTTCGCCGCGGAGTTCATCATCGACGCCTCCGCGCGCCTGGCCGCCGCGGGCGGAACGTACGACGCCGATGCGCACCTCGCGCGGTACGCGGACTATGTCCGGGAGCAGTGGGGATCGCACTTCACCCTGGGCCGGGCATTTGCCGCGCTGATCGGCAAGCCGGCCGTCATGAAGCTCGCGTTGCGGACCGGAATGCCGCTGCCGCTGCTGATGCGCTTCGTGGTGCGCATGCTGGCCAACCTCACCGATTCCTCCGCCAAGGGCCTCGAAGACCGCGTGATCCGGGTCCTCGAAGCCTTGGTGCCAGCCACGTCCAACATGACTCCTGCCGCCGCCTCGGCTTCTGCGACGGCGCGCGGCGGCACCGAATCAGCGGTTTCCGCTGCGAAAAGTTAGGGTTAAGCCTGTGACTCACTCTGCCGAACACAGCTGGACGCACGCCGGGCACGGATTGCCCGACACTGCGGAACCCGCTCCCAGCACCACCGCGATCGCCACGGGCCTGCAGCTACCCGCGGGATTCGCCGCCATCGCCGCCGACGCCGAGCTGGGCCCTGCCATCACCACGAACCTCGCCCGCGTGGAGAAGAAGCTGCGCGAAGCCATCGCGAACTCGGATCCGCTGGCTGACGCAACGTCGCGTCACCTGGTGGAAGCCGGCGGCAAGCGCATACGGCCGCTGCTGACCCTGCTGTGCGCGCATCTCGGTGACGCGTCCCGGCCCGAAGTGGTGCAGGCCGCCGTCGTCGTCGAACTGACCCACCTGGCCACGCTCTACCACGACGACGTGATGGACTCCGCCCCCTACCGACGCGGCGCACCCACCGCGCACGAGGTGTGGGGCAACTCCGTGGCGATCCTCACCGGCGACCTCATCTTCGCCCGCGCCTCGATCCTGGTGTCCGAACTCGGCTCCCGCGCCCTGGGCATCCAGGCCCGCACATTCGAACGCCTGTGCCTGGGGCAGCTGCACGAGACCGTCGGTCCGCGCGAAGACGAAGATCCCGTGGCACACTACCTGTCCGTCATTGGGGACAAGACCGGTTCCCTGGTTGCCGCTTCCGGGCAGCTCGGTGCCATCTTCGCCGGGGCCGATGAAGCATTCGAGGATGTGCTCGTGGAGTACGGCGAGAAGGTGGGCGTGGCCTTCCAGCTGGCCGACGATGTCATCGACGTTACCGGAGTCAAGGTCAAGTCCGGCAAGTCCCCGGGTACGGACCTCCGTGAAGGCGTGCCGACCTTGCCCGTGCTGCTGCTTCGGCGCGCTGCGGCTGCCGGCGACCAGTCCGCCGTTTCGCTGCTGGAGTTGGTGGACGGCGATCTGTCGTCGGACGAGGCGCTGGCCGAGGCTGTTGCCGGGCTGCGCGAACACCCCGTCACCGCCGAGTCCTGGGTGATCGCCCGCCAGTGGGCCGCTGAAGCCGTTGCCGCCCTGGCGCCGCTGCCCGAGGGAGTGGTGAAGGATTCCCTGACCAACTTCGCGCACGCCGTGGTGGAGCGCAGCAGCTAGTTCCTTGTTTCCGGCACCCAACTAACTCGCAGTTAAAGCCGTTTGAGCCCTCATAACGGCTTTAACTGCCAGTTAGTTGGGTGTTTGCTTTGCGCGGCGTCGGGTTGGGGCTTAAACGGAATGACCCCGGTTCCCCGCAACGCTACGAGTCAAGCGTTGCGCGAAACCGGGGACATAATCTCCGTTCGCATCAGACCCACCGGAGGCATTTAGTGAATCCGTGAAACAGCCTATGACAACTTTGTCATAAACGCAACCTTGGTGGTCAACGCATATTTTCCCGGGGTGAAGGAGGGGGGCGGCAGTTGTGGCGGCGCGGTCCTGACCCTGTTTGACACGGACAGGGCTGCGACGCGCCGTGGGAGCGGCGTGTCGCAGCCCGGTGGGGTTCAAAGAAGGTCAGGACGGCGGCGGGTTACCCACATACGACGCCACACCTGTTCGCTGTGCATGCCCCGGATGGTGAAGTCGCTGCATGGATCTTGTTAAGTTCGCCCGAACCCGAGGAGGCGTCGTCAGGACCGCCCAATTGAGGAGAGCGGGCTTTTCCAGGACGTCGCAGGACAAATGCATAGAAGCCGGAACGCTGGTTCCGGTTCGCCGGGGCCTATATGCGCTGGAGACCGCGGACCAGGCCATCCTTGCCGCGGTGCAGGCCAACGCGCGGCTGACGTGCGTTTCTGCGGCGGGGTTCTACCACCTTTGGCAGCTTCGGGAGTCTGCCCGGCGCGGGGGAACGGAAAGGCTTCATCTAAGTTGCGGCAACGGCATTCCCAAAGAGCACGTGGTGGACCACGCGGCGTGCACGCACCCCGCCCATCCCTACCTGCCGGTGGCGGGGCTTGCCGACGTCCTCCTCCATGCCTTGCGGTGCCTGCCCGAGCTGGAAGCCTTGGTGCTGGTGCAGTCGGCGGTCAGCCAAGGGAGCATCACCGTGGACTTCTTGAGGCGGAAGCTCCCCGGAAACCGGAACGGCACCGCCCGTGCCGTCCTGGGACTGGTGATTCCGCGGGCGGATTCGTTGTTGGAGGTCCTGGCCCGCACACATTTCGTCCGGGCCGGGCTCAAGGTCCGCATGCATGTTGACGTGCCAGGTGTGGGCGAAGTCGACTGCCTGGTTGAGGATTGCCTGGCGGTGGAGCTTGACGGTGGCAGCCACATGGAGCCGCGGCAGGTCAAGAAGGACCAACGGCGGAACAACGCAGCCATCAAGGCCGGTCTGTTGCCGCTGCGGTATTACTACGACGACGTCGTGCACCACCCGCAGCGGATGGTCGCGCAGGTGCTCGCGGTCCTCCGGCTGAGGGAGGCGGGAACGTTTGCACCCGCCGCGACCGTCACGGCCCGGTTCCCTTCCTGACCTCATATGACGCAGCAAGGGCCGCGACGTGCCGTGGAAGTGGCGTGTCGCGGCCCTGTCGGGGTCAAAGAAGGTCAGGAAGGCTGCGCCGACCGCGGCCCGGAAGAGGCCCTAAGCCCTAGTCCTCGTCGCTGAAGGCCCAGTCGAACATGTCGAAGACGAACTCCGAGAACGTTCCGTCCTCGCTCTTCCACTGCCCGCGGACGTTGTTCCTGCGCCACACGATGGGGTCCGGAACGCTGAGCTCGGACACCCGGAAGCCCCAGGTGAAGCGCTCCTCCTCGTCCTCGAGGAACATGAGGAAGCCCTCGTCGTCCACTTCGAGTTCCTCGGGGTCCCAGAAGTAGTGGTAGGCCTCCATGAGGTCTTCGCAGCCGCCAAGTGCGAGGTAGAACTCGCGCAGCACCAAAGGGACGGTGAAGGTGTGGGCGGAAAGGGCCTCATCCAGCTCGGCCTCGGTCAGGCCGTCTTCTTCCTGCCATTCGTCCTCGAGATACTTCGGAACAAGCGCACGGAACTTCTCGAGGAACATGTCAGTCATGGCTTCCATCCTAGCCAATCAGGGGCGCCGGAATTTCTTCCGCTCGCGGACCCTGACCTTGGTGCCGTGGGCTGTCCGGTACCAGCCGCGCACGGCCAGCGGGGCCCGCCAGCTCCAGCGCCAGGCCGCCACCCGGAACAGGAACACGGCCGCGGCCACCAGGGCGGCTGTGGTCCCGTTGAAGGTGCCGCTCTGCCAGAGCCAAGCGGTCAGTACGGCCCCGAGGAAGGCCGGCAGGGCATAGAGGTCGCGGTCGTTGAACAGCGAGGGGACTTCGTTGGCGGTGACATCCCGCAGTACCCCGCCGCCCACCGCCGTGGTGACACCCAGGAGCACCGCGGCCACCGGGTTCAGCCCGGCTGCCAGGGCCTTGACGGTACCGGTGATGCAGAACAGGGCCAGCCCGCCGGCGTCGAACAGCGTGAGCAGGGAAGTGAAGCGCTGGACGCTGAAGAACAGGAAGTACACCAGCCCCGCGGCCAGCCCCGGCGGCAGCACGTACACCGGGTTGCTGAAGGCCGCCGGAATTCCGGTGCCGATGATGATGTCCCGGATCACCCCGCCGCCAAGCGCCACGAGGCTGGCCAGCAGGAGCGATCCGATGATGTCGAACTGCTTGCGGGCGGCCAGCAGCGAGCCCGATACGGCGAAGAAGAACACACCCGCCAGATCCAGCCAAACCAAGGCCAGGTCAAAGCTGATCACGCGCGCGTCTCCTCGTTGTCGGTGGAATGTCATCTTGGCGGACAAGTACTGAGCCAACGTTACGCTGGGGGAATGAGCAACCCCGTTCTGATCGCCTGCGCCCACGGAACCCGCAACGCCGAAGGCCAGGCGGCCATCCGGCAGGTCCTCGCCGAGATCGAGGCGCTGCGCCCGGGACTGCAGGTCGTCGAAGCCTATGTGGACGTCCAGGAACCGGAGCTGTCCGCGGTGGTGGCGGGCCTGCCGGAGGGGACGGCCGCCGTCGTCGTCCCTCTTCTGCTGGGCACCGGCTACCACGTGAAGGTTGACATCCCCAAGGCGATCAAGGCCCATCCGGAGGTCACCGCGGCGCCGCCGCTGGGCCCGGACCCGCGGCTGGCCGGACTGCTCGCAGAGCGCCTGCGGGAGGCGGGGCTCCGCGAGGAGGACGGCGTGCTGCTGGCCGCCGCGGGTTCATCGCTTCCGGACGGCTCCGTTGATTCCGAGGAACAGGCGCGGCTGCTCGCCGCACAGCTGCCGAACAAGGTGCGGGTGGCCTACGGTGCCAGTGCCGAGCCGAACGTGCCCGACGGCGTCGCGGCCCTGCGTACCGAGCTCGCGGCTGACGGGGGAGAAGGTCGTGTGGTGGTGTCCTCCTACCTGCTCGCCACCGGCTACTTCCACGACCAGTTGTTCAAGGCGGAGGCCGACATTGTGACGGCGCCCGTGCTCCCTTCCCCGGTGCTCGCGGAGATCGCGCTGGAACGCTACGACGCCGCCGTCGCCAGCCGCGGCTGACCCCATACTCAAGCACCTCCGGCAGCAGCAGGCCGGCCGTGCCATTGCAAGGCCCGCCGCGTGTTCGTGACGAAATGTTTCCCTAGGTGACTCTTCGTTTCCCGCGTCATTGTTGGTCAAATACGGGCCCACCTACAGTCGATGCATGACTGATACAGCTCTAGCCGGAGCGTCCGCGGACGAGGCTGCCCCCAAGCGTCCCGCGCGCCCGTCCCGTCCTGCCGCAAAGCCCCATGGCCAGTGGAAGGTTGACGGCACTACGCCGCTCAACGCCAACGAAACCTGGAAGCAGGAAGACAGCGGACTCAACGTCCGCGAGCGTATCGAGTCCGTCTACTCCAAGCACGGCTTCGACTCGATCGACGGCACCGACCTGCACGGCCGCTTCCGCTGGTGGGGCCTCTACACCCAGCGCAAGCCCGGGATCGACGGCGGCAAGACCGCAACGCTCGAACCGCACGAGCTCGAAGACAAGTACTTCATGCTGCGCGTCCGCATCGACGGCGGTGCCCTCACCACCGAGCAGCTGCGCGTCATCGGCGAAATCTCGGTGGAGTTCGCCCGCGATTCCGCGGACCTCACGGACCGCCAGAACGTCCAGCTGCACTGGATCCGGGTCGAGGACGTCCCGGAAATCTGGCGCCGCCTCGAAGCCGTGGGACTGTCCACCACCGAGGCCTGCGGCGACGTGCCCCGCGTTATCCTCGGCTCCCCGGTGGCCGGCATTGCCAAGGACGAGATCATCGACCCCACGCCGCTGATCCACGAACTCTCCGAGCGCTTCATCGGCGACCCGGAGCTGGCCAACCTGCCGCGCAAGTACAAGACCGCCATCACCGGCCACCCTTCCCAGGACGTGGTCCACGAGATCAACGACTTCGCCCTGGTGGGCGTGGTGCACCCCGAACTCGGCGCCGGTTACGACCTCTGGGTCGGCGGCGGCCTCTCCACCAACCCCCGCCTCGCCGAACGCCTCGGTGTGTTCGTCTCCGCCGATGTCGCCGCCGAAGTCTGGCTGGGCGTCACCAGCATCTTCCGTGACTACGGCTACCGCCGCATGCGCACCAAGGCCCGCCTGAAGTTCCTCATGAACGACTGGGGCCCGGCCAAGTTCCGCCAGGTCCTCGAGGACGAATACCTCGGCTTCAAGCTTCCGGACGGCCCCGCCGCGCCCAAGCCTTCCACCCCAGGCGACCACGTGGGCATCCACGAACAGAAGGACGGCAAGTTCTTCATCGGCGCCACCCCCACCGTCGGCCGCGTTTCCGGCTCGATCCTGGTGAAGCTCGCCGACACCCTGGAAGCCCACGGCTCCCGGCGCCTGCGCACCACCCCGCACCAGAAGCTCGTGGTGCTGGACGTGGAGAAGGACCAGGTGGAGCCGCTCGTGGCCGAGCTGGACGCCTTGGGCCTGTCCGCCCGCCCATCTGTGTTCCGCCGCGGCACCATCGCCTGCACCGGCATCGAGTTCTGCAAGCTGGCCATCGTGGAAACGAAGGTCACCGCGGCCACCGCGATCGCCGAGCTGGAGACCCGCCTGGCGGACCTCGTGGAGAGCAAGCAGCTCCCGCAGGCCCTCTCCCTGCACATCAACGGCTGCCCCAACTCCTGCGCCCGCATCCAGACGGCGGACATCGGCCTGAAGGGCATGATGCTGCCGACCCCCGACGGCGATCCGACCCCCGGCTTCCAGGTGCACCTGGGCGGCGGCCTGGCCAACAACGACCGCGCCGAGGCAGGCCTCGGCCGCACCGTCCGCGGCCTGAAAGTCACCGCCGAGGACCTGCCCGACTACGTCGAGCGTGTTGTCCGGAAGTTCGTGGCCGTCGGCGCCGAGGGCCAGACCTTCGCCGAATGGGCACACTCGGCCGATGAAGGAGACCTGCAGTGACCATAGCCACCAAGCGCACCGTCGAAGACCTCAAGGCACTGGCCGAAGCCGGCACCGAGGAACTGGGCTGGAACGCTCCGGCCCAGGACATCATCGCCTGGGTGGCGCGCAACTTCGAGCTGCCCGCCGTCGCCGTGGCCTGCTCCATGGCCGATGCCGTGCTGCCCGCCCTCGTGGCGGACCAGATCCCCGGCGTCGAGGTGCTGTTCCTGGAGACCGGCTACCACTTCCCGGAGACCTACGCCACGCGTGACGAGGTCGCCGCGAACCTGCGGGTGAACGTGGTGGACGTGCTGCCGGAGAACACCGTGGAACAGCAGGACCGGCTCCTGGGCAAGGACCTTTTCGCCCGCGACGCCGCCCAGTGCTGCGCCCTCCGCAAGGTCCAGCCGTTGAAGCGTTCATTGGCGGGCTACGAGGTCTGGTTCACCGGCGTGCGCCGTGACGAGGGCCCCACCCGGACCAACACCCCGGTTGTCACCTGGGATGAGGCCTTCGGCCTGGTCAAGGTGAACCCGATGGTCGACTGGACCTTCGACCAGCTGGTCGAGTACTCCGAGGACAACATCCTCCCCGTGAACCCCCTCCTGAGCCAGGGCTACCCGTCCATCGGATGCCAGCCCTGCACCCGGAAGGTGGCCCCGGGCGAAGACCCCCGCGCCGGCCGCTGGGCAGGATCCGACAAGACAGAATGCGGACTACACACATGAGCACCCAAACAAGCAACGAGGAACTGGAGCTGTCCGTGCTGGAGAACGACATCGAGACGCCGGTTGCCGCCCAGGGAGTGGCATCGGGCCTGTCGGAGCCGCGCGCTGGGCTGATCGAAGATCAGCCGCGCGGCGAAGGGGCGGGGGCGGCAGTCGGCGTCTCGGTCCCGGAACGTCTCTCCAGTTTGGACACGCTCGAGTCCGAGGCCATCCACATCATCCGCGAGGTCGTCGCCGAGTTCGAGAAGCCTGCGCTGCTGTTCTCCGGCGGCAAGGACTCCGTGGTGATGCTGCACCTGGCCACCAAGGCCTTCTGGCCCGGCAAGGTGCCGTTCCCGGTGCTGCACGTGGACACGGGCCACAACTTTCCGGAGGTCATCGACTTCCGTGACCGCACCGTGGAGCGCCTGGGCTTGAAGCTCGTGGTCGGCTCCGTGCAGGAGTTCATCGACCGCGGCGAGCTCGCCGAACGCGCCGACGGGACCCGCAACCCGCTGCAGACCGTGCCGCTGCTGGACGCCATCCAGCGCAACAAGTTCGACGCCGTCTTCGGCGGCGGCCGCCGCGACGAAGACAAGGCCCGCGCCAAGGAGCGCATCCTGTCCCTACGCGACGAGTTCGGCCAGTGGGACCCGCGCAACCAGCGCCCCGAGCTGTGGAACCTCTACAACGGCCGCCACACCGTGGGCCAGCACGTCCGGGCCTTCCCGATCAGCAACTGGACCGAGCTGGACATCTGGCGCTACATCGAGCGCGAGAACATCGAGCTTCCCAGCCTGTACTACGCCCACGAGCGTGAGGTCTTCGCCCGCGACGGCATGTGGCGCGCAGTCGGCGAGGTCTCCCTGCCGCTGCCGCATGAGGACGTCATCACCAAGACCGTCCGCTACCGGACGGTGGGGGACATGTCCTGCACCGGTGCGGTCGAATCCGATGCTTACACCGTGGCCGACGTCGTTGTTGAAGTCGCCGCCTCCACTCTCACCGAACGTGGCGCCACCCGCGCAGATGACCGCATCTCCGAGGCCGCCATGGAAGACCGCAAGAAGGACGGCTACTTCTGATGAGCACCGAAACCGCACTGATTGAAAGCGGCCTGCGCGAATCCACGCTGTTCCGCTTCGCTACCGCCGGATCCGTCGACGACGGCAAGTCCACCCTGGTGGGCCGTCTCCTGCACGACTCCAAGGCGATCCTGGCCGACCAGCTCGACGCCGTCGCCCGCACTTCCGCGGACCGCGGGTTTGGCGGTGAGAAGGGCGGGATCGACCTCGCCCTGCTGACCGACGGCCTGCGTGCCGAGCGCGAACAGGGCATCACGATCGACGTCGCCTACCGCTACTTCGCCACCGACCGCCGCAGCTTCATCCTGGCCGACTGCCCGGGCCACGTGCAGTACACCAAGAACACGGTGACCGGCGCGTCCACGGCGGACGCCGTCGTCGTGCTCATTGACGCCCGCAAGGGTGTCCTGGAGCAGACCCGCCGCCACCTCTCCGTGCTGCAGCTGCTGCGCGTCGCCCACGTGATCGTGGCCGTGAACAAGATCGACCTGGTCGATTTCAGCGAGGACGTCTTCCGCGCCATCGAGACTGACGTGCAGAAGGTTGCCCGTGACCTGGGCATCGGTGCCGACGGCATCAGCGACGTGCTGGTGGTCCCGGTGTCCGCGCTCGACGGCGACAACGTGGTGGACCGCTCGGACCGCACCCCCTGGTACAGCGGCCCGGCCCTGCTCGAGGTCCTGGAAACCCTGCCGGCCGCGGATGAGCTGGAAAGCCACCTGGAAAGCTTCCGCTTCCCGGTGCAGCTGGTCATCCGTCCACAGGGCGCCCTGGCACCGGACGCCGTGGCCGGCGGGCTCGACGTCGAAGCGTACCGTGATTACCGTGCCTACGCCGGGCAGATCACCGAGGGGTCCGTGAAGGTCGGCGACCAGGTCACGGTATTGAGCCCGGGCCACGAACCCCGGAACACTACCGTCACCGGCATCGACTTCGCGGGCAAGGAACTCCAGGAAGCAGCGGCGCCGCAGTCCGTGGCGATCCGCCTTGCCGAGGAGATCGACATCGCCCGCGGTGACACCATCGCCGCCGCCGGCACGGTCGCGGACAGCACGGCGGACCTGTACGCCTCTCTGGCCTGGCTGTCGCCGAAGCCGCTGCGCGAAGGCGCCAAGGTGCTGGTCAAGCACGGCACCCGTACCGTCCAGGCATTGGTGCGCAACGTCAGCGGCAAGCTGGACCTCGGCACCTTCAACGTCGAGGAAACCTCCACCCTGGAACTCAACGACATCGGACACGCCCAGCTCCGCCTCGCGGCGCCGCTGCCGGTGGAAAACTACCTGCGCCACCGCCGCACGGGCGCGTTCCTGGTGATCGACCCGCTGGACGGCAACACCCTTGCCGCCGGCCTGGTGAAGGACCACCCGGGCGACCACGAAGACGAGCGCTACGTCATCTGAGGTCTGCAGGCCTTGATGGTCGCAGCCTGAAACCGCAGCTTGTTCGCGGAGCCGGAACCACAAGGTCCGGAACCGTGAACACGCTGCGGTTTTTTGTTCCTTGACGCACAGACATCCGATGTTTATGCTCGACTGACGATCGCAGTCTGATGCCGAACCATCGGGGAGCCAGTGCAGGAAGAAACGAATCCGAAGGGCACCCGGCCGTTGCGGCTGGGCGCGAACTACACCCCCAGCCGTGGCTGGTTCCACAGCTGGCAGGACTTCGACGCCGACGAGGTCCGGCGGGACCTCGAATCGATCGCGAAGCTCGGGCTCGACCACATCAGGGTGTTCCCGCTGTGGCCGGAACTCCAGCCCAGCCGCACCCTGATCCGGCACAAGGCCGTGGCGGACGTCGGCACCGTGGTGGATGTGGCGGCGGAATTCGGACTGGACGCCAGCATCGACGTCCTGCAGGGGCACCTGTCCAGCTTCGATTTCCTGCCTGCCTGGCTCACTACCTGGCACCGCCGCAACATCTTCACCGACCCGGAAACCGTCGCTGCCGAGGCCGGCCTCGTCCGGGCCCTCGCCGCCGAACTCTCCGGCCGGCCCAACGCCCTGGGGCTCACCATCGGCAATGAAACCAACCAGTTCGCCGCGCCGTGGCATCCCGATCCCCACGCTGTCTCCAATGAGGAGGCAGGCATCTGGCTGGCCACCCTGCTGGACGCGGCCAAGGCCGCCTGGCCTGGCGGAACCCACCAGCATTCCTTTGACGATTCGGCCCTGTTCAACGAGGACATGCCCTTCACCCCGCGGCACGCAGCAACCCTGGGTGACGTAAGCACCGTGCACTCCTGGGTGTTCGGCGGCGCCGGCCAGCGCTACGGCGAACGCCACCCGGCGCTGGTGCACTTTGCCGACTACCTCGTCCAGTTGGTCACCGCCTTCGCCGCGGATCCGGCCCGGCCCGTCTGGGTCCAGGAAGTCGGCGCGCCCGCCCCGTGGGTCGCTGCCGGAGACGCCGCGGATTTCGCCGCAGCCACAGTCCGGAACCTCGCCGGCAATCCGAATCTCTGGGGCATTACCTGGTGGTGCTCCCACGACGTCAGCCGGGAGCTCGGGGATTTCCCGGAACTCGAATACTCGCTGGGCCTGCTGGACAGTGACCGCAGGCCCAAGCCCGCCGGGCTCGCGGTGGCCGAGCTGGCAGGCGAGCTGCGCGCCACGGCGCCCGCCGCCGTCGTGCCGGGCAAATCGACGCGCAGCAACGCCATGGTGATAGCGCTCGACGACGAACAGAGCACCGCCGGGCGCAGCCGCTACGCCGTCACAGGGGAGTTTTTCGACGCCTGGCTGCAGGCCGCCGTCGAGGGCGAACCGCCCGCGCTGGTGCTGGAAAGCCGCGCTGCGGACCCCGCGTACCTTGCCGCCCGCGGCATCAGCCAGCTCATCAATGAACCAAGCCGAAAGTGAATCCCATGCATCACATCAAAGGCACGCCCGCACAACTCGCCTGGCAGGCGGACCGGATGGGCGTCTTCTTCCACTTCGGCATCAACACCTTCCACGGCAAGGAATGGAGCGACGGGACCCTGCCGGCGTCGTCCTTCAACCCCGCACAGCTCGACGCCGGACAGTGGGTCCGCACTGCGCAGGAGGCCGGCGCGAAGTACGTGGTGCTCACAGCCAAGCACCACGACGGTTTCTGCCTGTGGCCTACCGCGCTCACGGACTACTCGGTGGCGTCGTCCCCGTGGAAGGACGGCACGGGCGACGTTGTGGCCGAGGTGGCCGCCGCGTGCCGGACATACGGCATGAAGCTGGGCCTCTACCTCTCGCCCTGGGACCGCAACGCCGAGTGCTACGCCGATTCGAAGGCCTACGACGACTTCTACCTCGGCCAGCTGCGCGAGCTCTGCGGCAACTACGGGGAGCTGCACGAACTGTGGTTCGACGGCGCGGGCTCCGAAGGCCACGAATACGACTGGGCCCGGATCGCCGCCCTGATCGAGGAGCTGCAGCCCGGCGCCATGGTGTTCAACATGGGCCAGCCGACCATCCGCTGGGTGGGCAACGAGGACGGGCTGGCCGCCGACCCGGTGGAGTACGTCGTGGAGCAGACCGACTTCTCCAACTACACCGTGGTCACCACCAGGCTGGAAGAGGCCCTCTACCTGCCGCCGGAATGCGACGTCTCCATCCGCCGCGGCTGGTTCTGGCAGCCGGACGAGGAACCGAAAACCCTCGAGCACCTCCTGGCCATCTACTACCGCTCGGTCGGCCTGGGCGCGAACCTGCTCCTGAACCTCCCGCCGGACACCCGCGGGCTCCTCCCCGAGGAGGATGTGCAGCGCGTGCGGGAGTTCGGCGCCGAGATCGGCCGACGCTTTGGTACTCCGCTGCCGGCCGTGTTGACGGAACTGGGGGAGGGACGCTGGGAGCTGGACTTCGGCCGGCCCGTCACCATCGATCACCTGCTGCTCGCCGAAGACCTCAGCGAGGGCCAGCGGGTGCGCGGCCACAGCATCACGGCCGACGGCGCCACGCCGCTCGCGGCCGGCGGAACTGTCGGCTCCCAGCGCATCCATGCCTTCCCGGCGGTCACCGTGCAGCGGCTCACCGTCGAGGTGGAGGGCGCTTCCGGAGACGTCGACGGCGCCCGGCTGGCCGCCGTCGACGGCTTCCTTACCGGCGCCGAAAGCGTTCCGGAGATCGCCTACCTGGCCCCGACTACCTACCCCGAGGACCACTGATGACGTTCGCTTTCGTTCCGCAGCCCGCCTCCGTCACCGAACGGCCGGGCCGCACCTCCGTTCCGACGGAAATTACCGTGGATTCCTTCGTGCCCTTGGGGGACTGGCTCAGCCGCTCCCTGGAGGACTGGCTGGACACCAGCCTGGTCCCCGCTGACTCCCGGGCGGGAGCCTGGCTGACGGTAGTGGAGGATCCGGCGCTCGCCGCGGGTGCCTACCGGCTGACGGTCGACGGCGGCGTACGGATTGCCGCTGCCGGCCGCGAGGGGGTCATCAACGCAGCCCAGACCCTGCGCCAGCTGGCAGGAGCCCGCGCCTTCGCGCCCGCCCCGATCAGCGCTGGCACCCCCGTTGAGCTGGCCAATGTGGCCATCGAGGACGCACCGGTCTTCAGCTTCCGCGGCGTGCAACTGGACGTGGCCCGGCACTTCATGCCCAAGAACGAGCTGCTGCGCTTCATCGACCTCGCGGCAGCGCACAAGCTCAACGCCCTCCACCTGCACCTCACCGACGACCAGGGCTGGCGGATCGACATACCGGCCTTTCCCCGGCTGAAGGAGATCTCCTCCTGGCGCGCGGACACGATGCTGTATTGGACCGAGGACGGCCGCTTCATGAGCGGACGCCCGCACGGCGGCTGCTACAGCCTGGAGGATCTGCGCGAAGCGGTGGCCTACGCCAAGGAACGCGGAGTCACGGTCATCCCGGAAATCGATCTTCCGGGGCACTCCGTGGCCGCGATCGCCGCCTACCCGAGGCTCGGCGTCGATTCTCCCGAGGTGGAGGTCTGGGGCGGCTGGGGCGTCAACGACTGCATCCTGGACCCCTCCGAGTACACGCTCGACTTCTTCCGGACGGTGCTGGACACGGTGATGGATGTCTTCGACGCGCCCATCATCCACCTTGGCGGGGACGAGGTTCCCTACGAGCGCTGGCACGCCTCGGAATCGGTGAAGCTGCGGGCAGAGGAGCTCGGACTGGAATCCGTGGAACTGCTGCACGGCTGGTTCCTCGGGCAGCTCGCCACCCACGTGGAGGCGCGCGGCCGGCGGGCAGGGGTGTGGCACGAGGCCGTCAGCTCCACGCTGCCAAAGACCGCCGTCGTCAACGGCTGGGGCAGCCTGGACACGGTGACCGGCAGTCTTACCTCCGGTTACGACACCACCATTTCCTGTATGACGCATCTTTACCTGGACTTCCGCGAGAACGACGATCCCCGCGAGCCCAGCGCCTGCCGGCCGGTGCTCTCCATGGAGAAGCTCTACGGCTTCGAGCCGCTCACCCCGGAAGTGCTGGCGGCCGCCGAAGCCGGGAGATCCAGGATCACCGGCATCCAGGCCCAGGTGTGGACGGAGTACCTGGACACCCAGGAAATCCGGGACTACAACACGTATCCGCGGCTGAGCGCGTTCGCCGAGCTCGCCTGGAGCCCGCACAAGGACTACGCCGATTTCACGGAGCGGCTGCGCACCGGGCACCTCGACCGCCTGGCTGCCGCCGGCGTCGATTTCCGGCCCCTTGAGGGACCGCGCCCCTGGCAGGAACGCCCGGACATCAGGGAGATCGCAGGGAGGTAACACAAGCGCAATGTGACGCCGGATGAAGCTGCGTGACCCCCGGTTTCCGCGCCGTTGAACGGCAATTGGCCAGTCCCTACTGTGAATCCATGACCACAACGGACTGGTCCCTGCCTGCCCTTTCCGGGCGATGTTGCGGGACCTGATTATTCAGCCCTGACCCGCAGCATCTTCAAAGGAAACCCCAATGTCACAGACCCCCGAATCCCCGCAGCCCACGCCGGGCACCGTCCGCATCGTTGCCGGCGAGAACAACAAGCCCAAGGCCGGGCGCGGTCTTAAGGTGGGCATCGCCGTCGGCCTTGCCCTTCTGATCGGTGCCGGTGCCGCTGTTGCGGCCACCGTCGCAGGCAGCAACAACGCGCCTGCCGCGGCGCCGTCGCCGGCTGCCGAGCTGAAGCTGGGCTACTTCGGCAACGTGACCCACTCCGCGGCGCTGGTCGGCGTGAGCAAGGGATTCATCGCCAAGGAGCTCGGCAGCACCAAGCTGAGCACCCAGGTTTTCAACGCCGGCCCGGCCGCCATCGAGGCGCTCAATGCCGGTGCGATCGACGCCACCTACATCGGCCCCAACCCGGCCATCAACTCCTTCGTCAAGAGCAAGGGCGAGTCCATCAGCATCATCGCCGGCGCCGCCTCGGGCGGTGCCCAGCTGGTGGTCAAGCCCGGGATCAAGTCCGCGGCCGATCTTAAGGGCAAGACCCTGGCCTCCCCGCAGCTCGGCGGTACCCAGGACGTCGCGCTGCGCGCCTGGCTCCAGAAGCAGGGATTCAAGACCACCACCGACGGCGGCGGCGACGTCAAGATCAACCCCACCGAGAACGCCCAGACCCTGAAGCTGTTCCAGGACGGCAAGCTCGACGGCGCGTGGCTGCCGGAGCCCTGGGCCTCCCGCCTGGTGCTCCAAGCCGGAGCGAAGGTCCTGGTGGACGAAAAGGACCTGTGGGACAAGGGCCAGTTCGTCACCACCATCCTGATTGTGAACAAGAAGTTCGCCGCTGAGCACCCCGAGACCGTCAAGGCGCTGCTGAAGGGCCACGTGGAATCCGTGGACTGGCTGAACACCGCACCCGCGGCCGAAAAGGCATCCGTGATCAACGCCGCCCTCAAGGACAGCGCCGGAAAGCCGCTCGCCGCAGACGTCATCGAACGGTCGCTGAAGAACATCACCTTCACCACGGACCCGCTGGCCGGAACATTCAAGAAGCTGCTGCAGGACGGCGTAACCGCCGGAACCACCAAGGCCGCGGACATCAATGGAATCTTCGACCTCCGCGCCCTGAACGAGGTTTCCACAACGAAAGCCTCCGCGGCCGGCCTCGGCCAGGACTAGACGGCCGGCAAGGCCACAAACCACAGGCTGCCCGGGCCGGATTGGCCCGGGCAGCCGCCCTGCATCACCGAACAACACGAAGGACGGGACCATGCCAGTCGTACTGGAACACCTGGGTAAACGCTTCGGCGACGGCGCCCCGGTGCTGGACGACGTCAATGCCACCATCGCGAAGGGCGAATTCGTCGCCCTCCTCGGTGCCTCCGGCTGCGGCAAGTCCACCCTGCTGAACATCCTCGCGGGACTGGAACAGCCGACGTCGGGCGCTCTTGAGGTGCCTGCCGACGGTGCCGCCTTCATGTTCCAGGACTCGGCATTGTTCCCATGGCTGACGGCGCGCGGCAACATCGAACTCGCCCTGCAGCTCGCAGACAAGAACTCGGGCCGCAGGAGCAGCAAGGCCGCCCGCAGCGCCCGCGCCACCGAGCTGCTGGAGCTGGTCCACCTTGGCGGCGCGGGCGACAAGCGGCCCCACGAACTGTCCGGCGGCATGCGCCAGCGCGTCGCACTGGCCCGCTCCCTTGCTCAGGACCGGCAGCTGCTGCTCATGGACGAACCCTTCGCCGCGCTGGATGCGATCACCCGCGACCTGCTGCACGATGAGCTGGAACGGATCTGGAAGGAAACCGGCCGGACCATTGTTTTCGTGACGCACAACGTGCGCGAGGCCGTTCGCCTGGGCCAGCGCGTGCTGCTGCTGTCCTCGCGTCCCGGCCGCGTGGTGGCCGAGTGGGACGTGACCGAGGAACACCGCACCGACGCCGGCCACGCCGGCGAGCTGACCGCGACCATCACCCGCCGCCTGCGCCAGGAGATCCGCCGCCATGCCAACTGAACAGGATGTCCTTACCGTGACCGAACCCAGTGAGCACATCACCTCTCCCGCCCTCAAGGGCAATCCCGAGGAGCTCCGCGATCTCGAGGCGGGCCTGGACAAGCTCCAGTCCGACACGCAGGGGAAAGCCGGCATCGCCTGGTCCCGTATCCTGCTGCCGGTGGCCGCGCTCGTGGTGCTGCTGCTGGTCTGGCAGTTCTACGTCACCCTTGGCCTGAAGCGGCGGGACCAGGTGCCGGGCCCCCTCGATGTGCTGGGCCAGCTCGGCGCGCTCTGGGCCGAAGGCACCGTCCAGGAATCGGTATGGACCTCCCTGCAGCGCGGACTTGTCGGCTTCCTGATCAGCGTGGTCATTGCCACCCCGGTGGGCCTGGTGCTGGCCCAGGTCCAGCCGCTGCGCCGTGCCTTCGGGCCGCTCATCTCCGGGCTGCAGGTGCTGCCCTCGGTGGCGTGGGTTCCGGCGGCCATCATCTGGTTCGGCCTGACCGACGCCACCGTGTACTTCGTGGTGCTGATGGGCGCGATTCCGTCCATCATCACCGGCCTCATTTCCGGCGTGGACCAGATTCCGCCGCAGTACCGCAGCGTGGGCAAGGTGCTGGGCGCCAACCGGCTCCAAATGGCGCTGCAGATCGTCCTGCCGGCAGCCCTTCCCGGCTACCTTGGCGGGCTGAAGCAGGGCTGGGCCTTCTCCTGGCGCTCCCTCATGGCCGCCGAAATCATCGCCGTGGGCGGTTCCATCGGCTTCGGCCTCGGTTCCATGCTGAACCAGGGCCGCGACCTGTCCGACATGGCCGTGGTCATGTCCGCCATCCTGCTCATCCTCGGCGTGGGCATCCTGATCGAGCTCCTGGTCTTCGCCCCGATCGAGAAGCGCCTGCTGCACCGCCGCGGCCTGCTCGCTGGCAGCACCCGCTGAGCGCCTTCTCCTGAAACGCGACCTTCCGGGCCTCCGAATAGACGGTTCCCGCACAGTTAGACGATGGCCACCGTCTTCTGGTGCGGGAACCGTCTAAATGGGCACAGGGTGCCTATGATCTGAGGAAGCGGCGTCGTCTGGCGGAACCGTTGCTGGCCGCAGAGCCCGGAAGGAAAGCAGTGAGAGTAGTTTCGTGGAACTGTTCCATGGCGTACTACAAGAAGAGGCACCTGATCGAGGCCCTTCAACCGGACGTTGTCATCCTCCAGGAGGTAGCAAAGACTGACATCGTCGCAGCTCAGCTGCCTTTCGCGGCGTGGACGGGTACCAACCCGAACAAAGGTCTTGGAGTTCTTGGATTCGCCAACGCCAGCTACAAGGTCACGGAAGACGCGCACCCCGGCTTGCCCTGGTACCTTCCTTTTTCGGTCGACGGGATCAACGTCATTGCACTCTGGGCACATCAGCTAACTCGCGAGATGAGGTATGTCCGCGTGACTCACGAGGTAGTCGACCGCCATTTGGGATTTCTCTCCGGCGATAGGGCGTTGCTGATGGGCGACTTCAACAGCAACACGGTCTGGGACAAAGAGCATCCCGGAAGGAACCACAGCATGTTGGTCGAAAAGCTTGCCGGACTGGGGCTTGGCAGTGTTTACCATCGCCAAGAGGCCGTGGTCCACGGGGCAGAGCCAGCCAAGACCTATTTCCACACCCGGAACGAGGAGTTCGGGCATCACATTGACTATGCGTTCCTCAATGACGGCGCCGCAGCTGCTCTCCAAATAGGCAGCGCGCGGGATTGGCTTGCGCACAGCGACCATATGCCTCTGGTACTGGACATCGGGTAGCGGTCACACCGACCCCAGGAATTCCCCGGCACGCCCGGGTGTTGACGCCGACATGACACCGCACCCCAAGCGCATCGGCTTCCTTTCCTTCGGACACTGGGGCCGCGCCCAGGGGTCCCGGGTGCAGACGGGCCGGGACGCCCTGCTGCAGGGCATCGAACTGGCAGTCGCCGCTGAGGAGATCGGCATCGACGGCGCATTCTTCAGGGTCCATCACTTCGCCCGGCAGCAGGCCGCGCCGTTTCCGCTGCTCGCCGCGATCGCCGCCCGGACCAGCCGCATCGAGATGGGCACCGGCGTGATCGACATGCGCTACGAAAACCCGCTCTACATGGCGGAAGAGGCAGCCGCCACTGACTTGATCAGCGGCGGCAGGCTGCAGCTTGGCATCAGCCGCGGCTCACCCGAGCCGGCACTCAACGGTGCGGCGGCATTCGGCTATGAGCCTGCCGAGGGCGAGGACCCGGCGGCCATGGCCCGGCGTCACACGGAGCTGTTCCGGCACGCGATCGCAGGCCGCGGCGTGGCTCCCGCCGACCCGTCCTACGCCGGCGGCGGAACCGGGCTGCTTCCGGTCCAGCCGACGTCGCCCGGGCTGCCCGAGCGCATCTGGTGGGGCGCCGGAACCCGGAAGACCGCCGTATGGGCGGCCGAGCAGGGCATGAACCTGATGAGTTCCACGCTGCTGACCGAGGACACCGGCGTGCCCTTCGACCAACTGCAGGCCGAACAGATCCAGCTCTACCGCGAGGCCTGGACAGCGGCCGGGCATGCCTTCGAGCCGCGCGTTTCGGTCAGCCGCAGCGTGCTGCCCGTGGTGGATGACGAGGACCGCCACTACTTCGGGCTCCGCGCCCAGGTGGACGGCCGGGACCAGGTGGGTATGCTGGACGGCGCCCTGTCCCGTTTCGGCAGGAGCTACATCGGCGAACCCGATGCCCTGGCCGCGGAACTCGCCAAGGACGCCGCGGTGCAGGCCGCCGACACGCTCATGCTCACGGTCCCCAACCAGCTCGGCGTCGACTACAACGCCAAGCTGCTTGCCAACGTCGCACAGCACATCGCCCCGGCTATTGCTTGGACAGCACGATAGGACGCTCACCAGCGCCGATCGCTGTCATCTGAATCCGGCGGGGCTTGAGCGTCTTCCGATAGCCGGAACTCGCGGGCTTCCTGGCGTTAGGGGCAGTCAGTAACTCCAGATCGCAGGCGAACCGTCCAATTAGCTGGCCAGCCAAATTCAGGGGTCCCGTCTTGTGCTGCCCGGACAACACGGAGGAAGTGAAAGGTCGGTAATGTTTCTGGCTGTGCGCGCGTGCGCAGGAGCATCGGCAGGAGTCCTTCAATGGCGCAGGACTTCCGCCGGTGCGTCGCCGCGCCAAGCGCGCTTCCTGTTGCGGCGTGACCGCACCAATCCCCGTGAAAAATGCCTTTGATGTGAGAGGAAGCGATAGCTTCGTTGAAAGCTTTGGACCCCGACGACGACGGCGTCGTCACCATGTTGAGCGATGTACTTGAAGACCTGGGGGTGGACAACGGCCGGCTGCTGCTGGCACCGGCCATGGATAACCAGACCGTTCGCGAAACGGTCATTGTCGATGCCGAAGATGAGGATCCGGTTCGGCGCGGATCGCTCGTGATGCTTATCGGCGCCCGTGGACGGGCATCCTTGCCCGGAATTCGGCGGCTCATCCCGGACCGGCCCACCGCAATCGCGGTCAAGGGCAGCGAAAGCGAGCTCGAAGCCGTGGAGAACCTGCTGCAGCCCACCGGGATTGGCCTGATTGCGGTGGCGCCCGGACTGCGCTGGGACAAATTCGAAAGCATTGCCATGGACCGCATCCGCGAACCGGGACTGTCCGGGGACGCCTCCGCCAGTGTTCACCGGGACCTGTTCGCCATCGCGCAGACCACTGCAACCCTGACGAACGGCCACGTGGTGATCGAAGATCCGGGCAACAGGGTCCTCGCATATTCACCGGCCTCCAACGACGTCGATGAGCTCCGCCGCCTGTCGATCCTGGCACGGCGCGGACCGGAGCGATACCAGAAACTCCTCAAGGAATCCGGCGTCTACAAGCACCTCCAAGCCGCCGAGGTCCCGATCCACGTGGAGGCCAACCCGGAGGAGGGCCTGCGGGAACGCGTAGCGATAGGGATCCACGCCGGCAGCCGGGTCATGGGCTACATCTGGCTGCAGGAAGGCGCCGAACCACTGGCCCCCAACACCGACAGGCTCATGATCGGCGCAGCCCGGCACGCAGCGATCGAGCTGGTCAGGCACCGCAACGAGCAGTCCCAGTCCATGCGCCGGGACCGCGTGTCGAGTCTCCTGAGCGGCACGGCCCAGGTTCATTCGCAGGCGCAGTCCGCTGGAATCGATCCCTCCAAGCCTGCAGCGCTGGTGCTGATCTCGGCAGGCGGACTGGAACAGAGCGCCCCCGGTCTGCAGCTTCGCAGGGGTGAATTGTCCAATCTCGCATCGATCCACGCCGCGGCCTACCGTCCCGGTGCCGTGGTGGGCGCCATCGGCTTGGAAACAGCCATCATCCTGCCGGACCTGGACCCGGTGAAGTCCTTGCCCGCCATCAACCGGCTCGTAAGCGTGATTGTCCGCGACGCCGGCACCCATTTGCACTTCCATGTCCAGGCCGCCGTGGGGCCGATCGTGCCGCGGCTGGATTCCCTGCACACCACGCTGGAACATGTCCGGAACGTCCTCACGGTCCTGAAGTCGACCCCGTCCATCCGCGTGGCGTCCTACGACGACGTCGAGACCACCGTGCTGACCAAGGAATTGCTGGAATTGCTGGAATCGCGGCCCCGCCTGAGGCATCAGGGAGTCGCAAGGCTTTGCAGCAAGTATCCGGAATTCGCCACAACCCTCCTCACGTACCTTGAATTCTTCGGCGACGTGAATCGTTGTGCCGAGGAGCTCGCGATCCACCGCAATACAGTGCACTACCGTCTTCGCCGTGCGTGCGAGGTGGCGGGGCTGGACCTTCAATCCGCGGATGAACGGCTGCTGGCCCATCTTCAGATCCGGCTCTGGACCTACGCGGCGGAACAGGGCTAGGCCATGGACATCCAGAATCTTCTCGACGACATCGTCGGTTCAGTTCAAGAGCACGTCGGCCAGGGGGAGGTGGCCGATTACATTCCGCAGCTGGGTGCCGTGGACCCGCGGCAGTTCGGCATTTCGGTGGCCACGCGGGACGGCGCGATCTATTCGGCGGGGGACGCCGACGTCGGGTTTTCCATCCAGAGCATTTCGAAGGTCTTTGCGCTCGCCTTGGTCCTTGCATACGACGGCGACGGAATCTGGAAACGTGTTTTCCGTGAACCCTCCGGCAATCCGTTCAACTCGCTGGTCCAGTTGGAGAATGAGGACGGAATTCCGCGGAATCCATTCATCAATGCCGGAGCGTTGGTGGTGACGGACAGGCTCCTGAGCATTACCGGCAATGCATCATCGGCCGTGCGCGAATTGCTGCGCCGCGAGAGCGGCAACCCGCAGGTCGATGCCGATGCCGCCGTGGCTGGCTCCGAGCTCGACAACAGCCACCGCAACACGTCACTGGCTCATTTCCTGGCCAGCTACGGCAATCTGGAAAATCCCGTGGAGGCCGTGCTGGAGGCATATGTGAATCAGTGCGCGGTGGCCATGAACTGCATCGATCTGGCGCTTGCGGCGCGGTTCCTCGCGTCCAACGGATTAAAGGCGGACGGGACCCGGCTCCTGTCGCCATTGCAAACCAAGCGGATCAACGCGGTGATGCTCACCTGCGGAACATACGATGCCGCAGGCGAATTCGCATATCGGGTGGGGCTGCCCGGCAAGAGCGGCGTCGGTGGTGGGATCGTGGCCGTCGTTCCCAACAAGTGCACCATCAGTGTGTGGAGCCCGGGCCTTGGGCGCTCCGGCAATTCGGTGGCGGGCGTGGCTGCACTGGACGAATTCACGACCCGCACGGGGTGGTCGGTTTTCTAAGCCGGATCGGTTATGTGACGCAGGATTACCTAGCGTTAACCGGTGTTTCCGGGCCTTTGAAGCATGTTACGGCCCGGCCCTACAGTCTTTGCATGGCAATACAGGACATCTATCCCACGGCACTGCGCCTGCTCGGCCGCCCGGTGCTGGTGGTTGGCGGCGGCCCCGTTGCCGCGCGCCGCGCCAAGGGATTGCTCGACGCCGGGGCTGAAGTCACCGTCGTCGCCCCCGTTGCCTCTCCCGCGCTCCGCGAACTGGCCGACGCCGGCCTGCTCGCCTGGGAGGCCCGTGACTACCGCTCGTCCGACGTCGACGGCGTGTGGTTCGTCCAGACGGCCACCGGCGTTGCCGGGGTGGACGCCCAGGTTGCCGCCGACGCCGAGGCGCAGCGCATCTGGTGCGTCAACGCCTCCGACCACGAGTCCTCCGCCGCCTGGACTCCCGCCGTCGCCGTCGTGGACGACGTCAAGATCGCCGTCAACGCCGGCGGAGACCCGCGCCGCGCGATGGCCCTGCGCGACGCCGTCGCCACCGCCCTGGAAACGGGCGACCTGCCCCTGCGCCGGCACCGTCGTCAGTCATCGGGTGCCCGGGCAAGCGGCACGGGAAGCGTCGCCCTGGTGGGCGGCGGTCCCGGCGACTCCGGGCTCATCACCGTCCGCGGACGCCGGCTCCTGGCCCAGGCCGACGTCGTCGTCGCAGACCGCCTCGGCCCCCGCGGGCTGCTCAAGGAACTGGCACCGGACGTCCGCATCATCGAGGTCGGCAAGACTCCCGGCCACCACCCTGTGCCGCAGCTCGAAATCAACCGCATCCTCGTAGACGAAGCCCTCGCCGGCCACCGGGTTGTCCGGCTCAAGGGCGGCGACCCCTACGTGCTGGGCCGCGGCGGCGAGGAAGCGGAATTCTGCCGGCAGAACGGCGTCGAGGTCGAAGTGGTTCCCGGCGTCACGTCCGCGATCTCCGTCCCGGCTGCCGCCGGCATCCCGGTGACCCACCGTGGCCTGGCCAAGGGCTTCAGCGTGGTGACCGGCCACGAGGAACTCGCCGAAGTCCCCGCCCGGCCGGACCACACTGTGATCCTGCTCATGGGCGTCGCCAAACTCCGCGAATCCACGGCCGCCCTCGCGGCCTCCGGAATGCCCTTGGACACCCCGGTGGGTATCGTAGAGAACGGCTATATGCCCGAACAGCGCGTCACCATCGGCACCCTGGCAAGCATCGCCGGCCAGGCTGAAGCCAGCGGTGTGGCAAATCCCGCAGTGGTGGTGATCGGCGACGTCGTGCGTGTCAGCCCCTTCGCTCCCGCACACTTCAAGACCGCCGACTACAGCACTTTGACTCCGAACAAACCACGGGCAGCAGCCCTCTAGCCCCGCGCCGAAGATAAGGAACACAGCCGTGTCATCAAGCACCACCGTAGGATCCATCGAGCGCCCGCTGCGCGTTGCCGTCATCGGCTCCGGCCCGGCCGGCGTCTACGCCGCGGACATCCTCACCAAGAGCGAAGCCGTCAAGAGCGGCGAGCTGAACGTCAGCATCGACCTCTTCGACCGGTACCCGGCGCCCTACGGCCTGATCCGCTACGGCGTGGCCCCCGACCACCCCCGCATCAAGGGCATCGTCAACGCCCTGCACAAGGTGCTGGACCGCGGCGACATCCGCTTCTTCGGCAACGTCGACTACGGCACGGACCTGTCCATCGAGGACCTCCGCAAGCACTACGACGCCGTCATCTTCGCCACCGGCGCCATCAAGGATGCCGACCTGAACATCCCCGGCATCGAACTCGACGGTTCCTACGGCGGCGCCGACTTCGTGTCCTGGTACGACGGCCACCCGGACGTCTCCCGCGAATGGCCGCTGGAAGCCAAGGAGATCGCCGTGCTCGGCAACGGCAACGTGGCCCTGGACGTGGCCCGTGTCCTTTCCAAGCACGCCGACGACCTCCTCGTCACCGAAATCCCGGACAACGTCTACGCCGGCCTGAAGAACTCACCGGTCACGGACGTCCACGTCTTCGGCCGCCGCGGCCCGGCCCAGGTGAAGTTCACCCCGCTGGAACTGCGTGAACTCTCGCACTCCAAGGACGTGGACATCATCCTCTACGCCGAGGACTTCGAATTCGACGAAGAGTCCGACCGCCAGATCCAGAGCAACAACCAGACCAAGACCATGGTGGGCACCCTCACCAACTGGATCGCCGAGCAGCCCGAGGACCTTTCCGAGCTCAAGGCCTCCCGCCGCCTGCACCTGCACTTCCTGCACTCCCCGGTGGAGATCGTGGACTCCGCCGAGACCCCCGGCAAGGTGGCAGGCATCAAGTTCGAGCGCACCGAACTGGACGGCACCGGCAACGCCCGCGGCACCGGCGAGTTCATCGACTACCCGGTCCAGGCCGTGTACCGCGCCATCGGCTACTTCGGTTCTGCCCTGCCGGACGTCGAGTTCGACCACAAGAAGGGCGTCGTCACCAACGACGGCGGCCGCGTCCTGGACGCCGACGGCCAGCACGTGCCCGGCCTCTACGCCACCGGCTGGATCAAGCGCGGCCCGGTCGGCCTGATCGGCCACACCAAGGGCGACGCCCTCGAGACCGTTACCTACCTGCTCGAGGACCGCGGAAACCTGCCGTTCGCCGAGGTTCCCGAGGCTGACGCCGTCGTCGAACTGCTTGACGCCCGCGGCGTGAAGTTCACCAGCTGGGAAGGCTGGCTGGCACTGGACGCCCACGAGCTTGCCCTCGGTGCCGCCGCCTCCGAGGCCGGTACCTCGCACGGCGTCGAGGTCCAGCGCGAACGCATCAAGGTTGTTCCGCGCGACGAGATGGTGGACATCTCCCGCGACGGCGTCGCAGCCAACGTCTGACACCCGAACGCGGGGTCACGTAGCGCCATTCCGGTCGTCCGGATGGGCCCTACGTGACCCCGCGTTGCTTTAACCTGAGGGTATGGACGTCGTCGTCATCGAAACGACCCAGCTCGGGGACCGCAGCTACCTCGTTCATGACGGCACGGTTGGCCTGGTGATAGACCCCCAGCGCGACACCGACCGCATCGAGGCCGCCGCCCTCGGCGCCGGTGTGGCCATCACCCACGTCGCCGAAACCCACATCCACAACGACTACGTCACCGGCGGCCTGGTCCTCGCTGAAAAGCATGGTGCCCGGTACCTGGTCAACACCGTGGACACTGTCGCCTTCGAACGCGAACCCGTCAAGGACGGGCAGGTGTTCCGCGTGGGCCGCCTGTCCGTGACAGTGCTTGCCACCCCGGGCCACACCCATACGCACCTCGCCTATGTTGTGGAGGACGCTGACGGGCCCGACGGCGGACGCCGGGCCGTGTTCTCGGGCGGCAGCCTGTTGTATGGTTCCGTCGGCCGTACCGACCTGGTGGCGGCCTCCGACACCGCGGCACTCGCCCACGAGCAGTACACCTCGGTGCGCAGGCTCGCCGCGATCGCGGGTCCGGACGCGGATCTGTACCCCACGCACGGCTTCGGTTCCTTCTGTTCCACGGGCCCCGCGAGCCGCCAGCACGCATCCACCATTGCCGAGCAGCTCGCGTCCAACCACGCATTGACCGACCCGGACGAGGAGCACTTCGTGGCCGGTCTGCTGGCCGCCGTGTCGGCCTACCCCTCCTACTACGCGCACATGCGTCCGCTCAACGAGGCGGGGCCCGGCGCGGCGTCCCTGGCTGTCCCGGACAACGTCGATCCGGGCGAACTGCGGCGCAGGCTCGAAGCGGGCGAATGGGTGGTGGACCTGAGGAACCGCGTGGCGTTCGCGGCCAGCCACCTGCTGGGCAGCGCCAGCTTCGAATACGGCAGCGGATCCAGCTTCACCAGCTACCTGGGCTGGGTCCTGCCGTGGCGGCAGCCGCTGACCCTGGTGGGTTCCCGGGACGACGTCGAACGGGCCATCCGCGATCTCGCGCGGATCGGCATCGACTCCCCGGATGCGGCCGTGGGTGATGACTCGGGTGCCCTGGCTCCGGGCGTCCCGCTGACCAGCTATCCACGGACGGACTGGGCCGGATTCGTCCGGGACCGCGCCGCTGGGGACACGCTGCTGGATGTCCGCCGTGCCGACGAGTTCGCCACATCGCATGTGCCCGGTGCCGTGAACGTGCCCCTGCACGAGCTCCTTCCCCGCATGGCGGAACTGCCGGAAGCCCGCACCTGGGTGCACTGCAACTCAGGCTACCGGGCCGGCGTCGCGGCCAGCCTGCTGCACCGGGAGGGGCACGAGGTGGTGCACATCGATGCCCGCTTCCGCGACGCCCCCGGCACGGTCAGCGGCTGATCACCGCTATTGCCCGAGCCACTCCGCGCAGGAGTCCAGGTTCCGGTTGACGCTTTCGACCGCGGCCGCGGCGTCGCGTGCCTCGAGTGCGTCCACGAGTTCGTCGTGCCCCGCCCCGGGCACGCCGTTGAACCCGGCGCGCTGGCGCTGGATGAGCAGGTCGGCGTGGAGGGCGCCGCTGAAACTGGCATAGAGCTCATGCAGCAGCGGATTGCCCGAGGCCTTGGCCACCAGATCGTGGAACGCCCAGTCGGACTTCGCCCAGGTGTCGACGTCACCGGCCGTCCACGCCCCGCGCCAGGTGCGCAGCAGAGCGCGCATTGCCTCGATGTCCCCGGCCGTGGCATTGCTTGCGGCCAGGCGGGCGGCCTGGGTGTCCATGGCGAGGCGGACCTCCAGGACATGCTGCGGGGTGTGATCTTTGTACATGCGCCGGGCGGCTCCGGACATCTCGCTCGTGGCGCGGACGTAGGTGCCGTCACCGCGGCGGACCTCCAGCATGCCGCTGTGGGCCAGGGCTTTGATGGCTTCGCGCAGGGTGCCGCGGGAGACCGCCAGCCGGGCCATCAGTTCCGGTTCGGCGGGAATCCGCTGTTCCAGCGGCCATTCGCCGGACTGGATCATGGTCCGGAGGCGGGCGGTGACTTCGTCGGCGAGGACGGGACGGTGCACAGGGGTCAGGCTCATGAGACGCTCTTCCGTCCGGCCTGGGGCAGGACGCCCTTGGCGGTCATCAGGTGGCAGGAGACCATCAGTGCGAGGGAGGCCACCACCAGCATGCCGAGGGGCAGCGTCCAGCCGCCGCTCACGCTGTGCAGCAGGCCGACGCCGAACGGTCCCGCCGCCGCGATCAGGTACCCCAGCGACTGGGCCACCGTGGAAAGCGCGGTGGTTTCCGCCGTCGAACGTCCGCTGCGGCTGATCACCATCAGCACGAGCGGGAAGATGCCCAGGCCGAAGCCCGTCAGGACCGCCGGGACGGCGGCCCAGCTCACCGGGAGCAGCAGCATGGCGACGATGCCGGCCAGGGTGGTGGAGCTGGCCAGGTAGAAGGCGGGGCGCAGCATGCCCGGCCGGGAGCCGAAGGCCAGCAGGGCCATGCCGGCGAACACGGAGACGATCTGCATCAGGCCGAACTGCAGCCCGCTTTCGGTGGCTCCGAGTCCGCGGTTGGTCAGGAGGTAGGCGAACCAGCTCATCACGCCGTAGGCCAGGAAGCCCTGGAAGGTGAAGACCGCGGTGATCAGCAGGCCGTGGCGGGTGCGCAGCATGGGCCACATGGACACCCGTTCAGCATCCTTGCGGGCGGCCTTGCGGTGGGTGTGCACCACCATGGGAAGGAAGCCGAGCAAGGCGGCGATGCCCAGGATTCCCCAGGCGGCCAGGCCGAGTGACGGCGAGCCCAGCTGCTGCGCCATCGGAACGCTCACCGACGCGGCTATGGTGGCGCCGCCGGACATGGTGAAGGTGTAAAGGCCGGTCATCACCGGGGTCTTCGCGGCGTAGTGCTCGCGGATGAAGACGGGCATGGCCACGTTGCACACGGCGAGGCCGCACATGGCCAGCACGGTCCCGGCGAGCAGGGCACCGGTGGTGGGGACACCGCGCACCAGCAGCCCGGCCGCCAGCAGGGTGAGGGAGAGCAGGATGGCCTTCTCGACGCCGGTCTTCCGGACCAGCCAAGGCGTGGCCAGGCCTGCGAAGGCGAAGCACAGCAGAGGGATCGCGGGCAGGATCGAGGCGACCACCGCCCCGTAGCCCAGGACCTCCTGCAGTTCGTGGAACAGTGAGGCGGCGCTGGTGATTCCTGCGCGCAGGTTCAGGCCGATCAGGGCAACCGCCACGACGCCGGCGACGACGACGAGCTTGCGTTTTGGCAGGGCGGACGGGGGCAGAGTCTGGGAAGGTATCGAGGTCGCCATGTTCTAAAGGTTAGACGTTTGACGTTTTCGATGCCGACTTTTGTGGCGAACCTCTCCCGGCGGGAGGGGCGCGTTATCGCGGCTGGCGGGCGCCGAGCCGCTGCACCGCCAGGGCCAGCCACAGCTGCACCCGGTCCGCGGTCTGCGCCGGGTCGTAGCCGCTGAGCTCGGTGATCTGGGCCAGCCGGTACCGCACGGTGTTGCGGTGCAGGGTCAGTGCCTCTGCCACGGCGGCCACCGAGCCGTTGTGGTTCAGGTAGCTCTCCAGGGTGGCCACGAGTTCGGAACCGTGCGCGGCGTCGAACTTCTGCAGGGGAGTGAGGGCCTCGGCGGCCATGTCCGCCAAGGGGACGTCTTCGCTGGCAAGCAGCAGGGAGGTGAGGCTGAGCCGTTCGGGTTCGTTGACCGGCAGGCCGTGGGCCACGGCGTCGCGGGCCTCGAAGTAGCTCCAGCGGACGCCGTTGGGCTTCGTGTACGCGCCGCCGATCCCGATCAGCGCGTGGATGCCGGCCTCCAGCAGGTGCTCGCTGAGGTCCTTGGCCAGTGCGCTCGCCGAGGAGCCGTCGTCGGGCACGACCGTCACGAGGTCCTTCCCGACGACGGCGCTCACCGCCCCGTCGAGGGACTGCGGCAGCGAGGTGCTGCCGAGCTGCTTGTGGTGGGCGCCGGACACCGCCAGCAGGACCACGTTCTTGCGTGTGCTGTTGATCCCGACGCCGGCCAGGCGGCGTGCCGCCTCGATGGTGTCCAGGGTGCCGTGGATGACGTCGTCCAGCACCTGCCCCGCCAGGGCGCGCTGGCTCTGTCGCTGCTTGACCATGTTGTTCAGCTCGACGCTGATGAGGTTCTGCGCGTAGCCGATGATTCCCGTGTCGCCGAACGGGTGCCGGAGCCACAGCGTGCACGCGTCGCGCCGGCCGGTGGGGATGGGGTAGGAGGACCAGTTTTCGGTGGTCGGGGCGGGGGCTCCGGGGGCGCTGTTGTAAAGCTGGGCGCTGAACTGGGTGAGCGCAACGTCGGTACGCAGCATGCTGCCCAGCTGCTTGAGGAGTTCGCCGAGCCCGCCGCCGGTGAGCAGCGCGCGGGCCAGGATCTGGTGGCCCGCGATGAGCCGCTCCAGCTTGGAGTAGTGGTCGGCGGACTGGGAGTCGGCAACCAGCTTGCCGATGGCAATGAACGGGGTTTCGTAAGGCACTTCCACCAGGGGCAGGCCCCAGCGGTTGGCCTCGGCGACCAGCGCCGGCGGGACCGTTTCGTGGCTCAGCCCGGTTCCGAAACCGATGCCGACAGCCCCGGCGCGCTGCACCTGGCGCACGAAGCGGCGCTGTTCCGTGGCGCCGCTGAGCCGCAGGCCCGTGGTGAGGATGAGTTCGCCGCCGTTGAGGAAGCGTTGCGGATCCTCCAGCTCGGTCACGGCCACCCAGCGGATGTCCGAGTTCCACGTGGTCTCTGCGAGCCCTGCCTTGCGGAGGTTCAAGGACTGTACGGCCAGCAGCGTGGAGAGGGACATTGCCATGAAAAAAGGATAGCCCGGCGCTGGTCATTCGCACTAAGCGGGCCTGTGTCAGGTGTGCAGCTGGCTATTCCGTAGAGTCTATCGCTGGCTTAGGCTCGAATGTGCTGTAAACAACACCTGGTTGCAGACAGCACCGTGCTGCCAACAACTTTTAGACACCGAAAGAGGGTTGTACACCGTGGTCCATACCTTGCAGAACTTCATCAACGGGGAGTTCGTCACGCCTGCAGGCACCGAGCTGCTGGACGTCGTGAACCCGACGAACGGCGAAGTGGTCGCAAAGTCGCCCATTTCGGTGTCCGCGGATATCGACGCCGCCATGAATGCGGCCAAGGAAGCATTCACCACCTGGAAGCACGTGACCCCCGGCCAGCGCCAGCTGCTGCTCCTGAAGCTCGCCGATGCCATCGAGGCCAACAGTGACGAGCTGGTTGAAGCCCAGCACCGCAACACCGGCCAGGTCCGTTCCCTGATCGCCTCCGAGGAAGTCGCCGCTGGCGCGGACCAGCTCCGCTTCTTCGCCGGTGCCGCACGCCTCCTGGAAGGCAAGTCCGCGGGCGAGTACTTCGAGGGCCACACCTCCTACGTGCGCCGCGAGCCCATCGGCGTGGTGGCCCAGGTGGCCCCGTGGAACTATCCCTTCCTGATGGCCATCTGGAAGATCGGCCCGGCCCTGGCCGCCGGCAACACCGTGGTCCTCAAGCCCTCGGACACCACCCCTGAATCCACCCTGGTGCTGGCCCGCCTGATCGGCGAAATCTTCCCGGCCGGCGTCGTCAACGTGGTTCTCGGCAACGCCGCCACCGGCAGCCTGATGACCGAGCACAAGGTCCCGGGCCTGGTCTCCATCACCGGTTCCGTGCGTGCCGGCATCGCCGTCGCCGCTAGTGCAGCCAAGGGACTCAAGCGTGCCCACCTGGAGCTCGGCGGCAAGGCCCCGGCCATCGTTTTCAAGGACGCCGACATCAAGAAGAGCGCTGCGGCCATCGCGGAATTCGCCTTCTTCAACGCAGGCCAGGACTGCACGGCCATCACCCGCGTGCTGATCGAGGACTCGGTCCACGACGAGGTCGTTGCAGCCATGGTCGAACACACCAAGACCCTGCAGACCGGTTCGCAGAACGACGAAGACAACTACTTCGGCCCGCTCAACAACGTGAACCACTTCAACGCCGTCAGCTCCGTGGTGGAGTCCCTGCCGGCACACTGCAGGATCGAAACCGGCGGCCACCGCGCGGGTGAGAAGGGCTTCTTCTTCGAACCCACCATCATCACCGGTGCCCACCAGGATGACGACATCGTCCAAAAGGAAACTTTCGGCCCGGTCATCACGGTCCAGAAGTTCACCTCCGAGGCCGAGGCCGTCGAACTGGCAAACGACGTCGAATACGCCCTGGCCTCCAGCGTCTGGACCACGGACCACGGCACCGCCATGCGCGTCAGCCGCGACCTGGACTTCGGCGCGGTGTGGATCAACACCCACATCCTGCTGACCGCTGAAATGCCGCACGGCGGCTTCAAGCAGTCCGGCTACGGCAAGGACCTCTCCATGTACGGCGTCGAGGACTACACGCGCATCAAGCACGTCATGTCCTCCCTCGACGCCTGAACAACCGAGTCTTTTTGAGATTCAGCAAAGAAAGAAACACCAATGACTGCAATCGCACCTGAGCTCAGCTACCGCCTCGAGCAGAAGCGCAACATCACCGGCGCCTTCCCGGGCCCGAAGTCCCAGGAACTGGCTGCCCGCCGCTCCGCTGTCGTCGCCGCAGGCGTCGCCTCCGGCGTCCCGGTCTACGTTGAAGACGCCGACGGCGGCATCATCCGCGACGTCGACGGCAACTCCTTCATCGACCTCGGCTCCGGCATCGCCGTGACGAGCGTCGGCGCCTCCGACCCCGCCGTCGTCGCCGCCGTCCAGGAAGCCACCGCGCACTTCACCCACACCTGCTTCATGGTGACCCCCTACGAGGGCTACGTCGCCGTCGCCGAGCAGCTGAACCGCCTCACCCCGGGCGACCACGAAAAGCGCACCGTGCTGTTCAACTCCGGCGCCGAAGCAGTGGAAAACGCCGTCAAGGTGGCCCGCCTGGCCACCGGCCGTGACGCCGTCGTCGCCTTCGACCACGCCTACCACGGCCGCACCAACCTCACCATGGCGCTGACCGCCAAGGCCATGCCGTACAAGACCAACTTCGGCCCGTTCGCGCCCGAGGTCTACCGCATGCCGATGAGCTACCCGTTCCGCGAGGAAAACCCGGAGATCACCGGCGCCGAGGCCGCCAAGCGCGCCATCACCATGATCGAGAAGCAGATCGGCGGCGACCAGGTTGCCGCGATCATCATCGAGCCCATCCAGGGCGAGGGCGGCTTCATTGTCCCGGCCGAAGGCTTCCTGCCGGCCCTGGCCGCCTGGGCCAAGGAAAAGGGCATCGTCTTCATCGCCGACGAGGTCCAGTCCGGTTTCTGCCGCACTGGTGAATGGTTCGCCGTGAACCACGAGGGCGTCGTCCCGGACATCATCACCATGGCCAAGGGCATCGCCGGCGGCATGCCGCTGTCCGCCATCACCGGCCGCGCCGACCTGCTCGACGCCGTCCACCCGGGCGGCCTCGGCGGCACCTACGGCGGCAACCCGGTGGCCTGTGCCGCAGCCCTGGCTGCCATCGGCACCATGGAGCAGTACGACCTCAACGCCCGTGCCCGCCACATCGAAGAGCTCGCCCTCGGCAAGCTCCGCGAACTGGCCGGTGAAGTTTCCGTCATCGGCGACGTCCGCGGCCGCGGCGCCATGCTCGCGATCGAACTCGTCCAGGCCGGCTCCAAGGAACCGAACCCGGAGCTCACCAAGGCCGTTGCCGCCGCCAGCCTCGCCGAGGGTGTCATCATCCTCACCTGCGGCACCTACGGCAACGTGATCCGCCTGCTGCCGGCGCTGGTCATCAGCGACGACGTGCTGCTGGACGGCCTCGAGGTCCTGGCCAAGGCCATCAAGGCCAACGCCTAGTCCCCACCGCCACCCAATACCTCCAGACGGACAAAAACGTCTGGCCTCGCAAGAAGAGCGGACACAGCGATCCTGTGTCCGCTCTTTGCGCTTAACCACTCGGCAATGCGGTCAGCGGGAGAGGACCACCCGCCTGGCGTGGCCGTGCCCGTCGAGGGCGAACTCCAGGGTCAACGGCGACGTGCCTACCAGCGTGACTCCCGGATCGGCGTCGACGACGGCGGTGGCCGCCACGCCGTCCAGGGTCACCCGGGCGAGGGGCTGGGTGCGGCTCGGGTCCGAAAGCGCCACCGTCACCTTGTCCGTTTCCTCGCGGACCGCCAGGGAGCAGGGGCCGCTGCCGGCGACGCCCTGGACCGGCTGCCCTGCCGCGGTGGCGGAGAAGAAGTTTGCGAGCAGCAGGCCCTGGCTCTCGTCCCGGATCATCTGGGCACCTGCGTTGTTGGCCAGCACCTCGATGGTGGGTTCGTCGGATTCAGTGAAGGTCACCGAGTGCTCAGCCCCCGGGAAGGCGATGTAGGCGTAGCCTCCGCTCTGCGGGTCCTTGCCATGGTGGTGGGTGATGGTGACGTAGTCGCGGGTCTTTGGTTCGTCGTTGCCGCCGGTGTCCGATCCGGAGTTGATGGTCCTCCAGTCGCCGGTACGCCGGATGACCTGCACGTCGATGTCTCCGCTGACGTTCTCCCCGGCCAGGAAAACGTAGCCGCCGTGCCCCATGATGTGGACGTTTCGTTTCACCCTGACGGCGGCGCTGCCTGCGGCCAGGACGCGGTTCCGGTTGTCCGTGCGGAGGTCCGGCACCGTGCCGGGCGCGAAGGAGCGGTTGTCCACGGTGGTGAAGACTTCGTGTCCGGAGGCCGAGGTGATCCCGGCGCCGAGGCACACCACTTTGTCGTCCAGGAAGAACCAGGACTTCCGGGCGCTCAGGGTCTTGTTGAAGTTCAGGTGGTCCATACCCTGGATGCCCCAGCGTCCATCCAGGTCCAGGCCGCCGGCGAAGGCCTGGAACGCCCGGGGGATGCCGGTGCCGTTCGCGGCGCCGCTCTCGCGGGGCTCCGCCGTCACGGTGGTGCCGGGCAGCCGGTACGGGTCCACGGTGGGCCAGAAGTCGGCGCTGTACTGGTCCGGGGCCGCGGGGATGTAGTAGAAAGTCAGGCCGTCTCCCTGGTACCAGCCGAGGTTGTTTTCGAAGTTCCCCCACTCGTAGCGGCCGATCCGCTTCGAGGAGATGTTGACCACGGAGCTGAAGCCGGGACGGTGGTGCACCAGGCGGTCCTGGTCCCCGAAAGCTTTCGTGTAGACCGGCGCGGGAGCGGCGACGACGGAGGTGTCCGCCAGCGCGGACGTCACCAGCAGGGATTTGGCGATGCTCTGGCCCGGCAGCCCGTAAAGGGTGAGGCTGGCGCGCTGCAGCCAGCCCTTGACGAGGGAGAGGTAGCGGCCCCGGTAGGGTTCGCCTGCACCGGGTGCCAGCAGCAGGATAGCGGTCAGTGCGGCGGCCCCGTCCACATAGTCGGGGTTCCTTTGCCGGGACACGGCCCGGCCGCGCACGGCATCCATCATCCGGCCGTTCCAGATGAACGGGGCGTAGGCGGACTCCACTGCGCCCAGGACCACGGACTTCTTCGGGTCCGTCACGTCCCAGCTGCTGCCGCCCAGCAGGCCCAGGATTTCCGCGATGCCGCCAAGGGTCACCACGCCGTAGGTGCCCACGTAGGGCAGGTACGTGTGCTGGACGAAGGAGCCGTCGGTGTAGAAGCCGTCGCCGCTGGTGACGTAGCCGAACACGCTGTTCCGGCCGCCGCCCACGGTGTCGCTCAGGGCGTCGCGGGCCAGGGCGATCTCTTCCGGGCGTCCGTCCAGCATGCCGCGCAGGGCACAGGAGAGGGCCTTGTCGGTGCGGTTGGCCCCGGTTTCGGCAAGGCTCGTGCCCCGGCCGCGCCAGTTGGGATCCGGGGTGAAGTAGCGGGCGGCAGCCATCAGCGCGGTCCGCAGTTCCGCGGGAACCACGTCATGGAGGAGGACCAGGATGTCTGCGGCCTTGCGCGGCACTCCGATTTCCCAGAACCACCAGTTGCCGGCGGCGCGCATCCCGGCCTTGTAGGCCGTGGCGCTCAGATAGGACAGGGCGGCGACCAGGTCCGCGGCGAGTGTGGCGTCGCCGTGCTGCTCCGAGCCTGCCGTGCCGTAGGCCAGGGCGAGTTCCAGGATGCGGTTGAAGCTCACGCCCATGTTGCCCGTGGCATCGGCGGCGCTGCCGATTCCGGTCAGCGGGAGGTCGGCCCAGACCCCCGAGGTGCCGCTGGGGGTGATCATGGACTTCCAGGTGGCCGAGGCGCTCGCGCTCATCGCCTTCAGCGCCTCCGCGAGTTCCGGAACGGTTGCGGCGGTGCCGTCGCCGGCCAGCATGAGGCGGCGGCGGGCGATGAGATCGGCCAGCGGGTTTTCGCCGGCGACGGCGGCGGTCGGTGCGGTGCCGGCGAACACTGCGGCGGCTCCCATCAGGGTCAGGAGGGTACGGCGCTTGAATTGAAGCGGGTTCAGCTCAAAGGGGGACTGTTTGAAGGCGGACAAGCGTGCCTCCGGGTCGTGGGGGAGAAGGGTGATCGAAGTCACGCTATGTCCGGAATCTGTGCACCCTCAATGCAAATGAACAAAAGTGCTCAGGACGTCTTTGCCGCTTAGGACTTGCTCGGCGGGGCCACCGATTCCCGGATCACGATGTGCGTGCCCACGGTGATGGTGTTGTCCGGCCCGGCCCCGGCGTCGTGCGGGGTGCTGGACAGCGCCAGGCGCACGGCTTCGCGTCCGAGTTCTTCCAAGGGAACGCGGACGGTGGTCAGCCGCGGACGCAGTTCGGAGGCCACCGGAACGTCGTCGTACCCCACCAGGGACACATCCTCCGGCACGCGCAGGCCGCGCTCCTGCAGGGCCTCCAGGATGCCCGCGGCCACCAGGTCGTTGGCACCGAACACGGCCGTGAACTTCAGCTTCCGGTCCAGCACTTCCCGCATCCGCTGGTAGCCGAAGCCGCGCCCGAAGGCGCCCTCCTGGACCAGCTCCGGATCCTGCCCGATGCCGCGGGCCTCGTGGGCTGCCCGGAACCCGGCAAGCCGGGCCGCCGTCGTCGAGAAATCTGGGAAGCCGCCGAGGTAGAGGATGCGGCGGTGACCCTGCGAGATGAGGTAGTCGGTGATGGCGAAGGCGCCGCCTTCATTGTCGTAGCTGACCATCCGGGTGGGCACGTTGGCCCCGAGGGAGGGGCGTCCACACAGCACCAGCATCGAGCCGGCTGCCGCGAGCGCCCGCGCCCGTTCGGCCATTTGCTTCCTGTAGCGCGGATCGTCGGAAGCGCCGCCGACGACGATCACGGCGTCGGTGCGCTGCTCCCGCATGAGGTCGACCAGGGCCAGTTCGCGTTCCTTGTCGCCGTGCGTGGCGGTGATGAGGCAAAGCCTGCCGTCGGCGCTGGCCTGGCGCTCAACGCCGCGGGCGATGTAGGCGAAAAAGGGGTCGGCGACGTCGTTGATGATGATGCCCACGGTGCGGGTGGTCGCTCCGGCCAATGCACGTGCGTGGGCATTGGCCACATAGCCGAGGGCGGCCACCGAATGCAGGACGCGCTCACGGGTGCCCTTGGCAACGGGGTAGTTTCCGCTCAGGGTCCGCGACACGGTGGCTACTGAGACGCCGGCGGCGGCAGCGACGTCGGCGATCGTGGCGCCGCTGCGGGCGCCGGAAGCCGCTGCGGGGGAAGTCTTCTCAGTCACTAGGCGATTCTCGCAAGATCTGTGGCGAATACGGGTGAGGCCAGCGGACGGCCTTCAAGAAGGCGTTGCACTTCATTGGTGGCGTGCTGGCCGAGACGGTGCACTTCGTTGCCCAACGCACCGGCGATATGGGGCGTGATGACGACATTCGGCAGCGAGTACAGGACGGAATCCACGGGCAAGGGTTCGGGATCGGTGACGTCAAGGAATGCATCCAGGCGCCCGCTGGCGAGCTCGCGCGTCAAGGCTGCCGCATCTATCAGCCGGCCGCGCGCCGTGTTGACCACCAGGGTGCCGTCCTTCATGAGGGCCAGCTGCCTGGCGCCGATGAGCCCGCGCGTCGACTCGTTGTCCGGCGCGTGGACGCTGACCACGTCCGCGCGTGCGCACAGTTCGTCCAGGCCCACCGGTTCCATCCTGAGGGCGGCGGCGTCGGCCGCCTCCAGGTAGGGATCGTAGACGAGGACGCGGGCGTCCAGGTTCTTCAGCAGGCCCGCCACCAGCCGGCCCACGCGGGATGCCCCCACGATTCCGATCGAAACCCCGTGGGTGCCGATTGCGGGAAAGCCCGCGGGGTTCCGGCTCCGGCCGGTGCGCCGCAGTTGCTCGCTGAAGCGGCTCGCCCGCTTCAGGCCCATGACGATCGCGGCGAAGGTGAACTCGGCCACCGGCACGGCGTTGGCCGCCGCGGAGGATGAGACCTGGATGCCGCGCGCGTAGACCTCGGGGGACAGGAACGTCTTGACGGTCCCGGCGGCGTGAATGATCGTCCGGAGCCGTGGCATGCGGTCCAGTGCGGCTGCGTCGATGAGCGGGGCGCCCCAGCCGGTGACCAGGATTTCGACGGCGGCAAGATCGACGGCGGCATGGGAACCTGCTGCTTCCGCGGAACAGAGGTCCGGGAACGGATCCGGGCTGAGGAAATCCAGCATGCTGTGAAGGCGTGCGAGGTCCTCGCCGCTGAACAGCGTGGACAAAGTATTGCCGGCCATGAGGAATGCGGCTTTCGGCTTGCTGCCTTGCTGGAGATCTGTTGTCACGTGGGCCCGCCCGTTTTCTGCATCACGAAGCACTATGGAAACGCATAGTAAGCGTTTGCTATTTATTTTAGGCTAGGTTCGCGCCCCGAATGCTGTCAATCCCAGCCACCCTGTGCAAATTGGCTGGAAAGATCGGCTTGGCAAACGCTTTCCAAAAAGTCATTGACATCACATCCGGAGGCTCGGTAACTTGTTCTGCGTAGTAAACGCTTACTGTTCGGCGAGGAAATCGCGGCAGTGAAACAGCGGCTACGGCAAGCTCGGACCGGCCACAGACAGAGGAAATCCATGAGCAGCAAAAGCCAGACCCTCCCGGATGCGGCGCCGCCCGCCGTCGTGGATCCCGCGCTGGCGGACGCGGAAGCGGGCCGCGGGAGTGGGACAGGCGCCGGCACGGTGGCGGCGGAACGGAAGAGCAGCTTCATGGCCCGGATCCGGCGGGACAAGGTGATGCTCCTGCTCATCGCCCCCGGATTCCTCTATTTCGTGGTGTTCCATTACGTGCCGCTGGCCGGCAACATCATCGCCTTCCTCGACTACAAGCCCTACCTGGGCTTCATGGACAGCGTGTGGGTGGGACTGGAGAACTTCTCCACGATGTTCGGGGATCCGGCGTTCTGGGAGGCGCTGCGGAACACCCTGGTGATCACCGGGCTGCAGCTGCTGCTCTTCTTTCCCGTTCCAATCTGCCTGGCCCTGCTGCTGAACAGCATCATGTCGGACAGGATCCGGAAGTTCGTCCAGAGCGTGGTCTACCTGCCCCATTTCATCGGCTGGGTGATCATCGTGGCGGTGTTTTCCGAGGTGCTCGGGGCCACGGGCGCCGTTCCGCACCTGCTCGGGAACCTTGGCCTGCCGCGCTTCGACGCCATGACCACCCCGGAATTCTTCCCGTTCCTCGTGACCATCCAGTCCATCTGGAAAGACGCCGGCTGGGGAACCATCATCTTCCTGGCCGCGCTGATGAACGTGGACCAGGAACTCTACGAGGCAGCGGCGGTGGACGGCGCATCCGCCAGGCACCGGCTCTGGCACATCACGCTTCCCGGCATCATGCCGGTGATCATCCTGCTGCTCATCCTCAACCTGGGCAGCATCCTCTCGGTCGGTTTTGAACAGATCGTCCTGCAACGGGACAACGTGGGGCCCGGCGCCGGCGAAGTCCTGGACACCTACGTTTACTTCCACGGAATCCAGGACGGCCAGTGGGGGCCCGCCGCCGCCGTCGGCCTGGTCAAGGGGATCGTCGGACTCGTGCTGGTCCTCGGCGCAAACAAGCTCGCCCATTTCTTCGGCCAGGAAGGCATCTATTCCAATGGCAAGTCCAAGTAGCACCCTGCAGCACCGCCCCGGTAAGCGCAAAAACGGCGAGCGCCCCATCAAAGGGCTGCGCCTCGGCAGCCAACGTCCGGTCTGGATGGAGAAGCCGAACCCGGCAGTCCAGGGTGCCAAGGCCGTAGCCCTGGTGGCCATCTGCTTCCTGGCCCTCTACCCGCTGCTGGCGGTCCTGGCTACGAGCCTGTCCAGCCAGGGCGAGATCGCGAGCAACAACGGGCTGGTCCTGTTTCCGAAGGAGCCTACCTTCGCCGCCTACCAGACCATCTTTTCCGGCGGCGTCGTGACCGACGCACTGGTCCGGTCGCTGCTCATCACAGTGATCGGGACGGCACTGTCCTTGCTGGTCACGGTGGCCATGGCCTACGGGCTCACCCGCAGGGACCTTGTGGGCGGACGCTTTTTCCTCATGACCGCCCTGTTCACCATGCTGTTCAGCCCGGGCATCATCCCGAGCTTCCTGATGGTCAAGGAGCTGGGGCTGCTGGACAGCTACGCGGCCCTGGTGCTGCCCACCCTGATGTCCGCCTTCAACCTGGTGGTGGTCCGTTCCTTCTTCATGAACCTTCCGCAGGAACTCTTCGAAGCGGCAAGGATCGACGGCGCGGGGGACTTCCGCATCCTCGTCCAGATGGTGCTGCCGCTCTCCCGCGGGGTGCTCGCCGTCGTCGGGCTGTTCTATGCGGTGGGTTACTGGAACGCGTTCTTCAACGCGATGCTCTACCTGAACGATGACAAATGGCCGCTGTCCATGATTCTGCGCCAGTACGTGCTGCTCGGGCAGCCGATGGGGGACTCCGCGGTCGCCGAGATCGCGGTTCCTTCGCAGGCGATCCAGATGGCCGTCGTCGTCATTTCCCTGATCCCGATTGTGATCGTCTTCCCGTTCCTCCAGCGCTACTTCACCAAAGGCGTCCTCACCGGCGCCATCAAAGGCTAGCAACACCACTTCGAAAGGAAAGCTCCAATGAATGCAGCACTTCCCCCGTCATTCAGCTCGTCGACGCCGGCACCCAGCCGCCGCAACTTCCTCGCCGTCACCGGTGTCGGCGCGCTGGCGCTGTTCGCCGGCGGGGCCCTGAGCGGCTGCGGCCAGCGGACCGCCGGGGTGGCATCGAACGCCAGCGACGCGCTGCTGCCCACCACCGTGCCGCTGAAGGCCTCCGCGCCGGACATCGCGGGCACCGCCCAGGGCGTGCCGGCCGGCTTCTACAAGTACCCGAAGCCGTTCCGCAGCGTGCAGGCTGCGCCGTTGAAGGGCGGAAAGGTCACCGCGATCACGAATCTTTTCGGCACCGCACCCAATGACAGGGCCAAGAACCCGGCATGGCAGGCCATCGAGGCGCGGCTGGGCGGCCAGGTGGAGATCACCTCGGTGTCCTCGGACGACTACGCCACCAAGTTCAACACCGTGGTGGCCGGCGGCGAACTGCCGGACCTGATGCTGAACGACGGCGCCGCCATCCCCAACATCGTGGAGTTCCTCGAAGCCAAGTGTGCGGACCTCACCCCGCTGATCGGCGGGGACAAGGTCAAGGACTACCCGAACCTCGCAGCGATCCCGCAGGTGTTCTGGAAGCAGACCGTGCAGGCCGGGAAGATCTACTCCCTGCCCATCCCGCGCAACCTCACGGGCGGCTCCGGCTTCATCAACGAAACCCTGCTGAAGAAGGTCGGCCTGGCCTCCACCTCGGAGATCAAGGACAAGGACGATTTCTACCGGGTGGCCAAGGAGCTCACCAACCCCTCGAAGAACCAGTGGGCGCTGGGCAGCACCAAGTTCGGCCTCACCATGCTCCACCACATGTTCCGCACCCCCAACCAGTGGAAGCTCGACGGCGGCAAGCTCACCCGGTACTTCGAGACCGACGAATACCTGGCCGCCATCGAGTTCGCGGCCAAGCTGTACAAGGACGGTCTCTACGTTCCCGGCTCGGAAGGCTGGACGAAGTCCCAGATGAAGAACGCCTTCATCTCGGGCAAGGTGGCCATGATCTACGACGGCCTGCCGGCCTACATCGGCCCCTCCGGCTACGGCGCCACGGTTCCGGAGGCGAACCGGGCCAACAAGGCCGTGCCGTTCCTCCCCGTGGGGCACGACGGCGGGAAGGCCCAGACCTGGCTGGACAACGTGGTCTTCGCCACCGTGATGCTCAAGAAGGCCGACGAGGCAAAGCTGAAGGAAGTGCTCGGCGTCGCGAACTTCCTGGCCGCGCCCTTCGGCAGCGAGGAATACCTCATGCTCAACTACGGCGCCGAAGGGGCGGACTACACCCTGGATGCCAACGGCAACCCGCTGGCCACCGAGCGGGCCCTCCTGGACACCGCCGTGCCGTGGAAGTACCTGGCCGCCCCGCAGCAGGTGGTCTACGACCCCGCCAACAAGGACGTTGTGGACGTCATGCACAAGGCCTACTCCACCCTGATTCCGCTGGGTGTCGAGGACCCCACCGGCACCCTGTTCAGCCCCACCAACGCGGCCAAGGGATCCAATCTGGGCCAGCCGGTGTCCGACGCCGCCACCGCGCTGATCGCCGGACGCGGCACCTCTGCCCAGCTCAAGGACGCCATCGCCGCCTGGCGGAAGAACGGCGGGGACACCATCCGCGGCGAATACGAGTCGGCCCTGGCGTGAGGGATTCCCGGCTCCCGGACAATTGGCTTCCGGACAATTGGCTCCCGGAAAACGACCCCGAACTCTCCCCGTTCACCGGATGGACCCGCGGGCACTGGGAACGCACCGCGGACCGCTGGCTCTCCCATATCCGCCGCTACAGCAGCCCCCTGAAGGCCAGCCCGCGCCTGCCCGGCCGGGTGACCCGCGACGGCGAACGCCGGGAGGGCATGGAAACCATCGGCCGCAGCCTGCTGATGGCGGCTCCGCGGATCGCCGGGGCCGGACGCTCGGATGCCGGGGCTGAGGAACTGGCCGCCTGGTACCGGGAAGCGCTGCTGGCGGGTACCGATCCGGACGGTCCGGAGGCCTGGCCCCTGGGGGTCACCTGCAAACCGCCCCTGCTCGGCGTCACGAACTCCATCGTGGAGGCGGCAAACATCGCCTTCAGCCTCTACACCGCCCGCGCCCGGCTCTGGGACCCGTTGAGGCCCGCGGAGAAGAAGCAGGTGGCCGACTGGCTGCGGCACCACGCCCGGCTGGAGGTGTGGGGGAACAACTGGCAGCTCTTCCCGGCCATGGCCGAAGGCTTCCTGCGCTCCGTGGGCGAGGATGTTTCCGGCTGCATCGGGGCGCGCAACGTGGCCAGGGTGGAGTCCTGGTACCTGGGGGACGGCTGGTACACCGACGGTCCGGAGCACGCCGTGGACTATTACAACGCCTGGGCCATCCACCCTTACCTGTGGGCGTGGTACCGGATGACCGGACAGGAAAACACGCCGGACGGCGTCCGCCACCTGGAACGCCTGCGGCAGTTCGTGGGCAGCTACAGCTTGATGTTTGCCGCCGATGGTGCGGTGCTGCATGTCGGGCGTTCGCTGGCCTACCGCACGGCGGTGCTCGCCGCGCTCTGGTGCGCAGAGATCTCCGGCGTGAACCCCCTGAACCCCGGCCAGACCAGGCGGCTGGCCTCCGGGGTGCTGGCCAACTTCACGGCCAGGGGCGTCGGTGTGGACGGACCGCCGAACCTCGGCTGGTACGGCGAACACCTGGGCAGCTGCCAGGACTACAGCGGCTTCGGCTCACCGTACCTCGCCGGCATCGGCTTCCTGGGCCTGTCCCTGCCAGCGGACCACCCCGTCTGGCAGAAGGGCGAAGAACCCCAACCAACCGACGGGCCGCCAGTCATCCGGCCCCTGCCCGACGTCGGCTGGACCCTGAACACCCATGGGGGACTGGTGGCGCTGACCAACCACGGCAGCGACCACTGCGGACTTCCCGTGGGCGGCGGCGCCGACCCCGACGACCCGCACTATGCCAAGTTCTCCTACTCCACGCACACGGCCCCGGGCACGGGCGAAGCCTTCCGGGACAACATCGACGGGCACCTTGCGCTCGTGGACGCCGACGGCGTTGCCAGCCGCCGCTGCTCGCTGCGGGCCAACCGGGTGGACGGCGCCGTCAGCGGCTCGGTCCACATCCCGCAACTGGACGGCAAGGCGCTGCCCGGCACCGCCGTCGTCACCGTCTCGGTGGTGGACGGCATCCATGAGCTGCGCTGCCATCTGGTCCGTGCACCGGGAGGCTACACGGTGCGCGAGGGCGGTCACACCGTCGCCGCAGCCCACCTGCCGGAGGGCGGCGCGGGCGGTGCCGCCGCCTGGGCGGGCAACGGGGACGTTTCGGTGTCCGTCCGCGGAATCCATGGCTGGACGGAGGCGGCCACCAAGGCCTACGCCGGCGCCAACGCGCTCGGCGAACACTCCCTGGTTCCGTACTTGAGCACGCCGCATCCGGGCGGCGACGGCATCTACATCGCGCTGCACAGCCTCAGCCGCGGCGGCCGGCAGGAAGCGGCGGCGGGGGCGGCCGACGTCGGGCTTTCCGGAACGGTCGTCACCGTCCGCTGGGCCGGGGGTGCCGTGCACGTTTTCGACCTGGCATCCTTCGTGCCCTGGGACAGAGCCGTCGGCAAGGAAGAGGGGAAATAGCATAGCCGGGCTAAAACGGGCAGATTTGAGGTATGGCGCGGGCGGCGCCGGTCCCCGCCAGGACGCGGCAATGCAGCGGTTCCGCTCGCACCGCCTGGGCCAGTTCATCCACTGGGGGCTGTACTCGCTGCCGGCGGGACGCTGGGAGGGTCAGGACTACGATTTCGCGGCCGAGTTCCTGCCCCGCACGGCGAAGATTCCGCAGGAACACTGGGAGGCGCTCGCCGCTGATTTCACGCTGGAAAACTTCGATCCCAGGCAATGGGCCGATACCGCGGCACGGCTCGGCGCCCGCTACATGACCATCACCACCAAGCACCACGACGGCTTCTGCCTCTGGCCCACCGCACACAGCGACTTCCACATAGGGAACACACCCTCGGGGCGCGACGTGCTGGCGGAGCTGATCGAGGCCTACGAAGCGCGCGGGATCGACGTCAATTTCTACTACTCGGTGCTGGACTGGCGGCACCCGGACTGGCGGTTCAGCCTGGAGAACGACGACGACGAGGCCGCGTTTGCGCGCTACCTCGCTTTTGCAGGGGCCCAGTTGGAGGAGCTCGCCACCCGCTACCCTTCCGTGAAAGGCTTCTGGTTCGACGGCACCTGGGACGCCTCCGTGAAGGCCAACGGCCGCTGGACCTGGGAGATCGAGCGCAGGCTCAAGGAGTTGCTTCCCGGCGTCGTGGTCAACAGCAGGCTGCGCGCCGACGACCTTGGCGCCCGGCATTTCGACTCCAACGGAGAGCTCATGGGGGACTACGAAAGCGGTTACGAGCGGCGCCTGCCCGAACCGTGGGACACCTCGGTGGCAGAACGCGACTGGGAGGCATGCATGACCACCGCGCAGGCAACTTGGGGTTACCACCAGGGGGACTGGGCCGCGGAGAGCCTCAAGCATCCGCTGGACATTGTGGACATGCTGGCCCACTGCACATCGCTTGGCGGGAATTTCCTGCTGAACTTCGGTCCGCGCGGGGACGGTTCGCTGCAGCCGGCCGAAGTAGAGATCGCGCACGGTGTGGGGGAGTGGCTGGCGGTCAACGGGGAAGCCATCCACGGTTGCGGCTTCGCCACCGGCTGGGCGTACCCGGGCTGGGGCTACTACACGCGCCACAGCGGGGACGGCAGGGTGTTCGCGGTGGTGACCCGGATGCCGGGCTCGCGCAGGATTCGCCTGCAGCTGCCCGCCGGGCTCCGGCTTTCCGGGATCCGCCCGTTCCCGGGAGCCGAAGGGAGCACGGTGACGGTCCTGTCTGAATCCCTGGCCGAGGTACGGTTTCCTGCCGGGACCTGCGCTCCGGTGGTGGTGGAGCTGGAACTCGTCGAGGCCCAGGGTGGGATCGCGTGGAAGGAGCCGAACCCGGACGTTGTGGAATAGGGCGCTGGGCGGTTGGTGACACTGGGTGCGGATGCTGGGCAGCCAGCGGCGGAAACCGTAGAGTTCACACTACGGAATTGCCGTTGCTGAGCTACCCAAAGAGGGGTAATTACATGCGATACGTCGTTGGTTATTCGTCCAAGGAGCGCGGCGCGGATGCCGTCGCCCTTGCCGCCTCCCTTGCCCGGGCCCAGGATGCTTCACTGGACATCGTCCACGTGGTGGATCCGCACACCCCCTACGCGGGGCTCTACCCCGAAGGCACCGCCGCCACCCCGGCCGAGCAGGCCATCCTCAGGGCGGAGCGGGACAGCCTCGCCCTGGTTCCCGACGGCGTCGAAGCCGCCTTCCGTCCCGTTCCCGCCGAATCGTTCCCCGCCGGCCTGATCGAGGCCGCCGGTGACGACGCCGGACTGATCGTGGTGGGTGCGGCCAGGAACGGACTGTTCAAGCGCTTCACCGTGGGCAGCGTGGCCAATGCCCTGCTGCACGCTTCGCCGGTCCCCGTCGCTCTCGCCCCGCGCGGTTTCAACCGCACCGAACCGGTCACCCGGTTCACGCTGGCCACCGGGCAGCGGGCCGGAGCGGACGCCGCCATCGGCACCGCGATCGCGGCGGCCAACAGGCGCGGCGTGCCACTGCGTCTCGTTTCGCTCGTGACCCTCGACGCCGGACCGGACGAAAGCGGGGAGGCCACCAACGCCGCCCACCGCCACGCCAACACCGTCCTTAGTGCCGCCGCCGCCCGGCTGCCGGAAGGGCACGACGTAAGTGTCGCCGTCGCGCACGGGCGCGACATCGAAGAGGCCATCGACAGCCTGGAATGGCAGGAAGGCGAAGTGCTGATCATTGGTTCCTCGCGCCTGGGCGAGAAGAACAAGCTGTTCATCGGTAGCACCGCGAACAAGATCCTCCGCGCGCTGCCTGTGCCGATGGTGGTGGTTCCGCGCGACTACGAACGCGTGGATTCCATGCCCATCTAGGCGATCTTCGCGGTCCTGGCCTGTTTCCGGAAGGCGGCGTTCTTGCGTGCGTTGCGGAACATGTCCCCGGTGAGCAGCGCCAGGGCGAACCACACGATGCCGAAGCCGATCCAGCGTTCCGTGGTCATGGTTTCGTGCAGCACTGCGAGGGCGACGATGAACTGGAGCAGCGGTGCGAAGTACTGCAGCATGCCGATGGTCGTCAGCGGCAGCCTGCTGGCCGAGGCGCCGAAGAACACGAGCGGCACGGCGGTCACCACGCCGGAGGCGAGCAGCAGCCAGAAGTGCCCGGCACCGTGGCTGGCCAGCGTGGCGCTTCCGCCCAGGCCGAGGACCAGCATTGTGGTCGCCGCGAACGGGGCCAGCACCACCGTTTCCACCGTGAGGCTGGTGACGGCGTTCAGCCGCGGTCCCACCCGCTTCTTCACGAAGCCGTACAGGCCGAAGCTGAACGCCAGCACGAGGGCGATCCACGGCAGCTTGCCGTAAGAGACGGTCAGGACGGCGACGGCGGCGAAGCCGGTCCCGACGGCGGCCCATTGGAGCGGGCGGAGGGTTTCCTTCAGGACGAAGACGCCCAGGAGCACCGAGACAAGCGGGTTGATGAAATAGCCGAGGGAGGCTTCCACGGCGTGCCCGTTGGTGACCCCGTACGTGTAGGTGAGCCAGTTGACCGCGATGAGCATCGCTGCCGCCACCAAGGGCAGGAAGATGGTGCGGTCCTTGAACGCCTTGGCCAATTGGCCCCAGCTGCGCGTGACGGTGATCAGCACTGCGCAGAACAGCAGCGACCAGACCACCCGGTTCGCCACAATCTCCACCGCACCGGCCGGCTGCAGCACCAGGAAGTACAGCGGCAGCAGCCCCCACAGCCCGTAAGCGCCGATGCCGTACATGATTCCCGTCGTCGTCTCGCTTCGCGCCGCCTTGGCAGCGCCAGCAGGCTTCACGGCTGGTGCTCCCGGAGCGGGAGCCGCCACGGACGGGGCGTCAGCAGGCAGGGAGGCTGGAGCTTGTTCGGGCGTAGGCACAGAACCAATAACATCACGTTCCGGCGGGCTATTCCTGAACGGCCGGTCGGAAGGCTGCCTGGAACCCGGCCCGGGCTTCGTTGCGCTCCGTGTCACGGAGGTTCCCGGACGCCCTGTTGCGGGGTCGGCGGGGAATAGACTGGGGCCCTGCCCGCCATTGCGGCAGGGGTTTCGTCTGACGGAGGGTCCACGGTGTCCAACTCGGAAAACAGCTCCACTCGTCCACTGCGCGTCGCCATCATCGGCGCCGGACCGGCCGGTGTCTACGCCGCGGACATCCTGAGCAAATCGAGCGAGGTCAAGGACGGACACCTCGAAGTCAGCATCGACCTCTTCGAGGCGTATCCGGCACCGTACGGCCTGATCCGCTACGGCGTGGCCCCGGACCATCCGCGCATCAAGGGGATCGTCAACGCCCTGCATAAGGTGCTGGACCGCGGCGACATCCGATTCTTCGGCAACGTCACCTACGGCCGTGACCTCACCCTGCACGATTTCCGCTCCTTCTACGACGCCGTCATTTTCTCCACTGGCGCCATCAAGGACGCGGACCTGGCTATCCCGGGCGTCGAGCTGGAAGGCTCCTACGGCGGCGCCGACTTCGTGTCCTGGTACGACGGGCACCCGGATGTCTCCCGCGAATGGCCCCTCGAAGCCAGGGAGATCGCGGTCATCGGCAACGGCAACGTGGCCCTTGACGTCGCCCGGATGCTGTCCAAGCACGCGGACGATCTCCTGGTCACCGAAATCCCGGACAACGTCTACGCCGGCCTGAAGAACTCCCCGGTCACGGATGTCCACGTCTTCGGCCGCCGCGGCCCGGCCCAGGTGAAGTTCACGCCGCTGGAGCTGCGGGAACTGTCCCACACCAACGACGTGGACATCGTCCTCTACCCGGAGGACTTCGAGTTCGACGAAGCCTCGGACGACGCCATCCGCAGCAACAACCAGATCAAGACCATGGTCAACACCCTCACCAACTGGCTGGTGGAGGAACATGCCGAATCGGAGCAGCCCTCCTCCCGCCGCCTGCACCTGCACTTCCTGCACAGCCCGGTGGAGATCTTTTCGGAGAACGGCTCCGGGAAGGTTTCCGGGATCAAGTTCGAGCGGATGCAGCTGGACGGCACGGGCAACGTCAAGGGCACCGGCGAGTTCGTCGACTACCCGGTACAGGCCGTGTACCGCGCCATCGGCTACCACGGCTCGGCGCTGGATGAGCTGGAGTACGACGCCCGCCGCGGCGTCATTCCGAACGACGGCGGACGCGTGCTGGGTGCCGACGGCAAGCCGGTGCCGGGCGTCTACACGACCGGCTGGATCAAGCGCGGCCCGGTGGGCCTGATCGGCCACACCAAGGGCGATGCGCTGGAGACCATCGGCTTCCTGCTTGAGGACCGCCTCTCCCTGCCGCCCGCGGAAACACCGGATCCCCAGGCGATCGTGGACCTCCTGGAGGAGCGCGGCATCGAATACACCACTTGGGAAGGGTGGAACCGGCTGGACGCCCACGAAGCCGCACTCGGTACCCAATGGACCGAAGAGAACCCGGACCGCGGGATCGAACGCGAACGGGTGAAGGTGGTCCCGCGCGAAGACATGATCCGGATCTCCCGCGGCTGACGCTCCGATGACCAACCCCGTCCGCGCCGCGGCGCACGGGAACGAACCCCGTGAGCTGGCACAGCGGCACGCCCGGACCGGGCACGAGCACCTGGCCGCGGGCGGTCTTTCCCTTCCCGACGACGGCGTGCTGCCGGGCCTGCGTCCGCTGGTCCGCGAGTCGTGGAAACGCTCCGCAGCACTGCGGGCCAACCCGGATACGGCCGCTGCTCCCTTGGCCATGGACGTGGACGAGCTGGAGGAATACCGCCGCCAGCACCCGCTGGCCGCCGTCATGCCGGTGATCCGCAAGCTGCTGGTCCAGCCCGGCCAGGACAGCGGCCTGCTGGTCGCCGTAGGCGACGGCCTCGGCCGGCTGCTCTGGGTCGATGGGGACCCGGCGCTCCAGCGACGGGCGGAAAGCATGTTGTTCGTGGCCGGCGCCGACTGGTCCGAGAGGTCCGTCGGCACCAGCGCCCCCGGCACGGCCCTGGCACTGGGACGCAGCATCCAGATCTCCGGAGCGGAACATTACACGCGCGCTGTCCACCCTTGGAGCTGCACGGCCGTGCCCTTCCACGACCCGGACACCGGTGCGTTGCTAGGCGTCGTGGACATCACCGGTTCCGAAAGCGCGGTGGCGCCGCACACCCTGTCCCTCGTCGAGGCGACCGTCGCGGCAGCGCAGGCACACCTTCGGATCGAACGGCTGCAGCAGGCACAGGAGGGCATCCGGCAGAAGGCTGCGGTACCGGGGCGAAACCGGGCAGCCGCGCGGCGGGACCCGGCGCGGAAGGACCCGGACCCGCTGTACCGCAACAGCCTCCAGCTCCTCGGCCGCGAGCAGGCACTGCTCAGCATCGCAGGACGGACAGCCCAGCTGTCCGCACGGCACAGTGAGATCCTCGCCCTGCTGAGCCTGCATCCGGAAGGGCTCAGCGCTGACGAACTGTGTGCCCGGCTCTATCCGGGGGACGGCTCAGCCGTCACCCTCCGGGCCGAGATGGTGCGGTTGCGCAAGGTCCTGCAGGAGCTGAGCCCCGAGGCCGTGCCGGATTCGCGCCCGTACCGCCTGCCGGTCGAACTCTTCCCGGACTCCGGCCAGGTCCTGGGCTGCCTGCAGCGCGGAGCCCACCGGATCGCCCTGGAGATCTACCGCGGGGCGGTGCTGCCGCGCTCGGAGGCGCCCGGCGTCGTCGAGCTCCGGCAGCGTGTCTCCACGCTCCTGCGCGAGGCCGTCCTCACCGACGGCAGCGCCGAATCCCTGCTCAAGTACGCGTCGCTGCCGGAAGCGGCGGACGACGCCGTAGTGCGGCTCGCCGCGCTCAAGCTGCTGCCGCCGCGCTCACCCAAGCGGGCCGCCGTCGTCGCCGAACTGGAACGGATCGACAGCGAACTGTCGGCCTGACCTTTCGGGCGCCGGGCGCTTTCAGGGAACACGGGGTTTCGGACCATAAGCTTCCTCCGTGCTGAACAAACGCCTCGCTGTTGCCCTGACCGTCTCCGGAATCCTCATGGGAGCCAGCGCCTGCGCGGCGCCCGCGCAATCAGCGAATTCCCCGGCTTCGGCCGCTTCCCCGGAGGCATCGTCCGCGGGGAGCGCGGACGCGGGCTGGGACCTCAACCCGGCAGGCGCCGGGCAAAGGATCAGGGCCGCCGGCCTGGACATCTTGAAAGCCGAAGGCGCTGCCGAGCACTACCATGCCCATCTGGATGTCCTCGTGAACGGCAAGCCCGTTGCCGTCCCGGGCGGGATCGGCTTCAGCTTCGGAAACGACGGACAGCCGAACGGAATCTCCGCCCTTCACACGCATGACACCTCGGGCATCATCCACATCGAAGCGCCCACGGCCGGACGGAAATACACCCTCGGCCAGGTCCTCGGGGAATGGGGAGTCCTGGACGGCAAGGACGCCACGGGAACACCGCACGGTGGAACCGGCGGCTGGACGGCCTACATCAATGGATCCAAGCAGAGCGGTCCCGTGAGCGACGTCGTCCTCACGTCCCACGACGAGGTGGTGCTCTCCTTCGGGACTGCTCCGTCCAGGATTCCCGGCTCCTACACGTTCCCGCAAGGCCTCTAGTAGTTGCAACCCCCTCGCAACCTCCCCGCTCCTACGCTGAAGGCGCAGTCAACCACCATGCGCAGCAAAGGAGCTAGCAATGGCAATTTACGCACAGCCCGGCACCGAGGGATCGAAGGTCACGTTCAAGGACCGCTACGAGAACTGGATCGGCGGGGAATGGGTGGCCCCGGTCAAGGGGCAGTACTTCGAGAACATCACCCCGGTGACAGGCAAGGCGTTCTGCGAGGTGGCCAGGGGCACCGCTGAGGACATTGAGCTGGCATTGGATGCCGCGCACAAGGCCGCACCGTCCTGGGGCAAGACCTCCGCCACGGAGCGCGCGTCCGTGCTGAACCGGATCGCGGACCGCATTGACGAGAACGTCGGGCTGCTGGCCGTTGCCGAGACCTGGGACAACGGCAAGCCGGTCCGGGAAACCCTGAACGCGGACATCCCGCTGGCCGCGGACCACTTCCGCTACTTCGCCGCCGCCATCCGCGCCCAGGAAGGCCACCTCTCCCAGCTCGACGACGACACCACCGCGTACCACTTCCACGAACCGCTCGGCGTGGTCGGCCAGATTATTCCGTGGAACTTCCCGATTCTGATGGCCGTCTGGAAGCTCGCCCCGGCGCTGGCCGCCGGCAACACCGTGGTCCTCAAGCCCGCGGAGCAGACCCCGGCGTCCATCCTGGTCCTCGTCGAACTCCTCGCCGACCTGCTTCCCGCCGGCGTCGTGAACGTCGTCAACGGCTTCGGCGTCGAGGCCGGAAAGCCGCTGGCCTCCAGCCCCCGGATCCGGAAGATCGCCTTCACCGGCGAGACCACCACCGGCCGGCTCATCAGCCAGTACGCCGCCAACAACCTGATCCCGGTCACCCTCGAACTCGGCGGCAAGAGCCCCAACATCTTCTTCGAGGATGTGGCCGCCCAGAACGACGCCTTCTACGACAAGGCCCAGGAAGGCTTCACGCTGTTCGCCTTCAACCAGGGCGAAGTCTGCACCTGCCCCTCGCGTGCCCTGGTCCAGGAAGGCATCTACGACTCCTTCATGGCCGATGCCATGGCCCGCACCAACAGGATCATCCAGGGCAACCCGCTGGACACCGACACCCAGATCGGCGCCCAGGCCTCCAACGACCAGCTGGAGAAGATCCTGTCCTACATCGACATCGGAAGGCAGGAGGGCGCCAAGGTGCTCACCGGCGGGGCCGGGGCCGAGCTGCCCGGAGACCTGGCCGGCGGGTACTACGTGCAGCCGACCATCTTCGAAGGCCACAACAGGATGCGGATCTTCCAGGAAGAGATCTTCGGCCCCGTCGTGTCCGTGACCCGGTTCAGCGACTACAACGACGCCATCGGCATCGCCAACGACACCCTCTACGGCCTTGGCGCCGGCGTCTGGTCCCGCAACGGCAACGTAGCCTACCGGGCGGGCCGGGAAATCCAGGCCGGCCGCGTCTGGGTAAACAACTACCACGCCTACCCGGCCGGAGCGGCCTTCGGCGGCTACAAGTCCTCCGGCATCGGGCGCGAGAACCACGCGATGATGCTCGAGCACTACCAGCAGACCAAGAACCTGCTGGTCAGCTACGACGAAAACAAGCTGGGCTTCTTCTAAACCATGGCGCAGGCACTTGAGGCCGCCGTGACGCTGCCCGGGGAGGACTTCTCCCGGGTGGCGCTCACGGCCGCGGCTGTGTCCCTGTTGCGGAAACTCGCGCAGCAGCACGGCCCCCTGATGTTCCACCAGTCCGGGGGCTGCTGCGACGGGTCCTCGCCCATGTGCTACCCGGCGGGGGAGTTCGCCACCGGGGATTCCGATGTGCTGCTGGGCGTTTTCGAGATCGACGGCGGTACGGAACACGCGTGGCCGCTGGAATTCTGGATGTCCCGTGAACAGTTTTCCTACTGGTCGCACACCCATCTGACGGTGGATGTGGTGGACGGGCGCGGCAGCGGATTTTCGGTGGAGGCACCCGAAGGCAAGCGCTTCCTGATCCGCTCGAAACTCATGGATTGGCCCATGCCCGGGACGTAGCTTGGAGCTCGCGCAGACTGCCGGGTTGACGGAGACGTCTAGACTGGAATGCCGTATCCGAATTGAGGAGAAGCATGTCCAAGATCGACGAGACGGTAATGCCGAACGCTGAACCAGCTACCGGCGGCACCAGGAAACGACGCGGACGCAGGGCTGCACCGGTCCCCGCAGTGATCCCGGCGGCCTGGCTCCGTGCCAACGCGGCCGCCGTCGGAGCGCCCGCGCTTGCCGTTGTGGCAGCCGCAGGAATCGCGCTTGCTGCCCAGGGCGGGATTTTCGAGGGGCCGCCCGAAGCCGCTGTACCGGGGGCCGTGGCCGCGCCGGCTGACACAGGGCATTCGGGGGACAAGGGGCACGACGGCGGCAAGACCCATGGGGCCCCGGCCGGCAGTCCGGGACCGAAGGGAGCCGCAACGGCATCCCCTTCCCAGGCACCACCTGTGCCGGATGGTGCCGCGCAGGGCGGTGCCGCTGAGCAGCCCGGGTCGGTGTCGGGCGGTGCCGCTGAGCAGGCCGGTTCGTTACCGGCAGCATCTGTTCCTGCAGAGGCGACCGCGGAGGCTGCCGTTCCCCCGATGAATGCGCCGACTCAAAACGCGCCCGAGCAGCCCACACTGCAGGCCGCGCCCGCGAGCGAAGCTCCTTCCGGCGACAACCAGGGGGACGACCCGGCACCGGCCACTACCTCGACTCCCGATACGGCCCCCACATCCACCCCATCACCGGCACCGAAGCCGTCCCCGATTCCCCTCCTGCCCGTGGTCGGGATTCCCAGCATCACCGCTGTCATCACTGGTGGCGGTCTGCTAGGCAGGTGATCAGGGCCGGAGGTGGTCAGCAGCGGCGATTATGAGGGCCGTCCATCCCTACGCGACACGCCGTAGTTGTCTCACTATGCGGGACAAAAGTGGAGGTCCACTGTATGGACACTACTGTTGATGAGTCTGTTTCACGTACCCGTCAAGATTGTGGACCTCCTATGAACCTCTTCCGGACCAAATCGATCGAGCAGTCCATTTCGGACGCCGATGAACCCGGACGCAAACTCAAGCGCTCCCTCAGCACCTGGGACCTGATGATCATGGGCGTCGCCGTTGCTGTCGGCGCCGGCATCTTCTCGGTAGGCGCCAAGGCCGCGGCAAACTTCGCGGGCCCCGCGGTGACCATCTCCTTCGCGGTCGCCGCCGTCACCTGCGCTCTCGCCATCATGTGCTACGCCGAATTCGCCACCGCCATCCCGGTTGCGGGCTCGGCGTACGTCTTCACCTACGCCACCATGGGCGAGGTCCTGGCCTGGATCATCGGCTGGAACCTCATCCTGGAACTCTTCACGGCAGCCGCTGTGATCGCCAAGTACTGGGGCATCTACCTCAGCAAAGTCTTCGGGCTCATGGGCGTGGACATGCCGCCGGCGCTGAACATCGGCGGAGTGGAGCTGTACTGGGGTGCTTTCCTCATCGTCGCCGTGTTCACGGTGCTGCTGGTCCTCGGAACCAAGCTCTCCGCCCGCGTCGGCAATATCTTCACCCTGATCAAGATCGCTGTGGTGCTCTTCGTCATCGTCGTCGGGTTCACCTATGTGAAGGTCGCCAACTACACGCCTTTCATCCCGGATTCCGTTCCGACGGCAGCCAGCGACGGCACCAACATGCTGAAGCAGTCCTTCTTCGGATTCCTCACCGGCGCCGTTCCCGCCCAGTACGGCACGCTCGGCATCTTCGCCGGTGCGGCATTGGTGTTCTTCGCCTTCATTGGCTTCGACGTGGTGGCGACCTCCGCGGAAGAGGTCAAGAATCCGCAGAAGACCCTGCCGCGCGGCATTTTCGGTGGCCTCGCCGTGGTGACCCTGCTCTACATCCTCGTCTCCCTGGCCCTGACCGGCATGGTGCCCTACACCCAGCTTGCCGAGGCCAAGAGCCCCACACTCACCACGGCGTTCGAAGCCGTCGGCAACACGGACGCCGCCAAGGTGATCGCCTTCGGTTCCCTCATTGGCCTCACCACGGTGATCATGGTGCTGCTCATGGGCCTGGCCCGCGTGGTCCTGGCCATGAGCCGCGACGGACTGCTCCCGCGCGCCCTGTCCCGGACCAGCGACAAGCACGCGACTCCGGCGCGCCTCCAGATCATCTGCGGCACCGCCGTCGCCCTCGTGGCAGGTCTGACCAACGTTGACCTGCTCGAGGAAATGATCAACATCGGAACCCTCTCCGCGTTCGTGATGGTGAGCCTGGGCATCCTGGTGCTGCGCAAGAAGCGCCCGGACCTGAAGCCCGCCTTCCGCGTGCCGTTCGGCAAGGTGCTCCCGGTCGTCTCGGCGGTCCTCTGCCTGTACCTGATGACCAACCTCGCGGTGGAGACGTGGATCTTCTTCGCCATCTGGCTGGTCATCGGCATCGCGATCTACTTCGCCTACGGCCAGCGCCACTCACGCCTCAACGAGAAGTTCGCGGATGCACGCGAAGCAGTCTCCGGCAGCGGCGCAGTGCCCGGCAGTGAGTCCGTGCCCGGCACTGAGTCCGTGCCCGGCACTGAGTCCGTGTCCGGCGAAGAAGACGACCTCAGCAAGGTCTGACACCACACACCGGATGATGGCCGCCCCGGACCGCACGGTCCGGGGCGGCCATTCGTGTTTCCAGGCCGGGGCACCTCACGGTGCGGCGTGTTCGGAAACCCAGTCCACCAGGGGCCGCAGGACCTCCCAGCGGCTTGCGATCTCCCCGGCCGCTGCGGGGGTGGAGAGCCAGGCGGGCTCGCCGAGTTCAAGCCCGGCGGACAAGGACTTGTGCTTCAGCAGTTCCGCCCGCGGATGGTCCTTGTCGAAGCCACGGGGCACCGTCTTGAGCATCTCTCCGCCAATGGAATACCCGCTCTCGGCGATGCCGTCCACGATCTCCTGCAGGGCTTCCCCGCTGGCCGGAGCGGCCACAGCCTCCCGGTAGCGGGCCAGCTGCGCGGGACTGTACGTGTGGCAGCCGCCTCCCAGCATGAGGCCGTCCGCGGCGAGGTGGAGGTAGAAGCCCAAACCTTCCTGCTCCGCCGCGAAGGCGCCCTGGGCCGTCTTATAAGGTGTCTTGTCCTGCGAAAAGCGGACGTCCCGGTAGGGCCGGAAGACTTTGGCGGGTCCGAACTGCGGTTCCAGCTGCTCAAGGAGCGCCGTGAGCGGATCCTTGACCGCGGCGTCGTACGTGTCCTTGTGTTCGAGCCACCATTCGCGGTTGTTGTTTTGTTCCAGCTCCGCATAGAAGCGGAAGGCTTCGTGCGGAATCCCTTGAAATGTGTCCATGGTTGGATCGTAGGTACCCGGGGCACGCAGGACCAGAGCCGCGACCGGCTATGTGGACAGCCGGTGAAATGTGGACAAAAGAGCACCCCGCCGCGGATTATCCGAGACGGGGTGCTCTGCCTGTTGCCAGGCGTCCGGTGCCGGGCAGGCCCGGCGCCTGACTACTTCTTCAGTTCGAAGCGGTCGTTGTCCATGACCTTGGCCCAGGCCTGGGCGAAGTCGGCAACGAACTTCTCCTGTGCGTCGTCGGAGGCGTAAACCTCGGCGAGGGCGCGCAGTTCGGAGTTGGAACCGAAGACCAGGTCCACGCGGCTGCCGGTCCAGCGGCCGTCAGTAGTCGTGTAGCTCTTCTCTTCGGCGTCCGGGGTCCACTCGAGGCCGAGCTCGAGCAGGTTGACGAAGAAGTCGTTGCTCAGGGTGCCCGGGCGGTCGGTGAAGACGCCCAGCTCGGAGCCATCCCAGTTGTTGCCCAGGACGCGGAGGCCGCCGACCAGGACGGTCAGTTCCGGTGCGGACACGTTCAGCAGGTTCGCGCGGTCGATCAGCAGATACTCGCTGGGCAGGTTCAGGAAGCCGCTGTCGTAGTTGCGGAAACCGTCGGCAACCGGCTCGAGCCAGGCGAACTGCTCGGTGCTGGTCTGCTCCTGGGTGGCATCCACGCGGCCCGGGGTGAACGGGACGGTGATGTCGTGGCCGGCAGCCAGGGCTGCCTGCTCCACGCCCACGCCACCGGCGAGGACGACGACGTCGGCGAAGGAAACCTTGACCTCGGAGGAGGCGTTGAAGTCGGCGACAATCTCTTCGAGCTTGGCGATGACCGGCTTCAGCTTCTCCGGCTGGTTCACGGACCAGCTGACCTGCGGCTCCAGGCGGATGCGGCCGCCGTTGGCGCCGCCGCGCTTGTCCGAACCGCGGAAGGAGGCTGCTGCCTTCCATGCGGTGGAGACCAGGTCCTCGACGGACAGGCCGGAAGCGGCGATCTTTTCCTTCAGGACGGCGATCTCGGCTTCACCGATGGTCTGCGCAGGTGCCGCGGGCAGCGGGTCCTGCCAGATCAGGTCCTCGGCGGGAACTTCCTTGCCGAGGTAGCGGGCCTTCGGACCCATGTCACGGTGCGTGAGCTTGAACCAGGCACGGCCGAAGGCGTCTTCCAAGGCGCCAAGGTCGTCCTTGAAGCGGCGGGCGATTGCTTCGTAGGCCGGGTCGGTGCGCAGGGCGAGGTCGCTGGTGAGCATGCGCGGTTCGCGGGTGCCGGAACCGGCGTGTGCTTCCGGAACCAGGTCTGCGCCGCCGTTGTCCTTCGGCTTCCACTGCTTGGCGCCGGCCGGGGACTCCATGAGCTCCCACTCGTAGGCGAAGAGGATGTGCAGGAACTCGTTGTCCCAGCGGGTCGGGTGGTAGGTCCAGGTGACCTCGAGGCCGGAGGTGACGGTGTCGCCGCCCTTGCCGGTGCCGTGGCCGTTCTTCCAGCCGAAGCCCTGCGCCTCAAGCGGTGCGGATTCGGTGTCCGGGCCGATCTTGTCGTCCTTGTGGGCGCCGTGGGTCTTGCCGAAGGTGTGGCCACCGACGATCAGGGCGACGGTTTCCTCGTCGTCCATGCCCATGCGGCGGAAGGTTTCGCGGATGTCGCGGGCGGAAGCCAGCGGGTCCGGGTTGCCGTTGGGGCCTTCCGGGTTGACGTAGATCAGGCCCATCTGGACTGCGGCCAGCGGTGCCTGGAGTTCACGGTCGCCGGTGTAGCGCTCGTCGTCGAGCCAGACCTTCTCCGGGCCCCAGTAAACGTCGTCGTCGGCTTCCCAGACGTCCGGGCGGCCGCCGGCGAAGCCGAAGGTCTTGAAGCCCATGGTCTCCAGGGCCACGTTGCCGGCCAGGATCATCAGGTCGGCCCAGGAGATGGACTGGCCGTACTTCTTCTTGACCGGCCACAGCAGGCGGCGGGCCTTGTCCAGGCTGACGTTGTCCGGCCAGGAGTTCAGGGGCGCGAAGCGCTGCTGGCCGGCGCCGCCGCCACCGCGGCCGTCGTGCGAGCGGTAGGTGCCGGCGGAGTGCCAGGCCATGCGGATCATGAACGGGCCGTAGTGACCGAAGTCGGCAGGCCACCATTCCTTGGAGTCGGTCATGACCTCGGCAAGGTCAGCCTTCACGGCATCCAGGTCAAGCGCCTTGAAGGCCTCGGTGTAGTCGAAGGCGGAGCCGAGCGGGTTCGCCACCGCCGGGTTCTTCGCCAGGATCTTCAGGTTGAGCTTGTTGGGCCACCACTCGTTGTTCGGGGCGCCCTTGGTCGGGTGTACACGGCCGCCATGCGCTACGGGGCACTTGGCAATGGTGCTCTCAGACACAGTTTTCCTTCCGGGGTTGGTTTACAGAGGTAGTCCAGTCGGGCCGAAGCCATCCGGTCGCGGTGCGACCAGGGGGCTAAGGCGTCGCCTGAAGTTCTTTGGCCTGGCAGTCCTGGCAGATTCCCTGGTACAGGACGTCCGCGATCTGGATGGTCATCGGCTTTGAGTGCTCATCCCAATGCGGTGTCAGGCAAGGTGCGTGGCCCACGGCGCAATCCACGTCCTCCACCCGGCCGCATATGGTGCATACGGCGTGGTGGTGGTTGTCTCCCACCCGGGTTTCGTACAGCGCGGGGGAGTGCGGGGGCTCGAAGCGGCGAACCATTTCCAGTTCGGTGAGGTCGCTCAGCACCACATAGACCGATTGCGCTGTCAGTTCCGGGAGTTCCTTGCGCGCGGCGGCGAGGATTCCCTCCGCCGGCGAATGGGGGTTGCGTTCGACGGCGGCCAGGACAGCGAGCCGTTGCTTGGTGACACGGCGGCCGTGGGCATGCAGGGCCGCCGCCCATGCCTGCTGTTCGGCCGTGTGATCTGTCATGCACTCATTGAAACATTTATTTTGAGTAGATCACAATAAGGCGCGGCTAACTTCCGGGAAATTTTCCGGGGATTCCAAGGGGTTGCGTTCCTCGCCCGCGGAACGGCCCAGCGCGTGCAGCTCCAGCCGCGTCCCCGAGCCCGCCGAGTCGGTCATGACGCAGCTGTACCCGGTGACGCCGTCGCCGGTGGGCAGATCCTCCAGGGCCGCTGCCAGGGAAAGGAGCGACGACGGCGGCAGCTGGGACACGGCGTCGACGTCCGGTTCCGGGACCAGGACGTGGTGGCGGTCGCCGTCACCGCCTCCGGGAACCCAGGCGAGCTGCGGGAATTCCGGGCGCCCGGCCGCCGCACGCACTGCCGCGCGCTGCAGGGCGGAGCGCAGCGAGGCATCCAGCCCATCGAACGGACCGGCTGCCCGACGGCGGTGGGCCGGCAGCGCGAGCTGCCCGCCCGGCGTCGTGGTTTCCCCGGCCCAGCGGGCGAAAAGGTGGAAACCCGGCGTGGAGGATTCCGCGGCCGGTTCGCCGATCGCGGAGCCGAGAGGGTGCCAGCGGAAAGGGAACATGACCGTGCAGAGGCTGCTGTGGAGCACTTCGTCCAGGGCGGCGCGGGCGGCTGAATAGCAGAGCAGCCAGTCGGCGGCCGACTCCTCGGTGAAGGGGGTTGCGGGGTCGCTGAGGCGGACCATGAAGTGGCCTTCCGTGAGCGGAGTCCGTGGGCGCGCGACTTCCCACATGCTCGAACGGAAGAGCAGGCGCCGTGCCATGGGCATGCCATCTCCTTTCCCCCGACTCCGGAGCCTAGCAAGTGACGGCGCGATCCGGGAGTCCGCTACGTCATTCTGGGTAGGGTGGGGCAGTGGCAAAACTTCTGGCAGACATCACCCCGCTCCGGGAAAGTCCGGCGTTCCGGCGCCTTTGGCTGGGATCCTCCGTTGCCGCCGTCGGCTCCCAGCTCACCCTGGTCGCCGTCAGCCTGGAGGTGTACCGCGTCACCCAGCAGAGCCTTTATGTCGGTCTGTTGAGCATCTTTGCCCTCGTGCCACTGGTGGTTGCCGGGCTCTTCGGCGGCTCCGTGGCGGACGCGTTCGACCGCAGGAAAGTGGCCATCGCGGCGTCCCTGGTGCTGTGGATGAGCACGGCCGGGCTTGCCCTGCAGGCCTGGCTGGGGCTCGGCAACGTCTGGATCCTCTATTTCCTGGTGGCCGTGCAAAGCGGCGCGCAGGGCATCAACGCCCCGGCGCGCAGCGCCATCATTCCGCTGCTGGTCCGCAAGGAACTCCTGCCGGCGGCCAATGCCCTCAGCATGCTCACCATGGGCCTGTCCATGACGGCGGGACCGCTGCTGGCGGGCGTGCTGGTGGCCACCATCGGCTTCGGGTGGACGTACACCATCGACGTCCTGAGTTTCACTTTCGCCCTCTGGGGTCTGTTCAAGCTGCCTGCCCTGCCTCCGTCCGACGGTGCAGGCCGGCCCGGGCTGCGTTCGGTGGTGGAAGGCTTCCGCTTCCTCGGCACCCGGCCCAATGTCCGGATGACGTTCGTGATCGACCTGATCGCCATGATCTGCGCCCAGCCGCGGGCCCTCATGCCGGCCATCGCTGCCACGATGATCGGCGGCGGGGAAACCACCGTGGGCGTGCTGCTGGCGGCGACGGCGGTGGGCGCCTTCTTCGCCGGGCTGTTCTCCGGGCCGCTCGGACGGGTCCGCAGGCAAGGCAGTGCCGTCGTCTGGTCCGTGGCCGGCTGGGGCTTCTCGATAGGGGCCTTCGGCCTGGTGGTGGTCCTGGCCGGCAGTTCCGGCCGCGGGGGTGCCACCTGGTGGCTGCTTCCGGCCGCGCTGTGCTGCGTACTCGCGGGTGTCTCCGATTCGGTCAGCGCCGTCTTCCGGACCACCATCCTGCAGTCGGCCACGCCGGACCATCTGCGGGGCAGGCTCCAGGGCGTCTTCATCGTGGTGGTTGCCGGCGGGCCGAGGATCGGCGACATGCTGGCCGGCGGCGTCACCAAGGTGCTCAGCGAGGGCTGGGTGCTGCTCCTGGGCGGGGCGCTCTGCATCGCGGTGTCCTCGCTTGTTGCCCGGCGGCAGAAGGGATTCCTGCAGTACGACGCCCACCATCCCCTGCCCTGACGCCGGTGCCGCGCGCACCGGCGGCTGACGGTGGAACGTCCGCGCCGCCGTCGGCGTTATACGAAACAGAAGACCAATCCTTCACCGCAAGAAAGCAGTGACGTGCACAATCATCACAACGGACTGAAGACCGCGGCCCTTTTCGGCGTCCTCTGGGCGGTGCTGCTGGGGCTTGGCGCGCTGATCGGGGTCGGGACCCGCAGTTCGGCGCCCATCCTGATCATGGCGCTGATCGGCATCGGGACCACAGCGTACGGCTACTGGAACAGCGACAAGATCGCCCTCCGTTCCATGCAGGCCTATCCCGTGACGGAGGCGGAGGCGCCCGGGCTGTACCAGATAGTCCGGGAGCTGTCCGTGCGAGCCAACCAGCCGATGCCGCGGATCTACCTTTCGCCCACGATGACGCCGAACGCCTTCGCCACCGGCCGCAACCCGAAGAACGCCGCGGTCTGCTGCACTGAAGGAATCCTGCACATGCTCGACGCCCGCGAGCTGCGCGGCGTCCTCGGCCACGAGCTCATGCACGTTTACAACCGGGACATCCTGACCTCTTCGGTGGCTGCCGCCGTCGCCGGCGTCATCACCTCGGTGGGGCAGATGATGCTCTTCTTCGGCGGCGGCGACCGCCGGAACGCGAACCCGATCGCGATGATCGCGCTCGCGCTCCTGGCGCCTCTGGCTGCCTCCATGATCCAGCTGGCCATTTCCCGCACCAGGGAGTACGACGCCGACGAGGACGGTGCCGCCCTCACCGGCGATCCGTTGGCGCTCGCCTCGGCCCTGCGAAAGATCGACTCGGGCGTGGCCCAGGTGCCGTTGCCGCAGGACCAGCGCCTGGTGAACACCTCGCACCTGATGATCGCCAACCCGTTCCGCGGCGGCGCGATTATCAAGCTGTTCGCAACCCACCCGCCGATGCGCGAGCGCATCGAGCGGCTGGAACGGATGGCCGGGCGGCCGTAAGCCTCAGCGGCCCGTCCCTCAACCACCCGTCCAGCGGCGGAGCGTGCTGTTGAGCAGACCCACCAGGACGCACGCCCACCAGCAGCCTTGGGAGATGCACAGGGCAATCAGGAGGTGCCTGCGCAGGGGCCCGGCCATTGCTGAGAACAGGGTGCCCCGGGGCAAGGCATGCAGCCTCTTCATGGTGGGCGCCAATGCGATGCCGTTGAGCATGAGCACCAGCACGCACCCCAGCTTGAACTGCGTCATCGGATTGCCCAGATCCGGATCAATCAGGGACCCGGTGACCAACAGGGCGGCCAGGCCGCACCAGATCAACGGCTGGGCAGCGGATTCAATGCGACTGGTGTCGTGGATGTCGCGGCGGCCGAGAAGCCACAGGAATCCGACCCAGTCCACCACGATGATGGCGCCGAAAGACAGCACGAGGGCCAGGATGTGCCCTGCGAGGGCCAAACGGTGCACCATCGGGCCGCAGTCGACCAGGCCGCCGGCCACAACGGACGCCAGCCAGCCAATGGTGCACAAAAGCGCCATCAGTACGGTGGTGATGACCGGGCGTCCCGCCGGGGCGGTTACCGGTGTTTTTGTTCCTGCTGCTTGTGTTGCTGGTGCGTCAGTGCCGTCGCTGGGTTCAACGACGGCGGTTTTCACGCGAAGAGGCCCTCTCCGATGAAGCCGCCGGGCCTGGTGCCTGGAGGCACGGCGAAGAGGCCGGAGCCGGTGTGCTTGAGGTACTCAAGGGCCAGCGTGTCGCTCTTGGCCATTGCCATCTGCATGGGCACGTAGTGGGTGCGCGGGTCCTTGACGAAGGCGATGAAGAACAGGCCCGCGTCCAAGTGGCCCAGGCCGTCCGAGCCGTCCGTGTAGTTGTAGCCCCGGCGGAGCATCTTTACTCCGTTGTTCTGGCTCGCATGTGCCAGCCGGACGTGGGAATCCATGGGCATGAGCGGTTTGCCGTCCTTGCCTTTGATGTCGAAGTCCGGGGCGGTGAATTCTTCGCCGCCGGACAGCGGCGCACCGGTGCCCTTGGTGCGGCCGATCAGGCCTTCCTGTTCGCCCAGCGAGGTCCGGTCCCAGATCTCGATGTGCATGCGGATCCGGCGGGCCACGAGGTAGCTTCCGCCGGCCATCCAGGCCTCACCGGCACGCTTGCCGGCAGTGGCCCAGACATGTTCCTGGAGCAGCTCGGAATCCTCTGCCTTGGGGTTGGCCGTGCCGTCCTTGAAACCGAAGAGGTTGCGCGGAGTCTGCTGTGCGCGGGACGTTGAGGAGGTCCTGCCGAAGCCCAGCTGCGACCAGCGGACCCGGGTCTTGCCGAAGCCGATCCGGGCCAGGTTGCGGATCGCGTGCACGGCCACTTGCGGATCGTCGGCACAGGCCTGCACCACGATGTCGCCGCCGCTCCGGCCGGGTTCGAGGTCGTCCCCGGGGAAATGCGGCAGGTCGATCAGGGCATCGGGCCGCTTGCCGGCCAGGCCGAAGCGCGCTTTGCCGTCCTTTTCGAACAGGCTCGCACCGAACCCGAAGGTCAGGGTCAGCTTGCCTGCCGCCAGGTCGAGGGCCTCGCCCGTGTCCTCCGGCGGGGCGTCGTAGGGGCCGTCGACGGCGCCCGTGGCACCGGTGGTGCGGCCCGCCGTCATGGCCTCGGCCGCTGCCGTCCAGTCCTTGAGGAGCTGGACGAGGGCGGCGCGGTCCTCGGTGGTGATGTCGAAGGCGGCCATGTGCAGCCGGTCCTGCGCCGGCGTCGTGATTCCGGCCTGGCGTTCCCCGTGGAACGGTATGACGTCGTCGCGGTGTTCCGCGGGTTCGGCAGCAGCGGCCAGGGTGTCATGGCCAAGTAATCCGGCGGCGATCCCTGCCGCCGCACCGGCGCCGCCGACACCGGCAAGGGAAAACAGGCCGCGGCGGGAGAACCCGCCCTTCTTCGCCGCGGATACGGCGGAGGGCGACTCTTCGGATGGCCGGGATTCGGCAGGTGTCACGGACTCTCCGGCAGCCTGGCCGCCGGAGAATGGGCAGCCGCTCACAGGACCACAGCCGAGGTGAGCTTGGACAGGGGTTCGCCCAGGGAGTCCACCAGCGAGGCGAGCTGCTTGACCTGTGCCGGGCTGAGCTCGTTGTAGTACGTGAAGCCCTCGCCCTTGGCGTGCTTCTTCAGTTCGGCCTGCAGCGCGGCGAACTTCTCGTCGAGGTTCTTGGCCAGTACGGCATCCTTGCGCAGCAGCGCTGGCTTGAGGCTTTCGTAGGCGATCCGGGCGCCGTCGACGTTGGCCTGGAAGTCCCACAGGTCGGTGTGCGACCAGATTTCCTCTTCGCCCGTGACTTTGCCCGTGGCAACTTCGTCGAGGAGCTCCTTGGCGCCGTTGCCCAGGGTGTGCGGGGTCAGCTCCACCGTGCGGGTGCGCTTGCCCAGTTCCTCGGTGTCTGCGACAAGCTGCTTGGCGAGGACACTGCGCTCGGCGGCGGTCAGCTGCTTGAAACCTGCCGGCGGGAAGAGGTCCTTCTCCGCACGGTGCCAGCCGGTCCACTTCTGTCCCGGTTCCAGGTCCGCTTCCCGGGCGTCCAGCTTGGGATCGAGGTCGCCGAAGGATTCCGCCACGGGTTCGATCCGCTCCCAGTGCATGCGAGTGGCTGCATAGAGCTCCCGCGCCTTGGCGGTGTCGCCCGCAGCGTAGGCCGCCGCGAAGTCCTTGGTCCCGGCCACAAGCTGCTCGGTCTGGTCCTTGACGTAAGACGCGTACTGCTGGACGCCGGTGTCCAGGACCTTCTTCAGGTCGCCGTCGACGGCGGACTTGGAACCGGAGTCGGTGACCTCGAACGCGGCGCGGATGCCGTCACCCTGCATGCCGGGCTTGCACGCGGTGGTGTACTTGCCGGCGTCGGCAGCGACCACCAGCTTGCGGGTCAGGCCGGGCCCGATGTTTTCGACCTCGCCGACAATGCGCAGCCCGTCCTCGGCCAGCAAGTAGAACTCGGTGACCTGTTTGCCGTCGTTCTTGACCGAGAAGCTGAGGTTGCCGCTGGACGCGGAAGCGGCTGAAACCTTGCATTCGGTGTCCGTGCTGCTGACCTGGATGGAGCCGTCGCTGCTGGCGCCGGCTGCGGCACCGTTGCCGTTATCGGTGCACGCGGACAAGGCCAGCGGGAGCACCGCGGCGACGGCGATCAGGGCAAGATGCTTCCGCGCCGGGGCGAAGGTCGGGGCCGTTTTGGGCAGGGCGGAGCCAGGCATGGATGTTCCTTTAGGTTCGGGGGGTGCGAGTTATTGGGGGTGGTGCCGGGAAGTTCAGGCCGCGGCGGCCTCGGCACGAACGGGGTGCTCGACGCCGGTGCGGGGCGCGGCGGGCGGGGCCGCCAGGGTGCTGCGGAGGTAGAAGTACAGGACGGGGACGGCGAAAAGGACCCACGCCGCCGCTTCAAGCCAGGTGGTGGCCGGGGAGAAGTTGAGGGTTCCCTTCAACAGGGTGCCGTACCAGGACGACGGCGGGACGGCGGCCGAGACGTCGAAGGCGAGGCTGTGCAGCCCCGGCAGGATGCCTGCTTCCTGGAGGTCATGGATGCCGTAGGCGAGCACGCCGGCGGCGATGACGATCAGGCCGATTCCGGTCCAGCTGAAGAAGCGGGAGAGGTTGACCTTGAGGACGCCGCGGTGCAGCAGGTAACCCAGCCCGGCAGCCAGGGCGAGGCCGAGCAGCGCGCCGAGCAGCGGCGTCGTGGATTCTCCGCTGGCCTGGGCCGCGGCCCACAGGAAGAGTGCGGTTTCAAGGCCCTCGCGGCCCACCGCGAGAGTGGCCACGAGCACCAGGCCCCATGCGGCGCCGTCGGCCACTTTGTCCACGCGGGACTTCAGTTCGCCGCCAAGGGAACGGGCGGTCCGGGCCATCCAGAACACCATCCACGTGACCAGGGCTACCGCGATGATCGACAGTCCGCCGCCGATCGCTTCCTGGGCCTCGAAACTGAGGCCGCGCGGCCCGAACGTCAGCACGGCACCGAAGGCAACCGATACGGTGACGGCGATCCCCACGCCGGCCCACAGGCGGGGCATCAGGGAACGGCGGCCGGTCTTGACGAGGTAGGCCATCAGCAGGACCACCACGAGGGTTGCCTCCAGGCCTTCGCGCAGGCCGATCAGGAAGTTGGCTGTCATAACGGTGCTTTCTCTTAGGGTAGCCATCGTTAGGCTCACCTAAGCCAGTACCTTACAAGCCACGGCGGAATACGCAAAGATTTCGTGAGGTAATTGCGTAAAGTTGCGGGGTGTGGCCGCGAGTGGGTCCGGGGCACGCCTCCGGGCGGGGGCCTCCGGGGCCGGCCTTTGGGTGGAGGTGGCCCCCTCTCGCTGAATTGAGGTAGGGGGCCACGCCCCGCCCGACCCCCCAGATGTAGGGCTGAGCAGTACCGGGACGTCGGCGGTGGACCAAGGCAAGGCCGCCGCGAGACCGTCACGGTGGCAAGATGCTACACCGCCGCTTTCGCGCAAGGAACCCGTGGCGCCTGGGCCCTTGCGGTCCCAGGGACTGCCGGAAACAAGACGAGGGCCGTAGGATCACGGATGATCGCTGCGGCCCTCGACGGTTCTGCGGACTCGGCGGCCTGTTAGCTGCGGAAGTTCACGAACTGCAGGTCGGCTTCCTCGAAGTTCTTCAGGATGGCCATGGTTGCCTGCAGGTCATCGCGGGACTTGGAGGTGACGCGGAGTTCGTCGCCCTGGATCTGGGACTTGACGGACTTGGGGGCTTCGTCGCGGATGATCTTGTTGATTTTCTTGGCGATGTCCTGGGCGATGCCCTCCTTGATGGAGCACTCCAGGCGGAACTCCTTGCCGGAGGGGTAGGGCTCGCCTTCGTCCAGGGACTTCAGGGAGATGCCGCGCTTGATCAGCTTGGACTGGAAGACGTCCAGGACGGCCTTGACGCGTTCCTCGGAGTTGGCCTTCATGAGGATCTTCTCGCCGCTGAAGTCGATCTCGGCGCCGACGCCCTTGAAGTCGTACCGCTGGGCGATTTCCTTCTGGGACTGGTTGAGCGCGTTGGCGACTTCCTGCTTGTCTACCTTGCTGACGACGTCGAATGTGGATTCGCCTGCCATGACTCTCCTTGGGAATGGGTGGTGGATTGCGTCCCCGCGGTGCCCCGCGGGCGCTCTTGTCTGCCAACCAGCCTAGTACCTGTGGTCTGGAACGTGCAGTCTGCTGCCGCTTGTGTGCGGGGTTCGGGTTTCACAGTTCGCTCACAGCACACGCACGGCCGGAACTGAGGGCCCGGGAAGAGAGTTGTACCCGTTGGAGGAAAACAATCCCTGGAGGAAACCCCCATGAGCAAGAGCCCCGTACGTTACGTCGCCCGCTCCGCCACCGCCGCCGCGACCACGATCGGTATAGCCGCAGCGGCCGCCGGCACCGCCGTCGCAGCTGCCGCCGTGGCAGCGTCTGTCGTACTGAGTCCGGTGCCCGACGCCGCTGCCCGGCTGGAAGGGGTCCATGCGGACCTGCAGCGGGCGGTGGAGCTGCGGCAGCTCACTGCCGAGCAGGCGTTGCGTTTCGAGGCGAAGCTGGCCGGCCGGATCCTCGGTGAGGCCTGATGCCGCTAATTGCCGCCAAAACCGCGGATTTCCGGGCCTCATGCTCCCGATTCGATTCTTCGGCGGAAGTTCTGTAAGGTTGTCTTGCTCGCGGTTACGGAGACGGAAACGGATCTGTTGCTGTGAGTGATCTTCTTTTGAAGTTCGGCAGATTACCCGAGCGGCCAAAGGGGGCTGACTGTAAATCAGCTGGCACTGCCTACGGGGGTTCGAATCCCTCATCTGCCACCAAAAGAGAAACCCCGTCTGACCTGCGGAATCGCGGTCAGGCGGGGTTTTTTGCATGCGCGAGGAGGCCCACTGCCTGAACTACGCAAGGTCGTCGTGTGCGAGCTCGTGGAGATGTTTCGTGAACCGGTGTTCGGGGTAGTCAAACACCCAGCCGTCGCCATGGTCGTCGCAGAAGTTCCTGACCGCGCGAACCAGTGCGGCCCTGTCGCCGTCCTTCAGATCAGCGACGACACGGTACTCATTCCAGAGGTAGCTGTTGCTGGAGCCTTCACCGTCGGCCCAGTAGAAGTGGTCGGTGCGAGGGTCGTAGAACGCCTGGAACAGGGCCCAATGATAGGTGTCGTAGCCAATTGGCGGCAGGGCGTGAAGTGTGGCCAAGTAATCCTTCAGGGGGCCGTCTTGCTCGGGCATTTCAACGACGAATTCACCGCTCATGGCCGCCACCTTGTCCCTGCTGCGGTTTGAAAAACCCCCGCGGCCTGTCGGATGGGCTGCGGGGGCACCGTTCGTGAGAAGCGAACGATCCAAGATTAGGACCCGGGTTCATCACGCGCAAGAGTGCTAAGCAGGCTTTCTAAACTGGTCGGAAAGCTCCGCCAAGACATGGCCGATCAGCCTGGTCAGCGGCAATAATGGCCTCATGTGCGGCCGTTTCGTCATGAGCTACTCCGCTGCAGACATTCAGGACTTCTACCTTGTCAGCGAGGTCGTTGACCCTGAGCTGGCCGCGAGCTGGAACGTCGCCCCGACGGATCCGATACCGCTCCTTCTGGACCGGAACAGCGGCGAGGATGAGGCGGTCTCGCGAAGGCTCGTAACGGCACGCTGGGGCCTCGTGCCGTCGTGGGCGAAGGACACCAAAGGTGCGGCCCGCCTAATAAACGCCCGCATGGAAACTGTCACCGAGAAACCATCCTTCCGGAAAGCGGCGGCCGCCCGGCGCGGCATCATCCCCAGCGACGGGTACTACGAATGGGAGAAAGCTGCCGGCGGAAAGATCCCGACCTACCTGCACGACCCCGGCGACCAGCCGCTCGCGTTCGCCGCCTGGTTCGAGAACTGGCCGGACCCGGCCCTGCCCGACGGACACCCCGGGAAATGGCTGCGCACGGCTACGATCATCACGACGGCGGCCTCGGACACTCTCGGGCACATCCACGACCGCACACCGTTGATCGTCCCACCGGACATGTGGGCCGATTGGCTCGACCCGCAGACAACGAAAGAGGCCGATGTCCGGGCACTTCTGGACTCCATGCCCGAACCGCACTTGGTGCCCCGCGTCGTCAGCGACAAGGTGAACTATGTCCGCAACAACGGACCCGAGCTCATCGAAGCCGCCTGATTACCCCCTGCTACCCGGTTCGGTTCCGGTCTTGGGATCATGGGCCAAAGCGAGAATAATGCCCTGCATGACCAGCAAGGACACTGGCGAGGCGGATGCCGCCTTCGCACTGCCGGAAGCCATGACCGGCCGGGCAAGCCCCGCGAAGGCGGCGGTCGGCGACAAACCGGTTTTCGCATACATCGCCAGCCTTCCGCAGCCGCAGCGCGGAATCGCTGAATCGATCGATGCTCTGGCAGCCAGGACGCTGCCCGGGCTCCAGCGGTCCGTGAAATGGGGCATGGCGTACTACGGCGTCGGCGACGGGTGGTGCTTCAGCTGCGGTGGCTTTGCCGGCCACGTCAAGCTCATGTTCATCAACGGTGTGGCGCTTGAGCCGGTCCCGCCTGTGTCGCCGGTGGGGATGGGAAGGGCAACGCGGGGTGTGGAGCTCGAGTCCCTGGACGACATCGACGAACGCCAGACGGCCGAGTGGATGAAACAAGTCGCGTCGGTCCCGGGGGTTGGCGGCACGAAGAAGCGCTGAGCCAGGCCGCGCTGAACTCTCGCCAGCCCATGTTACCGGCGAGTAGCATTGTGCCATGCACCTGCTTCTGCGAACCCTCCTGCTGCTGTTCACGTCCGCCCGCCGGAGCCGCCTGAGCGTGTGGGAGGAGTCCAGCCTTCCGCTACGGGTCCTGCCCACCGACATCGACATCGCCATGCACGTCAACAACGGCATGTATTTCTCATTGATGGACCTGGGCCGCTTCGACCTCATGGTGCGGGCGGGCATCTGGGACAGGATGCGGCGCCGCGGCTGGACGCCCGTCGTTTCCGGCGAGACCATCGCCTTCCGCAAATCCCTCCAGCTGTGGCAGCGCTACACCATCGAGTCCCGGATCATCGGCCTCGATTCCAAGGCGATCTATTTCGAGCAGCGCATGGTGGCCGACGGCGAAATTTACGCCCGCGCCCACATCGCCACCCGGCTCGTCTGCAAGGGCCGGCCCGTCAGTCAAGAGGACATCCTGGCCGAATTCGGCGCCCCGCCGGCGGCGCTTGACCTGCCGGAATGGATCCACGAATGGCGGGAGAACAACGCCCTTCCCGGCGCCCGCAAGCCCGCCCCGCACTTTTGGTCCTGAGCGCGAGCCCGACGCCGGCCGCGCGCCTCAGCTGCCGACGTCGCGCCGCTGCAGCGCAAGCGAGCTGAGCAGGACCAAGCCGGCGGAGATGCCCCACAGCCAGCCGACTGCGGCCCAGTCAGCACCGTTCGCCACCGGGGAGTTCCCGTAGGCCCAGTGGTAGGGCGAGAAGTTGAGGAGCCAGTCAAGGTCCGGACTTTGCCGTCCCACCGCGTTGAACACGTACCCCAGCACGCCGACGGCGGCACCGGCCGCCAGGCCGTACGCCTTCCGCCCGCTCAGGGCGCCGACAAACAAGGCAGCCGTGCCGCTCAGCAGGGCGAGGCCGGCAAACTCGACGGCGGCGCCGAACAGGTGCATGGAATTGATCGACAGGTGCGCCGAATCGTTCAACGCCAGGATCAGGACGAAGACCAGCACCGCCAGCAGCACCACCCGCAGCATCATCGCGAGGGCGCGCTCCAGCACCAGCTGCACGCGGGTGACGCCGTGGGCGAGAGTGAGCTCGAGCTGGCCCGATTCCTCGTCGCCGCCCACCAAGGCTGCGCCCCAGGACACCGTGGCGATGGTCATGAGCAGGAAGCCGATCAGCCCGAACACCGTGGCCTGGGTGTAGCCGGGGCCAGACGCGATCTGGTCGTAGTTCAGCGCCTTGGTCATCTCCGGCGGCAGGGCGTTGATCATTTCCTGCATCTGCGAACTCCCGCCGATGGATGGGTAGATGGGCAGGTAGAGCGCGATCGCCGCGCCGAGCCCTGCCGCCCAACCCAGGGTGGAACGCCAGGAATCCACAAAGGCCCGCCTGAACAGCGGCATGGGACTACGCATGGCTGATTCCTTCCTCCTGTGGCTCGCGCCGGTGGGATCCGTTGCCTCGCCGGCCATTGCCGTTGTTGCCATAAAGCCTGAGCACCGATTCCTCCAGGTCGGGTTCCTCCAGGACAAGGTCGGTCAGCTGCAGTCCGGCGAGCGCCTGCACCAGCGGCCCGATGCTGCCTTCCAGCACCGCCGTCAGTTCGACGCCGTCTCCCGCGCTGAGTACCTCGACGCCGCCGACGCCGGGCACCCGGCCCAGCAGCGCGCCGGCGTCGCCCGCTGTAATTCCGTTCGCCGTGAACCGCAGGTGCCGGACGGCACTTTCGCGCAGGGCGTCGACGGTGGCGACGGTGACGATCCGGCCGTCCCGCAGGATGGCGACTTCGTCCGCCGCCTGCTGCACTTCGCTCAGCACGTGGGAGCTGAGGAACACCGTCTGGCCGCGGTCGCGGGCTTCCTGGACCATGGCCAGGAATTCCTGTTGGACCAGGGGATCGAGGCCGCTGGTGGGTTCATCCAGGACCAGGAGTTCGGGCTCGTGCATGAAAGCCTGGAGCAGGCCGAGTTTCTGCTTGTTGCCCTTGGACAGTTTGCGCGTGTGGTGGTCGAGATCCAGGTTGAGCCGTTCGGCGAGTTCGTCGATCCGGCCGGGCCGCACGGGTCCGCTGATCGCCTCGTAGTGGTCCAGAAGCCGTCGGCCGGTGACCCTGGCCTCCAAGGTGAGCTCGCCCGGGAGGTACCCGATGCGGCGTCGCAGGCCCGGCCCGCCGTGGCGCGGGTCCTGGCCCAGCACCCGCAGGGTGCCCGCGCTGGGCCGGATGATGTCCAGCAGGCAGCGCATGGTGGTGGTCTTGCCGGCGCCGTTCGGTCCGATGACGCCGAAGACCGTCCCGGCCTGCACCTGGAAGTCGATCCCGTGCAGGACCTCGCGGGACCCGAAGCTCTTCCGCAGGCCCTCGACCGTAATTGCCGCTTCCATGGTTTTCCCTTTCCTTCAGCCTGAAGTCCCGGTGCTGCCGGCCGGCGCCTGCAGTGCCGTGCGGGCAGCATCGAGGAAGCTTGTGTCCGCGTAGAAGCCGTGGGTGTACAGGTCCAGGGCCGGGACGGTAAGCGAACGCAGCATGTCCGGTCCGAGCTCGCTGGTGCCGAGGACCCGGGCGGCGTGCTTGCCGAGCACCAGCATGGCGAGGCTGTTGCTGGCCACCACGACGGCGGTGGCGTCGACGTCCTCGAAGGCCCGGATGGTGCCGGCGGAGATCCCGGCCTCGATGATCGCCTTGGTCTGTTGCACGATCGCGGCGAAGAAGGCATGGCCGGCTTCCGAGTCGTCGCCAAGGGACTGCCGGATGTAGGCGATTTCCATGGCGTATTGGCCGGGATCTGCCAGGTACTCCTGGATCTGCCGGCCGGCGGATTCGGGATGGGCCTTGCGCAGTCCCTGTTCACCGGTTTCCGCGATGACATGCCTGTCGCAGGCTTCGCGGAGGCCGTCCTTGCTGCCGAAGTGGTGGATCACCAGGCCCGGGCTCACGCCCGATTCGGCGGCGACCCCACGGATGGTGGTGCGCGCGAAACCGTCCCGGCCGAACAGGGCGATGGCCGCGTCCCGGATACGGGCGCGGGTGTTGAGATCCTCAGCTGCTGAACGCATGTTTAATACACTAAACAGGTGTTCAATACTTGGCAAGAGGCCGACGTCGGGCATTTATTCCCGCTTCGCCGGGGAGCGAACAGGGGCGACGCGGGAGCCCATCTCGCGTACGGTGGAAGCATGGCTACAGTTGACATCACCGGTGAACAGTTCGCAGAAACCATTGAGGGCAACGACATTGTCCTGGTCGATTTCTGGGCCGAATGGTGCGGACCTTGCCGCCAGTTCGCGCCCACGTTCAAGGCCGCCTCGGAGAAGCACCCGGATGTTTTCTTCGCCAAGGTGGACACCGAGGCCGAGCAGCAGCTTGCCGCCGAGGCGGGGATTTCCTCCATCCCCACGCTCATGGCCTTCCGCGAAAAGGTGCTGGTGTTCTCCCAGCCCGGCGCGCTGAACGGTCCGCAGCTGGAGCAGGTCATCGAAGCCGTCAAGGGCCTGGACATGGAAGAGGTCCACGCACACGTGGCGAAGATGCGCGCCGAAAACTCCTAGTTAAGCGTCAATGGCCGCCCCCTTGCACAGGGGGCGGCCATTCTTGGTTAACGACTAGAGGCGCTCGACTTTGGCCGGCTCGGCCAGCAGGGCGCTGAGGGACTCGTTGAGGTCCTGCACGGCGATGCCTTTCGAGTGCTTGTCCAGGTCTTCCTCGGACGCCCACTGTTCGGTGAGGACGAGCTTCTCCTCGGTGGCTTCGGTCAGTTCGTAGCGGATGCAGCCAGGTTCGTTGACGACCTCGTCGATCGCGATGTCCAGCGCGAGCTTCACGCGGAAGAATTCGCCGTCGTTGGGGATGAAGGTTGCCTGCAGGTCAATGGGTGCACTCATGGCCTTCACCTTACCGGCAGCGCGGTGTGTCTCCGGAAAGATTTCATGCGGCAGCGCCCGGGCCGTAAGTGATCCCGCGTTGCCAAGGGCGGGTCAGTGCCCGCGGTGGTCCTGGATGGTCATCCGCGGGCCGAATGCAGGCTTCCGGAAACCGCTGAGCCCCAGCATCCGGACCACCCTTTGCCGGTGCCCGCGCCATGGCTCCATCAGGGCGAGCATGCCGGCGTCGTCCGTCTTCTTCCCGGTGAGCGCGTAGCCGACAAAGGACGCCAGGTGGTAGTCGCCCACCGCGATCGAGTCCGGGCAGCCGTGGGTGCGCTGCAGGACTTCCGCCGCGGTCCAGATGCCGATGCCCGGGATGGTCTGCAGCTTCGCCCCGGCCTCGGCCGCATCCAAAGCGGCCAGGCGTTCCAGCCCTGCGGCCGAGCGAAGTGCCCGCATCACCGTGGCTGAACGCTGCGGCCCGACGCCCGCCTTGTGCCACTCCCAGGACGGGATGCCCAGCCACTGTGCCGCGGTGGGGGCGACAAGAAGGTCCGACGGCGTGTGGCGGCCGGCGTCCGGAGCCGGGCTTCCGTAGCGGTACATCAGGTAGCGGTAGCCGCGGCGGGCCTCGATGGTGGTGACCTTCTGTTCCAGGATGGTGGGCACGAGGGAGTCGACCACCCGCCCGGTGGAGGGCAGGCGCAGGCCGGGGTTCCGGCGTCGGGCTTCAACCACGAGGCGGGGGAGCCCGGCCTGGAAGTCGGGATCGTCGAAGCCGGACCAGTCGTCGTCCCGGCCCAGCAGCCGCGGCACCCCGGCGATCGCGGATTCCGCGCCCGGACCCCAGGCCTGGGCATCCACAAAACCGTCCGGACCGGAGACGGCGGTGAGCCGCAGGGTAGCGGGGCCGTCCGGCGTCGTGAACGCCATCCAGAGCCCGTCCGGGCGGTTGGCGAAGGACGGATCGCCGTTGCCGCGCATGAGGATTCCCAGGCTCTGCAGGAGGCTGAACGGGCCGCCCGGGTGCCAGCGCACAGAGGCGTCCGCCGCGGCCGCGGCGGCGGCAGGGGCGCTGGCTATCGTCATGGATCCATCGTCCCACGGGGTGCCGACGGTATGTTTCCGCCGCCCCTTACCGGGCACGACGGCCGCGGCTAGACTCGCGCTTGTGGCGTGGGAACCGCGCCAATCCCAGAACGAATCCAGGAGAACGCAATGGGTGGAGTAGTACATTTCGAAATTCCCGCCGAAGACTCCGAGCGGGCCAACAACTTCTACCAAGGGGCGTTCGGCTGGACGCTCACCCCCATGCCGCAGATGGATTACACCATCGCCCTCACCACTCCCTCTGATGAACAGACCGGAATGCCCACGTCACCGGGCGCCATCAACGGGGCCCTGTTCACGCGCTCGGCGGATTTGCAGACGCCCGTCCTCACCGTGGACGTCGAGGACATCGACGCAGCGCTGGCGCAGATCGAGTCCGTAGGCGGTTCGGTCCACAAGGGCAAGGACGCCGTTCCCGGAATGGGCTGGTACGCCTACTTCAAGGACACCGAAGGGAACGTCCTCGGCCTCTGGCAGACGGACGAATCCGCCGGGAAGTGACGCCCCTGCAATCAGCCCCAAGGACGCCCGGGCAGGTCCACGCCCGGGCTTCCTTGCCGAAGCGGTAACTTTGTACCCATGAAGTACGCCGAGTCCGTTCTGGACCTCATAGGCAATACGCCGCTCATCAAGCTCAACCACGTCACCGACGGCATCAAGGCCACCGTCCTGGTGAAGCTCGAGTACATCAACCCCGGCGGGTCCATCAAGGACCGCATCGCGGTGAAGATGATCGAGGAAGCCGAGCGCTCCGGCAAACTCAAGCCCGGCGGCACCATCGTGGAGCCCACCTCCGGCAACACCGGAGTCGGCCTGGCGCTGGTGGCGCAGCAGAAGGGCTACAAGTGCATCTTCGTGGTCCCGGACAAGGTAGGCGAGGACAAGCGCGCCGTGCTGCAGGCCTACGGCGCCGAAGTGGTGGTGACTCCCACCTCCGTGGCCCCTGACAGCCCGCAAAGCTACTACGGCGTTTCGGACCGGCTGGTCACCGAGATCCCCGGCGCCTTCAAGCCGGACCAGTTCTCCAACCCCGCCGCGCCGGGCAGCCACTATGAATCCACCGGCCCGGAAATCTGGCGCGACACGGACGGCTTGGTCACCCACGTGGTGATCGGCGCCGGCACCGGCGGGACCATCACCGGCACCGGACGCTTCCTCAAGGAGATCTCGGCGGACCGTCCGGAGTCCGACGGCGGCCGGGTCAAGGTGATCGGCGCGGACCCCGAAGGCTCGGTGTACTCGGGCGGAACCGGCCGGCCGTACTTCGTCGAGGGAGTCGGCGAAGACATGTGGCCGGACAACTACGACAAGACTGTCCCGGACGCCGTCATCGCGGTCAGCGACGGCGATTCCTTCGCCATGACCCGCCGCCTGGCCCGAGAAGAGGGCCTGCTGGTCGGCGGCTCCTCGGGCATGGCTGTAGTAGCCGCGCTCAAGGTGGCAAAAGACCTTCCGGAGGACGCCGTCGTCGTCGTGATCCTGCCGGACTCCGGCCGCGGCTACCTGGCCAAGATCTTCAATGACCAGTGGATGCGCTCCTACGGCTTCCTCTCCGGCGGCGAAGAAGCCTCGGTTGGAGAGGTCCTCAAGTCCAAGACGGGCGAACTGCCGGACCTGGTCCACATCCACCCCAACGAGTCCGTGCGGGACGTCATCAACATCATGAACGAGTTCGGCGTCTCCCACATCCCGGTGCTTTCGCAGGAACCGCCCGTGGTGATGGGCGAGGTGCTGGGCGCCGTGGACGAACGGTCCCTGACCTCCAAGCTGTTCCGCGGCGAAGCGAAGCTCACGGACAAGATCTCCGAGCACATGGGGGAGCGGCTGCCGGTGATCGGCTCGCTGGAGACCATCTCCGCCGCGCGCGAGCTGCTCTCCGACGTCGACACCGTGATGGTGACGTTCGTTGGAGCACCGATCGGCATCCTCACCCGCCACGACCTGCTCGCGTACCTGAGCCACTGATTTCCCCGCAGTTTTCCCCGACCAGGAGGAGTACCCATGTCTGCCCATGAAGCAGGTTTCAACACCCGCGCCGTCCACGCCGGCCAGGACTTCGAGCCCCGCACCGGCGCCGTGGTGCCGCCGCTGCACTTCAGCTCCACTTACGCCCAGGACGGCATCGGCGGGCTGCGCGACGGCTACGAGTACGGCCGCGGCGGCAACCCCACCCGCGACGCCCTGCAAGAACAGTTGGCTGCGCTCGAAGGCGGCAGCCACGCCTTCAGTTTCGGCTCCGGCCTGGCCGCCGAGGACTCCCTCATCCGCGCCGTTGCCCGGCCCGGGGACCACATCGTGCTGGGCAACGACGCCTACGGCGGAAGCTACCGGCTCATCAACCGCGTGCTGGGCGAATGGGGCATCGGCAACACCCCGGTGGACATGTCCGACCTCGACCGTGTGCGTGAAGCCGTGGCGGCGAACCAGACCCGGATCGTGTGGGTGGAGACCCCGTCCAACCCGATGATGCGGATCACCGATATCGCGGCGCTCGCCGCCATCGCGCACGACGCCGGAGCCCTCCTGGTGGTCGACAACACCTTCGCGTCCCCGTACCTGCAGAACCCGCTCGCCCTGGGTGCCGACGTCGTGGTCCACTCCACCACGAAGTACATCGGCGGGCACTCCGACGTGGTGGGCGGCGCCGTCGTCGTCAACGACGCGGAACTGGCGGAGAAGATCGGCTTCGTCCAGTTTGCCGTCGGCGCGGTCTCCGGCCCGATGGACGCCTTCCTGACCACCCGCGGCCTGAAGACCCTCGGCGTGCGCATGGACCGGCACAGCGAGAACGCCCAGGCCGTGGCCGAATGGCTGCTGCAGCGCCCCGAGGTGGAGGCTGTGCTGTACCCGGGCCTGCCGGACCACCCCGGCCACGAGCTCGCCAAGAAGCAGATGAAGAAGTTCGGCGGCATGGTCTCGGTGCAGTTCAAGGGCGGCGAGGCCGCGGCCCGCAAGGTGGCCGAGGCCACGCGCGTGTTCACCCTCGCCGAGTCCCTGGGCGGCATCGAGTCCCTGATGAACTACCCCTCCGAGATGACCCACGCCTCCGTGAAGGGCACCGAGCTGGCCGTGCCGGTCAACCTGCTGCGCCTGTCCTGCGGCATCGAGGACGTGGAGGACCTGATCGCGGACCTCGAACAGGCGTTCGCCGCGATCGGAGACTAGGCCCGGGAGCGGCCCGCCCTTCCTGACCTTCTTTGAGACGCGGAACGGCCGCGACACACCGTGAATGACGGAGTGTCGCGGCCGTTCCTTTTTCAAAAAGGGTCAGGAAGGCCTAGCCGGAAATGCCGGGCTTGCCGTTTTCCTCGCAGCCGGTGAGCCGGCGGCGGAAGGACGCGTCCTCGATCACCGTGGCTTCGATGTCGTACCAGCCCTGCAGGCTTTCCCAGCCCAGGGTCTTGGTGGCGCCGGCCTGGAGCTTCAGCGTGGTGCCGAGTTCCTTGTACTGCAGCGACACCAGCTGCAGGGTCACCGCCGCGGAGCCGGTGTTGCGCAGCTCCAGGTGCAGCGAGTCCCCGGTGCGTCCCGTGACGGAAACGTCGACGCCGGCCGCTGCGCCCGCCGTCGAACCTTTCAGTTCGTACTGGTAGCGGTTGGGTCCGGTGACGATCAGGTCGAAGCTGCCCGACGGGGCCGGGAGCTTCACGGACTCGCTCGCCTTGACGTCCACGTGGCGCGGTTCGGCGAGCTCGCCCGCGTAGCCGTACACGGCGAAGTGCGCTGAGCGGGTGCCGCCGTTGCGCAGGGAGAGGGCGACGCCGTCGGCCGTCACCGCGGCAGAGGCCGCCGGGCGGTACGGCAGGGGACGGGCCGGGCGGGTGCCGTCTTCCTGGATCGGGGCCACCTGCACGGCCGGCGGGACCGGGCGCCAGCGGCTGATCTTCGCCGGCACCGGGGCCGGGTGCTCGAGCACCGGCGGGGTTCCCGCGGTGGCGAAGTTGAAGACGCCGGTGAGGTCGCCGCAGACTTCGCGGCGCCAGGCGGAGATGTTCGGTTCCTGTACCCCGGTCCAGGCCTCCAGGAAGCGGAGCACCGAGGTGTGGTCGAAGACTTCGGAGCTGACGAAACCGCCGATCGTCCACGGCGAGACGATGGTCATCGGCACGCGCGGGCCGAGTCCGATGGGGCGGGCGGTGGTCCAGTCGGTGGATTCGCCGGTGGCCGGGCGGGGCTGCACGGGCGGCGGCACGTGGTCGAAGTAGCCGTCGTTCTCGTCGAAGTTGAGGAAGATCGCGGTGCTGTCCCAGGTTTCCTGGTTGCTGGCCACAATGTCCAGGAGCCGGTAGACGAAGTTGGCGCTGCCCAGCGGGGTGGAGGAACTGGGATGCTCAGAGTCGGCGGCGGAGGGGACCAGCCAGCTGACCTTCGGCAGGGTGCCGCGGTCGATGTCCGCGGCGAGCCGCGTCAGGAGGGTGTCCGGACGGCCACGGCGCATGGCCTTGTCGAAGAGGAGCTTTTCGGCGTCCGTGAGCAGATCGCGGCCGGCCTCAAGCTGGGCGAGGAGCCGCTCCTGTTCCGCCGGGGCCTTGCCGTGGAGCGAGTCGTAGAACTCCTCCGTGGTGCGCAGGTTCCCGTCAACGGCGGCCAGCATCTTGTGGCCGATGTCCTTGAAGGTGTGGAAGTACTCGACGGCGTTGTCGGTGAAGTTGTCCCAGTCCTGGTAGATCTGCCAGGACACGCCGGCCTGTTCCAGCCGTTCGGGGTAGGTGGTCCAGTTGTACCCCGCGTGATCGTAGCTGTAGGCCGCGTTGGTGACGGCGCGCTGCGCGGACCCGGGCTCAGTGCCCGTGGTCCCGCTCCACAAGTAGTTGCGGTTGGGGTTCGTGGAGCCGTTGACGGAGCAGTGGTAGGCGTCGCAGATGGTGAAGGTGTCCGCGAGTTCGTACTGCAGCGGGATGTCCGTGCGCTCGTAGAACGTCATGGTGGAAGCGCTCTTGGCGGGGATCCACTGGTCGCACCAGCCGTTGTTCCAGGCCTTGGTGGTGCCGGCGAAAGAGTGGTCCAGGGCGCCCAGGTACTGGATGTCCGAATCCGGACGGCCGGCAAGTTCAGCTGCTTTGCGGAGTGAGAACGGCAGCACTGTCTCGCCGGTGGCGCGGGGCTGTTCGAACATCGACTTGCCGTTGGGCAGGCGGGTGATGGACTTGTCGCCGTAGCCGCGGACGCCGCGCAGGGCGCCGAAGTAGTGGTCGAAGGAACGGTTTTCCTGCATGAGGATGATGACGTGCTTGATGGACTGCAGGTTTCCCGGCGGCACCGGCTTGGCCATGGCGGCCTGCACTGAGGGCGGCAGCAGGGAGCCGGCGGCAGCAAGCGCTGTCGCTGCTGCCGTGGCGCCGAGGAAACCACGGCGGGAGAAGCCTTTGGCGGCGGAAGCCGTAGCGTCCGCTTCTGAGGTTGAACGTTTCATCATCTCGGGATCATGCGTTGACATAGTCGGGATTGCCTTTCGTGGAGAAGGTCTGGCCACACCACGGTAGACACGCGGGGTGAACTATCGGTGTATTTCGCGCACATCGATCGGACACCGTGCGGACACTTGGGGGTCGCGCGTGGCGGATCCGGCTTCTGGCTTTCTTGAAGAAAGCCAACTACGATCGAGCCATGCCTCTTCGTTCCGACTGGTCAGCGCGCACGTGCAGCCTTGCCCGCGGCCTGGATGTGCTGGGCGATCCGTGGGGGAGCCTGGTGCTGCGGGAGGTTTTCTTCGGCAACGGCCGTTTCGATGCCATGAAACAGCGGCTCGGGTGCGCGGACACCGTCCTCAGCAAGCGCCTCGGCTGGCTGGTGGAGGCCGGACTGCTGGCACAGCGCCCTTACCAGGACGGAACCCGCACGCGGCAGGAGTATGTACTCACGCCCAAGGGCGAGGATTCGCTGCCCGTGCTCAACGCCATCATCATCTGGGCCGAGAAGCACCTGGATGCGCCCGATGAGGTCTCCCACATGCGGGTCATCCACACCGGCTGCGGACAGCCGACGTCCTCGGCCGACACCTGCAGCCATTGCGGCGCGGCCCTGACTGCCGCCAACACCAGTTGGCACAGCCTCAAACGAAGCGACCATCCGCTGCCACTCGCCGTCGCCCCCGTTACAGCAACCCCAGCAGCCCCCGCAGAAACCGCGCTCCACGAAACCGCGCTCCCCGAAACGGAGATCTCCGCATGACCGCTCCCGACGCCACCAAGGTCCTCAGCCGCAATCCCCGGCGCCGCCGCCTGCACCCTGCGTGGTTCGTGGCCGCCGTCGCGTTCCTGGCCTTGGTGGGTGCCGCAGGCTTCCGGGCCGCACCGGGTGTGCTCATGGTGCCGCTGCAGACCGAGTTCGGCTGGTCCACTACCGTCCTGTCCCTGGCCGTCAGCCTCAACCTGGTGCTGTTCGGGCTCACCGCGCCCTTCGCCGCCGCCCTCATGGAACGCTTCGGCATCCGTGCCGTGACCTCGATTGCCCTGTGCCTGATCGGGCTCGGTTCGGCGCTGACGGGATTCGTGAACCAGTCCTGGCAGATCCTGCTCACCTGGGGGCTGCTGATCGGGCTTGGCACCGGATCCATGGCCCTCGTCTTCGCCGCGACCATCGCCAACACCTGGTTCGCCAAGCGCCGCGGCCTGGTGATCGGCATCCTGACCGCGGGCAGCGCCGCCGGGCAGCTGGTGTTCCTGCCGTTCATCGCGGCACTGGCCCAGAACCCGGGCTGGCGCGGGGCCTCGCTGCTGATCGCGGCCGGCGCGCTCGCCGTCGTGCCGCTGGTGCTGCGCTGGTTGCGGAACTCTCCTGCCGACGTCGGCGCCCGCCCCTATGGCGCGGAGGAAGCCGACGCGGCCGAACCGGTGACGACGGCGGCGGCCGGCGATTCCCCGAACGCCGCCGTCCGTGCGCTGCAGGTCCTGAAACGGGCCAGCAAGGTGCGCACCTTCTGGGGCCTGGCCGCAGGCTTCGCAATCTGCGGGGCGACGACGAACGGCCTGATCGGCACACACTTCATCCCCTCGGCCCACGACCACGGCATGCCGGAGACGACGGCGGCCGGCCTGCTGGCCGTCGTCGGGATCTTCGACATCGTGGGCACCATCGCCTCGGGCTGGCTGACCGATCGCTTCAACCCGAAGGTCCTCCTGGCCGTGTACTACCAGTTCCGCGGGATCGGGCTGCTGGTGCTGCCGCTGCTGCTGGGCTCCTCGGTGGAACCGAGCATGATCGTGTTCGTGGTGGTCTACGGCCTGGACTGGGTGGCCACGGTGCCGCCCACGGCCGCGATCTGCCGCCGGGTGTTCGGCGCGGACGGCTCCGTGGTGTTCGGCTGGGTGTTCGCCGCCCACCAACTGGGCGCGGCCGCCGCCGCTGTGCTGGCCGGCTTCGTCCGTGACGCCACCGGGCACTACACCTACGCTTGGATCGGCGCCGCCGCCATGTGCACGGTGGCCGCCGTCATCAGCGCCACGATCCGCAAGGACGCCGCACACAAGGAAGCCGTGCCGGTCGCCGCCTGAGCCACCTGCCGGCGTCGTTGCGTCAGCCTGCTTCCGCGATCCGCAGGACCAGCGTGCGCGCCACCGGGCGGAGGGCGTACTTCGGCCAGACGTCCGGTCCGCAGGCCCGCGAGCCCAGGCCATGCTGCGCGGCGTCGAGGTACAGGTAACTGTTCCGGCTATCCGGCAGTTCGTGCGGATGGGCTGCGGCGCCGATCTCCTGTGCCGTGTGCCGGGACAGGGTGAAACCCGGACGGCGGCCCGCGGGATCAGGCAGCGCATCGATCCGCAGCCATGGCTTGCCTGCGGTGCTGAGCTCGAGGGAGCGCAGGCCGCTGCGGTGGCCGCTCTCCTGCGACTTCGCGTAGGGCACCGTGAGTTCGTCGATCCCGGCTGAGTACCGGCCCACAAGCGCGGCGTGCATGCTGTCTGGGTAGGATTCGCGCGGGCCGGTCCCGAACCAGGACGCCCCGTCCACAGACGCGGGCAGGTCGACACGGACCCCGATCCGCGGCCACACCATGTCCCAGCCCGCGCTCGGGGTGATGTCCAAGCGGAGCCAGAGCTCGGAGTCGTCTACCTGCCAGGTCTCCTCCACTGTCACTGACTCGGCGCGGTCCGCAGCGGCGTAGCGGGTCCGCACGCGCACGCTGTCGTCAGTAGAAGCGAGCTCCTCCACCCGCGCCGTCAAACGGTCCAGCCCGGCAGACCTCCAGAGCTCCGCGAGCGGGGGAGCGGGCACGCCATTGCCGTTGTCCAGCAAGGGATCCCCGAGGTCGTAGCTGCCATGGAGGGCGCCGCGGTCATTGTCGGTGGGGGCGCGCCACAGTTCCAGGCGGGGGCCCGCCACGGGCAGGCCGCCTAAGGACACCAGCCGGCCGCCGTCGAAGCCTGCCGGTCCGAGGGTCACCGGGACCTCGGCTCCCGAAGCATCGCCGGAAACGGAGGCGGGCGGACGCGGCGCACGGACCGGCGCAGCCTGCGCGGAAAGGTCCAACTGTGCCGCGGAAAGCACATGTCCCGCCTCCGCCCACGCCGTGTCCTTGCGTAGGGCGGTTTCCACGGTGAGCCAGAGCTCGCCGGCGCCGGCACCTGCGAAAGGCGGCAGCTGCAGAACTGCAGATTCGCCCGCGGCCAGCGGTGCGCCGGAACTTCCGACGGCGTCCAGCTCGCCCGAGTCAAGCGGCACCCCATCCGCCTCCACACGCCAGCGGAGTACGAGGTCGGACGCGTCCGCCGAGTGCCGCCGGTTGGCGACCGTCAGGACCGGTTGTCCGCCGTCGTCGGGAACGCTGAACCCAAGCCGGATCGGCGCCACCACCTGCTTGTATTCGAACAGGCCGGGGCTGGGCGTCGAGTCGGAGAGCACCATGCCGTCCATCACGAAGTTGCCGTCATGGACCACCTCGCCGAAGTCGCCGCCGTAGGCGAAGAACTCCGTGCCGTCTGCCGTGCGGGTGCGGATGCCGTGGTCGCGCCACTCCCAGACGAAGCCGCCGTGCAGCCGGGGGTAGCGGTCCACGAGGTCCTCGTACTGGTCGATCGCGCCCGGTCCGTTGCCCATGGCGTGCACATACTCACAGAGGATGAAGGGCTTGCTGCGCTGGCGCGCGGATTCTGCCGCTGAACAGCCCAGCAGCAGCGAGGTTGTGTCGTCGCGGCCGATCGAATCCGTTTCCGGCACCGGCGAATACATCCGCGAATAGACGTCCGTGTAGGCGCCGGTGTAATCGCCCTCGTAATGCACGGGGCGGCCGCTGTCCCGGGCGTGGGCCCACGCAGCCATCGCGGCCAGGTTGGCCCCGGTGCCCGATTCGTTGCCGAGGGACCACATGACGATGGACGGGTGGTTCTTGTCCCGCTCGATGGTGCGTTCCATGCGGTTCAGGTAGGCGTCCCGCCAGGCCGGATCATCGCTCGGATTACCCACCCAGTCCTGCGCGACGAAACCGTGGGTTTCCAAGTCGCATTCCAGGATCACCCAGAAGCCCAGCTCATCGGCCAGGTCCAGGAGCCTGGGGTGCGGCGGATAATGGCTGGTGCGGATCGCGTTGACGTTGAACTGCTTCATCATCGCCAGGTCCGCGCGGGCAGACTCCTCGTCGAAGACGCGGCCGCGGTCCGGGTGGGTTTCGTGCCGGTTCATGCCGTGGAACACCACGCGCCGGCCGTTCACCAGGAAGCGGTCGCCCTTGATCTCCACGGTGCGGAAGCCCAGCCGCAGCGAGACAGCCTCGCCGGTGCTGGATACCGTTGCGTTGTAGAGGCGGGGGCTCTCGGCGGTCCACGGCTCGACGGCGTCCAGTGCCACAGGGGCGACGTCCGCCGCGGAGGCCCAGACGACGTCGACCCCCAGTTCCGGGACGGACAGCCGTACCGGATAGGCGGCGCTGTCCGCGGTGATTTCGGGGTCGATGGTACCCGAACCGCCGCTGAAAGCAGTCCTCAGCCAGACGTCGTCGAGCCCGCCTGCCGGCCGGGCCAGCAGGGTGACATCGCGGAAGATGCCGGGAAGCCACCACTGGTCCTGGTCCTCCAGATAGCTGGCCGCAGACCATTGGTGCACGCGCACGGCGATGACGTTGCGTCCCGGCTGGACAGCGTTGCTGACGTCGAACTCCTGGGCCAGGCGGCTGCCGCTGCCCACGCCGATCAGGATCCCGTTGACCCACACTTTGTAGCGGGACTCCACGCCGTCGAAGCGCAGGACGGTCCGTTCTGCGGTGGACCAGGACTCCGGAACCTCGAAGCTCCGCCGGTAGTCGCCGGTGGGGTTGTCGTCCGGGACGTAGGGGGCATCGTTGGGGAAGGGGTACCGCACGTTCGTGTAGATGGGCTTGCCGTAGCGGCCATCGCCTTCCAGAACCCAGTGGGCCGGGACGGGGATCGCGTCCCAGGAGCCGTCGTCGTAGCCCGGCTCCGCCATGTCTTCGGGCGCTTCTCCGGTGGGCAGCACGCCACGTCCGCCGGGCGTCCCGGGTGCGCCGGGCAGGAGCCGGAAGCGCCAGGAACCGTTGAGGGACAGTTCCGGGGCGTTGCTGTCCACCCGTGACCGGGCTGGAATCCGCTGGCCGGAGCCGGGCTCGCGGCTGGTGATGTAGGAGGCTTCAGCGCTGTATGCGGACGGGGACATTTTTCCGGGACCTATCTCTGCCTGTGTGCGGCGGACGAAGCGCCGGCCGCTTGATGCAGGCAGGCTAGCATAAAATTCGAGTAGTTACTCTGTTTTAATTCAAGCGACGGCCACCCGCCCGCGAAGGAGCCTGGTCCCTTGACAAGGACGGCGGGCATGGCGATCATCTTTTTATCGATACAATTTATCGATAAAAATCACCAGCGTGGAGGTTTGCAATGCAGCAAGCTGCGGAAAAAGTCCGGCGGCCGGCCCCACCGGTGCCGTTCTCAGCCGGCTGCCGTGGACTCGCGGTCGACGACGCGGAAGGAACTCACGTATTCAATGGGGTTCTTGTTGCTCGGGTCTGCTATCCGCTTGACCAGCATGTTGACGGCCACCCGGGCCATCTCAGCGTTGTCCGGGTCGACAGTCGAAAGGCTGGGGGTGCTGAAGTTCCCTTCAACCAGGTTGTCGAATCCAATGACTTTCACCTCCGCGGGAACGCGGATGCCGGCCTCATGGAGGGCCCGCAGGGCTCCGAGGGCCACGGTGTCCGTCACGCAGAACAGGCCATCGAATTGCCTGCCGGAGGCGATCAGGCGCCTCACTGCCTCGTATCCACCCTGGAGGGTGAGGTAGTCAATGGCGATCCGCAACAGTGGGTCAGCCTCCAGGTCGGCGGCCTGGAGCGCTTCCTGGTAACCGAGGTATCGGAGGGAGGACACGTCGGGCTCGCCGCTTGCGGCACCCATGACGGCGGCAATCCGCCGGCATCCGCGGCTGAGCAAGTGCGCGGTCGCTGCGCGCGCCCCCTCGATGTTGGGCATGGCCACGTGGTCCACGGGACCCGAAAAGATGCGCTCGCCCAGAATGACCACGGGGTAGTCGACCCGAAGCTTTTCGGCATCGCGTGCTCCAAGTCCGACGGTGCCAAGCAGGAGGCCGTCGTACATCCTGTTGCGGGAGAGGGAGAGGGCGTCGATTTCACTCTCCCGGCTGCGTCCCGTCTGCTCGATGAGCACGCGGAGGTTGTGCGTTGCTGCTTCGTCAATGACCCGCGCGGCGAACTGGCCCCAGTAGTGCCGGTCGACCTCCGCAACGGCCAGTCCGATGGTGAATGTCCGCCCCGCGCGGAGATTTCGTGCGGCGACGTTGATCCGGTAGTCGAGCATCTCCATGGCCTCGACCACCTTGGCGCGGGTGCTCGCGCGCACATGCGGGTGGTCGTTGATGACGTTCGAGACGGTCATGGGAGATACCCCCGCAGCCTTGGCCACATCCTGGATGGTTGCCATAGCCCTCTTCCTCCTGTTTGTCCGTGCCAACCATCAGCCTACGTGAATTTGTATCGATCCACCTTTAATAAGGAGCAGGTTTTGACCCACATTGACCTTGAACCGGGCGGACTCCCGGTTCCAGCCCCGATCGCCGGCTACTATGCCGATCCCCACCTGACCGTATTTGACGGAAAGTTCTACCTCTACCCGACGACGGACGGCAGCGACGGATGGCGTGCGACATCCTTCCGCAGCTTCTCGTCCTCGGACCTCGTCGAGTGGACCGACCACGGGGTGGTCTTCTCTCTGCCGGTCCAGACCACGTGGGCGCGGGAGTACGCTTGGGCACCCGCCGTGGCCGAACGGGACGGGCAGTACTACTTCTACTTCACAGCCGAGAGGGAGAACATCGGCGTTGCCGTGGCGCCCACGCCCACGGGGCCGTTTCAGGATCTGGGGAAGCCCCTGGTTGCCGAGGGCGCCTATCCGGGCCGGGCCATCGATCCGAATGTTTTCGTCGACGACGACGGCACCGCCTACCTCTACTGGGGCAACGGGGTCGCCCATGTCGTGCGGCTGAATGACGACATGGTCTCCTTCGATCCCTTGGCCGTGACGTCATGGGTCCCCACGGCATTCTGCGAGGCCCCCAACGTCCACCGCCGTGGCGACGTCTACTACCTTTCCTGGTCCGAGAACGACACCCGGGATGAAAACTACCGCGTCCGCTACGCCACTGCCACGAGTCCCCTGGGGCCGTGGACCGACCAGGGGCTGCTCCTGGAAAAAGCCCCCGGACGCGGCATCTACGCTACCGGGCACCACTCCATCGTCAGGATCCCGGACACTGACGACTGGCTCATTTCCTACCACCGCTTCGCCATCCCGGACGGGACCGGTTACCGCCGGGAGCTGGCGATCGACCCTTTGGTCCACACCGCGGACGGGCGGCTCGAGAAGGTGCGGCCCTCCTACCGGGATCCGTCCAAAACGACCTGCAGTCTCCAACGCACATCCACCTCCAACCATCAAGAAAAGGAAAGACCATGCTCCAGCGATCCAAAATCCTGCGGCGCAGCAGGAAGCCGCTAGGCGTAGCGGCCGTCGCGGCCGTCCTGACTGCCGCCGTCGCCCTCACGGGGTGCGGCGGCTCCGGTAATTCCGGCAGCCAGGACACCGTCAGTTTCTACTCCTGGGACAACGAGGCAACCATGAAGCCGGTCCTGGACGAGTTCCGGAAGCAGCACCCGGACATCAAACTCCAGGTCTCCTACGGGACCCCGGTGCAGGGATACATTTCCACCCTGCAGACCAGGCTGAACAGCGGCACGGCCGCGGATGTGTTCATCATTACCGCGGAAAACAAGGCCGAAATCATGGAGACCGGCCTGGCCAAGGACCTGAGCGGCCAGCCGTGGATCGGCAACATCGCCGAATCCGCGCAAGCCGCCTACACCAAGGACGGAAAGGTCTTCGGTGCGGCCACGGCCTCCTGGGGAGGCGGGATCCTCTACAACAAAGAGCTGCTGGCCAAGGTCGGCTTCACCACTCCGCCCGTAACCTGGGATGGTTTCCTGACTCTCTGCCGGAAACTCAAGGACGCGGGAATCACTCCGTTCTACGAGCGTGGCGACGAAATTCCACCGAGCCTGGCCGCGCTTGTAGGTCTCCAGAACCAGTCCCTCGGCGGTGACATGGACGCCCGGATCTGGGCAGGAAAGTCCTCCTTCAAGGACACTTGGACCCAGCCGTTGCAGGAATGGTCCAGGCTGTTCACGGAAGGCCTCGTGTCTCCCTCGGCGGCAGGGCTGAGTGGTGACCAGATCAACGCCGAGTTCGCAAAGGGATCCGTGGCAATGATTAGCACGGGGTCCTGGGCCCTGGGCAGCATCCAAAAATCCGCTCCGGGCCTGAAACTGGCCTTCATGCCGGTCCCCGGATCCTCCGGCACCTATTGGGCCGGCGCGGTGGCGCCGGGCTATGCCGTGAACGCCAAGACAAAACACGAAGCAGCGGCCAACAAGCTGGTCGAGTTCCTCCAGAGCCGGACGGCCGTCCAGCTCTACCAGAAGCAGACCGCGGCCATCACCACCACGAAGGATTACACACCGCAGCTCGACGCGGCGCTGTCCACCATGGTCCCGGCAGTACGCGAAGGACGGTTCTACCTTCCCCAGGTGGCCTGGCCCACGAATTCCGCCGCGATCAACACCGAGGCAGTCTCCCTCCTCCAGCAACTCATTCAAGGCCAGAGCACACCCGAGAAGGTGGCCACGGCCCTCGACGAGAAGCTGAATTCCCTCCGGGGCAAGTAGGCCCCTCCCCTTGGCCCGGCGGTCCAATCCAGACGGACGGCCGCCGGGCTGCGGGGACGCTCGAAAGGTAAATCCGTGGCAATTTCAACATCACCCTCGGTTCAGTCCGCCCAGCCGGACGCCGCGGGGCGGCCGACCGGCGGCCGGCTCCGCTCAGGGTCGTTCTCCTCTGTGCTCTTCATGGTCCCGATCGTGGCCGTGTTCCTGGTCCTCTTTGTCATTCCGATGGGCCAGTCGCTCTACTTCAGCTTTACCGACTTCAACGGGTATGAGAGCAATCCGGAATTCGTGGGACTGGCTAACTACGTCCAGCTCTTCAACGAACCCTCAATGCTCTCGGCGCTCGGCTATACGGTGTTCTACGCGGTATCCACCACCGTGCTGGTGACAGCGGCGGCGATCCCACTGGCGCTTGCGCTGAACCGTAAATTCATCGGGCGCAACTTTGTCCGCTCGGCCTTCTTCTTCCCGGCGGTTCCCAGCGTTGCGGTACTCGGCCTGGTATGGGGATTCGTCCTCAACCCGCTCGGATCCGGCGTGCTGAACTCGGTCATCCATTCCCTCATCGGGCTCGGCCCGGTTCCCTGGCTTGCCGAGAGTACGCTCGCGCAGCTCTCCACCGTGGCTGTCACCATCTGGGCACTCACCGGCTGGCACGCCGTGCTCTACCTGGCGTACCTTCAGTCGATCCCGGCGGATTACTACGAGGTGGCCAAGATCGACGGTGCCAGCGGCTGGCAGACCTTCCGGTTCATCACCTTGCCCCAACTGGTTCCAGCCATGGCCGTCAGCCAACTGCTCCTGATGACCAACGGGCTGAAGGTCTATGACCTGCCCTTCACGCTCACCAAGGGCGGCCCCGGCTTCTCCACCAGGACCCTTACGCAGTCCCTCATCGAAGATGGAATCGCGCAATCACGGGTTGGTGCTGCCTCCGCTCTGGCCGTCCTGTTCCTGATCGTCGTAGGCCTCGTCGTCCTTGGCCAGCTGGTGATCTCCAACGCTTTGCAGAGGAAATTCTCATGACCAAGACCCGCAGCCTCTTGATATCCGCCCTCATGATTCCCTTGGCCGGGCTCTGGGCGGTGCCGTTTTACTACATCGTGGTGAACACCTTCAAGACCCAGGAAGAAACGGCCACCAGCCCGCTCGCCCTGCCGTCGAGCTGGACATTCGACAACTACGCGAAGGTATTCGAAGGTGCCGGCATACTGCAAAGCCTCATGAACACCGTCTATGTCACCCTTGCCGCCATTTTCCTGATGCTGGCCATTGGTTCCCTGGCGGCCTTCGGAAGGATCACTGGCCGGAGCAGGATCTTCACCGTCATCGGAGGCGTGCTCGTGGCGGCGTTCGTCATCCCGGGCCAGGCAACGCTCATTCCCCTGTACAGGATGTTCGTCGGCCTGGAGCTCGTGGATTCCCTCAACGGCCTTGTGCTGCTTTACGGGGCCGGGTCGATCTTCTGTTACTACCTGATCCTGGGATACATGCGGACCATTCCCGGGGAAGTCATGGAGGCCGCCCGCATCGACGGCGCCGGTCCGTTCCGGATTTACTGGACCATCGTCCTGCCGCTGATCCGGCCGATCCTGGTCACGGTGGGCGTCTTCCAGACCATGTGGGTGTGGAACGACTTCATTACGCCCAACGTCTTCATCAGTTCAGAGGAGAAGCGGACCCTGGTCGTGGAGATCTATGCGGCGGTCGGCCAATTCACCACGGACTGGCCCTCCTTCATGACGCTCACGGTTGTTGTCCTGCTGCCCATGGTGGTTTTCTTCATCCTTATGCAGCGGCAGATCGTCAGCGGGCTCGTCAGCGGAAGTGTCAAAGGGTGAAGGAAGACATTGCCGGGTACGTCTTTGCCTACTTCACCTCAGCAGATGACGACGACGGAGAACAAGTCCGCTTCGCCCGGAGCGCGGGCGCCGATCCCCTTGAGTGGGACATCCTGAACTCGGGTCGTCCCGTCCTCCGCTCGAACGTCGGGGAAAAGGGCGTGCGGGATCCCTTCCTGCTCCGGGCGGCCGGGCTGCCCGGAGAACAGGCCAAGTATTACCTGCTCGCCACCGACCTGCGCATCGCAGGCCGGGATCCGCGGACCGCGTGGGCGGATTCCATCCGTGCCGGCAGCCGCTCGATCGTTGTCTGGAAGAGCCAGGACCTCCTCAGCTGGTCCGAACCCCGGCTGGTCGGGATTGCTCCGCCGGACGCCGGCAACGCTTGGGCACCGGAAGCAACCTTCGATCCAGCCACCGGCACATACCTTGTGTATTGGGCCTCAACGCTCCAGGCGCCCGGCGGGGGCGAAGCACCCAACAGCTACCATCGGATGTTCTGTGCCAAAACGGCGGACTTCACCACCTTCAGCGCCCCGCAGGTCTGGGTGGACAAAGGATGGTCGGTCATTGACTGCACGGTGGTGTACGCCGACGGATATTTTTACCGGTTCAGCAAGGATGAGCTGTCCGCGGATTCCTCCTCCCCGGACGCCCGGCACATTACGGTTGAACGTTCCGAGGTACTGGACAGCACCCGGTACGACATGGTGGCCAAAGGTCTGGGCAGAAACCACCTCGCGCACGGGGAGGGCCCGATCGTGGTCCGGGGAGGGCAGCAGTGGTTCCTCTTCATCGATGAGTTCGGCCTGCGCAGGTATACGGTGTTTGTCAGCGATTCCCTGGCAGCGGGGGAGTGGGCACCTGTCTCCGCCAAGCTGCCGGCCGGTGCCAGCCATGGATCCATCCTCGCCCTGTCCCGCGGGGAATGGGACAGGCTCAGCGCCCTCTTGGACGACTAGCGGGGCAGGCGGCCAGCCGGAACCCGGGTCGTCCTGACAGGGAAAAATGCAGGGCACCGCACTAAGCTCCCAGACATGAGCCCACAGCAATCCCCCCGGACGGGGAAACGAGGCCCTTACGCCAAAACCGCGGAAACCCGGGGCCGGATCATCGACGCTGCGGTGAAGGTGTTCGGCGCCCGCGGATACCACGCGGGCAGCCTCCAGGACGTGGCCGATGAAGTAGGGATGAGCCAGACCAGCCTGCTGCACCATTTCAAACGGAAAAGTGAACTCCTGCTGGCCGTCCTGGAGCAGCGCGACAGGATCGGCATTGCCCGGCAACCCCGGCATGGGACGTTCCCGGAGGTCGTTCTCGAACAGGCCCGCGTGAACGTGGACATCGCCGGCCTCACCCAGCTTTACGCCGTCCTCAGCGGGGAATCCACCACGGACGGCCACCCCGGACGCGACTACTTCAGCAAACGCTTCGAGGATCTGCGTGAGGAGTACACCGCGGAGTTCCAATCGCTCGCGGAGCAGGGACGGCTGCGCCCGGGCGTGGACCCGGAGCAGGCCGCGGCTTCCCTGGTGGGACTGTGGGACGGCATGCAGCTGCAGCGGCTCTATGCCCCGGACATGGTGGATGTGGCCGCCAGCCTCAAGGCCTACCTGGATTTGGTGATGCTGCCGGCTGCTCCGGAAGAGCAGCCGGCAGCAAGGCCTTAGCGGTCCTTGGCCTTGAAGTAGGCCTTGGTGGACGGTGCGAAGCGGCACACGGCGGCGAGCACCACGCCCAGGAGCAGCAGCACCACGCCGCTGACGAAGGCGCCGCCCACCCCGAGGATCCGGGTGTCTCCGTACTCCGGGTCCCACATCTGCACGGCGGAGACGAAGAACGCCGCGCCCAGCATCACGGCGCCCAGCAGCGGCAGGATCCCGCGGAACCACAGGTTGCGGGCGGAATCGCGCATGGTGCCGCGGAAGTACCATACGCAGGCGAAGCCGCTGAGGGCGTAGTAGAAGGCGATGAACAGGCTGATCGAACTGATTGAATCGGCCAGCAGGTTTTCGCTGAGGAAGGTCATGGCGATGTAGTACACGGCTGCGGCCGTGCCCATGAGCTGGGTGGAGAAGCCCGGGGTCTGGTAGCGCGGGTGGACCTTCCCGAAGCGCGGCGGCAGGGCGCCGTGGACGCCCATGGAGAGCGTGCCGCGTGCCGTGGGCAGGATGGTGGTCTGGGTGGAGGACAGCACCGAGGCCAGGACCGCGACGACGATCAGCCAGCCCCACGGCCCCAGCACCACGTCCTTCATGGCCAGGAACACGTCGGATTCGTTCGCGCTGTTGCCGAGGCCTATCCCTTCGGCGCCGGAGCCTGCGTACATCATCACCAGCAGGGCCACCGAAACGTAGATGGCCACCAGGACGAAGGCCGAAATCACCGCTCCCCGGCCGGGGGTCTTCGCGGGGTTCTCGGTCTCCTCGTTCAGCGCCAGGCAGGTGTCCCAGCCCCAGTAGATGAAGAGGGCCAGCAGCACGCCGTGCACCACAGCGCCAGGGTCAGAGAAGGCGCCCGCGGGATTGAACCATTCGAGGGTGAAGGGGGTGGCGTTGCGTGCCCCGCCGTTGGCGATGCCGATCATGAGCGCAAGGGCGAACATGCCCAGCGAGATGTACTGCACGTAGGTCAGGGTGCGCTGGACGTGTTCACCCAGGCGGATGCCGCGGTGGTTCACGAAGGTCATCAGCGCTATGAATGCCACACCGGTGCCGGTCACCAGCCACGTGTTACCGGCCAGTGATCCGTCGCCCACCAGGAGCCACAGGTATTGCCCGGCCACCTGGGCAAGGTTCGCCAGGACCACCGTGCCCGCCAGGGCCACGCCCCAGCCGCCCAGCCAGCCGGCCCACGGGCCGAAGGTCGTCCGGGCCCACACGAAGGTGGTGCCGCAGTCCGGCATGGCGCTGTTGAGCTCGCGGAAGGCGTAGGCGATGAACAGGACCGGGATGAAGCCAAGCACCAGGATCAGGGGAGTGTAGTCACCGTTGACGGCGACGATCAGCCCCAGCGTTGCCGCGAGCGAGTAGACCGGAGCCGTCGAGGCCAGGCCCAGCATCACCGAGTCGCCGAGGTCCAGGATCCCGGAACGCAGTCCCTTGCCGGGGACCGGGCCGCCGGGCTGCGGCTGGCCGGACGACGTCGAGGTTTCCATGCTCACAGGGCGGCTCCGTTGGCTGAGGTGGCGGACGCGATGGTCGGCGCCGGCGCGTCGATGGTGTTGGGCACGAAGCGGCAGAAGTAGTCGGTGACGGGTCCGTCCGATTCGCGGATGCCGCAGCCCACCGATTCCCCGTCCACCACCCACAGGCCGAGAACAGGGTGGTTGCCGTCGAAGTCCGGCAGCTGCTGGTACTGCTGGAAGCACCAGCCTTCGCGGCCGTACCCGCCCGGCTGGGTGATTTCGACGCCGGGGGCGTGGATCCGGATGTTGTCTCCTTCGCGCCCGTGCAGGGGTTTCGCCACCCATTCCTTGAGCGGTCCGGGATCGTTGAGGTAGGCCGGCAGGAGATTCGGATGGCCCGGATACAGTAGCCACAGGGCCGCGAGCAGCGCCTTGTTGGAGAGCAGCATCTTCCACGCCGGCTCCACCCAGCGCGGGTTGTGGGCACGCTGCAGCAGACGGTGGCCGAAGGGCTCCTTCATCATCAGTTCCCACGGGTACAGCTTGAACATGGTGCTGATCATGAAGTTGTCCAGGTCCACGAAGCGACTCAGGTTCGGATCCCAGCCGATGTCCGACATGTTGATGCCGATGGTGGTCCAGCCGCCCTGGCTGGCCACGTCCCGCATGTAGGCAGCCGTCATCCAGTCCTCGCCGGACTCCTCGGCTTCCGAATGGGCCACATGCAAGGTGCTCATGCCGGTGCGGTACTGCAGTTTCTTCCACTGCCGGATCAGGGCCTCATGGATGCCGTTCCACTGGTCCTTCTCCGGGAACACGTCCTGCAGCCAGAACCATTGGGCCACCGACGCCTCGATCAGCCCGGTAGGGGTGTCGGCGTTGTATTCGAGCATCTTGGCAGGCCCGCCGGCGCCGTCGTAGATGAAGTCGAAGCGGCCATAGATATCCATGTCCCCGGCCTGCAGCGATTCCGCCGCCAGTTCCAGGGCCTGCCGGCCGATGCCGATCCCGCCCATCGCCCCCGTGGCCAGGAACTTCGCCGCCTCCAGGCACATGAGGTGCATGTCCTCGGCGGTCTTTTCGAGCGTTTCCACCTCGTCCATGGTGAATTCGTAGTACGCGGACTCGTTCCAGTACTCGACCTTCCGGCCGTCGGGCATGGTGGTGGTGGAAAACACCAGGCCCTGTTCCTCGATCTTCTGCTTCCAGTCCGGGCGCGGCGCAACCGTCAGTCTCTTCATCATCAGCCGCCCGAACTTCCGCCACTCTTGGAGCTTCCGCCAAAGCCGCCGCGGCTCACCGTTCCGCCCTTGGTGCTGTAGCCGGTGGAGGCCTTCGCTCCGCTGGGCACGTTCCGGGTGAAGTTCGGATAGGCGCTGCGGTTCTGGCCCACGGCCGGGACGCTGGAGCCGCGCGAATAGAAGTACCAGGCGTAGATGCCGGAACTGCGGCCCTCGGAGCTTCCGCAGTTGGCGTCGTCCACGCGCTCGCCGGTCTGGTCGTTGAAGCACACCTGCGCGTAGTCGGCGTCGTTCTCCTGGCTGGCAACGATCGCCGTGATGGTTCCGGCGAGCAGCGCCGTCACGCCCAGGCCCACCACCACGGTGCGTCGTTGCGAGCGCTTCTTCCGGTGTTGGGCCTCCGCGGTCCGTTTCGCGTGCTCGCGGGCAAAGGGGTCGACGACGGCGGGCGGCTCCTGCGGGAGTCCGTCCGGTGCCGTGCCGGGCTGCCGCAGCTCCGGCCGCAACCCGGGTTGCGGAACCTGCCAGGGCGGCGGCTTGGGCAGGCCGCCGTCGCGGCTGCCTTCCGGACCTCTGCCGGAACCTTTGCCGGACCCTTTGTCCGGGTCGCCGGCGTCCGCCGGATTGCTGTTCGAGTCCAACTTCTTTATCCCCCCGGATTGCTTGATGGCTCGGAAAACCCTGCCCGACGCATGGTCCTGCGTGCTCCACCTGATTGCTGGTGAAAGCCTACCCCTGCGCTCCCGCCGCGGCGTGGGGAAACTGTGCCGGGGCGGCCGCGCCAGGGATGGAACAGGCAGCACCGGCGGAAGTGCCAGAATTGGGGCATGGCCGCAGCAGATGTGAACGGGGGCCTTGCCCTGCCGGAGCAGTCCCGCGTCCCCGGGATCGGCCGGGGCCGCATCCTGGCCGGCCTCGCCCTTGCTGTCCTGCTGCCGCCCGCCGTCGAGCTCCTCGTGACGGCGGCGGGCTACCGCAACTTCGCCATGATCATGCTCCTGCACCTCGCCGTGGCAGCTGCCGTGGCCGCGGTCGGCGGACTGTGGCCGGCGGTCGTGGCGGCGGTCCTGGGAAGTTCGCTGCTCAACTATTTCTCGGCCGAACCCGTGGGTTCCTTCTCGATCGCCGATCCCTCCACCCTGTTCACCCTGGTGGTCTTCCTCGCGGTGGCCTGCGGTATCGGGCTGGCAGTCGGCCTGGCAACCCGGCGGGCCCAGGAAGCCGCCCACGCCGGGGCCGAGGCGCGGGCCCTGAACGAACTTGCCCTGCGGATCCTCAGCTCTGATGGCAGCCTGGAATCGTTCCTCGACAAGATCCGCGCCAAGCTCGGGATGGAGGCCGTCACGCTCCTGGAGGCCGCTCCGCCCGACGGCCCGGCCACCCTTCGGCGGGCGGAACCACGCTGGCACGTGCTGGCTACCTCAGGGCCCCAGCCGCCGGTGGGCCATGCCGCGGCCGACCATTCCGCCGTCGTCGACGCCAACTACACCCTCCTGCTGCGCGGCGGACCGCTGTCCGGCCAGCACAAGCGCATGCTGGCGGCTTTCGGCGCCTATGTGGTGGCGGTGCGCGAGCGGCAGCAGCTGGTGCGGAGCCGGCAGGACAACCTCCGCCTCACGGAGGGCAACACCATGCGCACCTCCATCCTGCGGGCGGTATCGCACGACCTGCGCACGCCGCTGGCCGGGATCAAACTGGCAGTCAGCAGCCTCCGCCAGGAAGCAGTCAGCTTCACCCCGGAGGACGAACGCGAACTGCTGGCCACCATCGAGGACTACACGGACCGGCTGGGCCACCTCGTGGACAACCTGCTGGACATGTCCCGCATCACCGCGGACGCCGTCACGCCGCACCTGGGCGGGCTGGCGTGGGAGGAGGTCCTGCCGGACGCACTGCGCGGGGTGCCCGCGGAGCGCATCCGCAACGAGCTCGCCCCCAACCTGCCGGCCGTCGAGGCCGACGCCGGCATGCTGGAACGCGTGGTGGCCAACCTGGTGGAGAACGCGGTCAAGTATGCGCCAAGGTCCGACGTCGTGCTGCGGGCACGCACCGCGGGAGTCGCCGTCGGCGGGCGGCCCGGCAGTGAACTGCGGGTGGCCGACCACGGCGGGGGAGTGCCGCCGTCGGACGTCATGGCGCTGTTCCTGCCGTTCCAGCGCCTCGACGACGCCGGCTCGGCAAAGGACGGCCGCAGCGGAATCGGCCTGGGACTCGCCGTTGCGAAGGGCTTCACCGAAGCGATGGGCGGCACCCTGACCGCGGAGCCGACGCCGGGCGGCGGATTGACCATGGTGGTCACCCTGCCGCTGTGGGAAGGGGAGCAACTGTGAACCTGGTGCTGATTGTCGAGGATGAAGCGCAGATCGCGCGGGCCATGCAGATCAACCTGCACGCCCACGGCTACCAGGCGTTGACCGTCGGCAACGGTGCCGACGCCCTCAAGGCCGCCGCCCGCCAGCCGGTGGACATCGTGGTGCTGGACCTCGGGTTGCCGGACATGGACGGCGTGCAGGTGATCCGCGGAATCCGGGGCTGGAGCAACATGCCCATCATCGTGCTGTCCGCCCGGCATGGTTCCGAGGACAAAGTCGAAGCGCTCGACGCCGGCGCGGACGACTACGTGACCAAACCCTTCGGCCTCGACGAGCTGCTCGCCCGGCTGCGTGCCGCCTCCCGCCGGGCCGGGCCGCGGGACGAGGCGCCCACCCTGGAAACTGCCGACTTCGTGGTGGACCTGGCCGGCAAGAAGATCGTCAAGGACGGTGGTGAGGTGCGGCTCACCCCGACGGAATGGAACATCCTTGAACTGCTGGTCCGCAACGCCGGCAAACTGGTCAGCCAGCAGCAGATCCTCACCCAGGTGTGGGGCCAGGCCTACGCCAAGGAAACCCAGTACCTGCGCGTGTACATCGCCCAGCTCCGCCGCAAGCTCGAACGCGACCCCTCCGCGCCCCGGCACCTGCACACCGAGGCGGGCATGGGCTACCGCTTTGATCCCTGAGCGCGCCCGTAGACTGGTGCCATGGACACCGCATCGTTGATCGCCGTTTGCCGGGTACACCAGCTCCTGGCCGATCCCGAAGGCAGCGTTGGCGTCACCGCCATCGACAAACGCCCTGTGGAAGGCCCCGTCAAGGTCCACAAACTCGGCGTGCACGGGGACGTCCAGGCCAGCCGGCTGCACCACGGCGGCGAGGACCAGGCCTTGTACGCGTACTCGCAGGAGGACGCCGACTTTTGGGTCGCGCACCTCGAACGGGAGCTGCCGCCGGGCATCTTTGGCGAGAACCTGCGGGTGCGCGGCATCGACACCACCGGTGCCGTGATCGGCGAACGCTGGAAGATCGGCCTGGACGTGGAGGTCGAAGTGACCTCACCCCGCGTGCCCTGCGCCACCTTCCAGCGCGTCATGGACGAACCGCAGTGGGTCAAGCGCTTCACGGAAGCCGGACGGACCGGCTGCTACCTGCGCGTCGTGAAGACGGGCAGCATCTCCGCGGGGGACCACATCCACCGGATCTTCGTGCCGAAGCACGGAATCACGGTGGGGAAGTGGTTCAGCGATCCCACCGTGGAGGACGTCCAGACCCTGCTCGACGCCGAAGCGGACGGTGAGATCCGGCTGCAGCCGGAGTACCACGACGAGTTCGAAAAGGTCATGCGCCGGGCCGGCGCAACCGGCTGACACTGCACCCTGATCCGGGGCTTGTGCGCAAGCTCACCGCCGTCGTCGACCCCTCGTGTCACGGGCGGACCGCGTTGTGCCCTACAATTGAACTATCCCCCACTCCGGAAATCCCTTTTTCCTGCCCAATTCTTGAGGCAGGACTGGTCAGTGTTGGGGCCCGCGGTTTTGATGCGGGCATTTTCATAGGGAGAGCCGGGCGAAGAAAACGCTGTACAGACTGCTGGGATAGCAGCCAAGAGATGCAGCGCGAAGTCCTGCCATGGGATTGCGAAAGCGCCGGACTTCTTTGCATACGGCCAGGCCCTCAGGTTCTGCCGTGTGCGACGAGTACTGCGGCCAAGCCCAACCGGGCCGCGCCGACTGGCCACCTATGGATGAGGAAACCTTCCCCTATGCCCGAAAACCCGAACGAAACCATCGACGCCGACATCACCGAGACCGTCGAAACCGCGCCTGAGGCGTCCGCCGCCGAAGCTGCCGAAGCACCTGCCGAAGCTGTCGCTCCCGCCTCCGCCCCCGCGGAAGAGGAAGAGGAAGGCGTCCGCTTCACCGACCTCGGCCTCGACGGCCGTGTCCTCGCCGCCCTGCAGGACGTCGGCTACGAGAAGCCGTCCCCCATCCAGGCCGCCACCATTCCGCTGCTGCTCGAGGGCCGCGACGTCGTCGGCCTCGCCCAGACCGGTACCGGCAAGACCGCCGCGTTCGCCGTCCCGGCATTGTCCCGCCTGGCCGAACTGCACGACCTCAACGGCCCCTCCCGCAAGACCCAGGCCCTGGTCCTGGCTCCGACCCGTGAACTGGCCCTCCAGGTAGCCGAAGCCTTCACCTCCTACGCCAAGCACATGGAAGACTTCACCGTCCTCCCGGTCTACGGCGGTTCCGCCTACGGCCCGCAGCTGGCCGGCCTGCGCCGCGGCGCACAGGTTGTTGTCGGTACCCCCGGCCGCGTGATCGACCACATCGCCAAGGGTTCCCTTGACCTGTCCGAACTCCAGTACCTGGTGCTGGACGAAGCCGACGAGATGCTGCGCATGGGCTTCGCGGACGACGTCGAGCAGATCTTCCAGGAGACACCGGAGTCCCGCCAGGTGGCCCTTTTCTCGGCCACCATGCCGAGCCAGATCCGCCGCATGTCCAAGCAGTACCTGAACAACCCGGCCGAGATCTCCGTGAAGTCCAAGACCTCCACGGGCACCAACATCCGCCAGCGCTACGTGCAGGTCATGGGCCCGCACAAGCTCGACGCCATGACCCGCATCCTTGAGGTCGAAGAGTTCGACGGCGTCATCGCCTTCGTGCGCACCAAGATGGCCACCGAGGACCTTGCCGACAAGCTGAAGGCCCGCGGTTTCCAGGCTGCCGCCATCAACGGCGACATCCCGCAGCAGCAGCGTGAGCGCACGGTCGATGCCCTGAAGGAAGGCCGCATCGACATCCTGGTGGCCACCGACGTCGCCGCCCGCGGCCTCGACGTCGAGCGCATCAGCCACGTGGTCAACTACGACATCCCGCACGACACCGAGTCCTACGTCCACCGCATCGGCCGCACCGGCCGTGCAGGCCGGACCGGCGACGCGATCCTGTTCATGACCCCGCGCGAGAAGTACCTGCTGCGCGCCATCGAGAAGGCCACCCGCCAGAGCGTGGAGCAGATGCACCTGCCCACCGCGGAGACCGTCAACTCGCTGCGCCTGGGCAAGTTCGCCGAGCGCATCACCGAGACCCTCGAGTCCGAGGACGTGGCGCTGTTCCGCGACCTGATCGCTTCCTACGAGGAAGAGCACAACGTTCCGGCAGCAGAGATCGCCGCAGCCTTGGCCGTCATGGCGCAGGGCGGGCAGCCGCTGCTGGTCAAGGAACTGCCGGCCGCACCGGAATTCCAGAAGCGCGAACGCTCCAAGGACGGCTTCGGCTCCCGTGGCCCGACCCGCGCCCTGACCGAAGGCAACGCCACCTACCGGATCGCCGTCGGACGCCGCCAGCGCGTCATGCCGGGCTCCATCGTGGGTGCCATTGCCAACGAAGGCGGCATCTCCTCCTCGCAGATCGGCGGCATCGACATCCGTTCGGACCACTCCCTGGTGGAGCTCCCGGCGGACCTGAGCCCCGAGCAGCTGCGCGCCCTGTCCCGCACCCGGATCGGCGGCGAGCTCATCCACCTCGAGCTGGACAACGGCCGCAGGCCGTCCGGCGACCGCGGAGCTTACCAGGGCAATCGCGGCGGTGACCGTGGGGGCAACTTCAAGGGCAACGGCGGCTTCAAGAAGGAATTCCGCAAGAACGACGGCGAGCGTTCCTCCGCTGACCGTGGCGGCCGTTCCTACAGCGAGCGTTCCGAGCGCAGCTTCGGCGACCGGGACCGCGGCCAGGCCGGTGACTCCCGCTTCAGCGGCCACGGCAACGGTTCCCGCAAGCCCCGCCACGGCGGCGACGGCGGACACCGTGATTTCAACCGCAAGGGCAAGTGGTAAATCCCACTGCTTCCCGCACCTTACTGCACCCTGAAGGGCCGGCTTTCCGCCGGCCCTTCGGGCGTTTAAGGGGGCTGCCTGGCCGGGCCCGCAGCGCCGAGGCGGTGGGCTCCAGCAACGTCCTCTCCCCGCCCGATTAGACGGTTCCCTTCGTACTAGACGGCGGCCACCGTCTTGTGGTGCGGGAACCGTCTATTCGGGAGCCCGACGGCGGTGCTTCCGCCCATGTTCCGACCGCCATGGAACGCCGTTCCGGGTGCTTCGCAAATTGTGTCGAGGGCGGTATTTGCCCCCGTCAGCCCCGATTTGGTGTCAGGCCCAAACTCCGGTAGAGTACTTACTCGTTGCCCCCCTAGCTCAGTGGTAGAGCGCGTTCTTGGTAAGAACGAGGTCACCGGATCGATTCCGGTGGGGGGCTCTGAATGGGAGCCTGTGTCAGGGCGGTTTTGACCGGCTTGACGCAGGCTTTCCCATTCGTGGCGGTGTAGCTCAGTTGGTTAGAGCGCACGACTCATAATCGTGAGGTCGGGAGATCGAGCCTCCCCACCGCTACCAAGGAAAGACCCCGCGGATTCCGGTCCGCGGGGTCTTTTTTTGCCCACCTGCTTGAATGGGTAAATGCGGATTACGATCATCGGCGGCCACGGCAAAGTGGCCCTGCAGCTTGCCCGAATCCTCAGTGACGAAGGCCATACCGTCACGTCCCTCATCCGGAACGCCGCCCACGCCGCCGACGTCACAGCAAGCGGCGCCTCCCCGGTGATTCTCGACGTCGAGCAGTCCACGACGGCGGAGATCGCCGCCGTGCTGCGCGGCAGCGACGCCGTGGTCTGGTCAGCCGGAGCCGGTGGGGGCAATCCGGCCCGCACCTACGCCGTGGACCGCGACGCCGCCATCCGCTCCATGGACGCCACGGCGCAGGCGGGGGTGAAACGCTACGTGATGGTGTCTTACTTCGGCGCCGGGCCCGGGCACGGGATTCCGGAGAACCACAGCTTCTTCCCCTACGCCGAGGCCAAGGCGGCGGCGGACGAGTACCTGCGCGGCAGCAAGCTCGACTGGACAGTCCTCGGCCCCGGCACCCTGAACAACAATCCAGGCACCGGCTTGATCGACGTCAACCCCGCGGATGCCTCAGCGGGCACCGGAACATCACGGGCCAACGTGGCCCTCGTGGCCGCTGCCGTCCTGGAACTGCCGGAGACCCTAGGTCGGACCATCGAGTTCCGGGACGGCGCCAGCGATGTCGTGGAGGCCCTGACGCGGGACATCTGACGCGATGCGGGCAGGCTCTGCCCGGGGTGCGTCAGGAGGCGCCCGCTCGTTTCGGCAGTGACGCGGGGTAGAGGTCCAGTGCGTGCGCTTCGACATAGTCCAGCGCGTGCCGGACGGCACCGATCGACACGATCCCGTCGCCGAGGGCCGAGGCTTCCACGCGTGGCGGGGTGTGGGTGTACTTCGGAAGCTGCTTGCTGATGGAAGGGATGAGTGCGCCCGCGGAGCGTGCGACGCCTCCCGCGAGGACTACGAGCTCGGGGTTCACCAAGGTGCTCAGGGAGCCGACGACGCGGGCCATGCGGTGTGCGATGCGTTCGAGAACGTCTTTGGCAGCCTTGTCGCCGTCTGCGGCCGCCACAAAGACCATCTCCGCAGTGAGCTTGGCCGGGTCGCCGCCGCAGAGCTTGTGCAGCCGGGACTCCGGATCGGCGGCGAGGGCCTCCTGCCCCCAGACAACAGCGTAGTGGGCGATGCCATGGGTGTCACCGACACCGTCCACGTTGTCGAGATACCCAAGCTCACCGAAGCCGCCGAGCTGGCCGTGGAGCAGCCGGCCGGATTCGAGGATGCCGGAGCCAAGGCGGTCGCCGGCCAGCATGACCACGAGGTTATCGACTCCGCGGGCGGTGCCCTGCCAGCGTTCGGCGAGGGTGGCAAGGTTGGCATCGTTCTCGAGGAGCACATGCCAGCCGTGACGCTCGGAGACGATGCGGCGGACATCGAAGGATCTCCAGAACTCCTGTGCCGTGAGGACTTCGCCGTCGCGGCTGACGGGGGCGGCGACTCCCACGGACACGGCGAGGACCGAGTCCGCTGAAACTCCGGCCTGGTCCAAGGCCTCTGCCGCTATCCGGTCCAGGACATCGGCGCGTTCGTCGGCCGGCACGTTGTACGTGCGGAACGGCATGGTGACCTGGGACAGGGCCGTCCCTGCCATGTCTGCCACGATGGTGGTGATCTTGTTGGCGCCGATGTCGATGCCCAGCACACTGGCGGCGCGGTCGTCGAACATGAACCTGCGCGCCGGCCTGCCCTTGACGTAGTCTCCGGCGCCCCGTTGGTTTTCCAACTCCTGCAGCCAGCCAAGCCGGACGAGCTCATCGCAGATGGAGATGACCGTGGCCCGCGAGAGTCCGGTGGCGGCGATGAGGTCGGTGCCTGTCACGATGCCGGCCCCGCGCATTGCCTTGAGCATCGCGCTGGCGTTGAGCCTGCGGACCAGCTGTGTGGACGGTGCGGTCTCAGTCATTGTTCGGCGCTCCGCTTCTCCCTGGCAGCCGCCGGGATGTAAGAACTGTCTCTCTAAATTTAGTCCATAAATTTACAACCGGGCACATTCCCCGAAGGCGCTTGACCATGTGTCGCGGCTCACTGCATACTGGCGATAGGTTCTAAATTTACTTCCTATCTAAAATCGCGGCGAGGCCACGCTGGCTGTGGTTCGCTGCATTGTCGCGGCCGTTGGGCCGCACGACGAAAGGACAAGGGTGTCTGTGAAACTGACGCGCACGGTACGCACGGCGGCACTGGGCCTCGCACTCTGCCTGCCCGCAGGGCTCCTCTCAGGCTGCGCCGGAGACTCCGGCAGGGAGACGATCCGGTTCACCTTCAGCAAGCGCGAAGCGATCCCGTTCATGACGAAGCTGGTCGCCGACTACAACGCCTCGCAGAACCAGGCCCGGGTTGTCCTGGACACCTCGGGGGTGGACGTCGTCTCCGCGAGCTTCGTCCGCGGCAATCCGCCGGACATTGCGCTGGCGAACTACAACATGGAGACGTCCCGGTTCGTGCAACGTGGTGCACTGAGCGACCTGTCCGGCACCGACGCTGCAACCAGCGTCCGGGAGGATCTGCATCCATTGATGGAGCAATACGGCTCGTATCCAGGGCGGACCAGCGCACTGCCGTACTCGATCATGGCGTCCTCGGTGATCTACAACAAGGAGATCTTCGCCGCGCACGGAATCGAGGTGCCGAAGACCTGGAGCGGGTTGATCGCGGCGTGTGAGGCGCTGAAGGCGGCCGGCGTCACGCCGTTCTACGCGACCTGGAAGGATGACTGGACCATCGGCCAAGGCTGGTTCGACTACTCGGCGGGTGGCCAGATCGACACCATCAACTTCTTCAAGAAGCTCACGGAAGAAGGCACGGGCGTCGGGCCGGATTCGGCTGCCTCCTTCCAGAAAGACTTCGACCAGCCCGTCGCGAAGATGCTGAAGCTGGCAAAGACATACGTCAACAAGGATGCCGCCAGCCGCGCCTACGCCGACGGCAACCTTGCATTTGCCCAAGGCAAGGCAGCGATGTACCTGCAGGGTCCTTGGGCGTTCAGCGAGATCGCCAAGACCGCCCCCGACCTCAAGCTTGGTACTTTTCCGCTGCCGATGACCGATAACCCCGAGGATCTGAAGGTCCGGGTCAACGTGGACCTTGCAGCGTGGATTCCGGAAGGATCCAAGCACAAGGAAGCCGCCCGGAAGTTCCTCGAGTACCTGTACCGGCCGGAAGTCATCGGGGCCTATAACAAATCCCAGCTGGGGTTCACGCCCACCAAGGATGCCGCAGGAACCACGGACCCGCGGATCGACGGGATGGCCGGCTACTACGAAAAGGGCCGGGTCTACCAAGGCCCGTCGGTGCTCGTGCCAAAGACCATCCCGATCTTCAACTACACGCAGGCGGTTGTGTTCGGCGCCGATCCTGCATCCACCCTCCGCACACTCGACGCTGACTGGGCGCGGCTGGCATTCCGCCAGTAAGAACTAGGGAGCCAGACTCATGTCCACCATTACTCCGGCCAAGCGTGGCAGCGGGACCCGCCGCGGCACGCGACGGGTCGAACCGATCTACTACCTCTTCCTTCTGCCCAGCCTCGTGCTCTTCACGCTGGCAATCACGGTTCCCGGCATCATCGGAATCTTCTTCAGCTTCACCAATTCCATCGGCATCGGCGACTGGAAATTCACCGGCCTCACCAACTACATTGCGATCTTCAGCGATCCTGCGATCCTGCAGAGCTACCTGTTCACCTTCGGATTCTCGCTCGTCACCGTGATCGCGGTGAACGTGGTCGCCTTCCTCCTGGCAGTCGGCCTCAACGCACGCATCCGGATGAAGTCGGCCCTGCGGACCATCTTCGTCATTCCCATGGTGGTCTCCGGCATCATCATCGCTTACGTCTTCAACTTCCTGTTCTCGAACTCCCTCCCGTCGGCAGGTGACGCTGCCGGCATCCCGTGGCTGGAAACGAGCCTGCTGGCAAACCCGGACCTGGCCTGGGTGGCCATTGTGATCGTGACCGCCTGGCAGGCCATCCCCGGGTCGCTGCTCATCTACATCGCCGGTCTTGTCTCGATCCCGTCCGACGTCTATGAGGCCGCGGAGATTGACGGTGCGGGCAAGCTCCAGCAGCTCCTGAAGATCACGGTTCCCCTCGTGGCGGGTTACATGGTGATCAACGTGATCCTCGGATTCAAGGGCTTCCTCAATGCCTACGACATCATCGTCGGACTCACGAACGGCGGGCCCGGAACCTCGACACGGAGCATCGCGATGACCGTCATCACGGGCTTCAACGGCGGCGATTACGCCTACCAGATGGCGAACGCGACAATCTTCTTCGTCGTCGCCATCCTCATCTCTCTCCTGCAACTTTCGCTGACTCGCGGACGGAACGCTCTCTGATGACTAAACAAGCCACCCTCGAAGCCGAACCTTTCGCTGCTACCCCGGCCGGCGCCGTCGGGAAGCCCCGGCGCGCAGCGAAAGCGAAACCGGAACGCGTGAACTGGTCGGCGACGACCATCCTCGTCCTGTGTGCAGTCACCGTGCTGCTTCCGCTGTACGTGACCGTCTCCATGGCTTTCAAAACCCAGGGGCAGGCCGTGGACGGCAGTGCCTTTTCGCTCCCGGCTCCGTTCAGCCTGGACGGCTTCTTCCAGGCGTGGACGCTCACGGACTTCCCGGTCGGTGCAGCCATGTCCCTGCTGGTCACGGCGGGAACGGTGGTGGCCACCATCGTCCTGGCCGCCTTCGCTTCGTACGCGATCGTGCGGAACTGGGAACGCCGGCTGTTCAGGTATTCGTTCTTCTACCTGCTGGCAGCGATGTTCATCCCGTTCCCGGTGGTCGCCCTGCCGCAGATCCAGCTCACCGGCCGCATCGGCCTGGACAACCCGTTCGGCGTGATCCTGCTCGCCACGATGTTCCAGCTGAGCTTCAGCGTGCTGCTCTTTACGGCGTTCCTGCGCTCGATCCCCCTGGAGCTTGAAGAGAGTGCCCGGATCGACGGCGCTACCACCTGGCAGACCTTCTGGAAGCTGATCTTCCCGCTGCTGGCGCCGATGAGCGCAACGGTGGGCATCTTCGCCTTCCTCTACGCCTGGAACGACTTCATGATGCCGTCGCTGATCATCTCCGACCCGGCGCTGCAGACACTCCCGGTGCGGCAAAGCCTGTTCCAGACCCAGTTCAGCAACAACTACCACGTGTCCTTCGCGTCCTACCTGATGGCAATGGCACCCGCCATTGTGGCGTACCTGTTCACCCAGCGCTGGGTCATGGCAGGCGTGACCCAGGGCGCAGTCAAGGGTTGAGCCGGACTCCAGCTGTTGACCTGCCGCGGCTTATGGCAGAAACTACTACAGAAGTAAATTTAGCTTCAAAATCAACTACCGGGCCGGAATTCATGAACCGGAAGCCACCCCCAGGAAGAGGAAACTTGTCCACCACCGCCAAGCAGGCAGAGCAGCCCGATGCCCGGGCAACGGCGGACGCCAACTGGTGGCGTCAGGCGGCTGTCTACCAGATCTATCCGCGCAGCTTCGCCGACTCGAATGCCGACGGCATCGGGGACCTGAAGGGCGTCACCGGCAAGGTGCCGTACTTGAAGGAGCTCGGGATCGACGCCGTCTGGCTGAGCCCGTTCTACCCCTCGGCGCTCGCCGACGGCGGCTACGACGTGGATGACTACCGCAACGTGGATCCGAAGATCGGCACGCTGGAAGACTTCGACCACATGGCTGCCGCCCTGCACGGGGCCGGCATCAAGGTGATCGTGGACATCGTTCCGAACCACTCTTCCAACCGCCACGCCTGGTTCAAGGAAGCGCTCGCCGCATCCAAGGGTTCGCCCGCACGCGAGCGGTACCACTTCCGTGACGGCAAGGGCGAGGACGGCCAGCTGCCGCCGTCGGACTGGGTGGCCGCCTTCGGCGGTCCGGCGTGGACCCGGGTGGCCGACGGGCAGTGGTACCTGCACACCTTCACCCCGGAGCAGCCGGACCTCAACTGGGACAACCCCGAGGTCCGCGAGGACTTCCTGAAGACCCTGCGTTTCTGGGCCGACCGCGGCGTGGACGGTTTCCGGGTGGACGTGGCGAACCTGCTCGTGAAGGACCTCCCCGCGGAACTGCCCGGCCGGGCCGAACTCGAGCTGATGGACAGCACCTCCGGAACCCACCCGCTGATGGACCGCGACGAGGTCCACGGGATATACGCAGAGTGGCGGAAAGTCTTCAACGAATACAACCCGCCGCGCTTCGCCGTGGCCGAGGCCTGGGTGGAGTCCGCCGCACGGCGGGCCAAGTACGCCTTGCCCGAAGGCCTGGGCCAGGCGTTCAGCTTCGACCTGCTGGTGGCCGATTTCGACGCCGCCCAGTTCCGCCGGATCATCGGCGACAACCTCGAGCAGGTCGGCCTCACCGGTTCGACCTCCACCTGGGTCTTCTCGAACCACGACGTCACCCGTCACGCCACGCGCTACGGATTGCCGCCGCTGAACGGGCGCAATGTGAAGCAGGGGACGGAATGGATCAAGGCCGGCGGGCCGCGCGAGGACCTGGACATCGACGGCGGCATCCGCCGTGCCAGGGCCGCCACTTTGCTCATGCTGGCACTTCCCGGGGCCGCCTACCTGTACCAAGGGGAGGAGCTGGGACTTCACGAGGTCGCAGACATCCCGGCTGAGCGGCGCCAGGATCCCTCGTTCTTCCGTGGTGCAGAATACGACGGCCTGGGCCGGGACGGTTGCCGTGTTCCGCTGCCTTGGGAGCCCACCGGGCCTTCCTTCGGCTTCGGTGCGGACAGAGCGCACCTGCCCCAGCCTGCATGGTTCGCCGGCTACGCCGCCAGCACCCAGGCCGCGGACGAATCCTCGACCCTGACCTTCTACCGCCAGGCCCTGGCCTTGCGCCGGGAACTCCAGGGCGCCGAGGAACTCGCCTGGCACGAAGCCGGCACGGACGTCCTGCATTTCGAACGGCCCGGCGGCTGGCACGTCGTGGCCAACTTCGGCACCGCCCCCGCGCAACTGCCGGGCGGCGAGGTGCTCCTGGCAAGCGCCGGCCTCCAGGACGGCACGCTGCCCGGCGAATCCACGGCCTGGATCCGCGCCTGACAACCGCATCAAGACCACATAGCCAAAACAACCACCAAGAAAAGGAAGACATTTTGTCCACCATCGCCGCAAAGGCAAACCGCACCGACGCCGAGCGCATGGCCGACCCGAACTGGTGGCGCCAAGCCTCGGTTTACCAGATCTACCCGCGCAGCTTCGCCGACTCCAACGGCGACGGGATCGGTAACCTCAAAGGCATCACGGCCAAGGTCCCGTACCTGAAGGCCCTGGGCGTCGACGCCGTCTGGTTGAGCCCCTTCTACCCGTCGGCCCTGGCCGACGGCGGCTACGACGTGGATGACTACCGCAACGTGGACCCGAAGATCGGCACCCTTGAGGACTTCGACGCCATGTCAGCGGCCCTGCACGGGGCCGGCATCAAGCTGATCGTGGACATCGTGCCCAACCACTCCTCGGACCGCCACGAATGGTTCAAGGAGGCCCTGGCCTCGCCGAAGGGTTCTGCCGCCCGTGAACGCTACATCTTCCGGGACGGATTGGGGGAGAACGGCGAGCTGCCGCCGTCGGACTGGGACTCCGTGTTCGGCGGCCCGGCCTGGGAACGCATCACCGAACCCGACGGCACGCCGGGCCAGTGGTACATGCACATTTTCGCCAAGGAGCAGCCGGACTTTAATTGGGACAACCCGGAGGTCCGCGAGGACTTCCTGAAGACCCTGCGCTTCTGGTCCGACCGCGGCGTGGACGGTTTCCGCATCGACGTGGCCCACGCCCTGACCAAGAACCTTGAGGGGACGTTGCCCTCCAAGGCAGACCTCAAGGCCAAGGCCCACGGCACGGACGGCTTCCTTGACGGTTCCCACCCGTACTGGGACCGCGACGAGGTCCACGAGATCTACGCCGAGTGGCGCAAGCTTTTCGATGAGTACAACCCGCCGCGCACCGCCGTCGCCGAGGCCTGGGTGCACGCGGACCGTCGCGCCCGCTACGCCAGCCCGGAAGGACTGGGCCAAGCCTTCAACTTCGACCTGCTGCAGGCCGATTTCGACGCCGCCCAGTTCCGGAAGATCATCACCAAGAACCTCGCGGAGGCGGCCGCCTCCGGTGCGTCCTCCACCTGGGTCTTCTCCAACCACGACGTCGTCCGGCACGCCACCCGCTACGGTCTTCCGGTTGCGGAGCCCTCCGATGAGGACGAAATCATGGCGGGCCAGGCCGGCAAGCAGTGGCTGCTCGACGGCGGCCGGCAGGAGGACGTGGACGTCGAGCTCGGCCTGCGCCGTGCCCGCGCCGCGTCGCTGCTGATGTTCGCCCTGCCGGGTTCCGCGTACCTGTACCAAGGCGAGGAACTCGGCCTGCAGGAAGTCGGCGGCGAGATCCCCGACTCCGAGCGCCAGGACCCCTCCTTCTTCCGCAACAACGGCGTGGAGGTCGGCCGCGACGGCTGCCGTGTGCCGCTGCCCTGGACCGCCGAAGGCCCGTCCTTCGGCTTCGGCGAGGCCGGAGCCCACCTGCCCCAGCCGGAATGGTTCGCCGCCTACGCCGCGGACGTCCAGGACGGCGTGGAGGGTTCCACGCTGGAGCTGTACCGCAAGGCCCTCGCCCTGCGCACCGAACTGCAGTCCGGCGAAAGCCTTGAATGGATCCCGAACGCCAACCCGGAGGTGCTGCACTTCCGCCGCCCCAACGGCTGGCAGTCCGTGACCAACTTCGGCACCGATGCCGCGGAGCTGCCGGAGGGGACCGTCGTCGTCAGCAGCGCGGCGCTGGACGGCGGCAAGCTTCCCGGTGCCACCACCGCGTGGCTTTTCGGCTAGATCTCCCCATATTGATGACGACGGCGCCCCGCACCATCCGCGTGCGGGGTGCCGTTGCCGCGTGAAAGGGTTGCAGAATGACTGCACAGAGTAACAACCGCCTCATTTACGGCTGCATGGGCCTGGGCGGAGACTGGGACAGCCCGGACTACGGCTCCGGGGACGTCGACAAGGCCGCCGCGGCGATCGAGGCCGCCCGCGGCATCGGCATCACCTTGTTCGACCATGCAGACATTTACACCCGCGGGAAGGCCGAAGCGGTCTTCGGTGAGGTGCTCGCCGCGAGCCCCGGGCTGCGGGAGCAGATCCAGCTACAGGGCAAATGCGGGATCAGCCTGGCTGAGGGCGGGGTGCCCGGGCACTACAACCTCAGCCGCGAAGCCATCCTGGAACGCGTCAATGCCAGCCTCAAGCGGCTGCGCACCGACTACCTGGACGTCCTGCTCCTGCACCGCCCCGATCCGCTGCTGGAACCCTCCGAAGTGGCGGCCGCCGTCGGGCAGCTCATGGCCGAAGGCAAGGTGCGGGCCCTGGGCGTGTCCAACATGTCCGCGGTCCAGATCGACTACCTGCAGGACGCATTGGAGACTCCTGTCGTGGCCAACCAGTTGGAAATGAGCCTGCACAAAGCTGCCTGGCTGGAAAGCTCGGTACTGGTCAACCGGCAGGAAGGCTTCGACGCAGGTTTCCCGCACGGCACGGTTGAGCACTGTGTGCGCAAGGGCATCGAGCTGCAGGCTTACGGTTCGCTCGCCCAGGGCCGGTACACGGGTACGCCTTCCGCGGCCGATTCCCCGGCGGAACGCGCGACGGCGGAGTTGCTGGCCCGGTTCGCCGAAGAGAAGGGTGCCACACCCGAAGCCGTGCTCCTCGGCTGGCTCATGAAGCATCCGGCGAAGATTTCCCCGGTGGTGGGCAGTTCGCGGCCGGAGCGTATTGCCGCCTGCGCGGGTGCCGCAGAGGTGGCAGCCTCGATGACCCGGATCGAGTGGTACACGCTCTGGTCTACGGCCCGGGGTGCTGCGATGCCGTAAGCCGGGATGCCGTAAAGCCTGTTGCTAACCGCCCGGCTGTGCCACCCTCGTTGCTGGGGGCTCCAGCAGAGCGGCAATCCGACAACGGGAGGCGCACCATGCGCAAGGTGATTGTTTCCGAATTCGTTTCGCTTGACGGCGTGGTCGAAGGGCCGGGCGGAGGGGAGCCCGACTACAAACACGAGGGCTGGACTTTCGACATTGACCAAGACCCCGCCATGTACGAGTACAAGCTCGAGGAACTCATGGAATCCGGTGCGCTGCTGCTCGGCAGGGTGACGTATGAGGGTTTCGCTGCGGCCTGGCCCGAACGGGACGACGAGGCCGGCTTCGCGAAAAAGTTCAACAGCATGCCCAAGTACGTCGCCTCCACCACCCTGAAGGATCCGGCGTGGAACAACAGCCACGTGCTCGAAGGGGACGTGGCGGATTCCGTGGCGGCCCTGAAGGAGCAAGACGGCGGACCTCTGCTGGTCAACGGCAGCCCCACCTTGCTCAGAGCCCTGTACGACGCGGACCTCGTGGATGAATACCGGCTCATGGTCTTCCCGGTCATCCTTGGTTCCGGGAAGCGGCTGTTCCCGGACGACGCCCTCAACAAGCACAAGCTCAGGCTCACGAATAGCAGGGCCTATTCCAACGGCATTGTGCTGAATGTGCTGGAGCGGATCAGGGAGTGAACACGCAGATGGGCCCGGGAGCGCGCTCCCGGGCCGATCACGTGTTTCCTGGCCTGCGTCGCGGCGACAGCCGCTACAACAACACATGTGTGCTACTTAGACCGGGGCGACGACGGAGTAGCTGCTCGAGTCGCCCTGGATCGACTGGCTGGCTTTGCCGTCGATGCCCACCGGAATGTCACCGGCAATGGTCACGCGGTTGAGCTTGCGCTGCTGGCCGTCGTAGTTGTCCGGGGCGTAGTGCTGGGTGATGCGGTTGTCGAAGAGCACCAGCTGGTTCGGCTCCCAGTTCACGCGCACGATGTTTTCCGGACGGGTCACGTAGGCCTGCAGCAGGCGCAGGATGTCGCGGGACTCGGTGTTGGACAGGCCCACGATCCGCAGCCGCTGGGCGAAACCGCCGATGAACAGGCCGCGCTCGCCGGTGAGGGGGTGCACCCGCACCACCGGGTGTGCCGTCTCGAACTTGATCCGGGTGAATTCCTTGCGGCGGTCCTCGGCGTTTTCGTGCTCCAGATTCTTGGGGACCGAGTAGTCGTAGTCGTTGGTGTGGATGGCCCACAGTGTGTCCGCGAAGTTCCGCAGCTCGTCCGGCAGGTCCTGGTAGGCGCCGGCCGAAGAAGCGATCAGCGTCTCGCCGCCGTAGGAAGGCAGGTCGATGCTGCGCAGGGTGGAAGCCTGCGGCGGGTTCACCACGAAGGTCACGTCCGTGTGCCAGGTGTTGGCCGAGCCGTTCTCGCTGTCAACGGGCAGCACGTTGGCTTCGCCTTCCACGGAGGCCACCGTGGGGTGGGCCGTGGTGAGCGGGCCGAAGTGGCTGGCGAACTTCACCTGTGCTTCGTCGCTGAGGATGTTGGCCTCGCGGAACACCAGTGCCTTGTGCGTGTTGAGGGCCGCGCGGATCTGTGCCACGGTGCCCTCGCTGAGGTCCCCGCTGATGTCCAGGCCCCGGATTTCGGCGCCGATGCGGGAGCCCAGCTTGGTGAACCCGAGCTTGGTTTCGGTAATGACGGTCATTTCTTCTTTCCTATCTGTTTTGTTTGCGGTGGAAGGGAAGCAATCAGGCCCCGACGGCGGTGCGCCAGCGGGAGAAATGCCGCTCCAGGGCGACGAGCAGGAAGTTCACGCCCAGGCCCAGCAAGGAGACGGTGAGGATGCCGGCATACATGTCCGGGATGAGGAAGCTGCTCTGGGCATTGACGATCAGGTAGCCGAGGCCTGCCTTGGCACCCACCATTTCCGCGGCGATCAGCACCAGGATTGACGCCGTGCCGGCCATCCGGATGCCGGTGAAGATGGTCGGCACCGCGGAGGGCAGGATCACCTTCTGGAAGAGCCGGAAGCTGTTCAGGCCCAGCGACTTCGCCGCCCGGATGAGCAGCGGGTCCACGGTCTTCACACCCGCGATCGTGTTCAGCAGCACAGGGAAGAACGCCGCGTAGGCCACGATTGTCACCTTGGATTCCTCGCCGATGCCCAGCAGCAGGGTGAACACGGGGAGCAGCGCCAGGGCCGCCGTGTTGCGGAACAGTTCCAGCAGCGGGTTGAGTACCGAGTTGAGCCGGCCGTACCAGGCGATCAGGAGGCCAAGGGACACTCCGGCCGCCACGGCGATGCCGAAGCCGGCCACCGAGCGGCTCAGGCTCGCCGCCAGGTGGCCCTGGATGGAACCGCTTTCGAAGAGCTTTCCCCAGGCCAGCAGCACCTCGTGCAGCGGCGGCAGGAAGACCCGGGTGGACGGTGCAATGAGGTATAGCGGGCCGACTTCCCACAGTGCCAGGAACGCCAGGATGCCGGTGGCCTTCCACAGCCAGGTTCCGGCGCGGAACGCCGCACCCCTGGCGCCGGAAGCGACGGTCGCGAGGGCCGCCGTCGCCGGCTTTCCCGGGGGAGTGCCGTGCCCGACGGCGGGACGTGCGGCAGCGTCCGGACCGCCTGCGGGGCGGGCCGTCTTGGTCAGTGTTGCGCTCATCAGGCGGCGCTCCTTTCCGGGGTGGCGGGCTCGTCCGGGCCTGGTTCGTCATGAATAGTGCCGTCCGGCAGGATCTTGCGATGGCCGGCATCCTGGGCGAGGCGGACCTCGTCGTGCAGGAGGGTCCACACCTTGTGCCGCTGCTCCACGAAGGCGGGTGTGGAGCGGATGTCCTCGTCGCCGTCGCGGTCCGGGATCGCCACGTCCACGATTGCCTTCAGCCGGCCGGGCCGGGCACTGAGCACGGCCACGCGCTGGCCCAGGTATACAGCCTCGTCGATGCCGTGCGTGATGAACACGATCGTCTTGCCGGTGGCCCGCCAGATCCGCAGGAGCTCTTCCTGCAGCTGTTCGCGGGTCTGGGCGTCCAGGGCGGCGAAGGGTTCGTCCATGAGCAGCACGTCCGGCTCGTAGGCCAGGCTCCGTGCAATCGCGACGCGCTGCTTCATGCCGCCGGAAAGTTCATGCGGGAAACGGTCCTCGAAACCGGCCAGGCCCACCAGCTTGAGGTACTCGCTGGCCTTGGCGGCGCGTTCGCGGCGGCTGAGTTTACGGCCGTCCGGTCCCTTGCCTTCCAGCCCGATCGACACATTGGCCGAAGCGGTGCGCCAGGGGAAGAGTGCGTACTGCTGGAAGACCACGGCCCGGTCCTTGCCCGGGCCCGTCACCGGCTGGCCGTCCACCAATACCTCGCCGGAGGTGGGCGTGGACAGGCCAGCCAGGAGGTCCAGCAAGGTGGTCTTGCCGGAGCCGCTGGGCCCCACCAGGGTGAGGAACTCGCCGTCGCGCACGTCCAGGCTCAGGGAGTCGACGGCGGTGAGGGTGGTTGCGGCGGTTCCCTTTCCGGCCCGTACGGTGAACTGCTTGGTGACATTTCTGAGGCTGATCTTGGCGGTCATGGCTTTGCCTTTGCCAGCTCGTTGAAGTCGTTGGTGTAGTAGTTGGCAGGGGTGAGGTCCTTGGTGACGATGCCCGAGGTCTTCAGCCATTCGCCCCAGCGGGTGAAGTCCTCGTCCTTGATCTTCCCGGCGTCCGGAACGCCGACGCTCTTCCAGTACTGCAGGGCGTCGGTGCTTTCATTGCGGCCGCGTTCCTTGATGATCTTGGTGAAGCGGGCAATGACGTCCTTGCGGGGGGTGGTGCGTTCCCATTCGATGGCTTTGGCAACACCCGTGGCGAAGATTTTGGTGGTGGTCGGGTTCTTGGCAATGAAGTCGGTGCGCAGCACGTAGGGTCCACCGGCGAAGCTGCCGAAGAACTGGACGTCGCTGAAGACGGAGCGGAGCCCGCCGGCAGCGATCGCCTTGTCCTGCAGCACTCCGCCTAGCGCGCCCGCATCCACCTGGCCGCGGCGGATCGCCTCTTCGGTGTCGTTCGGCGGCAGCGGGACCAGCTGGACCTGCTTGGCCTCCTCGGCGCTCAGGCCGCTCTTGCGCAGGTAGGTGTTGATCACGGCGTCGGCATGGGCACCCAGGGTGTTCACGGCGATCTTCTTGCCGATGAAATCCCTGGCGGAGCGGATGGGGCTGTCTTCCTTGACGTAGAAGCCGTTGAAGGTCTTCTCGTCCTCGCCGTAGTAGTTGACCACGGCCTTGACGGGTGCGCCGGCCTCGATGAGCTTCACCACGGCACCGGCGAATGCGCCGCCGAAGTCGGTCTGGCCGGTGGCCGCGGACTGGATGTCCTGCGGGCCGCTGGTGGTGTTGCCGACCCATTTGAGCTTGACGTCGCCCAGGTAGCCGAGGTCCTGCGCGAGTTCGGGCAACGTGACCGAGTTGGCCCAGCCTTGGTAGCGCAGTTCCTTCACCTCGCTGCCGCCCTGGGAAGATCCGCCGGGGCCTGCCTCCGCGTTGCCGCCGCAGCCGCTCACCGTCAGCGCAAGTACGACGGCGGCCGCGACGCTCAACAGGGGCTGGTGCAGTTTCATGGGAGCTACTTTCCGGTTAGGGGTTTGGGGAGCCGGCCCGTGTTCGAAGGACCGGTGGGAACGATGTAAGCGCATCGGGGAAGGGGCTGGGAAGCCAGCGGGTAATGCTCGGAAACCCCGGGAAACCCCGGGAAACCGGGGGAAATCCGGCGCAACATCGGGCAACGCGGGGACGCATTTCGCTGTGCGTCGCGCCGGTTAAGCCCGGTTGAGCGCGGTGACTCCATGAGTCCTCGCCGCCGGCCTGGCAGCCCCGGGAAACCGGTTCGTACAGTCGATTGACATGGACTAGGGCCGGGCGCATTATTCAGTCACGCGCCCGCGGTCTCCCCAGGGGCGCTGGACGAGGCACCCGGCTGGGGGTTGTCATGACGGATCTACCCACACCTCCGCGCTTGGCGCGCTGGCTTACGGCAACACTGCTTGTCTCGGCGGTGACCCTGTGGATCGCGATGGCCGAGATCGACCGGCTCGTGGCCGGGATCGTCACCCCGGACGGCGGGAACAGCAGCGTCACCATCCTCAGCGGCTTCGGGGCTTGGGGCGCCCGGGATACGTGGTCCGTCTGGGCCGGGTTGGATCCGGAGGCCCACACCCGGCTGACAACCCTGGTCACCCTCCACTTGTCCATCGACTTTGTTTTCGCACTCCTCTACGGAGCCCTGCTTTTCCGGTTGGCGAAGGGCACAATCCTCCCCAGGGCCATTGCGGTCATTGCGGCCGCCCTGGATGTCACAGAAGGTGCCCTCCTGTGGCTCGCGATCCGCGATACAGGCCCCATCCCTGCGGTGGCGGCCGTGCTGGGCGTTGTCTCCAACCTGAAATGGCTGTTCCTGGCACTGTTTGCCCTCAGCGTCCTGGCCACACCGCTGCTGCGGAACCGGATATTCGACCGCTCGCTCCGGCTGGCCAGGGCAATTCAGTTCCACCGCCTGACAGTCACGGCTGTCGCCCTGGTCGCGGTCCTGGCCCTGCTGCCGGTGCCGGGCGTCAACGACCAAATGCCGGATTCCCAGCGGCTGTGGGCCGAGGGCACCCCCGGGCCCTTCATCGCCAGTTCGCTGGTGGTACCCCTCATCGCGGCGGGCCTGCAGTACATCGGGCGCCTGCGTTCCGTGCTTGCTTGGAAGTTGTGGAAGGAGTCCTACACCCAGGATCAGCCTCCCAGCTGGCGGCTGTGGCTTGTGGGCCCCTTGCTGCTGCTCGCCGGACTCGCCATCCCCGCCGTGTCCGGATTCCCCCTGGTGGTGAGCAACTGGTGGCAGTTCTGGGTCTTCCTTGGTGTTCCACTGCTCCTGCTGGGCGTGTCCATCGTCATGAAGTTCCTTTCGGTGGTGGGCTCGCCCTTCTCTTTCCGCGCCAAATGGGACATGCGCCCGTACGCGCGGGACTGCCGTCGGGCAATGGACATCTGGTGCGGCGGCGACAGCCTGGCGGTCCTGCTGATCGCGGTGGCGGGCATGTCCCTGGTGCGCAGCTTCGTCGGACCGGCGGCCATGATCCTCGTCGACCGGGAGGTCTTGACCACCGGAATGCCGGAAGGCTGGGAACCCAAGGTGTGGGGACTGCTGGCGTTCGGAGTGGTCCTGGCGGCCGGCGCGTATCCCCTCAGGAGCCTCCTGCTCCGCTGCGTTCCGCGCCTGTTCGGGCCCGATCCGCGCCGGGATATCGATCAGTGGCCGTACTTGAAGCACACCGTGCTCGCCATCGGAACTCTGCCGCTGCTGCTGTTGCTGCTGGCGCCGTCGTACTTCACCGCGTTCCTGGGGGTGTCGGCGACGGCGGTGCTCGGCATCGGCTGCTGGGCCCTGCTTTTCGGCGCGGTGGTGGTCTGGGCGCAGCAGCGCCAGCCGCTGGAGATCTTCCATCGGATGGGTTTCCGGGCCAACCCGTTCCTGTCCCTCATGGCAGCGGCGCTGGCCCTTGGCCAGATCAACGGCGGCGGCGACGCCATGCACGTGCCGCGCACCGACGGCCAGCCCGCCGCCGCGGAGCGGAGGACGGTCGACGTCGAATTCCGTGCGTGGCTCCAGGCATCCACGGCGTGCAACAGGACGGCCGGGAACGGCAAGATGGTGCGTCCCATGCTCCTGGTCGCGGCCGAAGGAGGCGGAATCCGCGCCGCGAGCTGGACCACCAAGGTCTTCGGGGCGCTCGCAGAGTCCGCCTGCGGCAAGACCGCCACGCTGCTTTCCAGCGGCGTCAGCGGCGGGTCGCTCGGGCTGGCGCTGGTGACCCGGTATGCCCCGCGCGAAGGTGGCGAAGGGAAAGGCCTGGCCACCGCAGCCGGTGCGGTCGCATCGCCGGAAGCGCTCTCCGTCAGCGTCGGCGGCGCCCTTGTCTCCGACCTCGTGGCCGGCGGCACAGGCCTGCTGATCCCCAACCGGAGCCGCGGCGATTTCGGCTGGCACGATCGCGCCGCCCTGATGGAACGCGAATGGGAGCGCCAGGCGCCGCTCCTGGATGCACCCTTCGACCCGGCGGCCCGGGGTGCTGCCGGTGCAGTCATGCTCAATTCCACGGTCACCGGCTCGGGATGCCGGCTGGTCCTCAGTCAGCTGAGGCTCACGGCGTCAGGGGGAGGCCAAGCGGCGCCGGGGAAGGCTCCGGAGTGCCTATCGGAGGGCGGTCCGCCGGTGTCCATTGACTTCCTTGACCCGGCGAACGGCTTTTGCGACACGGCACTCCGCTGGTCCACGGCGGCGATGATCTCGGCCAGGTTCCCGATCATCTCCCCGGCAGGCCGGGTCCCCTTTGGCGCGGAAGGGAAGGACGGCTGCACATCGGCTGGTTCCTTCCAAGCCATCGACGGCGGCTATGCCGAAGGCTCCGGGCTCGGGACGGTCTCCGATGTCTGGGGCGGCCTGCGCGAGGTCGTCCAGGAGTACAACAACGGGCCCGAAGCCGGCACGGCAGAGCATCCCTACGTGGTCCCGGTGTTCGTCTATATCCGCAATTCGCCGGGGGTGGACCTTGCGGCCAAAGTGCCGGCGCCGGTTGCGGAGCTTGCCGTTCCACTGGCCGGGCTCAAAGCGAAGGCAAACCAGGTCGAAGCCGGTGCGTGGCTGCAGCGTCTGGGCCAGTCGGCGGACGTCTGCCTGGGCCATGAGTGCGACGCGGCGAGCAAGGCAGTCCTGGACGCCCTGGGCGGCCACTCGGTGGTGGTCGCCCCGAAGAGCCGCCCGGCGGTCGATCCGCCGCTGGGCTGGACGCTTTCGATGCTTTCGCAAAGGCTGATGGACGAGGCCCTCCAAGACGACCTGACCCTGACGGAAGGCACCTCCGGCACCGAACCCGGGCTCGGAAAGCTGTTCGCGGTCCTGTCCGCGGCGCAAGGCGCGGTATCCAAGTGACGCCCCTGCCGCCGTCGAAAGTCACATTGGTTTTGTTCATAGTGAAGATCACATAGAGGGCTCTTTCTTGGCCATTGCCCCCGCCGGGCGGATACGGTAGATCCATGACGTCCAGCATCACCGCCGAATCCGTGCGCCCCACCCGCAGCATTCCCGCCGACATTGCCCGCTCCTGGCTCCTCGTGAACGCCATGAAGACGGAGCTTTTCGACCAGTCGGCCAGTTCGCGTGCGGACGCCATCATCCTGGACATCGAGGACGCCGTTGACCCGTCCCAGAAGGACCACGCCCGCAACAACGTGGTGAACTGGCTCTCCGGTGGCGGTCAGGCCTGGGTCCGCATCAACGACGCCACCAGCTCCTTCTGGGCAGACGACCTCGCCGGCCTGCGCGGCACCCCGGGCCTGCTCGGCGTGATGCTCGCCAAGACCGAGTCCGCTGACCAGGTCACCGAGTCCTACCACCGCATGGACGGCAAGACCCCCGTGATCGCCCTGGTGGAGTCCGCCGTCGGCATCGAAGAAGCCAACAACATCGCCAAGGGCCAGGGCTGCTTCCGCCTCGCTTTCGGTTCCGGCGACTTCCGCCGCGACACCGGCATGGCCGCAACCCCCGAGGCCATGGCGTACCCCCGCGCCAAACTCGTCGTCGCCAGCCGTGTCGGCAACCTGCCGGGCCCCATTGACGGCCCCACGGTCGGCACCAACCACCCCATCCTGCGCGAGCAGACGGGCATCACGGTAACCATGGGCATGACCGGCAAGCTCTGCCTTGCCATCGACCAGACCACCGTCATCAACGAAGTCATCAGCCCCACGCCCTCGGACGTCGCCTGGGCAACCGACTTCATGAACGACTTCGAGGCCAACGGCCGCGTCATCCGTGACGGCTCCGACCTGCCGCGCCTTGGCCGTGCGGAGAAGATCATGAAGCTTGCCGTGGCTTTCGGGGTTCAGCCTTCGCTGTAGCCATGCTCGTTCACGGCGTCGCCTGGGACTGGACACACGGCGGTCCGTCGCCGTCGGGAGTCATGCCCGACGGCGGTTCCCCGGTGCTGCGCCTGCGGGCACCTTCCGGGGAGCCCGCCGGTGTTCCGCTGGCCGCCGGTTCCGGCCTTGGCTTCCGCGTGCTCGACGGGCTGTGGTGCCTCGGCCACAGCAGGGTCCACGGACCAACGGAACGCCTTCAGGTGCCCTGCCCGGACGCGGCGCCAGCCGAACGCGGCAAGCAATGCGGACAGTGCTTCGCCCGTGACGATTTCCGGCTGATGCATGATTTCCACCGGGGTGGCTCCGTTCCGGCGGGATTGCGCTCCTACCTGATGCAGCCGCACTGGCTCTACCTGGCGACGTTCGCCGGCGGCGCCACGAAGGTCGGCACGGCATCGGCGGTGCGCAAATGGCAGCGGCTCGCGGAACAGGGCGCGGTGCGGGCCACGTACGTGGCGCATGCCGAGGACGGCCGCGTGGTGCGCATCCTCGAAGACCTCGTCACGCAGGAGCTCGGAACGGTCCAGCTCGTCAGGTCCGCTGCCAAGGCGGCGTCGCTGCTTGAGCCGCTTCCCGACGTCGAGCTTTCCGCCATCAACAAACGGGCCGCCGCCCGTACGCGCGAGTTCCTGGACGGGCTCGCCCTGGGCGGCTTTTCCACCGTTGAGGAAGAGTGGCAGCGGCCCGCCTTCGCGGAGGAAGCCTGCGGCCTTGTCAGCGGGCGGAGGCGGCACCCCTACCCCCAAGCGTTCGACGGCGGCGCCCACGGCTTCACGGTCCGCTCCCTAAGCGGCGCCACTGCCCTGGTGTCCCTGCCGGCCGAAGAATCCGGCTTCATCGCCGGCCTGGGTGCCCTCAAAGGCCGCCGGATTGAGTTCGGGGACTACCGCACGGACATTCCGGCGCTCCAGGACTCCCTGTTCTGAATGTTGTGAGGCCTGCTCTACGTCCAATGGCGCCGCCAAAGTACGTAAAGCGGGCCTCACAACGCGTCGATAGACTTATCGGGTGCTGAACGAATTCTGGGCCACGGCCTCCACTACCTACAAGACGCTGGTTTTCAGCGCGATGGGCCTGATCGCCGTCGGGATCATCCTCACCATCGTCGGAAACACCACCCAGAACCAGGGCATGGCATTCGCTTCGCTCGGCGTGATCGGCCTGGGCCTGGTGCTGCATGTGGTGGGCCTGGTGGTGCGCGGGCAGCAGATCCGCCGGACGCTCAGGAAGTAAGTCACAACTGCGGTTGTGGTCCGCTGGCCCGATACCCTTGTTTTCATGACAATCAATCCCGACCTGCAGGGCCGCAGCTACCCTGCCGCTGAGGTGTACGACGTCGGCCGCGAAAAGATCCGTGAGTTCGCCCGGGCGGTCAAGGCCACCCACCCCGCCCACTTCGACGTCGAGGCAGCCAGGGCGCTCGGCCACAGCGACCTCGTGGCGCCGCCCACCTTCGCCATCATCGTCGCGCAGCGCGCCGACGCCCAGCTGATCGAGGACCCGGAATCGGGAATCGACTTCAGCCGCGTGGTCCACGCCGACCAGCGTTTCACCCACCACCGCGCCATTGTGGCCGGTGACCAGCTGCGCGCCGAACTGCACGTCGACGGCGTCCGCGCCATGGGCGGGGGAGCGATGATCACCACCCGCGCCGAAATCTTCACTGTGGGCGACGACCTGCAGCGCGACCCCGTCGCCACCACCACCTCGTCCATCCTGGTCCGCGGAGAGGGACAGTAAGCATGAGCCTGAAATTCGAAGACCTCACCGTCGGCCAGGAAATCGGCACGCGCAGCATCGACGTCACCCGCCAGGACCTCGTCAAGTACGCGGGCGCCTCCGGCGACTTCAACCCGATCCACTGGAATGAAGCCTTCGCCACCGGCGTGGACCTGCCCGGCGTGATCGCCCACGGCATGTTCACCATGGGTTCGGCGGTGCAACTGGTGAGCGACTGGGCAGGCGATCCCGCCGCCGTCGTCGACTACCAGACCCGGTTCACCAAACCCGTCCTGGTCACCGACACCACCGGAACCGCCGAGCCCGGTGCGGTGATCGAGGTGGCCGGCGTGGTGGGAGCCCTCGACGCCGACGCCGGAACCGCGCGCATCGACCTCACAGTCACCTTCGATGGGCAGAAGGTCCTGATGAAGTCCCAAGCCGTTGTGAAGCTGGACCGAACAGCGAAGCTCGCTTGAACACCATTCTTAAACGAGGCGAAGGCGCCACCGCAGCAGACATTGCGCGGTGGCGCTTTGCTGTCATGGCCGCGTACGGCGCCAGCGGCATCGCCGCCGCGTCCTGGGTCTCCCGCCTCCCGGCGGTTCGGAACGGGCTGGAACTCGGCCCGGCCGCCGTCGGGCTCATCCTGCTCTGCCTGACGGCGGCGTCCTTCACCTCGGTGTCCGTTTCCGGGCTGGTGGTGCTGCGGCTCGGTTCGGCCCGCGCGGCGCGGATCGCCTGCGTGCTGAGCGGCACCGGCTTGTTCCTGCTGGGCCTCGGCACTTCGGTGCTTTCCAGCCTGGTGGTGGCCGCGTGCGGCCTCGCACTGCTGGGCCTGGCGAACGGCTGCTACAACACCGCCCTGAACGTCGAAGGGGCCGCCGTGGAGCGGGCGCTGGGCAAACATGTGATGCCCTGGCTGCATGGTTCCTTCAGCCTGGGCACAGTGGCCGGAGCCGCGGCGGGTGCCTGGGCCGCTGCCGCGAAGCTGCCCGTCGCGTGGCACCTGGGCCTGGTGGGCGCCGTCGCGATCGCCGCGGTGCTGACCGCCAGCCTGTCCTTCAGGGCGGATCGCGAAAGTGCCGGCCGGAGCGGCCCCACCCTGCAACGCAAACCTGTGCGGCCCCGGAAGACGGATACCTTCGAGGACCCCACCACGGGCCCGCTGCCCATCATCAACCCCGCCTTGGCCTCGGAAGCCGCATCGCTGCACGGCAAGCGCCTGGTCGCGATGGCCTGGCGGGAACGCCGCACGGTGATGCTCGGGCTGATGGTGCTCGGGCTGGCCCTCTCGGAGGGCGCTGCCGGGGACTGGGCGGCCCTGGCACTGGCGGACGGCCACGGCCAGAGCGAGGCGGCGGGCGCGGCCGGCTACGGAGTGTTCGTGACCTTCATGACCGTGGGCCGCTTCGCCGGGACCTTCCTGCTGGACCGCTTCGGCCGGGTCGCCGTCATGCGGTGCTGCGCGGCGACGGCCTTCCTCGGGGTGGGAACGTTCGTGTTCGCGCCCGTGCCGTGGATCGCCTTCGTGGGCCTTGGACTGTGGGGCCTGGGCACGTCCCTGGGCTTCCCCGTGGGCATGTCCGCCGCGGCCGACGACCCCGTCCACGCGGCGGCCCGGGTCTCGGTGGCGTCGACCATCGCGTACGGTGCCTTCCTCTGCGGCCCGCCCGTGCTGGGCTTCCTCGGCCAGCACTTCGGCATCCTGCATGCCCTGCTGACCGTGCTGCTGTTCCAGGCGCTGAGCTTCTTCCTCGCCCCGGTCCTGCGCAAACGGCAGGCACCCGCCGCAGGCTAGACTCGATTGGTGACCCAGACGCTGCTTTCCGAACTGACCACCGCCGCCGTGGGCGGACCCGCTGCCCGCTATCTCGAGGCGCGCAGCGAAGCGGAAATCATCGACGCCGTCCGTTCCACCGATGCAGCGGGGGAGAAGCTGCTCATTGTCGGCGGCGGCTCCAACCTGCTGGTCGCGGACGCCGGATACCCGGGCACCGTCCTGAAGATTGCGTCCGAGGGCTTGACCGTCAGCTCCGAGGACACGTGCGGCGGAGTGTCAGTGGTGGTCCAGGCCGGCCACAACTGGGACGCCTTCGTCGAGCACGCGGTCCTGCACGCCTGGTCCGGCGTCGAGGCGCTGTCCGGCATCCCCGGGGCGACGGGCGCGACGCCGGTGCAGAACGTGGGTGCCTACGGCACCGACGTCTCGCAGACCATAGCCTCCGTGCGGACCTGGGACCGCGTGAACAACGCCGTGACGACGTTCAGCAACTCGGAGTTGAAGTTCGCTTACCGGGACTCGATCCTCAAACAGACCACCAACGAGGGCTCGCCGCGGTACGTGGTGCTCACGGTCGAATTCCAGCTGCCCTTGGGCCGCATGAGCGCGCCCGTCCGCTATGCCGAGCTTGCCCGGGCCCTCGGCGTCGAGCCGGGCAAGCGTGCCTACGCCAACGATGTCCGCCGCGAGGTCCTGCGCCTGCGCGCCTCCAAAGGCATGGTGTTCGACCCCGCGGACCGTGACACCTATTCCACCGGCTCCTTCTTCACGAACCCGGTGGTTCCCGCCGCTGACGCCACAGGACTCCCGGAAGGCGCCCCGCAGTACCCGGGCGGCGCGGACGGCCTGGTAAAGCTTTCCGCGGCCTGGCTGATCGAGCACGCCGGCTTTGCGAAGGGCTACGGGCTCGACGCCGGCAGCGTCTCGGGCGGCCGGGCTTCGCTTTCGACCAAGCACACCCTGGCCATCACCAACCGGGGCAACGCCAGCGCCGAGGACATGGCTGCCGTCGCGCGCGAGGTGCGCCGCGGCGTCGTCGAACGTTTCGGAATCGAACTGCACCCCGAACCGCTGCTGATCGGCGTCGAGCTCTAACGTTCCGCACCGGGCCCGGACCCGGCGTGGAAACCGCGGGCACCGGCCCTAATGGTCCAGTGCCCGCGGTTTCCCGGCCGTCCTCAGGAACGAAGCGAGGCAGGGATTCCCAGCGGATCCGTCAGGGCCTCGATGGCCGCGGCGATGCGGAAGGCACTTGCTTCGCCGAAGGGATGGGCCACGAGCTGGACGCTGGTCGGCACTCCGCAGCCGGAAAGACCGCTGGGCAGGGCCATGACCGGGCAGCGGTTGGCCACATTGAACGGCATCGTCAGGTGCGCCGCCATGTAGATATCGAAATGCCTGCCCTCCAGAGTGATGCCGTCCAGGAAGTTCCCGTCGGCCGGGAGCATTTCGACGCCCTGGGTGGGGGCCAGCAGCGCATCGAAGCCGGCCATGGTCCGGGCGAGTTCCTGCTGGATGGCCGCGTCCTTGGCGAGGGAGTCCACCAGGGTGCCGCGCCCGGCGGCGGCCGCGGCGTCTGCAAGGAACCGCTGTGCGTAGGGCGACAAGGTGGCGGGATCCGTTTCGTTCTGCAGCGCAGCACCCATGATGCTGCCGAAGTGGGCGAAGATGGTGTCCAGGACCTGCTCCACGGTCCAGGCCGGCTCCACCACCTCGACCCGTGCCCCGGCATGGCGCAGGCGCTCAACCAGTGCTTCGGTGTTCTTCCGTATGCTCTCCGCGACCGGGAATCCACCGAGCGTGGGACTGTAGGCGATCCGCACTCCGCGCAGGTCACCGGTAGCGCCGGCGTCGACGTGGGGGAGGTAGTCCGTGCCGTGGTCTCCCCAGGAGGAATGGTCGGAAGGATGGCGCCCTGCCATCACCGAATGCAGGAGTGCCACGTCCCGGACGCTGCGGCCCAGCGGGCCGTCTCCCCGGTACCAGTCAGCGCTCAGGGGAGCGGCCCCGGGGACGCGGCCGTATGGAGCCTTGTAGCCGACCAGGCCGTTGAAACCTGCCGGGATGCGGGTCGAACCCCCGATGTCGCTGGCTGTTGCAAGGGTGCTCATGCCCGCTGCGATGGCGGCTCCGGCACCGCCCGAGGACCCGCCGGGTCCTGCCTGCAGGTTCCAGGGATTGCGGGTCACGCCCCAGAGTTTTGAATGGGTGACAGAGGCGCAGGAGAATTCCGGGGTGGTGGTGCGGGCGTGGACGACTGCGCCGGCCGCCAGGACACGGTCGACGACGGCGTCGTTGGCCTCTGCGATGTTGTCCTGTTTGGAGGCGAGGCCGAAGCTGAGGCTCCTGCCTGCGATGGCGTGCTTTTCCTTCGTGACAAGGGGAATGCCGAGCAGCGGTGCTGTGTCCCCTCCGGCACTGTAGGCGCGGTCGGCGTCCTGGGCCTGGCTCAAGGCCCAGTCCCGCATTTCCTCCGTCAGGGCGTTGATGCCGAGCTTGTCCGGAAGGTTGACGCGGTCGATTTGTTCGAAGTGTTCGTTCAGGACCTCGGAGGGCTTGAAATCGCCCCCGCGGTAGCCTTCGAGCAGTTCGGATGCGGTAAGGAAGGCAAGGCGCTGGTCCTGGCTGGAGATAGTCATGGGGTTTCCTTTCAGTTGGTGATCGTTGCGGGCGTCCGGTCAGCAGTGGAGCGGCTGAGGAGCGGATGGGTTTCAGGAACCCCGCCGAAACGGACGAGCAGGGCGACGGCGGCGGCGTAGACCGCGAGGTAGATTCCGGGGGACACCGCCGAGCCGGTGGTTTGGACCAGCCAGGTGCCGATGATCGGCGCGGTTCCGCCGAGCAGCGCGTATCCGACGTTGTAGCTCACCGCGGCGGAGGTGAAGCGGGTACTGGTCTGGAAGATCTCCACGAACACCGTGGAACTGCCGGCGCTGTAGAACGCCAGGGGCAGGACATACAGGAGCTGGCCTGCGATCACCAGCCACAGTTGCCCGCTGACGATCATCAGGAACGCGGGCACTGCGATCACGGCCATGGCGGCGGAGCCGATTTGCAGCATGGGGCGGCGGCCGATCCTGTCGCTCAGCAGGCCGGCAAACGGCGAAACCAGGGCAAGGAGGACCATGACGGACGCATTGATGGCCAGGGATGCCTCCCGGCTGAGTCCGGCCGCGGTCTGCAGGAAGGTCACAAAGTAGCCCGCCAGGTTGTAGAAGGCCAGCGCGGTCAAACCGCAGACCAGGGTGACCTGCAGCATGCGCCGGCCGTTGCTCCGGAATGCCTCCCGGACCGGGCTGTACTCCTTGGCTGCCGCGGTCTTCAGGACCTTCTGGAATTCCGGGGATTCTTCGGTCCGCCGGCGGATCCAGAAGCCCATGACGGACAGGGGAAGGGCCAGGAGGAAGGGCAGCCGCCAAGCCCATTCCGCGTAGGCGGCAGCGCCGAAGATTCCGTGGATCGCAAGGATCAGGCCGCCGGAGAGGACCCCGGGCAGCGCGGTCGCGCTGAGCGTGATGCACAGCCAAAGGCCGCGCCGTTCCACAGGCGCGTGTTCCAGGACGAAGGCGGGGGCACCGACCGACTCGCCGCCGGCCGAGAAGCCCTGCACGAGCCGGAGGAGCACCAGCACCACGGGAGCCAGGTATCCAAGCGTTGCGAAGGATGGCAACAGTCCGATGCCGGCAGTGGCCACGCCAATGGCCATGAGGGTGATGAACAGGACCGGGCGGCGCCCGATCCGGTCACCCAGGGCGCCGAAGAACAGGCCGCCGAGCGGACGGACCACGAAGGCCACCCCGAAAGCGGCGAACGTTGCCAGGAGTCCGGCAAAGGCGGATTCCGCGGGGAAGAATTGCTTTGCCAGGATCAGGGCGCTCAGCCCGTAGAGGCTGAAATCGTAAAACTCGATGAACTGGCCAACTGCGCCTCCGGCAAGAACACGCTTCTGCATCGGTGCCGGCGAAGCGGCGCGCGGGACGTTTGCCGCTGAAAGATATCGGTTCACTGGGGGCTCCGGGATCGACGGAATATGAGGACCATCACAGTCTGCTTCGGCACTATCCCCCTTGACCAATCAATGCTTTTTGACGTTAGTATTTGAAAAATCTATGGATAGGAGCTGTCAATGAGCGATGACGTCTCACTTGTCCAATTGGAGTACTTCCGCGCGGTTGTCCGGCGGGGGAGCCTGACCAAGGCCGCGGAGGCCCTTAACGTCACCCAGCCCACGCTCTCGGCCGCGGTGGCCCGCCTCGAGGGAACTTACGGCGTCAAACTGCTGGCCCGCATACCTCGTAAAGGGGTGGAGCCGACTCTCGCGGGGCGGCGGTTGATGAAGGCTCTGGAGCCTTTGTTGGACACCGCGAGAGGCCTGGGCGGTGTTGCGCGGGGAAGCGAAGAACCGTTGGAAGGTGAGCTCTCGGTGGGTGTTTACGCACCTCTAGCCCCGATCTATTCGGCCGCCCTGCTGACGCAAGCCGCCGAGCGCCTTCCCTTGCTCGACATCAGGCTGAGCGAGGGGGATCTCGAAAGCCTTCCCGAGGCCCTGAAACGCGGGCAGCTGGACCTTGCCATCATGTACGACGACGGCCTGGACACCACGCTGGGCGTCCACCCGCTCACGAAGCTCCACCCCCACGTGGTGGTCGCCGAGGACCACCACCTTGCGCGGTCCGGGCAACACAGCGTGTCACTGCGTGCCTTGGCCGACGAACCGGCCGTCCTCCTGGCGAGTCCGCATTCCCTCAGCAGGTACACCGACTTCTTCAGGATGGTCGGCGTGACGCCGACGATCCGCCACACCTCCCAAAATTACGAGGTTATCCGCTCCTACGTGGCGGCCGGCCTTGGCTATTCGATCCTGCACCACCAGCACCAGACCCTGGAAACCCATTCAGGCCGCCGGATCGTTCCGCTGCGCATCGAGGAAGAGCTCCCGGCGGCGGCCTTGTGCCTGGTGTCTCCGGAGCCGGCTCCGCTCTCGGCCAAGGCTCAGGCGTTCAAGACGCTGGTGTCAGGCATTGTCGGCATCCTTGCCGGACCGGCTAAGTGACGGTTCCGAGCGCGCCTTCCTCAACAGCAGGAAAGTCAGGCCGCAATCCACGGCACCCAGCAGGAAGAGCTGGCTGAACGCGGTGCTCTGCGGCGACGGGCCGGTGGGGGACGCCCAACCGGCGGCCGCGAAGCCCGCCACTGCGACCAGCATGACGACGGCGGCCAGCAGGAAGCTGCGTGTCTGCTCGTCTGTTCCGCTTCGTTCCGGCCGGTCCTGCCGTCCGCGCCCCGGCTGGGTGCAGATAGCCAGGACGAGCAACAAAGCGGACGCGCCGGTTCCGGCAAGTCCGGTGGCCTGCACGGCCTGCATGGCCGGGCTGAGCCGTACCCCCGAGCCGATGGCGACGGCCAGCCCGCAAACCAGCCCGACGCCGGCCAGGCCCCAGGCACAGGCCGCCAGGCGCCGGCTCAGGGGCCGCAGGAGCGTGCCGCTCTCACCGAAAAGCATGCCTTCAGCGTACGAAGTACGCCTGTGCGGAGGCTGGAAGTCCGGTGGGTGGCAGCCCCTAGGATGAAGGCATGGTCTCCACGAAAAGCCGTGTTACCGCCAAAGTGATGGGCCGCCTGAGGCTTGCCAGCCAGGGCCTGTTGGGCAGCGCTCCCGGGGAACCTGCCGGGTTCGCCTCGGTGGAGGAGTGCGTCCGCCACATGACAGCCATGCAGGCCCAGGACCTGGCTTCGACGCTGTGGGCGGTGGGGCAACGCGTACCGGGCAGCAAGGCATCGGATGTGCGGGCGGCCCTCGACTCGGGAACGGTGGTCCGTTCGTGGCCTTTCCGCGGCACCCTGCACCTGGTCCCGGCGCAGGACCTGCACTGGATGCTGGAGATTACCGGCGGGCGCATGGTCCGTGCCGTCGCAGGCCGGCACCGCGAACTCGGAATCACCTCCGAGGACGTTGCGCACTGCCGGGACATCGCCCGGGAAGCGCTGGCCGAGGGGAGGGGCGCCACCCGTGAGCAGCTCTTCGAAGCCTTCGAGGAAAACGGACAGATCACCAAGGCCCAACGCGGGGTCCACCTGCTGTGGACCCTGTGCCTGCGCGCCTGGCTGGTACAGGGCCCGATCGCGGGATCCAACGGCAAAGCAGCAGGCCAACAGCTGTTCATGCCGTTCGAGGAATGGATTCCGGAATCGCGGGAGCTTGACCGCGACACGGCCATCAGCGAACTGCTGCACCGGTACCTGCGCAGCCACGGCCCGGCAACGCTAGACGACTTCTGCTGGTGGACGCAGATCCCCAAGACGGAAGCGAAAGCCGCGCTCAGCCGGATCAGCACGCAGTTGGAGGAGCTGGAGTTTGAAGGGACCTCCTATTGGATTCCGCCGGAGACAGCATCACTGCTCGACGACGGCGTTCCCGGCGCCCGTACGCTCCTCGCGCTGCCGGGTTTCGACGAATTCCTGCTCGGCTACAAGGACCGCAGCCTGGTCCTTGCCCCGGAGCATGCCCAGAAGGTCGTTCCCGGCGGTAACGGAGTCTTCAAGCGGGTAATCGTCTCCGGCGGTTTGGTGACCGGCACCTGGGCGAGAAACGGCGCCGGCCGCAATGCCGCCGTCGTGCCTGAACCCTTTGATCCGGAAGGGCTGCCACCGGCGGCCGCACGGTCCTTCGAACTCCAGGGGGAGAAGTACTTGAAGTTCATGGCCGGTTAGTTCATTGGCCGGTTAACGCCGCCGGCCCGCCTGTTCCGTTGCGCGCGGCTACGGAAAAGGCGGGCCGGGGACCCGAAGGTGTGGCTTACAGCTTGCCGGTGGCGATGTTCAGCATGCGCCGCAGCGGTTCGGCCGCGCCCCACAGGAGCTGGTCGCCCACGGTGAAGGCGCTGATGTATTCGGGGCCCATTTCGAGCTTGCGGATACGGCCCACCGGGATTTCCAGGGTGCCGGAAGCTGCCACGGGGGTGAGGTCGGCCATAGAGGCTTCCTTGGTGTTCGGAACCACCTTGGCCCACTCGTTGTCCTTGGCCAGGAGGCTTTCGATCTCTGCGACGGACAGGTCCTCGCGCAGCTTCAGGGTCAGGGCCTGGGAGTGGGAGCGCATGGCACCGATGCGGACGCACAGGCCGTCCATGGTCACGTAGTCCTTGCCCTCGGTGCCCTTGCCGGTGCCGAGGATCTTGTTGGTCTCCACGCCGGCCTTCCACTCTTCCTTGGACTGGCCGTTGCCGAGGTCGGCATCGATCCACGGAATCAGGGAGCCGGCCAACGGCACGCCGAACTGGGTGGCGTCCACGCCGGTGCGCTGGGTGGCCAGCACCTTGCGGTCGATTTCCAGGATCGCCGAGGCGGGGTCTTCCAGTTCGCTGCTGACCTCGTTGTTGAGGGTACCGAACTGGTTGAGCAGTTCACGCATGTGGCGGGCGCCGCCGCCGGAGGCAGCCTGGTAGGTCATGGAGGTGCCCCACTCGACCAGGTTGTTCTTGAACAGTCCGCCCAGGCCCATGAGCATGCAGGACACGGTGCAGTTGCCGCCGATGAAGTCCTTCACGCCGCCGGACAGGCCGGCGTCGATGACGTCGCGGTTGATGGGGTCCAGGACGATGATCGAGTCATCGTTCATGCGCAGGGTGGAAGCGGCGTCGATCCAGAGGCCGTCCCAGCCGCGGCTGCGCAGCTCGCCGTGGACCTGCTTGGTGTAGTCGCCGCCCTGGGCGGTCACAATAATGGGCAGCTTGGCCAGCGTCTCAATATCGAACGCGTCCTCGAGCTTGCCGGCCCCATCAGCGAAGGATGGGGCGGCACCTCCTGCGTTCGAGGTGGAGAAGAACACCGGGTTGATGTTGGCGAAGTCGTTCTCTTCCTGCATGCGGTGCATCAGGACGGAGCCGACCATGCCACGCCAACCGACCAGTCCAACGGACGGATTAGCTGCTGTAGTCATTGGACCAGTCTAGACTTTTGCGCTCCTGCGGTGCTGTCGGTTACGTCACCCGGGAAATGTACGACGGCGGCTCATCCGGTCCCGTCACTGGGGTAGGCGTTGTGGCTCGGGGCGTTGCCGTAAGCACGACCTTTTTGCGAGCGGAAGCTGCCGCGGTGCCGGCCCAGGCCGAGTGCCCGGCGTTTTCGGTCCCGCCTGCTCCAGTAGATGGACAGCGCAGTGATGGCCCCCGCAAGCACGGCGATCCCCCAGAGAAACTCCATGAGGTGAGCCTAGTCCCGCTCGGCGGCCCGCAGTTCGGCGTTATTGCGCGGTGTCGCTTTTTTCTTCCAGCAGCGCGGACTTGCGCGCACGCAGGGCAAAGAAGGCGCCGAAGGCGAACACCTGGGTCACCACTACCAGCACGATGATGCCCACGATCTTGTTGCCGCCCAGGATCATGGTCAGCCCCACGATCGCGGACAGGAGGGCGAACAGCGGTAGCAGCATGTAGCCCAGGACGAACAGGGTTTCAGGTTTCTTCAGCATTTCTCAGTCTTCCGCCCGGCGCCACGTGGTGATCCGGTACTTGGTGCCGTTCTTCGATTCCAGCCAGCCCTCGGCGGGCTCCGTGGACTCAACCGCCCAGCGTTCTCCGAGCTCGGGGGCATAGGTGTCGCCGCCGGTTTCCGAATCGATGACGGTGATCACGGCGTGGTCGGCCAGGTCCATGGACTGCCGGTAGATTTCCCCGCCGCCCACGATCCAGACCTGTGCGTTGCCGGGCGCGAACTGCGATTCCAGCAGGGCCTCATCCAGTGAAGAGACGACGACGGCGCCAGCTGCCTCGGGCGTGCCGGCCCAGCCTTCCTGCCGGGTCACCACGATGTTTGTCCGACCGGGCAGCGGCCGGTACTTTTCGGGGAACGATTCCCAGGTCTTGCGGCCCATGATGACCGGATGCCCGGTGGTCAGGGCGCTGAAATGCTTCATGTCCTCCGGGACGTGCCAGGGCATGGTGCCGTCCCGTCCGATGACGCCCTTGGTGGTCTGTGCCCAGACCAGGCCGATCTGTGTGGCCGATTCGCGGCCGTCCTGGGATCCTGGGTCGCTCATACTGCCACCGGCGCCTTGATGGCAGGGTGGTGCTGGTAGCCGACCACTTCGAAGTCCTCGAGCTTGTAGTCGAAGATGGAGTCCGGTTTGCGGGTGAAGCGCAGCTGCGGGTACTCATAGGGTTCGCGGCCGAGCTGTTCGGTGACCTGCTCCAGGTGGTTGTCGTAGATGTGTACGTCGCCACCGGTCCAGACGAAGTCGCCGGCCTCCAGGCCAAGCTGCTGCGCCACCATCATCGTGAGCAGGGCGTAGGAAGCAATGTTGAAGGGCACGCCCAGGAACATGTCGGCCGAACGCTGGTAGAGCTGGCAGGACAGCCTGCCGTCCGCCACATAGAACTGGAAGAAGGCGTGGCACGGCGGCAGGGCCATGTCCTTGATTTCGGCGACGTTCCAGGCGGAGACGAGGTGCCGGCGGGAATCGGGGTTCTCCGCCAGGCCCTTCATGAGCTCGGCGATCTGGTCCACGTGCCCGCCGTCGGGAGTGGGCCAGCTCCGCCACTGCACACCGTAGACGGGACCGAGCTCGCCCTCGGCGTCCGCCCATTCATCCCAAATGCTGACGCCCTGCTCCTGGAGCCATTTCACGTTCGACTCGCCCCGGAGGAACCACAGCAGCTCAAGGGCCAGGGACTTGAAATGTACCCGCTTGGTGGTGATGAGCGGGAAACCCTGGCTCAGGTCGAACCGCAGCTGGCGGCCGAAAACACTCTTGGTGCCGGTGCCTGTACGGTCCGACTTGTGGGTTCCGTTGGCCAGGACATCGCGAAGGAGGTCTTCGTAAGGGGTGGGGATGCTCACGGGTCCAGCTTACTTTAGCCGCCCGCGCAGGAGCCCGATCACAGCCTCCGCGTCCAATCCTGCCTTGCGTGCCGCTTCCGCCAAGCGGTCGACGGCCGCGAACACCTCCGATGTCGGCGTGTCGCCCGGACTCCGGAAGCCGGAGCCTCCCGCAGGGGCGGCCGGGCCGAGCACCACGGTTCCGTTCCGCCGTCGGGATTCAATCAGTCCAGCGGCCTCGAGCTCTTTGTAGGCCCGGGCGACTGTTCCGGCGGCGATGCCGAGATCTGCGGCGAGGCTGCGGACCGTGGGCAGCTTGCTGCCGGGCGCCAAGGAGCCGACGGCGATCAGCGAGCTGATCTGCGAACGGATCTGCTCGTAGGGTGGGACGGCCGAGCGCAGTTCGAGCGAGATTCCGGTCACGGTGCAGCGCCCTCAAGGCGGGGCCTCGCGGACCGGGGCAATGCACCCAGCAGGAGCCGCACAGGGGTCACCGCGATGGCGAGACCCAACGCGGCAGCGATGACGCCTGCAGCGATGGAGAGCGGCGCATCCTGCGGCACGAAACTTGCCGGCTCCTGGAACAGCGGCACGAGCGCATGGCTCAGGGTCATCAGGAGCAGCCCGGCCTGCACAAAGCAGTAAGCAGCGAGGGTGCGTGCGATGCGGTAGACAGTAATCGCGCGCAGTACCCCGTCCAGGCCGGCGGTTTCCCCCGGCGCGGGGATGGCCCGCCGGTGGCGAGCTGCCCAGAGCGCTGTGGCGCCCGCAGCGAGCACACCTACGGTGAGCGCGGCGACGGCTGGCCAGGCAGGAGCTTCATAGAGCATGCCTTGGCCCACGGCGGTGAAGATCAAGACAAGGCTTAGCAGCAGCGCGCCAATGATTCCCGTGCCCAGCAGGCCGCGCGAAACGGGCTGGCGCGGCCAGTCAACGGTGGTGCCCGGGCTGCCGTAGTTTGTGCTCGTCAGGAGCTCGCCAGTGGCAATGGCGAGCAGGAGCAGCGCCGCGACCACCGCTACCCATGCCGGCAGGCCCCAGCCGCCCGCTGCCGACATCTCGGGAATGAAGAACAGGCCGGTGAACAGCGGAAAGGCCGCGATGATGCCGAGCCACACTCCGATCGAAGCCGACAACCTGGCCGCGGGATGGGCGTGTCGGTCCGGGCTGAGCGAGGCTTCACGCTGTTTGTCGATTGTGGCGACGGAGGGCAGCTTCCCGGGGCGCCACCACCACATCACGAGCAGCACGACGACGTTGAACAGTCCCAGGACGTTGAACCAGGAATTGTATTGTTCGCCGGGAGCAGGACGCGCGGCGAAGTTCCCCGCGATGGCCGCCAGCCCGGAGGCGATGGTCGCCGCCGTCCGGAGCAGCCGGTTCATGGCGAGCGTCCGCAGCGCCCGGTTGTCTCCGGCGTCGAGCGTTTCAAGCTGGCGCCGCCGGGCGATCAGCCACAGGATCAGCAACGTTCCGGCCGCCAGCAGGAGCAGCGCGCCACCCAGCCAGGCTGCCAGTTCCGCCCCCGGAATCCTGCCGTCCTGCCCCGTGCGGCTGTAGCTTCCATCCGGCGCCGTAACCGGCTGCGCCGGGTCGAAGCCCGGGAGTGTGGGGATCCAGATGATCGCCGCCGCAGCACCGGCGAAAATAGCGGCGGTCGTCCAGGCCAGGCCGCGGGGCAGGAAATCGCGGATGCGCCGCACGGACAGCTCGGCATGCCTGCGGCTTTGCCGGGGTGCCGGGTAGCTCCATTGGCCGATCGCGTGCACGGCGAGGGCGGCGGCCACCGGCCAGCCCAAGGCCGTCAGGAGTTCGTCCGGCCGGTCCGGGTAGTTGCCGGGGACCCTGTTGGTCTGGATGATTCCGGCATTCATGGCGCCCTGGAGGGAACTGGCCATCCAGCCGATGATGCCCACCCATAGCGCGTGCTGCGAAACCGAAGCGGCCGTGCTGCCGGTGCGCGGTGCCCACACCACGAAGCGCAGGAACAGGTAGACGATGGCCGCGCCGCCGGCAGGTACCAGGACGGCCAAGGGCGGCAGATTGAACTCCATGATGACAACCCCCAACTTTGTATCAATGTACTAAGTGTTTGATACAAAGTTGGTGCGCGTCAAGCGCTCATGATGGCCGCGCATGGCTCCGGTGCGAAAACGAGTACAAATCACTCGGGTCATGGGAATCCGAGCGGCCTACTCTGGGCACGTGAGCATGTTTGGCGGCTCTACTCAAGCCGGCCGTCCGGAGCCGCCGCGCTTCGTCGGCTGCAGGATGGGCTACACCTGTCTCGAGGCCGTGCCGCCTGGTGCCGCCCCAATTCGGCGACATTCCTGAACGCGTCCCTGTGTTCAAAGGGGCGGAATCGCTGGGAATTCCACGGTCCTGTTCCTGCATGGAAGCGCGTTCCAACATTGTTGGATCTCCCTTTGGAGAAAGCCATGAAAGATCTTGACGGTGCCAGGAAGGCACCAGCATCGGTAAGAAGAGTTCTGATCGCGTTGTCGGCATTGCTTTGCCTGCTGGCCGGAACGCTGGCGGCAGCAGTGCCGGCCTCGGCTGAGTACGGCAAGTCCGCTGTCTACCAGATCGAATTGTCGGCGAACCTCGTCGGCAAGGACAGCCGACTGCTCGGCGGGGAGGGCGGCGGCGTGTGGCTATGGATTGAACTCAGCGGCGACCACACCGGCGACTACGCCGGTGCCGACTGCGGGCACGGAAGCGGTGGAAGCGGCGCCGCGGGCAACAAGGGGGAAGTCACCTGGTGGGACTCCAACGGGATGATCACCATTAACGGCGTCGTGCTCAACGGCCTCGGTGGTTACCCCACGACGATTACGGTGCCGGACACATACGGCCACTACAGCGGATCGATCGGCTCGTTCCTGACTCTCCCGTTCCCGCCTGCGGTTACCTCGTTGGGATTCTCACAGCTTCAGGTTGCGCCCTGACGTTGGCTTGAAGTCCGAAAAAAGAAAATGCCCAGCCAGGACCACTGGCCGGGCATTTGTCGTCCGGACGTCCGGCTCAGTCGTCGAAGGGCTTGACCTGCTCGACGGCGACGATTCGCCCGCCGTTGGCCCGCGACACCTGGCAGACGATCATTTCGCCCGGTGCCAGGTACGGATCTTCCTTTGGAAGGAGTTCGCCGAGTTCCGGGCCCATGTGCCGGGCCAGCGTTTTGAGGATGGTCGGCAGCGCCGGCCTGTGCGTGCAGACGGCGACCGCCTGCTGCTTGTCGAACAGGCTGGAGACGGCGTCGCCGGTCTTCTTGGGCTTGCGCTCGTGGGCGTGCTCGGTCAGGGCCTCCACCAGCTTCACCTTGGCGCCTGCTGCCTTGGCGTAGGGCGCGATCGTGGCAACGCAGCGGGTCCACGGGCTGCTGACGATCCGCATCGGTTTCCACGCTTGCAGCAGCCGCTGCACGGCGAGTGCCTGCCGCTGGCCGGTGGCCGCAAGGGGCCGGCTGCCTTCGGCCTTGGTCCACGAGGACCGCGGTTTCGCCTTGGCATGCCGGACCAGGATCAGGGGCCAGGTTTCCAGTTCGCCGTTGGCATGGGCCTTGGCGAGTTGTTTGAGCGGGGCAACGTCGCTGGGGTTGCTCAGGTACTGGGCCGCCCGCTCCGGGCCGGCCCACATCACCGCGTCCACTTCCTTGCCGTCGGGCTGGATGCCGTTGCCGTTGAGCACCGCAGAGTTAAGGTGCACGGCCCAGTAGTGGACCACCTTCAGGCCGGCGGTGACGTGGTAGTGGATCGGCGGCAGGGGAATCCCGAGGGTTGCCCGGATGCCGATCTCCTCGGAGACCTCGCGGACCGCGCATTCGGGGATGGTCTCCCCGGGATCGGTCTTGCCTTTCGGCCACGACCAGTCGTCGTACTTGGGCCGATGGATCAGCAGCACCTCAAGGGCGCCCTTGTTGAGGCGCCAAGGGATGGCCCCCGCCGCCGTGACCGCGACTTCCTCACCGGGATGGTCGGTCTGATCTGCAATTGGCGTATCGCTCTTCACTGCTGCTGCCTAGAGTCGCGAAGCGGCCCGTTGGCGGGATCGAGATGCCAGAAGCCAGGACTGGATGTCCAACAGCGGCGTTCCGTCTTCACCCAGGTGGTGCCGTGTCCAGTTGCCTTCGTTGTCCAGGTGCCAGCTGGCGGTTCCGGGGTCGAGGTAGCGCTTCAGCAGGTCCAGGACTTGCGCGGTGTCTTCGCGGCTGGACAGCTGCACGAGGGCCTCGACGCGGCGGTCGAGGTTGCGGTGCATCATGTCCGCCGAGCCGATGTACACGACAGGCTCGTTTCCGTTGGCGAAGGCGAAGATCCGGGAATGTTCCAGGAAGCGGCCCAGCACCGAGCGGACGGTGATGTTTTCGCTCAGGCCGGGAACGCCGGGGCGGAGCGAGCAGATGCCGCGCACCAGCACGTCCACCTTCACTCCGGCCTGCGACGCCCGGTACAGGGAGTCGATGATGGCCTCGTCCACCATGGAGTTGACCTTGATCTGGACCCGGGCAGGCAGGCCGGCGCGGGCGTTGCTGATTTCGGTTTCGATCCGGTCGATCAGCCCGGAGCGGACCGAGCGCGGTGCGACCAGGAGCCGCTTGAAAGTGGACTTCGGCGCGTAGCCGGAGAGCTGGTTGAAGAGCTTGGACAGGTCCTCGCCCACCTGGTCGTTGGAGGTGAGCAGGCCGAGGTCCTCGTAGTAGCGGGCCGTGCGCGGGTGGTAGTTGCCCGTGCCGATGTGGCAGTAGCGGCGCAGCCCGTCCACTTCCTGGCGGACCACGAGGGAGAGCTTGCAGTGCGTTTTGAGGCCCACGATGCCGTACACCACGTGCACGCCGGCCTGTTCGAGCTTGCGGGCCCAGGAGATGTTGGCCTGCTCGTCGAAGCGGGCCTTGATTTCCACCAGGGCCAGCACCTGCTTGCCCGCTTCGGCGGCGTCGATCAGGGCATCAACGATCGGGGAATCGCCGGAGGTGCGGTACAGGGTCTGCTTGATGGCCTGGACCTTCGGGTCCGCGGCGGCCTGCTCCAGGAAGGCCTGGACCGACGTCGAGAAGGAGTCGTAGGGGTGGTGCAGCAGGATGTCCCGGCGGCGCATCGCCGCGAAGACGTTGGCGGCCTTGGACGTTTCCGATTCGTTCAGGTACCGGGAAGTGTGCGGCACGTGCTTCGGATAGTGCAGGTCTGCGCGGTCGATCCCCGCGATCACGGACAGTCCGCGCAGGTCCAGCGGGGCCGGAACCGAGTAAACCTCGGATTCCTCGATGCCGAGTTCGCGGATCAGGAGTGCCCGGATATTCGGGTTGATGTCCGTGGTGACTTCCAGGCGCACAGGCGGGCCGAAACGTCGGCGCAGCAGTTCCTTCTCGAGGGCCTGCAGGAGGTTCTCGGCGTCGTCCTCTTCAACCTCGACATCCTCGTTGCGGGTAACGCGGAAGCTGTGGTGTTCCATGACTTCCATGCCGGGGAAGAGCTTGTCCAGGTGGACGGCGATGACCTCTTCGAGGGCGATGAAACGGGCCACGCGCCCCGGGACGGCGCCGGCGCGCGGGCCGTCGATGGAGATGAGCCGGGGGAGCTGGTCCGGTACCTTGACGCGGGCGAACAGTTCCTTGGCGCTCACCGGGTTGCGGACGATCACCGCGAGGTTCAGGGACAGGCCGGAAATGTAGGGGAACGGGTGTGCCGGGTCCACGGCGAGCGGGGTCAGGATCGGGAAGACCTTCTCGCTGAACATGGTGCTCAGGCGGTGCCGGGCCTCGTCGTCGAGCTCGTTCCAGTGCATGAGGTGGATGTGCTCGTAGGCCAGTGCCGGGCGGATCTGCTCGGCGAAGACCCGCGCGTGGCGTTCCTGCAGCTTGTGCGCGGCCTCGCCGATCTGCTCCAGGACCTCGATGGGGCTCAGCCCGGCGGGGGAGGGCACGGCCAGTCCGGTGGCGATGCGGCGCTTGAGGCCCGCCACCCGGACCATGAAGAACTCATCCAGGTTGGAGGCGAAGATCGAAAGGAAGCTGACCCGTTCCAGGAGGAACAGATCCGGATCCTCGGCAAGCTCCAGGACGCGGGCGTTGAAGGCAAGCCAGCTCAATTCCCGGTCCAGGAAGCGGTCCGGCGAAATGTCGCCTTCCGGCTCAAGGGACGGGGCGAATTCGGGGATGTCAATGCGGTCCTGGGTGGCCCTGGATGCGGGTACCTCGGAGGAGCCAAAGCGGGAAGGCAATGTGGAGCCTTTGACCTCGGTTTTGGCCGTTCCTGCCGGTTCCGGGTTCATCGGATTCTCCTTCATTCTTCAGCGGGCTGCTTCAACCCTACAAGTATCTCCGCGATGCGGAATTCCGCATGACTGCTGCATTAAGCCGGAACCCCGCGGCACGTTAATTCTCTGTTAACGGCCCGTACATGACGTCCGTATCCCAGCGGACGAACCCCAGTTTCTGGTATAGCGTCACGGCTGCCGTGTTGTCTGCATCCACGTACAACATCACCGCGTGCAGCTCGTGCTGTTCCAGGTGCCGGATCCCCGCAATCGTCAGGGCCTTGCCGAGGCCCAGGCCCTGTGCCGCGGGAGTCACCCCCACCACGTACACCTCGCCGATGGGCGGGTGCCCGCCGTGCCTCGGGTGCACTTTGGTCCAGTGGAAGCCGAGCAGTTCACCTGCGTCGTTCTCCGCCAGCAGGAAGCCGGCGGGGTCGAACCAGTCCTCGGCCATGCGAGCCTCGAGGTCGGCCAAGGCCATGGAGCCCTGCTCGGGGTGGTGCGAGAATGCGGCCTTGTTCGCCGCGAGCCAGGCGGACTCGTCCTGGCCGGGCACGAAGGTGCGCAGGGTCACCCCGGCCGGGAGGCCGGCGTCGGGCAGGTCCGCCGTGGACGCCATGAGGCGCATCCTCCACAGCTCCCGCACCGGGCGGTACCCGAAGCGGGCGGCCAGCCGGGCGGCAGCGGCGTGATCCCCGTGCGACCAGGCGTTCAGCCCGCCCAGGCCGCGGGTGTCCCGCAAGTAGTCGAGCAGGCGTCCGGCGACACCCTGGCTGCGGTAGCTGGGGTGCACCGCCATTTCCAGGACTCCGGTGCCGTCCTGTTCCCCGACGACGACGGCGACCCCCGCCAGGTCCTCGCCGGTGGACGGATCGCTGTCCTCGTCCGGGGCGTAGAGGGCGAGGGTGCTGAGCGGATGTTCAGCGGAGCCGGCGCCCCGCAACAGCACAAGGGTCTGTTCGGAAAGCGGGGGGTTGCCGTCCGCCTCTTCGGCGGCTGCGGCCAGGTCCTTGATGTCCCTGAACAGTTCCGGGTCCGCGGCGCCGTTGACGGCGAGGACCGGCCATTTCTCGGGATGCGCAAGACTCATGCAGCAAGGCTATACGTCCTGCGGCGGATTGCACCCGCGGGAGCCGTTTTGCCCGAACAGCGGTTGCCCTGTAAGGTCTATGTTTCGTCCGGTTCTTCGGAACGGGATATGAGGGGGATCCGCCAGTGGGGCGGCCTCGATACGTTCGACCCGTATGTCCTCCACCATGAAACCCAGTAAGGCCCGGACTCAGTCCGGGCCTTCCTTTCTTTTTGCGCCTGCTTAGCGGGCCGCTGTTCAGGCGACGGGACGGCTCTTAAGCCTCTGAAAGCTCGTCGTCCGGCAGCCGGACAAGGGTCAGGCGGTAGCCCACGTTGCGCACCGTGCTGATGAGGTTCTCGTGGTCTGCGCCCAGCTTGGCGCGCAGGCGCCTGATGTGAACGTCCACCGTGCGGGTGCCGCCGTAATAGTCGTAGCCCCACACCTCGGTCAGAAGCTGCTGCCGGGTGAAGACGCGGCCCGGATGCTGCGCCAGGTATTTGAGGAGTTCGAATTCCTTGAACGTCAGGTTCAGCGGCTGTCCGCTGACCCGTGCCGTGTAGCTCGCTTCATCGATGACGACGCCGGCCGCCCGGATTTCGGTCTGCGTCTCTTCTTCCCCGGGTACCGCGCGGGCCATTGCCAGGCGGATGCGGGCCTCCACCTCCGCGGGGCCGGCGGAATCGAGCACGATGTCGTCCACGGACCAAGCCGAGGACACGGCGGCCATGCCGCCCTCGGTCAGGATCAGCATCAGGGGAGCGCTCAGGCCCGTGGCCTTCAGAAGCTGAGTGAGCGACCGTGCGCCCACCAGGTCCTTGCGGGCGTCGAGGAAGACGACGTCGGTGGGGTCGGTGTCAAGCAGCGCCGTGGGTTCTGCGGGCAGGATGTGCACGCGATGGTTCAACAGTTCCAGCGCCGGCAGGATGTCCACGGACGAGCCGGGGCTGTTCGTCAGTAGCAGGATGTGCGACATAGTTCCTCCAAGGGGCGGGCCGCGCATCATCGGGCGTCTGGACCGGGCTTCCACCGGCGTCTGACTGCGTCATACGGCTGGTTACTCCGAGAGGAAAGGACCTTCGGAACGGCCCGGCAATACGATCGCTGTTGACATTTGAGTATACCCGCCGGGCGAATCCGCAACATGGATTGGGGCCGTCTGCGGCAACTTCGGCGACATATTTCGGCCGCATAGGGCAGGATGGGCGAAGGAAATTCAACGCCGGGTCCGCCCGCAGAACGCAGGCCGCAATGAAGTCAGGAACGCATTGAAGTCTTGGAGCATCGGGGTCGTCGGCCTCGTCACACTCGCGGTCATCGTCGCTGGATCGTATGCCCCCGCCGGGGTGATGGTGGGTGTCGGGATTGTCGCTGCCGCCGTCATCGGCATCGGCTGGCCCCACTTCCTGGCCGTTCCCGCGAAGAAGACCCTGGCCGCGGTCATCGCCCTCAGTGGAATCGGTTCCTCCTTCGCGGCCGCCTACGCCCCGGCACCCGGGTTCCTTGACTATGTGCCCGCCTTCATCGCCGCCGGCGTCATCGCGGTCTTCATTGTCCAGTTGGTCCGGGGCACGGGCCAGGCCCAGCGGCTCGAATCGACCCTGGGCAGTTGCGCCGGAGTCCTGCTCAGCTGCCTCGGGGCCGGCTGGATCGCCAGTGTCCGCTTCAACGGCGTGCAGGAGATGGTGCTGGTGGCCGGCCTCAGTGCGGCTGTGGCGTTGCTGACAGGGCTGCTGCGCTGGCCGGACCGGGTGGTGGCCCCGCTGGGCATCGCCGTCGCCGGGCTGGTTGCCCCGCTTGCCGGGCTGGTGTTTTCAACGATTTCCGTCCCCGCCGCCGCAGTGGTGGGCGTGGTGATGGGTTCGGTGCTCCTGAGCTTCCGGCGAATGGTCACGCTGCGTCCGGGGCGCCTGAACCTGCCGGCCGTGCTGGGCATGGGCGTGGCGCCGGTGTGGGCCGTCGGTTCACTTTGCTACTTCATCGACAAACTACTCATCTACTAGCCGTTAGGATGGCATCATGTCTGTTCTTGCCTTTGAAATCTTCTTCCTTGTCCTGCTCGGCCTGGCCGGCATCTCCATGGCTTGGTTCGCCGGATTCGTCGTTTACCGCCTTTTCAAGGGCCAGAAGTAGTAGTCGTTTTCCTGTCGCGCTGAGGTAGAACTGCCGTGCCCATTGAGATTCCCACGGATCTGACACCCGAACTCGTCCCCCTGTCCTGGCTCATCGGTGAGTGGGAAGGCCGCGGACGGCTGGGAAGCGGTGAAGAGGATTCCGAACACTTCATCCAGCACGTCTCCTTTACGCACAACGGCCTGCCTTACCTGCAGTACCGTGCCGAAAGCTGGCTCAGCGACGAGCAAGGCACCAAGCTGCGGCCGCTCACCGTGGAAACCGGGTTCTGGGCGCTCGAGCGCGAACTGGTCGAAGCCGACGGCGGTCCCGGGCTGATTCCCGCGGAGATGGTTCCCGTGCTAAAAAACGCCGACGACGTCGAGGCTCGCCGCAATGCCGACGGCGGCTTCGACCTTTCGGTCACCATCACGCATCCGGGCGGCATCACCGAGCTCTACTACGGCCAGATCAAAGGCCCGCAGATCCAGCTCAGCACCGACATGGTGATGCGCGGCAGCCATTCGAAGGAATACGCGGCGGCCACCCGGATCTTCGGCCTGGTGGACGGCAACCTGCTGTGGCGCTGGGACGTATCCGCCGCCGGCAAGTCCCTCGAAGCCCACGCCTCGGCGTTCCTGAACAAAGTCTCCTGAAACAAGGTCTCCTGAACGAGGTCTCCCAAAAGCGTTCCCTGACCGGTCGATCCCGGGCACCATGGGTTCATGTGCAAGCTGGCTCAAATCCAAGCTCACAAGGCCAAGGGAGCGATCGATGGATGAAAACACCAAACCGGGCGGCTACGCCGGCCTCAAGGCCCTCTTCTTCAACGGGACCCTGAAGCCTTCGCCGCAGCTCAGCAACACCGGAGGCCTGATCGAGGTCAGCCGGCGCATCATGGAAAAGCAGGGCGTCACTACCCGCCTCATCCGCACGGTGGACCACGACATCGCCCCGGGCGTCTACCCGGACATGCGCGAACACGGTTGGGCCAGCGATGAATGGCCGGAACTCTACCCTGCGGTCCAGGAAGCGGACATCGTGGTGCTGGCCGGGCCGATCTGGCTGGGCGACAACTCCTCGCAGACCAAGAAGGTCATCGAACGCCTCTACGCCCACTCCGGCCAGTTCAACAGCAAGGGCCAATGGGCGTACTATCCCAAGGTCGGCGGCTGCCTGATCACGGGCAACGAAGACGGGATCAAGCACTGCGCCATGAACGTGCTGTACAGCCTGCAGCACGTCGGTTTCACCATTCCGCCCCAGGCCGACGCCGGCTGGATCGGCCCCGTGGGTCCGGGGCCCAGCTACCTGGACGAAGGATCCGGCGGCCCGGAAAGCGACTTCACCAACAGGAACACCACCTTCATGACCTGGAACCTCCTGCATATGGCCCGACTGCTCAAGGACGCCGGCGGCATTCCTGCCTACGGCAACCTCCCGGCAGAGTGGAAGGCCGGAACGCGCTTCGACTTTGAAAACCCGGAATACCGATAGGCCCAAAGGACTTCTACTGGATATGACTTACACAAGCCCTCTGTTGTCGCGCCCCGGCGCCGTCGAAGGCGGGGGCGCCGATTCCGGCGTCGCGGCCCACTACGGCGAGCCCCTGCGCGAGCAGCGCGCCCTGGCAGCCGGAACCGCCGTCGTCGACCTCTCGCACCGCGGCGTCGTCACCGTCAGCGGACCGGACCGGCTCAGCTGGCTCAACACGCTGTCCTCCCAGCAGGTGACCAGCCTGCCGCCGCGGGTTTCGAGCGAACTGCTGCTGCTGACGGTGCAGGGCCGGATCGAGTTCGACGCCAGGATCGTGGACGACGGCGAAACCGCCTGGCTCCTGGTCGAAGCCGCGGAGGCCGCCCCGCTGGCGGAATGGCTGACCAAGATGAAGTTCATGCTGCGGGTGGAGGTCGCAGATGTCTCGGAGGAGTGGGCCACGGTCGGCTCCACCAAGCCGGTGGACGCCTGGGCAGGCCGGATCGTCTGGGAGGATCCCTGGCCGCACGTGGGCGCGGGCGGATACTCCTACAGCGTGGTCGCCGAAGACCTGCATCCGGGTCTGGAGAGGCCCTGGTTCGAATACCTGATCCCGGCGGGCGAACTCGAAAGCTCCGTGGAAGGCCTGGCACTGGCCGGCACTTTGGCCTCCGAGGCCCTGCGCATCGCGGCGTGGCGTCCGCGGCTCGGTGCGGAGACGGACGACCGTGTCATCCCGCACGAATTGGACCTGCTGCGCACCTCGGTGCACCTGGCCAAGGGCTGCTACAAGGGGCAGGAAACCATCGCCCGGGTGCACAACCTCGGCCATCCGCCGCGCCGGCTCGTTTTCCTCCAGCTGGACGGTTCCCTGCACACCTTGCCCCTGGCCGGAAGCGACGTGCTTGCCGGCGGCCGCAAAGTGGGTACGCTGACTTCCGTGGCCCAGCACTATGAGATGGGCGCGGTGGGGCTGGCCTTGGTCAAAAGGTCCGTGGACCCGTCCGAAATGCTGGCCGTGCAGGACGGCGACGAAAGTTACGCCGCCGCCCAGGAAGTGATTGTCGCGCCCGATGCCGGCCAGGTGGTGGGGCGTCAGAGCGGATTCCTGAAGGGACCACACCGATGAGCGAAACTCCCGAAACCCAAGGCGAGGCGGACGAGGACGCCGCCCTTGCGGATGCCTTGTTTGACGCCGCCCGCGAGGGCAACGACCCCGTGCTGCGCAGCTACCTCGACGCCGGGGCTCCGGCCGGGATCTCCAACCCCGCCGGTGATTCGCTGCTGATGCTCGCCGCTTACCACGGCCATCCGGAGACCGTCCAGCTCCTGCTGCACCACGGCGCCGATGCCTCCGCCCCGAACAGCCGCGGCCAGACGCCCCTTGCCGGTGCGGTTTTCAAGGGCTACACGGATGTCGCCCGGGTCCTGATCGACGCCGGGGCGGATCCCGACGCCGGTTCCCCGACTGCCCGGGAAGCCGCCCGGATGTTCGCCCGCGCGGAGATCCTGCAGCTTCTGGGGTGACGTCGCCTTGCTCCGCGGCTGAGGTGTCCGGAACCACAGTCCCGTAGTCTTGCGGCCTAATATTCCACGTGGAATAGTCGTAGTGGAATAACTCTCGCACCCAAAGGACCACGGATGGCTCGCTCACAGTTGTCCCCGCTCGGGGTCGCCGTCCTGGCACTCCTGGTGGAAGCGCCCATGCACCCTTACGAGATGTATCAACTGCTGATGGCGCGCCATGAGGACCGTCTGGTGAAGGTCCGCCCGGGCACGCTCTACCATGCGGTGGCGCGGCTCGAGTCGGACGGCCTGCTCGAGGCCACCGGAACGGACCGGGACGGCCGCCGGCCCGAACGCACCACCTACCGGATCACGGAGTCCGGGAGGACCGCGCTGTCACAGCGGCTGGCGGGGATGCTTTCCGACGCGGTGAATGAATACCCGGTTTTCCCGCATGCGATTGCCGAGGCACACAACCTGCCTTCCGGCGTCGTCCTCGAACTGCTGGACACGCGGCTCGGCGCGCTCGAGGAGCAGCTGGCGTCCCTGGAGCGGGGACGCGAAGGCGTCATCGCCAAGGGGGTCGAGCGCAAATACTGGGTGGACGTCGAGTTCCAGCAAGCCATGCTGCGGACCGAGATTGATTGGATCCGCGGCTTCCAGGCCGAACTCCGCAGCGGGGAACTGCCTTGGCAGGTCCACGCCAAAGACAACTACGCCACAAGCACAGACTAAGGAAAACCATGGAACAAGTCGCCAAACCCTGGCCCGCCCTATGGTCCCTCGTCATTGGGTTCTTCATGATCCTGATCGACTCAACCATCGTTTCCGTGGCGAACCCGCGGATCATGCAGGGGCTCAACGCAGACATCAACGCCGTCATCTGGGTGACGAGTGCCTACCTGCTGGCCTACGCCGTGCCGCTGCTCATCACCGGCCGGCTCGGGGACCGTTTCGGCCCCAAGAACCTCTACCTTTCCGGACTGGTCGTCTTCACCCTTGCCTCGCTCTGGTGCGGACTTGCCGGCGACGTCGGCATGCTGATCGCCGCCCGCGCCGTGCAGGGCTTCGGTGCTGCCATGATGACGCCGCAGACCATGGCCGTCATCACCCGGATCTTCCCGCCGGACCGCCGCGGCGCAGCCATGGGCCTCTGGGGCGCCACCGCCGGCATGGCCATCCTGGTCGGCCCGATCCTGGGCGGCGTGCTGGTGGACGGCCTGGGCTGGGAATGGATCTTCTTCGTCAACGTGCCGATCGGCCTGATCGGCTTCCTGGCAGTCACCCGCTTCGTCCCCTCCCTCGCCACGCACAGCCACCGCTTCGACATCCCGGGCGTGCTGCTTTCCGCCGTCGGGATGTTCCTGCTGGTGTTCGGCATCCAGGAGGGCCAGACGTACCACTGGGGGACCGTCGTCGGCCCGGTCACCGTCTGGGGCCTGATCGCCGCGGGCATCGTGGTCCTGGCGCTCTTCGTGGTGTGGCAGTGGGTGCTGGAGCGCCGCGGCGGGGAGCCGCTGCTGCCCTTGGGACTGTTCAAGGAACGGAACTTCTCCCTGGGCAACACCACCATCATGGCGGTGGGCTTCACCATCACCGCGTTCCCGCTTCCCACCATCTTCTACTACCAGGTGGTCCGCGGCCTGACTCCCACCCAGTCAGCCCTGCTGATGATTCCCATGGCGGTGCTCTCCGGTGCGTTGGCGCCCTTCGTGGGAAAGCTGATCGACCGGATCAACCCCCGCTGGTTCGCCGCGTTCGGCCTCGTGTGCCTGTCCGGGGCGCTCTTCTGGACCGGTGCCCTGCTCAAGCCCGAGACCCCCATCTGGATGTTCCTGCTTCCCAGCGCGCTGCAGGGCGTGGCCAACGGCTTCATCTGGGGCCCGGTGTCCAACGCGACCACCCGTAACCTTCCGCCGCGCCAGGCCGGTGCCGGATCGGGCGTTTTCAACACCACACGGCAGATCGGGGCTGTGCTGGGCTCTGCGGCGATCGCCTCGCTGATCCAGGCCCGCCTCGCTGCCGAACTCCCGGCGATTCCGGGCGGCGCTCCGGCAGGGGAGGGGCCGATGGGCGGGCGGCTGCCGGAATTCCTGCACGCGGGATTCTCGACGGCGATGTCCCAGTCGGTGCTGCTACCCGCCTTTGCGATCCTCTTGGGCGCCGTGGCGGCACTGTTGTTCGGCAAGCCGAAGGCGGTCCAGGACTGGGGGGCCAAGGCGCCGCAGGCCGCGGAGGGGACCACGGAAGTCAACGCAGCAGCACAGAAGTGACAGTGCCGCCGTCGGCGAATCCCAGGCTCCTGGCGAGGGCAAGCGCGCCGCGGTTATCCAGCGCGGCGCGCCACTGCAGGGTCAGGCCGGAGGCCAGGGCCTCGTGCGATGCGATCGAGGCGGCCAGCGTGCCCAGTCCCTGGCGGCGCAGTTCCGGCCGGACCAGGACGCCCATGTCCGCCAGGATGCCCTCCCACTCCGCGTAGGCACCGCAGGCCACGGGGTTTCCGGCATCGTCCGCACCGTCCATCAGGGTGAAGCAGTGGCTCATGGAGCCAAGGCGGGCCTCGTTGGCGTCGTCGGGCGGGCACATGCCCTCCAGCTCGATGGCCTCCGGGTGCCCGTGGGAGACGGTCACTTCACCGCCGGGCTGGGCGAGCGGGAGATCGTCGGCGAACAGCAGGGCCGAAGTGCCCAGGCCATGGCCACCGTGTTCGCGGCTCAGCCGCATCAGGGTGGCGTGCTCGCTGAGTTCCTCGTCGCTGTATCCGCCGGCTTCTTCGGTGGCCCAGGCGGGACCCACGAGGGCCGAATGCCCGAAAAGCCTGACGAAGGTGATCGAATCCGCTCCGTCATCCTCCCGGACCAGCCGTTCGCTGCCGGCGGTCGTGGCGGAGAAGCGCACGTGGGCGAAGGCGGCGTCGTCGAATCCAAGATGCCGCGCCCAGGCCAGCAAGACGATGTCGGCAGATCCCTCAGCAAATCCCATGCATTGAGTCTAGGCAAAGAGGGAACCGCCCCGAAGACGCAGAAAGGGACCGTGCCCGAAGGCACGGTCCCTTTCCTGTTTTTAGCCGAAGAGCGTGGCATTAGACGAAAAGTACAGCTCTAGCCGAAAAGCACAGCGGCTTCGTCGTAACGGTGCTGCGGAACTGTCTTCAGTCTGCCCAGGGCGGTCTCGAAACCGACGTGCACAATGTCCGTGCCGTTGAGGGAGACCATGGTTCCCCAGCGGCCCTCCACCACGGAGTCGATGGCTGCCATGCCGAGGCGGGTGGCCAGGACCCGGTCGAACGCCGACGGCACACCGCCGCGCTGGATGTGGCCCAGGATCGTGGCGCGGGTTTCGATGCCGGTGCGGGCCTCGATTTCGGGCGCCAGCTGGTCTGCGATGCCGCCCAGGCGGGGGCGGCCGAAGGTGTCCAGGCCGCGCTCGGAGTGCGGGGCTTCCATGTGATCCGGCACGAAGCCTTCCGCTACTACAACGAGGGGAGCGCGGCCACGGTCGTGGGCTTCCTTGACCCATTCCGTGATCTGGTCGATGGAGACCTTCTGTTCCGGGATGAGGATGGCGTGGGCACCCGAGGCCATGCCGGCGTGCAGGGCGATCCACCCGACGTGCCGGCCCATGACCTCGGCGATCATGCAACGGTGGTGGGATTCGCCGGTGGTGCGCAGCCGGTCGATTGCCTCGGTGGCGATCTGCACGGCCGTGTCGAAGCCGAACGTGTAGTCGGTGGCGTCGAGGTCGTTGTCGACGGTCTTGGGCACGCCGACGATCTTGAGGCCCGCATCGGTCAACCGCTTGGCCGCGGCCAGTGTGCCTTCGCCGCCGATCGCAATCATGGCGTCGATGCCGAGCCGGTCCATGTGGCCCTTGATGACCTCCGGGCCGCCGCCGTTTTCGAAGGGGTTGGTGCGGGAAGTGCCCAGGATGGTGCCGCCCTGCTTGGCGATGCCGCGGACCATTGTGCGGGGGATCTCGACAATGTCGCCCTCAACCACGCCGCGCCAGCCGTCGCGGAAACCGACGAACTCTTGGCCGTGGATGGCGATGCCCTTCAGGACTGCACCGCGGATGACGGCATTAAGTCCGGGGCAGTCGCCGCCGCTGGTGAGGATTCCAATTTTCATGAGCGCTCAAATCCTGGCTAGGAGGTACACGTGCAGAGCGCCACGCTGAGCTCCCCTAGATTGTAGGCGGCAATGTGGGGTAGGACACAAACCGGGGCCGCCGGCAGGGATGAGCCCCCGGAAACAAAGCCGCAACATTTGGCCGCGCCTGCCTCCGCGCGCAATCCTCGCGCGGACGCCTGCCGTGGATTCAGGAGCGGTTGCTGCCGCGTTGCGCGAGGAAGGATTCCAGTGCGATGCTCCCGTTCTGTGCCGGGAGCAGCAGCCAGGCCACCACGTAGAAAACGATCGCGGGTCCCGGCAGGAGGCAGAAGAGCAGGAATGCCACCCGGACATACGCGACGTCGACATGCAGCTTGGCCGCGATGCCGCCGCAGACTCCGCCGAGCCAGCGCTGCGGCCCGCGCTTGAGGCCGATGCTTCGGATGATGCTGAAGAATTTGTTCATGGTTCGAGCCTTCCTTGTCGGAGGTGCTTTGTCACGCCCCAGCGGGTGCCTGGGCGGCACCCGCTGGGAATTTTCAAAGGACTGGTCACCCGTGGAGGGTTCCGTTCCCGGGATCCGTTTCCGCTGGCCCGGCCTTGGACTTGCGCGAACGGGCCGACACGAGGCCACCGATGACCAGCGCCGCGCCGGCTCCGATCATGAGCCCGATCAGGACGTAGTTCCCATTGAGGGCAACCAGGCCCAGCTTGGAGATGATGATCAGGGCCGCGAGGGCCACGATGACCAGGCCCCACACCACAGTGCCGACCCGTGGTCCCGGTGCTTGTCCGGTGCCGCTCCCGCTGGCTCCGTAGAGCGGCCCTGGTTCCTGCGTTGCCATGTCAGTTCCCTTCCTGGATGGTGACGTTACTGAAGGTGCCGTCCAGTTCGATGACCATGCTGGCCCCCGGTTTGCCTGAGTTGAAGACCTGCTGCCCCTCGGACTGGCCGCTGTTGCTGCTGCCGGCCCCCTTGAGATTTCCGAAGATCATGTCCGCTTTGATCTCCACGGGCACCGTTTCGGGAATGAGTACCCTGATGTTGCTCGCGGTGATCTTGAGGGGCACTACCAGCCCGGATTCCAGGGGCTCGTCGAGCTTTACTTTCGTGAGGTCAACCGTTCCGTTCGCTCCGGTGATGTCGTAGCCGTTATGGGCGTCCGCGATGGTGAGCGGAGTCCATTGGGTGTTCTGCAGGGCGAGGTGGTCGCCGCGGGGAATCACGTTGAAGATCCCGCCGATCACCAACGCCACCACTGCAAGGAAGCCGAGGAACCCCGAAGTCCGTCCACGGAGCCCGGCTATCAGGATGCCCAGCCCGAGCACGGCCGCGCCGCTCGCCCAGACCACCGCATTGGCGGCGTCGCCCAGCTGGATAGTGCCACCGGCGTCGAGCAGCTTGAGGGTGCCGCCCACCAGGAGCGCCGCTCCCGCGGAAACCGCGATGATCGCGGCTCCCGGTCCCTGCCTGCGCGGCCCGCGGGGCTGCCCGCCCTTCCACTGCGGCTGGGCCGGGACGCCCGGGAATCCGGGCCCTGCCGGAACGCCCGACGGCGGTGCCTCACCCGGGAGCGGCAGGCTCCCTGTGGCGGGGGTGGCGAAAGCGTTCATGCCTGGCGTCCCTGCGAAAGTGCCGCCGTGTGGAGCTGCCGGAGCTGCCCCTGCGTGGTACGGGTTCCCCATACTGTTTCCCCCGTTCCTGTTCCTGTTCCGTTGGACCAGGAAGTAGACCAGGCAGGCAATCGCGCCTACCCAGAAAAGAGCCCAGAAGAGTCCGGGAAGGCCGTTCCAGCCCCAGCCCCAGACACCCCGGCCGAGTCCGGGAAGGCCGATGACCGTGGTGATCACCGCCCCTGTCATTCCCGCCGTCCATCGGCCGGCGCCGGCCTCCTGGGCGTGGATGCGCCCGTCCGGCTCCGGCAGCAGAGCCCAGGCCACGCCGTAAAGCAGGACGCCGACGCCGGCGAAGATCGCCAGTACGACGAAAATGCCGCGGACAATCAGCGGGTCGATGCCAAAACGGTGGGCGATGCCGCTGGCAACGCCGCCGATCCACCGGTCCTGCCCCCGGGCCACGCCCTGGCTGCGGATCCAGGCGAAGAAATTCTGCGGGGACCGGGCGCCGGGTTCGGCGCTGTGGCCGGTCTCCTCGCCTTGCCCCGGATTGCCTTGCCCCGGGGTTCCGGGTGTGCTGTTCGAGTTCATACCTCGATCCTGCCGCCCGGACGGCACCGTCCTCTACTGGGGGATACCCTGAACGGTCCCTGAGGCACCCCTGGGATACCCCGGTTCCAGGGGTCCCGGACCCCTGATCCGTGTTTGGATGGAGGCATGACAAGCCCTGCCCAGCGTCCGCCCCTGGTGCGCGGCGGCGACCGCGTGATTGCCGGCGTCTGCAGCGGTCTTGCGACGCACTTGGGCTGGCCCGTGAAGTACCTGCGGCTCGGGATGGGCCTGGCGACCCTTGCCAGCGGGGCGGGGCTGGTGTTCTATGCCTGGCTCTGGATCCTGGTGCCCACCGCGGACGACGGAGCCCGGCGTGCTGCGCGGCGGCCGGCGTCGCCGATTGCTCCGGCGGTGAGTTCGCCCTCACCGGCGCCCGCTCCGCAAAGCTACGGACCGGCATCGCTCCCGGGCCGGCCCGCCCCCTGGTTCACCGGCGGCCGGTTCCGGTACGGCAAGGAACTGCTGCTGGGAGCGGGGCTGCTTTTCGTGGCCGGGATCCTCGTAGCGCGGCAACTGGGCATGGACGTGCCACTGGGCACGCTGATTCCGGCAGCCGCCATCCTCGGAGGTGCCGCCATCGCCTGGATGCAGCTGGACGAAAGCCGCCGGGCAGGCCTGGTGGATAAGACCAAGGCGGACCAGGCCGGTGGCTGGGTCCGCCTGGCCGCAGGGCTGGCGCTCGTGATGGCCGGGGTGCTGGTCATGGTGTCCGGCTCGGGCTCCTGGGAACAGACCTGGCTGGCGCTGCTGGCTTCGGTGGCCGTGCTTGGCGGCGTGGCCTTGGTGTTGCTGCCGTGGGGCCTGAAGTTCTGGAAGGATCTGGAGACCGAGCGCGCAGGCCGGGTCAGGGAAACGGAACGGGCGGAAATCGCCGCCCACCTGCACGATTCCGTGCTGCAGACGTTGGCCCTGATCCAGCGCCGCGCGGGCTCGGAGCAGGATGTCGTCCGTCTGGCCCGCGCCCAGGAACGCGAACTCCGCGGCTGGCTGTACCGGGACCAGACCGCCGACGCCGGCCACCTCGCCGACCGGATCAAGGCCGCCGCGGCCGAGGTGGAAGACACCCACGGACACGTGGTCGACGTCGTCAGCGTCGGGGACGCACCCATGAGCGAGCGGCACGAGGCGCTGGTACAGGCAGCCCGGGAGGCGATGCTTAACGCGGCCCGGCACGGCGGCGGAACGGTGTCCGTCTACCTGGAGAATTCGGACACAGGCAGCGAGATCTTCATCAAGGACCGCGGCGCCGGTTTTGACCCGGAGGCCGTCCCGCAGGACCGGCTGGGCGTACGGGAATCGATCATCGGGCGCATGAAAAGGCACGGTGGCACTGCAGCCATCACCAGTGGCCCGTCGGGAACCGAAGTGCGGCTCAGCCTTCCGGCGGCGGCCGGCCCGGACGAACGCAATGGAGAGGGAAGACCATGAACAACGCAGGAGCCGCCCGCACGGTCCGGGTGGTGATCGTCGATGACCACGCAATCTTCCGTTCCGGGCTGAAAGCGGACCTTGATTCCCGGATCGATGTCGTCGGCGAAGCGGGCTCGGTTGACGACGCCATCCGGGTCATCGCCGAACAGCTGCCCGAAGTGGTCCTGCTGGATGTCCACCTCCCCGGCGGGCTGGGTGGCGGCGGACGCGAGGTCATCAGCAAGTCGGCGCAGCTGCTGGGCAGCACCAGCTTCCTCGCACTGAGCGTCTCCGACGCCGCGGAGGACGTGGTGGCCGTGATCCGGGCAGGGGCACGCGGGTACGTCACCAAGACCATTTCCGGGACCGGGATTTCCGACGCTGTCATCCGCGTAGCCGACGGCGACGCCGTGTTTTCGCCGCGCCTGGCGGGTTTCGTGCTGGACGCCTTCGGTACCTCGCCGGCGGAAATAGCCGACGGCGAATTGGACCGCCTGTCCGCCCGCGAACTCGAAGTCATGCGGCTCATCGCCCGCGGCTACAGCTACAAGGAAGTGGCCAAGGAACTGTTCATTTCCATCAAGACCGTGGAAACCCATGTCTCCGCGGTGCTGCGCAAGCTGCAGCTCTCCAACCGTCATGAACTGACCAAATGGGCCGCCGAACGCCGCCTGCTGTGATGCCGAGGAGGGCACGAAGAACGCCCCCTTTGCGGCAGTTCTCCGCGGAGGGGGCGTTCTTCAGGTGGACCTACTTGGCTTTGCCGAGGAAGTCCTGGAGGCGGCGGACGCCTTCTGCGAGGTCTTCGTCACCCAGCGCGTAGGAAAGGCGGACGTATCCCGAGGGGCCGAAGGCCTCGCCCGGAACAATCGCGACCTCAACTTCGTCCAGGATCAGCGAGGCCAGCTCAGCCGAAGTCGACGGACGGACCGGGCCGTTCGCCGTCGGGAATTCCTTGCCGAGCAGCGCACGGACGTCGGCGTAGACGTAGAACGCGCCGGCCGGCGTCGGGCAGTCAACGTCTTCGATGGCGTTCAGGCCGGCCACGATCGCTTTCCGGCGGCGGTCGAAGGCAACCTTCATTTCGTCGACGGCGGTCAGCGGGCCGGAGACCGCGGCGAGGGCAGCGAGCTGCATGATGTTGGAGACGTTGGACGTCGCGTGCGACTGCAGGTTGGTGGCCGCCTTGACGACGTCGGCCGGGCCGATCATCCAGCCGACGCGCCAACCGGTCATGGCGTAGGTCTTGGCCACGCCGTTGAGGATGACAACCTTGTCACCGAGTTCCGGGGCGGCGGTCGCGATGGACGTGAACGGCACGCCGTCGTAGGTCAGGTGCTCGTAGATCTCATCCGTGACCACCCACAGGCCCTTGGCAGCTGCCCACTTGCCGATTTCGGCGACCTGTTCCGGGCTGTAGACGGCGCCGGTGGGGTTGGACGGGGAGACGAACAGCAGGATCTTCGTGCGGTCCGTGAGGGCGGCTTCGAGCTGGTCCACGGTCACCAGGTAACCCTGCTCAGGGCCGGCGAAAACCTCCACGGGCACGCCGCCGGCAAGCCGGATGGCCTCGGGGTAGGTGGTCCAGAACGGAGTGGGGATGATGACCTCGTCACCCGGGTCGAGCAGGGTGGCGAAAGCGTTGTAAACGGCCTGCTTGCCGCCGTTGGTCACCAGGACCTGGGACGCATCGACCTGGTAGCCCGAGTCGCGGAGCGTCTTTTCCGCAATGGCCTTCTTCAGTTCCGGCAGCCCGGCCGCGGGGGAGTAACGGTGGTTCTTGGGATCGCCCGCGGCTTCGATGGCAGCCTTGACGATGTAGTCCGGGGTGGGGAAGTCCGGTTCCCCTGCGCCGAAGCCGATGACGGGACGGCCGGCGGCCTTGAGCGCCTTCGCCTTGGCATCAACGGCAAGGGTGGCGGATTCGGCAATGGCGGAAATTCTCTGTGAAACGCGGGCGGGAGCTGTTCCGGCAGGCATGTGGGACCGTTCTTCGCTGGCAGCATGAGCTGGATGATGGGAAACGACGTGATCTACTCTATGCTGTTCAGCGGACGCCCCGCGGGCCGCCTTGCGAAAGTGACGGTTGCGGCGGGAACCTGGATGCCCGGACACGCCGGAACCATCCCGGTTCGACTATCGCGAAGTTCTTGCGTAGACTGGTTCACCGGTGTTGAAAAACATCACAATGGTCCGCGCCTCTGGTGGGATCAAAAAACATGGATTCGTTCCATAGGGTAGTGGCGCAATTGGTAGCGCAGCGGTCTCCAAAACCGCAGGTTGCAGGTTCGAGTCCTGTCTGCCCTGCGCAGGCTGTTCCGGTATTTAGTCCGGGGCAGACGCGGCAACGGTTCTGATCAGAACCGGGTCAACAACGTTGGATGAGTGAGGACCGGGTGACCGAAACAGCTGCAAGCAGCTCGAAGGGCCGACCTGCCAGGAAAGCCAACGCCGGCTTCTTCGCTCGAATCACCCTCTTTGTCCGCCAGGTAATCGGCGAACTCAAGAAGGTGGTCGCTCCGACCCGCCAGGAACTGATCAACTACACCCTTGTGGTGCTGGTTTTCGTGGCCGTCATGATGCTCGTCGTCACGCTGCTGGACCTGGCCTTCGGTACCGGAGTCGGCTGGCTGCTTGGCGGGTCAGGCGCCACGGACCGCTAAGCGGATCGCTCCGTAAGCCGTGCGGAAAATCCCCGGAAATTCAAGGGATTTTGCAGGGTTTGCGGAATTGAGCCATTTAAATAGGCATGTTAGGCAATGAGGAAGCAGGAGACCAAGTGTCTGAGCAGGAGCTCGAGGTAAACGAGACTGAGCTGGATGGAAGCACGGACGCCGCGGCGGAGGCCGTGGATACGTCCGAGGCTGAGTCTGCTGCGCCTGAAACCGCCGGAGAAGAGTCCGGCGACGACGCCCTTGCCGCCGCGGCTGCCGTTGCACCGGCCGATCCGGCCGAGGAATTCAAAGCCAAGCTGCGCCGCCAGGAGGGTGACTGGTATGTCATCCACTCCTACGCCGGCTACGAAAACCGCGTGAAGGCGAACCTCGAGACCCGCATCCAGACCCTGGACATGGAAGATTACATCTTCGAAATCCAGGTGCCCATGGAAGAAGTCGTTGAGATCAAGAACGCCCAGCGCAAGGTCATCAACCGCGTCCGCATCCCCGGTTACGTCCTGGTCCGCATGGACCTGACGGATGCCTCCTGGGGCGCCGTCCGCCACACCCCCGGCGTCACCGGCTTCGTGGGCAACGCCCACAACCCCGTGCCGCTGCGCCTCGACGAGGTCTTCTCCATGCTCGCCCCGGTGTTCGAGGAGGAGCAGGCCGAGAAGGGCAAGCCGGTCAAGCAGAGCGCTGCCCCGGTTGCCGTGGACTTCGAGGTCGGCGAATCGGTCATCGTCAAGGAAGGCCCCTTCGAGACCCTCCCGGCCACGATTTCCGAGATCAAGCCCGAATCCCAGACCCTTGTGGTGCTGGTTTCCATCTTCGAGCGCGAAACCCCGGTCACCCTGGCGTTCAACCAGGTCACCAAGATCTGATCCACCCAAGATTTCGCCCTGCTTCCGCCTGCTTAGCGGTGGCGGGGCGGCCGGCCGCCTCGCCATGGCGGCCAACAACCTGAGGCACGCTCCTGTGTCCCAGGACGCTATTTAGAGAAGGACCCTACATTGGCTCCCAAGAAGAAGGTCACCGGCCTCATCAAGCTGCAGATCCAGGCAGGTGCCGCCAACCCGGCCCCGCCGATCGGTCCTGCGCTTGGCCAGCACGGTGTCAACATCATGGAATTCTGCAAGGCGTACAACGCTGCGACGGAAGCCCAGCGCGGAAACGTTATCCCGGTTGAAATCACGGTCTACGAAGACCGTTCCTTCACCTTCATCACCAAGACCCCGCCGGCTGCAGAGCTCATCAAGAAGGCTGCAGGCGTTGCCAAGGGTTCCGCCACGCCGCACACCGTCAAGGTTGCCAAGCTGACCCAGGCGCAGGTGAACGAGATCGCTTCCACCAAGATGGAAGACCTCAACGCCACCAGCCTCGAAGGTGCTGCGAAGATCATCGCCGGCACCGCCCGTTCCATGGGCATCACCGTCGAAGGCTAATCACAGCCTTCAACCGCCGGGAAACCGGTTTTTGAAATCATAGAAATGTTGGCAAGCCGGCACGGACAAACCGCCGGACTTCCAACTGTGGCAGGGCCCCGCGCGGTCCGCAGACCACAACTGCACAAGGAGAAATAGCAGCATGGCAAAGCGCAGCAAAGCATATGAGGCAGCCGTAGCCAAGATCGAGGCTGGCAAGGTCTACGCCCCGTTCGAGGCAATCAGCCTGGCAAAGGAAATCAACCCGTCCAAATTTGACGCAACGGTTGAGGTCGCTTTCCGCCTCGGCGTTGACCCCCGCAAGGCTGACCAGATGGTCCGCGGCACGGTCAACCTTCCCCACGGCACGGGCAAGACCGCCCGCGTCCTGGTTTTCGCAACCGGCGACAAGGCCGAAGCAGCAATCGCTGCCGGCGCCGACTTCGTTGGTTCCGACGACCTGATCGAAAAGATCGCAGGCGGCTGGACCGACTTCGACGCAGCCGTTGCCACCCCTGACCTCATGGGCAAGGTTGGCCGCCTCGGTAAGGTCCTCGGCCCGCGTAACCTCATGCCGAACCCGAAGACCGGCACGGTTACCCCGGATGTCGCCAAGGCCGTCAACGACATCAAGGGCGGCAAGATCGACTTCCGCGTCGACAAGCACTCGAACCTGCACTTCATCATCGGCAAGGCATCCTTCGACGCCATCAAGCTGGCCGAGAACTACGCCGCAGCCCTCGAAGAGGTCCTCCGCCTGAAGCCGTCCGCTTCCAAGGGACGCTACATCCAGAAGGCTACCGTCACCACCACGTTCGGCCCGGGCATCTCGGTCGACCCGAACGTCACCAAGGTCCTGACCGAAGCCTAAGCTTCACAGTTCCACTCAAAAGGCCGCCCGGCAGACGCCGGGCGGCCTTTTGGCACCCTCGGCCGGGGACCCCGCGCGCGGGCTAGCGCCCAACCCGCTCCCCGGCCTCGCAAGCTCGGCCGGGGACCCCGCGCGGGCTAGGCTTGGGCCATGGTCGACGCCACCATCCACGAACTTCGTCTGCCGCGCAGCCTGGATTCTGCGGAGGCCGCGGAGTTCCGCGAATACTGCGAAGCCCTGGACGGGATCCTGCTGGAGCACTGGGGCAATCTGGACCTAGCGGCGTCACTCCCCGCACGGCTTGCCGGCTGGGCCGACAACGACTACCGCAGGCTCCGGAATTTCTACCTCCGCGCGGACGGAAAGATCATTGGCCGCGGATTCGTCGAGCTCTCCCTGAAAGACAACCTGGGCAGCGCATGGCTGCGCGTTGACATCGCCGCACCCTACCGCCGCAGGGGGCTTGGCAGCACGCTGCTCCGGCACCTTGAGGCCGTGGCCCGGGACGAGGGCAGGGGAGTCCTGATGGCGAGTTCGGGGGATCCCGAACGACCGGAATACGGGACCGACGTCCTGTTGTCCCCGGTCGGCTCGGGAGCAGTGCCGAGGAAAGCGCCCGGCACTGCTTTTGCCCTCCGGCACGGCTACTTGCTGGCCCAGGCCACTCGTTACAGCACTTTGGTCCTGGACGGCGCGCCGGATTGGTCCGGACTGATGGCCGAGGCGGAAATGGCGTCCTCCGAATACGAGCTCCTCAGCTGGACCAACAACTGCCCCGAGGATCTGGTGGACGAGTTCGCGCTCCTGATGGGCCGGATGAGCACGGACGCCCCCGTGGGCGGCCTGGAGTATGAAGCTGAGGCGTGGGACCGGGCGCGGGTGCGCACCCTCGAGAAGGAGACTGCTGATGAAGGCCAGGCGTGCCTGGTGGTTGCTGCCCGCCACCGGGCCAGCGGGGTGCTCGGCGGTTACACGGCACTTTATGTGGACCCGCTTAAGCCGTGGCTGGGCGAACAGGACGATACGCTTGTGGCAGCAGGCCACCGTGGCCACCGTCTCGGAATGAGGCTGAAGATCGCCAATCTGCGACGCTTGAAACTGGAATATCCCAGGGTTGAACGGGTGACCACCATGAATGCGGAAGAGAACCGCTACATGCTGGCGATAAACGTGGCGCTTGGCTTCGCACCTTCGGGTGCCTACGGCGAATGGCAGAAGAGGACCGGATGACGGACAACGTGGAGATCGGACAGCTGTGGATTCCCGACTCGCTGGAAGGAACCGACGCCAAGGACTTCCTCGAAGCCGTTGAGGTGAGCCGGAAGGTCCGCATGCAGCTTTGGGGCAGCGACGACCTCGCCTACACCCCGCTGGAAAAACTCCTCGAACTCGAGGATCCCTACGAGCGCCAGATCATCCTGGTCGCCCGGATCGACGGCCGGATCATCGGCATCGTCGACATTGCCCTGCCTTTGGCAGACAACCTCGACCTCGCCGAATTCACGCTGGACATCCTCCCCGAATTCCAGCGGCGCGGTGCCGGCCGGCGGCTCCTCGAAGCCGCGGAGCAGCTTGCCAGGGCCGAAGGCCGCACCATGGCCATGGTGGACACCAACCATCCCGCGGCGTCACTGCAGGGTGACGCGGGCGGCCAGCTCGTTCCGGGCAGCGGACTGGGCTTTGTCCCCTCGGCCAGCCGCGAAGTCGACTTCGCCCAGCGGGCCGGTTACACCCTGCAGCACATTGAACAGTTCAGCTCGTGCACCCTTCCCCTTGATTCGAAGCTCGTGTCCGAGCTCGAAGCGGAGGCAGACGCCGCCAACGGGGGCCGGTACCGCATCCACCACTGGACTGACCGCTGCCCCGAAGAGTGGCTGGACGCCGTCGCCGCACTGGAAAACGCCGCGGGCGAATCGGTCGACGACGACGCAGCGGGTGCAATGGAAGAGCAACTGGTGTTCGACGGCGGCATGTTGCGCGAGGCGGAGGACGCCGCCATCGCGCAGGGCCGCCGGACTGTTGTCACCGCCGTCGAGCACATCGCCAGCGGACGCATCGTCGGGCTGACCACCATCGGGGTGCTCGCCCAGCGCCAGGACGTGGTGTTCCAGGACGACACCACGGTGCTGCAGGAGCACCGCGGGAACAAGCTTGGCCTGCTCATCAAGGTGGCAAACATGCAGCGCCTGAGCGAACAGTTCCCCGACGCCCGCGTGATCTACACGTGGAACGCACCGGAAAACCGCTACCTGCTGACCGTCAACAAGCAGCTTGGATTCACGACGGCGGGAGTCACCGGTCTGTGGCAGAAGGAACTTCCCGCCCGGGCCGGCACCACGTCCTCGGAATGAGCGCGGGGTCCGGAACCGGGCCGATTTGGAATAGCGCGGCGTCGTCCCGTAACCTTGAGGTACCAAAGACCGTCGGTTGATGGGAATCCACTTTCCAGGCAAAGCTCAACAGTGCAGCTGCGCCCGGAAGGATCCGCGGATTCCCGGACGAAGGACCCTGACAAAGGGCGGCCGGCGCAGGTGAACGAAGCAAGTCTCCGTGGTCATGGACCGCGTCGAGCCAAGCCCGTGCATCTGCGCGGGGCGTTTTTCGTTGCAGCTCTTCTTGAGCGGGGACCCGGAAGACCGGCACTATTCCCCGGAAGGAGGGTTATGGCAACGCCCAACAAGATCTCCGCAGTAGCTGAGATCACGAACGATTTCAAGGAATCGACCGCCGCTGTCCTGACCGAATACCGCGGGCTCTCTGTTGCACAGCTCAAGCAGCTGCGTGTTTCTCTCGGCCAGGACACCAAGTTCTCGGTCGTCAAGAACACCCTGACCGCGATTGCTGCCAAGGAAGCCGGTGTCGAAGCATTCGACGGCCAGCTTGCAGGCCCCACCGCAATTGCGTTCATCAAGGGTGACGCGGTTGCCGCCGCCAAGAGCCTGACGGACTTTGCCAAGACCAACAAGCAGCTGATCATCAAGACCGGCTACTTCGAGGGCAAGGCTCTGAACGCAAGCGAAGTTGCCGCCCTGGCAGCTCTCGAGTCCCGTGAGCTGCAGCTCGCCAAGGTTGCCGGTGTCCTCAAGGCTCCTGCCGCCGCCGCTGCACGCATCATCGACGCTCTGCGCCTCAAGCTTGAAGAAGAGGGCGGCGCTCCGGCACCGGCCGCTGAAGAAGCTCCGGCCGCTGAAGAAGCTCCGGCTGCAGAAGAAGCTGCCGCTCCGGCCGAGGCCGAAGCTGCAAGCGAAGAGAACTAAGTTCTCCCCCCAATCAAACTCCGGTGCAGCAACGGGCACGGCCCGCGCAGGCACCACCTAAAGGAAGGACGCCAACCATGGCGAAGCTCAGCAACGAAGAGCTCATTGAAGCTTTCAAGGAACTGACCATCATCGAGCTCTCCGAGTTCGTCAAGCTCTTCGAAGAGACCTTCGAAGTTACCGCTGCTGCTGTTGCAGTTGCAGGCCCCGCCGCTGGCGGCGCCGCTGAAGAGGCTGAAGAGAAGACCGAATTCGACGTCATCCTCGAAGCCGCTGGCGACAAGAAGATCGCAGTGATCAAGGAAGTCCGCGCCATCACCTCCCTCGGCCTCAAGGAAGCCAAGGACCTGGTTGACGGTGCTCCGAAGGCTGTCCTCGAAGGCGCCAACAAGGAAGCTGCCGAGAAGGCCAAGGCTCAGCTCGAAGAAGCTGGCGCAACGGTTACCATCAAGTAACTCGTTTTGCTCGTGGAAGCCCCGTCCGGTTCGCCGGGCGGGGCTTCCTGCGTTAACCCAACTGCCAGTTAGTTGGGTTCGCTGATGTCCGCCAGCACCGCACCCAGCGCGGCCACCAGTGCATCGGCATCCACGAAGGCGCTGTAGCCGTGGGCGCCCGCGCCCATTGAGACCCGCCTGCCGGCAATGCTGGCGTCCGCGTAGACGGGCCAGGCGGTGGTGCTGCCCAATGGGGTGATGGTTCCGCGCTCGTAGCCGGTGGCTTCCAGCGCGACGTCGGCATGCGGCAGCGAGAGCTTGTTGACTCCCAGCAAGGCCCGCAGCTTCGGCCAGGAAATCTGCCGGTCTCCGGGAATCAGAGCGAACAGGAAACTGCCGTCGCGGTGCTTGACCACCAGCGACTTCACGATGTCCGCCGGGGTGATCCCGAGGATCCCGGCTGCCTCCTCCAGGCTTCGGGCGGCCTGACGCTCCACAAGCTGGACGTCCAGCCCGCGGGCCTGGGCATCGGCGAGGAACCGGTCGGTACCGTTCACGTTTCTTCCTTCCACGGGCCCTGCCGGCCCGCATGGATTTCCGGCAGTTTCAGTCGCGGTAGAGCAGGAGCGCTTCGCCCTGCCCGCCGCCGCCGCAGAGCGACACTGCCGCCTTGCCCGATCCGCGCCGCTTGAGCTCGTGGGCCGCGTGCAGTGCAAGCCGGGCGCCGGAAGCCCCGATCGGGTGGCCCAGGGCAATCGCTCCGCCGTGGATGTTGCACTTTTCCAGCGGGTAGGACAGTTCCTTCAGCGACTGTACGGCCACCGAGCCGAACGCCTCGTTGATTTCGATGAAGTCCAGGTCTTCGGCCTCCCAGCCCGCATTCGCGAGGGCCCGCTTGATGGCGTTTGACGGCTGGGAGTGCAGCGAGTTGTCCGGGCCGGCCACCTGGCCGGGCTTGCCGACGACCGCGAGGTACTCCAAACCCTTCTCCTCCGCATAGGCGCGGCTGCACAGCACAAGTGCGGAGGCGCCGTCGGACAGGGGAGAGGAGTTGCCCGCAGTGATGGTGCCGTCGCTGGCGAACGCAGGCCGGAGCGGCGCCAGGGTATCCAGCGTCGTGTCAGGACGGATCCCCTCGTCCTCGGTCACCACCACCGGTTCCCCCTTGCGCTGCTTCACACTGATGGGGGCGATTTCGTCGTCGAACACGCCTTCCTTTACGGCGACGCCGGCGCGCCGGTGGGAGGCCGCCGCCACTTCGTCCTGGGACTTGCGGTCGATGCCGAGGGTGACATTCCGGGTTTCGGTGGACAAGCCCATCGACTGGCCGTCGAAGGCATCGGTGAGGCCGTCGTGGGCGGCGACGTCCAGGGCTTGGATGGCCCCGTAGGTCCAGCCTTGCCGTGAGCCGGGGAGCAGATGCGGTGCCCGGGTCATGGATTCCTGGCCGCCTGCGACCACCACCGCGGCGTCTCCGCTGCGGATCAACCGGGCCGCATCGATCACCGCGGTGAGTCCCGACAGGCAGACCTTGTTGATCGTGACCGCCGGAATGTCCCAGCCGACACCGGCTGCGATCGCGCTTTGCCGGGCGGGGTTCTGGCCGGCGCCTGCCTGCAGGACCTGCCCCATGATGACGGCGTCGACTTCGCCGGCGGCGACTCCGCTGGCCGCGATGGCCGCAGAAATCGCGTGCGCACCGAGCTCGACGGCGGTGAATCCTGCCAGCTGGCCGTTCAGCCGCCCCTGTGGGGTGCGTGCCGCGGCCAGGATGACAACGTCATTGTTGCCTTTTGCGTTGCTCATTTTCTCTCTTCCGTTCAGGAAACCAGTGAGCCAAGGCTACAACGCATGGTGTGCCTCACAATGTCAACGTCCGGAGCGGTCGGGGCATTCCAGCGGACAAGCGGGGATGCCCGGTAGGTGCCTGCGGCAACCTTGCTTGCAATCGGCGGGCAAGTGGGGTAGACACGTAGCCCCATTTGCCGTATTGTGGATATTTGCGTCTTCCCTGTTAACCTTCAGCCTTCATATAGCGGTGGGCTTTACCTCTCAGCTGCGCCATTGACGTGCCTTTCACCAGGCAAATCACGGCCGGCAGGGGCCCGGGTCATATAGCGGAACCGGACTGGTGCCCTGCGGACTTTGTGCCCGCGGGAAACAAAACGGGGGAGATCTGAAAACGCCTGAAGGTCTGTGGAAGGATCCCTCTTGGTCGCCTCGAGCACCTCTAATGTAAATAACGCAGGAACCGCTATCAATGCCGACAGCACCGACGGTGCCACTCGCCGGCTCTCATTCGCAAAGATTCACGAACCGCTTGATGTTCCGAATCTTCTCGCTCTGCAGACGGACAGCTTTGACTGGCTCGTCGGAAACGAACGCTGGCAGGCGCGGGTTGCGAAGGCCGTCGAGGAAGGCGACCTGAGCGTCGCCACCACGTCCGGACTTGCCGACATCTTCGAAGAGATCTCCCCGATCGAAGATTTCCAGGGCACCATGTCCCTGAGCTTCTCCGAGCCGGAGTTCGCTGACCCCAAGTACACCATGGCCGAGTGCAAGGACCGCGACGCCACCTACTCGGCGCCGCTGTACGTCAAGGCCGAGTTCATGAACAACAACACGGGCGAAATCAAGCAGCAGACCGTGTTCATGGGCGACTTCCCCCTCATGACGGAGAAGGGCACCTTCGTCGTCAACGGCACCGAGCGTGTCGTCGTTTCCCAGCTGGTCCGTTCCCCGGGCGCCTACTTCGAGCGTGCCGCGGACAAGACCAGTGACAAGGACATCTTCACCGCGCGCATCATCCCGTCCCGCGGTGCATGGTTCGAGCTCGAGATCGACAAGCGCGACCAGGTCGGCGTCCGCCTCGACCGCAAGCGCAAGCAGTCCGTCACCGTGCTGCTGAAGGCCCTCGGCTGGACCGACGGCCAGATCCTCGAAGAGTTCGGCCAGTACGACTCCATGCGTGCAACGCTGGAGAAGGACACCACCGAAACCCGCGAAGACGCGCTCCTGGACATCTACCGCAAGCTGCGCCCGGGCGAGCCGCCCACTGTCGAAGCTGCCGAGGCCCTGCTGCGCAACCTCTACTTCGAGCCCAAGCGCTACGACCTTGCGAAGGTCGGCCGGTACAAGATCAACCGCAAGCTCGGCATCGACCGCTCCCTTGGCGACAAGGAAGCTTCGGTCCTGCACGTTGAAGACATCGTTGCCATGATCAAGTTCCTCGTCGCGCTGCACGCCGGCGAGAAGACCATCATCGGCAAGCGCGACGGCGAAGACCACGAGATCCGCGTCGAGATCGACGACATCGACCACTTCGGCAACCGTCGCATCCGCGCCGTCGGCGAACTGATCGAGAACCAGGTCCGCACGGGCCTGTCCCGCATGGAGCGCGTCGTCCGCGAACGCATGACCACGCAGGACGTCGAGGCCATCACGCCGCAGACCCTGATCAACATCCGCCCGGTGGTAGCAGCCATCAAGGAGTTCTTCGGAACCTCCCAGCTGTCCCAGTTCATGGACCAGAACAACCCGCTTTCGGGCCTGACCCACAAGCGCCGCCTGTCGGCCCTTGGCCCGGGTGGTCTGTCCCGTGACCGCGCCGGCATGGAAGTCCGTGACGTCCACCCGTCGCACTACGGACGTATGTGCCCCATCGAAACCCCTGAAGGCCCGAACATCGGCCTGATCGGTTCGCTGGCGTCGTACGGCCGCATCAACCCCTTCGGTTTCATCGAAACTCCGTACCGCCTGGTTGCCAACGGTGTTGTCTCCGACGAGGTCCAGTACCTGACGGCCGACGACGAAGCCGAGGTGCTGATCGCCCAGGCCAACGCACCCTTGGACCCGAACAACAAGTTCTCCGAAGAGACCGTGCTTGTCCGTGCCCGTGGTGGTGGAGGCGAGCCCGTGCTCGTTCCCGCCGACGACGTCCAGTTCATGGACGTTTCCCCGCGCCAGATGGTGTCCGTGGCTACGGCCCTGATTCCATTCCTCGAGCACGACGACGCCAACCGCGCCCTCATGGGTGCGAACATGCAGCGCCAGGCAGTGCCGCTGGTCCGTTCCGAGGCCCCGTTCGTGGGTACCGGCATGGAGCGCGCGGCAGCCGTTGACGCCGGCGACGTTGTGATCGCCAAGAAGGCCGGTGTGGTGGGCGAAGTTTCCGCCGACCTCGTCACCATGCTCAACGACGACGGCACCGAGTCCAGCTACCGGATCAGTAAGTTCGCCCGTTCCAACCAGGGCAACTGCTACAACCACCGCGTCCTGGTGAGCGAAGGCCAGCGCTTGGAAGTCGGCGGCATCATCGCCGACGGCCCGGCAACGGACCAGGGTGAACTCGCCCTCGGCAAGAACCTGCTCGTGGCATTCATGTCATGGGAAGGCCACAACTTCGAAGACGCCATCATCCTGTCCCAGCGCATCGTGGCCGAGGACGTCCTGTCCTCCATCCACATCGAGGAGCACGAGATCGATGCCCGCGACACCAAGCTTGGTGCCGAGGAAATCACCCGTGACATCCCGAACGTGTCCGAGGAAGTCCTGGCGGGCCTGGACGAGCGAGGCATCATCCACATCGGTGCCGAGGTCGAGGCCGGCGACATCCTGGTCGGCAAGGTCACCCCGAAGGGTGAAACCGAACTGACTCCGGAAGAGCGCCTGCTGCGCGCCATCTTCGGCGAGAAGTCCCGCGAAGTGCGTGACACCTCCCTGAAGGTGCCCCACGGCGAGTCCGGTACCGTCATCGGCGTCCGCGTCTTCGACCGCGACAACGACGACGAGCTGCCCCCGGGCGTGAACCAGCTGGTCCGCGTCTACGTCGCCGCCAAGCGCAAGATCACCGACGGTGACAAGCTCGCCGGCCGCCACGGCAACAAGGGTGTCATCTCCAAGATCCTGCCGGTCGAGGACATGCCGTTCCTCGCCGACGGCACCCCGGTGGACATCGTCCTGAACCCGCTGGGTGTTCCGGGCCGTATGAACGTCGGCCAGGTCCTGGAAACCCACCTCGGTTGGGTTGCCAAGACCGGTTGGAAGATCGAAGGCGAGCCGGAGTGGGTCAAGAACCTGCCGAACCTGCCGCGCGAGACTTCCGCGAACCAGACCCTCGCCACCCCGGTGTTCGATGGTGCCCGCGAAGAGGAAATCACGGGCCTGCTGGATTCGACCAACGTGACCCGCGACGGCGACCGCCTGATCGACTCCTCCGGTAAGACCCGTCTGTTCGACGGCCGCTCCGGCGAGCCGTTCCCGGACCCGATCTCCGTCGGCTACATGTACATCCTGAAGCTCCACCACCTGGTGGACGACAAGATCCACGCCCGCTCCACCGGCCCGTACTCCATGATCACCCAGCAGCCGCTTGGTGGTAAGGCTCAGTTCGGTGGCCAGCGCTTCGGTGAAATGGAAGTGTGGGCCCTTGAGGCCTATGGCGCTGCCTACACGCTCCAGGAACTGCTCACGATCAAGTCGGATGACATCCACGGCCGCGTGAAGGTCTACGAAGCCATCGTCAAGGGCGAGAACATCCCCGAGCCTGGCGTTCCGGAATCCTTCAAGGTCTTGATCAAGGAAATGCAGTCGCTGTGCCTGAACGTGGAAGTCCTTTCCACCGACGGCACGACGATCGAAATGCGTGACTCTGATGACGCAGTCTTTACGGCTGCGGAAGAACTGGGCATCGATCTGTCTCGTGCAGAGCCCAGCTCCGTAGAAGAGGTCTAGCGAGCCGGCGACGGCGGCCTCCCGCCGCCGTCGCGCTCCTCCTCTTTCCGTAAACCAAGACTTCAGAATTTAGAGAACAAGAGAGAACAGGGACCATATGTCCAGCGAATCCTCCTTCGGCCTCATGCAGATCGGCCTCGCCACCGCGGAAGACATCCGTGGCTGGTCTTACGGCGAGGTTAAGAAGCCGGAAACCATCAACTACCGCACGCTCAAGCCCGAGAAGGACGGCCTCTTCTGCGAGAAGATCTTCGGCCCGTCCCGCGACTGGGAATGCTACTGCGGCAAGTACAAGCGCGTCCGCTTCAAGGGCATCATCTGTGAGCGTTGTGGCGTCGAAGTCACCCGCGCCAAGGTGCGCCGTGAGCGCATGGGCCACATCGAACTGGCCGCGCCTGTAACCCACATCTGGTACTTCAAGGGTGTTCCCTCCCGCCTGGGCTACCTCCTTGACCTCGCGCCGAAGGACCTCGAAAAGGTCATCTACTTCGCCGCGTACATGATCACCAGCGTTGACACCGAGAGCCGCCACGCGGAACTGCCGAACCTCCAGGTGGAGCACGACCTCGAGAAGAAGCAGCTCGTCGACAACCGCGACAGCGACATCGCCACGATCGCCCGCGACCTTGAGGACGAGCTTGCCCGCCTCGAGGGCGAAGGCGCCAAGGCCGCCGACAAGAAGAAGGCCCGCGACTCCGCCGACCGCCAGATGGCGAACGTGCGCAAGCGTGCCGACGCCGAGATCGAGCGCCTCGAGCAGGTCTGGGACCGCTTCAAGAACCTGAAGGTCGCCGACCTTGAAGGTGACGAGGCCCTGTACCGCGAACTGCGTGACCGCTACGGCATGTACTTCGAAGGCTCCATGGGTGCCGAAGCCATCAAGAAGCGCCTTGAGAACTTCGACATGCAGGCAGAGGCTGAGTCGCTGCGCGACACCATCCAGAACGGCAAGGGCCAGCGCAAGACCCGCGCCCTGAAGCGCCTGAAGGTCGTCAACGCGTTCCTGACCACCAACAACAGCCCGCTCGGCATGGTGCTGGACGCCGTCCCGGTGATCCCGCCGGAACTGCGCCCGATGGTCCAGCTGGACGGTGGCCGCTTCGCGACCTCCGACCTCAACGACCTCTACCGCCGCGTGATCAACCGCAACAACCGACTCAAGCGACTGCTTGACCTCGGTGCCCCGGAGATCATCGTCAACAACGAGAAGCGCATGCTTCAGGAAGCTGTTGACAGCCTCTTCGACAACGGCCGCCGCGGCCGTCCGGTCACGGGTCCGGGCAACCGTCCGCTGAAGTCCCTGAGCGACATGCTCAAGGGCAAGCAGGGCCGTTTCCGCCAGAACCTGCTCGGCAAGCGCGTCGACTACTCCGGCCGTTCGGTCATCGTCGTCGGCCCGCAGCTGAAGCTGCACCAGTGCGGTCTGCCCAAGCAGATGGCTCTGGAGCTCTTCAAGCCGTTCGTGATGAAGCGCCTGGTTGACCTCAACCACGCCCAGAACATCAAGTCGGCCAAGCGCATGGTCGAGCGTTACCGTCCGCAGGTCTGGGACGTGCTGGAAGAGATCATCACCGAACACCCGGTGCTGCTCAACCGTGCACCTACCCTGCACCGCCTCGGTATCCAGGCATTCGAGCCCCAGCTTGTTGAAGGCAAGGCCATCCAGCTGCACCCGCTGGTTTGTGGCGCCTTCAACGCCGACTTCGACGGCGACCAGATGGCAGTGCACCTGCCGCTGAGCCCCGAGGCCCAGGCTGAGGCACGCATCCTGATGCTGTCCTCGAACAACATCCTGAAGCCGTCCGACGGCCGCCCGGTGACCCTGCCTTCGCAGGACATGATCATCGGCCTGTACCACCTGACCACCAAGCGGGTTGGTTCGGCCGGTGAAGGCCGCGTGTTCTCCTCGGTCGCCGAAGCCATCATGGCCTACGACGCCCGCGAGCTGCACCTGAACTCCCAGGTGAAGATCCGCCTGGAGAACTTCGTGCCGTACGCCGGCTGGGAAGCTCCGGAAGACTGGGAGCCCGGCCAGCCGGCGCTCGTCCAGACCTCCCTGGGCCAGGTCATCTTCAACCAGACCCTGCCCGAGGACTACCCCTGGGTCGAGGCTGTTGCGGACAAGGGCGAGCTCTCGCGCATCGTCAACGACCTTGCCGAGCGCTACCCGAAGGTCGTCACCGCTGCCACCCTGGACAACCTGAAGGATGCCGGTTTCTACTGGGCAACCCGCTCGGGCGTGACCGTGGCCATCTCCGACATCGAGGTTCCGACGGCCAAGCCGGAAATCCTCGCCGGTTACGAGACCATGGCTGCCAAGATCCAGGGCCAGTACGACAAGGGCCTGATCGACGACGACGAGCGTCGCCAGGAACTGATCGAGATCTGGAACAAGGCAACCAACGAGATCGCCCAGGTCATGCGCGACAGCCTGTCGCCGATGAACACCATCAACCGCATGGTGTCCTCCGGTGCACGTGGTAACTGGATGCAGGTCCGCCAGATCGCGGGTATCCGTGGTCTTGTGGCCAACCCGAAGGGTGAAATCATCCCGCGTCCGATCAAGTCCTCCTACCGCGAGGGCCTGTCGGTGCTGGAATACTTCATCGCCACGCACGGTGCCCGTAAGGGTCTTGCCGATACCGCCCTGCGTACCGCCAACTCGGGTTACCTGACCCGTCGTCTGGTGGACGTTTCGCAGGACGTCATCGTCCGCGAAGAGGACTGCGGTACCGAGCGCGGTCTCATGACCGCGATCGCCGTGCCGGACTCCAACGGTGAGCTGATCCTGGACGAGAACGTCGAGAACAGCGCGTACGCACGCACCCTGGCTGTCGACGTCGTCGACTCCAAGGGAACGGTATTGGCCCCGGCCGGCACCGACTGCGGCGACGTCGTCATCGGCGAACTGCTGGCCGCCGGCATCACCCAGGTCAAGGTCCGCTCCGTGCTCACTTGTGAGTCCAAGGTCGGTACCTGTGCGCTCTGCTACGGCCGCTCGCTGGCCACCGGCAAGACCGTGGACATCGGCGAGGCAGTCGGCATCATCGCCGCACAGTCCATCGGCGAACCGGGTACCCAGCTGACCATGCGTACCTTCCACACCGGTGGTGCCGTCTCCGCCAGCGGCGGCGACGACATCACCCAGGGTCTGCCCCGTATCCAGGAGCTCTTCGAAGCCCGTACTCCGAAGGGTGTTGCGCCGATCGCCGAAGCGGCCGGACGCATCTCCATCGAAGAGTCCGAGCGCCAGATGCGCCTGATCATCACCCCGGACGACGGTTCCGAGGAGATCGCCTACCCGGTGCTGCGCCGTTCCCGCCTCCTCATCGAGGACGGCGAGCACGTCAGCGTCGGCCAGAAGCTGATCAACGGTCCGGTGGACCCGAAGCAGGTTCTGCGCATCATGGGTCCGCGTGCCGCCCAGAAGTTCCTGGTGGACGAGGTCCAGGGCGTTTACCGCAGCCAGGGCATCGGCATCCACGACAAGCACGTGGAAGTCATCGTCCGTCAGATGCTGCGCCGCGTGACCGTCATCGAATCCGGCGACTCCGAGCTGCTTCCGGGCGAGCTCGCCGAGCGCTCACGCTTCGAAGACGAGAACCGCCGCGTGGTGTCCGAGGGTCTTACCCCGGCTTCCGGCCGTCCGGAACTCATGGGTATCACCAAGGCGTCCCTGGCAACTGAGTCCTGGCTGTCGGCTGCTTCCTTCCAGGAGACCACCCGCGTCCTGACGCAGGCGGCCATGGAAGGCAAGAGCGACCCGTTGCTGGGCCTCAAGGAGAACGTCATCATCGGTAAGCTCATCCCGGCCGGTACGGGCCTGCCCCGTTACACCGAGGTCACCGTGGAGCCGACTGAAGAAGCAAAGGCAAGCCTGTTCACAGGCCCCAGCGCCTTCACCGACTTCTCGTACGACGCCCTGGGCGGCGATGGAGCTCCCGAGTTCCACGCCATCCCGCTGGATGACTACGACCTGGGCAACGACTTCCGCTGATCGGAAGCCTGAACCAGGCTGTCAGGCAAGAAGGGAAGCCCCTGTGTCCACCGGACACGGGGGCTTCCCTGTGTCTGCCGCGCGGTCGTACACCGTTCAGGGCGGCTCGGCAAGCCATGCTAGACTTTTCGTAATTGTTCTGTGTGGCAGTGGATGAAGGCCGCCACGGCGTCATTTTGGTTTTGTTCTCATGATGCCGGGTGGAGCTTGTTTCCGGGTTGCGGGCAACTTGCGCAACGAATGCCGCACTTTTGCACGCCCACCGGACTTTTGGGTCCGGAAGCTGCATGAGCAACGCCAAAGCTTCCACGTCCCGGGCTGGCGCCTGGTGTGGTGGCAGAGATCAAATTACGGAGAACACGAAAGTGCCTACGATTAACCAGCTGGTCCGCAAGGGCCGCACGCCGAAGGTCTCCAAGACCAAGGCTCCCGCGCTGAAGGGCAGCCCGATGCGCCGCGGTGTTTGCACCCGCGTTTACACCACCACCCCGAAGAAGCCGAACTCGGCCCTTCGTAAGGTCGCACGTGTGCGCCTGAACGGTGGCGTTGAAGTTACCGCCTACATCCCCGGTGTTGGCCACAACCTGCAGGAGCACTCCATCGTGCTCGTCCGCGGTGGTCGTGTTAAGGACCTCCCGGGTGTCCGCTACAAGATCGTCCGTGGTGCACTCGACACCCAGGGTGTGAAGAACCGCAAGCAGGCCCGCAGCCGCTACGGCGCAAAGATGGAGAAGAAGTAATATGCCTCGCAAGGGTCCGGCCCCCAAGCGGCCGCTCGTTTCCGATCCCGTTTACGGCTCCCCGTTGGTCACCCAGCTGATCAACAAGGTCCTGATCGACGGCAAGAAGTCCACTGCAGAGCGCATCGTTTACGGTGCTCTTGAAGGTGCCCGCGCCAAGACCGGCGGCGACCCCGTTGCCGCTCTGAAGAAGGCCATGGACAACGTCAAGCCTTCCCTCGAGGTCCGCTCCCGCCGTGTCGGTGGCGCCACCTACCAGGTTCCCGTTGAGGTCAAGCCGGGCCGTTCCACCGCCCTGGCTCTGCGTTGGCTCGTGGGCTACTCCAAGGCCCGCCGCGAGAAGACCATGACCGAGCGCCTCCAGAACGAAATCCTGGATGCCTCCAACGGTCTCGGTGCCGCTGTGAAGCGTCGCGAAGACACCCACAAGATGGCCGAGTCCAACAAGGCCTTCGCCCACTACCGCTGGTAATACTTCCGTTCGCCGCCGGCTCACCGAGCCGGCGGCGCACGCGTAGTTCATCCGAAAGGGAGACCCCGTGGCACAGGACGTGCTTACTGACCTTAACAAGGTCCGCAACATCGGCATCATGGCGCACATCGATGCCGGTAAGACCACCACTACCGAGCGCATCCTGTTCTACACGGGTGTGAACCACAAGATCGGCGAAACGCACGACGGCGCTTCGACGACCGACTGGATGGAACAGGAAAAGGAACGCGGCATCACCATCACGTCTGCCGCCGTGACCTGCTTCTGGAACAAGAACCAGATCAACATCATCGACACCCCCGGCCACGTTGACTTCACGGTTGAGGTTGAGCGCTCCCTGCGCGTCCTCGACGGTGCTGTTGCCGTGTTCGACGGCAAGGAAGGCGTGGAGCCGCAGTCCGAGACTGTGTGGCGCCAGGCTGACAAGTACAACGTTCCGCGTATCTGCTTCGTCAACAAGATGGACAAGCTCGGCGCTGACTTCTACTTCACCGTGGACACCATCATCAGCCGCCTCGGTGCCAAGCCGTTGGTCATGCAGCTGCCGATCGGTTCCGAGAACGACTTCGTCGGTGTCGTCGACCTGCTCGAAATGCGCGCCCTCGTGTGGCCCGGCGATGCCAAGGGCGACGTGACCATGGGTGCTTCCTACGAGGTCCAGGAAATCCCTGCCGACCTCAAGGAAAAGGCCGAGGAATACCGCGCACAGCTCGTTGAGGCTGTTGCCGAGGCTTCCGAGGAACTCATGGAGAAGTACCTCGAAGGCGAAGAAATCAGCGTCGAGGAGCTCAAGGCCGGCATCCGCAAGATGACCGTCAACTCCGAGATCTACCCGGTCTTCTGTGGTTCTGCGTTCAAGAACCGCGGTGTGCAGCCGATGCTGGACGCCGTGGTGGACTTCCTGCCGAACCCGCTGGACGTTCCGGCCATGGTCGGTCACAACCCGCGTAACGAGGAAGAGGAACTGGTCCGCAAGCCCAGCGCTGACGAGCCGTTCTCCGCCCTCGCCTTCAAGATTGCCGCCCACCCGTTCTTCGGCCAGCTGACCTTCGTGCGCGTGTACTCCGGTCACGTCGAAGCCGGCGCCCAGGTGGTCAACTCCACCAAGGGTAAGAAGGAACGCATCGGCAAGCTGTTCCAGATGCACGCCAACAAGGAAATGCCTGTTGAGGGCGCTACCGCAGGCCACATCTACGCAGCCATCGGTCTGAAGGACACCACCACGGGTGACACCCTGTGCGATCCGCAGAACCAGATCGTCCTCGAGTCCATGAGCTTCCCGGAGCCGGTGATCTCGGTGGCAATCGAGCCGAACTCGAAGGGTGACCAGGAGAAGCTCTCCACGGCCATCCAGAAGCTCTCCGCTGAGGACCCGACCTTCCAGGTCTCCCTCAACGAAGACACCGGACAGACCGTTATCGCCGGCATGGGCGAGCTCCACCTGGACATCCTGGTGGACCGCATGCGCCGCGAATTCAAGGTCGAGGCCAACGTCGGCAAGCCCCAGGTTGCGTACCGCGAAACCATCAAGAAGGCAGTCGAAAAGGTCGACTTCACCCACAAGAAGCAGACCGGTGGTTCCGGTCAGTTCGCAAAGGTGCAGGTCTCCTTCGAGCCGCTGGACACTTCCGATGGCGAGTTCTACGAGTTCAAGAATGCCGTCACCGGTGGCCGTATTCCGCGTGAATACATCCCCTCGGTCGATGCAGGCATCCAGGACGCCATGCAGTTCGGTATCCTTGCCGGCTACCCGATGGTGGGCGTCAAGGCCACCCTGATCGACGGCGCTTACCACGACGTCGACTCCTCGGAAATGGCGTTCAAGATCGCCGGCTCCCAGGTCTTCAAGGAAGGCGCACGCCGCGCCAACCCCGTCCTTCTTGAGCCGCTCATGTCCGTTGAGGTCCGTACCCCTGAGGAATACATGGGCGACGTCATCGGCGACCTGAACTCCCGTCGTGGCATGATCCAGTCCATGGAAGATGCCGCCGGTGTGAAGGTTGTGCGGGCGAACGTTCCGTTGTCCGAAATGTTCGGTTACATCGGTGACCTGCGGTCCAAGACCCAGGGCCGCGCTGTGTACTCGATGACTTTCGACAGCTACGCGGAGGTCCCGAAGGCTGTTGCCGACGAGATCATCCAGAAGACCCGCGGCGAGTAATCAGCTTCGGAAAAACCAAGGGTGCGCGCCGTCCGGGAGCGCATCCGATGCAGTGGCCGGGGCTGGGCTCCGGCTCCGTTCCGGCCCTGCATCAACGGATTCCGGGACTGATTTCGGTCCTAGGATCTGAGAATTTCACCAAAACCAAAGCCCCCAAGTAGACTTGCTGGAGTTTCTGCCGCGAAAAGCGCGGCCGAGGAGCAAGTCACTTGAAATCGTTCTAGGAGGAACCTGTGGCAAAGGCAAAGTTCGAGCGGACTAAGCCGCACGTCAACATCGGCACCATCGGTCACGTTGACCACGGTAAGACGACGCTGACTGCCGCCATTTCCAAGGTGCTGTACGACAAGTACCCGACTCTCAACGAGCAGCGCGACTTCGCGTCGATCGACTCTGCTCCTGAAGAGCGCCAGCGTGGTATCACCATCAACATCTCCCACGTTGAGTACCAGACCGAGAAGCGTCACTACGCACACGTTGACGCCCCGGGTCACGCTGACTACATCAAGAACATGATCACCGGTGCTGCCCAGATGGACGGCGCAATCCTCGTGGTTGCCGCTACTGACGGCCCGATGGCTCAGACCCGCGAGCACGTTCTGCTCGCCCGCCAGGTTGGTGTTCCCTACCTGCTGGTCGCGCTGAACAAGTCCGACATGGTTGAGGACGAGGAACTCCTCGACCTCGTCGAAATGGAAGTTCGCGAGCTGCTCAGCTCCCAGGGCTTCGACGGCGACGACGCTCCCGTCATCCGCGTTTCCGGCCTGAAGGCTCTGGAAGGCGACCCGGTTTGGGTCAAGTCCGTTGAGGACCTGATGGAAGCTGTCGACGAGTCCGTTCCGGACCCGGTTCGTGACCGCGACAAGCCGTTCCTGATGCCGATCGAAGACGTCTTCACCATCACCGGCCGTGGCACCGTTGTTACGGGCCGGGCCGAGCGTGGCACCCTCGCCATCAACTCCGAAGTTGAGATCGTCGGTATCCGCCCGGTCCAGAAGACCACCGTTACCGGTATCGAGATGTTCCACAAGCAGCTCGACGAAGCATGGGCCGGCGAAAACTGTGGCCTCCTGCTCCGTGGTCTGAAGCGCGACGATGTCGAGCGTGGCCAGGTTGTCGTCAAGCCGGGTTCCATCACCCCGCACACCGACTTCGAGGCCAACGTCTACATCCTTTCCAAGGACGAAGGCGGCCGCCACAACCCGTTCTACTCGAACTACCGCCCGCAGTTCTACTTCCGCACCACCGACGTGACCGGCGTCATCACCCTCCCCGAGGGCACCGAAATGGTCATGCCGGGCGACAACACTGAGATGTCCGTTGAGCTCATCCAGCCCATCGCCATGGAAGAGGGCCTCGGCTTCGCAATCCGCGAAGGCGGCCGCACCGTTGGTTCGGGACGTGTTACCAAGATCATCAAGTAGTTTCTGCTTGTAGATCGGTAGGAGGCTAGGCGCGCGCCGTTTGGCCGAGCACCTGAAGAGAACCCCGTCGCTTATGCGGCGGGGTTCTCTTTTGTTACGATTATTCAATCGAATGGATTAAAGCGGGGCGTAGGAAACGTGTCGCGGACAGAGGAGCGTGGCGATGTTGAGTGTTCTGGCCAATGCGTGGTTCGGGGTCCTCTTGCTGCTGATCGTCGCGGCCGCGGCCGCGACGGGGTATACCACCGGCCTTGCCAAAGGAAGGCGGCAGGGCGCCCTTTCCGTGAGGGCGGGGGAGGAGCGTTACCGGACTGGGTACCTGGCCGGGCATTTCGCTGGATGGCAGGATGCCGCGGCGCGCCTCGGCCAGGCCAATGCGGCGCCGGCTTCCGTACCGCAGCCGGCACGGCCGGCCGTCATGTCTTCGTCCACCGTCGTCCCTGGCCCGCAGCCCCTGCTCCGGCCTGGCCTGCCGCCCGTGCTCCGCCCGGTGGCGACGACGCCGCGCCGGCCGGCGCCGCCGACTGCAGCAGAGCTGGCTGCCGCCGCGGTCCGCAAGGAAAAGCGTGACCGGCAGAACATCAACATCACGCTCTACGTCGCAAGCCTGCTGCTGCTGGCGTCCTCGGCCTTGTTCATTGGTTCCGGCCTGCCGGCCGCGTTGCGGTTCGCCGGCGTCTGGACCATCACCGTGATGTTGTACGCCGGCGGTTTCGTCCTCGAAGCAAGGATTCCCCGGCTCCGCCCTGCAGCGCTTGCCTTTACCGGAACCGGCCTGGCACTCCTGCCCGTAACCGGCCTCGCCATGTACAACTTCGTGCTCCACCACGGGCCGACAGCGTGGTTGGTGACGTCCCTGGCAGGAACCGTCGCCTACGTCTTCGCAGCCGTGCGGTTGGACAGCCGCGTGCTGGCCTACCTCTCGCTGACCTTCCTGGTCTCCTCCGCATGGTCGGGCATTTCCCTGCTGGGGGCGCCCTCGTCTGGTACTTCATCTGCCTGATCGGCTTGGCCGTGGTCCTGGGCGCCACCACGATGACCGGGCTGCGGGGTGTGCCGTCCGTGTACCTCAGGCCCCTGCAGGTGCTGCATCCCGGCGTTGTTCCCTTTGTTGCGCTGTCCGTGACCTTCGTGCCGCACTTCCTGGGTCGCGGCGAATATGCCCTGGTGATGGCAATGTGCGGGCTGTACCTCGCAGTGGCTGCGGCGTTCCCCAGGACACAGTTCAGGCTGCTGCACTTCCACGGCGCACGTGTGTGCCTGACGATTGCGGTCGCGACTGCAGTCTCGGATGCCGGCGCAGGGCTGGCCGTCACGCTCTTCGTGGCATCCCTGTTGCTGGCGGCCCAGGCGCTTGCGGTGGCATTCGGGGCGGGTCTGCTGTCCCGATGGTTCCCGTCCGGGCCGCCATGGGTGCAGGACGCGATGTTAACCTTCGGCCTGCACCTTGCCCTTGCCATGACTGCGACAGTCGCGCTCTTTTTCGGGCCCGGGCTGCCACTGGGCGTTCCGCTCCTTGCGTCGCTTGCCTGCGCGGTGGTGTTGGCCTGGAAACTGCGCGGCCCCGGTGAGTTCCTCCCGGCGGCCGTGCTGCTTGCCGCAGCTCCGTTCGTTACATCCCTTGGCGGACTCCCGACGGCGGCCCTGCTCGCCGGAGCTGCGGCGGCCTGGCTGCTGCGCGCCTCCCTTCCCGGTACCGCGGGACACCTCCGCGGCAGTTTTATCCTTGCCGCCCGGATTGCCCTCACCTTGGCGGCGCCTGCCCTCGCGGCAGGGATTCTTCCTGCGTCGCCGGAGCGGGCGGCGCTGGTCGTATTGGTCTTCGTCGGGGTGTGCCAGGTACAGGTGTTGCTTGAGGCAGCTGCCGCGAGGACCGGTCTGGCATTGTTCGCGCCGGACGCCTGCCTGGCGGGCTTCGCGGGGGCGGCCCTGGCATTGCTTCCTGTCCTGCGGGTCCTGGACCACTCGGCGGATCTGCAACTGAGTGCGATCGCGGCCTTGGGGCTTGTTGGCTCTGCGGCGGTTGTGGGCCTGCTTGTTGTGCGTGCAGGCGTCAGGGCGGTACCGGAAGCCGACTGGGGTCCCGTCATCCGTGAAATCCTGCCTCCGGGGCTGATGCTCGCCTCGTTTGCGTTCTCCTTCATCGCCTTGCCGCTGGGCTGGTGCAACCTTGCTCTGGCCTTCAGTCTGGGCTACTTCACGGTCCAGTCGATCCGGCTCGGAGGAGCGTGGCGGCGCCTGATCTATCCGTGGGGTGCCAGGGCGCTCTTTACCCTCCTGTTGTGCACTGGCTACCGGCAATACCTCGACGCTGGCGGCAGCCTGCAGCTCGCCGGTGAAACGCTGCAGCTGTCTAGCATTGCATTCCTGGCGTGTGCCATCCAGCTGCTTCCTCCGTTGGCGAAATCAGGGCGGCAACTTTCCGTTGCCGTGGCCGAGGCCGCGGTGGTGCTGCCGTTCATGGCCGGCGCGTGGGCGTTCCTTGCCGTCTTGGGGCCCGGCGGCTGGCAGCCCGGCACCCTGACGGCGGTCCTGGGTATCGCGGCTGCAGCGGCCGGCTTCCTTCTTCGGCGGCATGCCGGGGCGGCGGTCTTCGCGCCGGCCGCGTTCCTCCTGCTTGGCGCGCTTCGCGGAGGCTGGATTCACGAGCTTGAACTGATCCTTGTGATCTTCGCAGCCTTCAGTGCCGTCATGGTTCCGGCATCGGCCCGGCGAACCGCTAAGGGAATATATTTCGCTGCCGCGAGGGTGCTCATGGCCATATTGGCCGGAGTGTTCGCGCAGGACGCCTCGGCCTCGGCCACCGGGGTTTCGCTGACCTTTGCGGCCGTGCTCCTCCTTCAGCATGTGCTCAGCTACGGCATGCGCAAGCGCCTGGCTGCGTTCCCCTTCCAGCAGGCCGCCGTCTGGATCACGCTCGCCGCGCAAGCCGTGCTCCCTTGCGGCTATGCCTTCCAGCAACCCGACGACGGCGGACGCTGGGTCCTGGTGCTGGAACTCCTGCTACTGGGCTGCAGCGCGCTTGGCGCCAGCCGTTGGCTTGCCGCCCGCGGGGCTGAGTACATCGCGGTCCCGGCGGCGACCGTCGCTATATTTGCTGCCGGGCTGGAGGCACCGTTGCACGGCGGGGATTGGCTTGGCGCTCCGTTCCTCACGAAGGAAGGAATGTTCTTCACCCTGCTTGTCCTTGCCCTCGCGGCAATGGCCGCGAGGCTGCGCTTCGCGCCCGGTCCTTCGCCGCGTGGGCGGTGGTTTTGGTTGTTCGCAGCGGTGGGGTTCACCGGTGCAGCCTCCGTCCTCTCACTGGATCTGCCCCGGACTGCCTTCGGCGTTGCGGTCCTGCTCGCCGCGTTCCTGTGCTTCGAGGCCTCGCATGTTGAGCACATCCCGGGAGCATACGGCGCAGCGGTGCCGCTCACCCTCGCCGGAGCACCGGCCCTGGTGGCAGGCCTTCCAGGGGTGGAATTCCGCCCGCTCGCTTCAGGCAGCGCCTGGGCGCAGTTCCAGCCCTGGCTCTATGGTTGCGCCGGTGCTGCGCTCTTGCTCTACGGACTATGCCGTTCCGGCGTGCCGGCAATCCGCCAGGCGCCCTGGCGGCGGAACTCCCTTGCAGCCGGCGCCGCCGTCGGGCTTGGAGCATCCGCGCTGGACGGCCTGTTGCGTGACGAAACCTCGCTCACCGGGGCCGGCCTGCTCGCGGCGGCCGTGGCCATCGCCGTCGCGGAGGTCCCTCGGAAACATGCCTGGAGTTACTGCGAAGCGGGATCGATCCTGGTGGTGGCCGCCGTGCAACGCTCACTGCTTTTCGTCCACGGACAAACGCCGGCCCTTTTTTGGGCGGCGCAATGGTTCGTGGTCCTCGGCGCGGTTGTAGCAATGCTGTGCTACGTGCGCGGGGCGAGGGCCAGGGGTTGGGCCTGGCTGGTGGCAAGCTCCGTCCTGCTGACTGTGTCCGCCGCCGCGACCCTGCTGTCCGGCACGCCGTCCCAGCAACTGTGGATCCTGGCCGGGTGCGCCCTGCTGCTGCTCGCCGGCCTGCTGCTGAGCGAGCGCACCTTCACTTGGTGGGGTGCGCTGGGGGTCGCCCTGAGCGTGCTGTGGGCGCTGCGTTCCTATGCCTTCGCCATGCTCGCGTTGACGGCCTTGGCACTCATCGCCTTCGCGGTTTGGCGGCTGAACCGGACCAAGGACGCCGCCGCGGGCGGGCAGACTCGGGGGTAATGCGCCGGAGGGCCGGGCGTCCAACGTCAGGCAGGGGAGTGGGCCACCGCCGCTTCAGCCCTGTCCTTGGTAGCGTTGTTGCCGGAGAAAGGAGGCATCCGTGGAATTCCTGATTGTGATTGTTGTGCTGGGCGTCCTTGCGGTGGCGGCCGCCGGTGTCCTGTGGGGCCGGAAGTATTTCCGCCACGAGATCGAGCGGGCCAAGCGGATCCGCAGGGCAAACAAGGGGCAATAGCCCGGATTCAGCACGGTCGTGCCAAGTCTGCCGTGACCTTAGCCGGTTTGTCTGCGCAGGCGGTTGCGCCTTGCCCGGCTGAGCGACCTGTACCAGTAGAAGGATTCCTTGGGTGTCCTCTGCAGGGTTTCGAAGTCGACGTGCACCAGGCCGAAGCGCTGCGAATACCCGGCAGCCCATTCGAAATTATCCAGCAGGGTCCAGACGTAGTATCCGAGGACTTCGACGTCATGGGCAATGCCGCCCGGGCCGGTAGCAGCAAGTACCTGGCCCAAGTGCCCCGCCAGGTAATCGATCCGTTCCTGGTCCCGCAGCGTGCCCGACACACGGGCGGGTTCCGGGAAGCTGGCGCCGCTTTCGGTGATGACCACCGGAGGCAGGGCATTCCCGTAACGGTCCTTGAGCGAGCGGAGCATCGGCCCCAGGTGCTCAGGGGCCACAGGCCATCCGAAACCGGTGACCCCGTACTCGGGAAACGGCACCAGGTGGAAGGGCAGCTTGGCCATCATGTCGCTGTCGCCGGCGGGTGTGCTGTGAGTACCACCGCCGGCCGCGATCTTGACCGGGTAGTAGTAGTTGACCCCGTAGAAATCCAAGGGTTGGTGGATCAGCCGCATGTCGTCGTCGGAGGCAGTGCTGAGCATCCTGAACCAGGGGCGCACCAGCAGAGGCGGTGTCGGGTAGGCGCCGGTCAGCAACGGATCCGTGAAAATCCGGTTCACCAGCAGGTCGAAGGTGGTTGCCATCAGGCCGTCCCGGTATCCGGTTCCGGCGGAGCTGACGGGGGCATGCATGTTCGCTACGCCGATGCGGCCGGCTGCCCCTGCGGCACGGAGCGCCTGGACCGCGAGTCCGTGGCCCAGCAACTGGTGATGCACAGCCGGGAGAGCATCGAAGAGGAGCCGGCGGCCGGGAGCGTGGATTCCGAGACCGTATCCCTGCAGGGCCACTGAAACCGGTTCATTCAGAGTGACCCACTGGGTTACGCGGTCGCCCAGCCGGGCGGCCACAAGGGAGACGTAGTCACCGAAGCGCTCGGCCGTCACCCGGTTGAGCCAGCCGCCGTCGTGTTCCAAAGCCAATGGCGTGTCCCAGTGGAAGAGGGTCGCCATGGGCGAAATGCCCGCCGCGAGCAGTTTGTCGATGAGGCGGTCGTAAAAATCCAGGCCCTGTTCGTTCGCGGCACCCCTGCCGTTTGGCTGGATCCGGGGCCAGGACAGGGAGAAACGGTAGGAGTCGACGCCGAGCTCACGCATCAGGGCGATGTCCTCGCCGCTGCGGTTGTAGTGGTCGCAGGCGACCGCTGCCGATCCGCCGTCGCTGATTGTCCCGGGCTTCTCCGCGAACGCGTCCCAGCTGGACGGACCCCGGCCGTCCGCATCCAGGGAACCTTCGATCTGGAAGGCGGCGGTGGCGACTCCGAGGATGAACCCGGCAGGGAGCAGCCGTGCCAGATGCTCAACGGTGTGTCCATCCTGGACGGTCATGACCCCATCATGCTGACCGCCGCGGACTATGGCAACGGGTCCCGGCCGCCCGATTCGCATCTGCCGTGGAATTCCGGCATACTAGGTGAGTTGTTCAAGCGCTCCTTCGCGTCCCGATCCGGATAATGCCGGACGCAGGGTCCAGGCTGGAGCCCAAACATAACCCAGATCCCCAAAGGAACTACGGGTCGTTTTGCGTGAAAATCGCGACACGCCCGACCGCGGGGGTCGGAGCATCGGCGGTTTGAGGAACCCGGATTTCCGGATTCAAGCCGTGCGGTGGGTGGTGGTAGAACCTCAATTGCTTCGGCAGCCACGGAACGCAAGTAAACAGGGCAGCCCTAACCCAGGGAAGCACAGACTGAAAGAGAGTCAGGCGACATGGCGGGACAAAAGATCCGCATCCGGCTGAAGTCATATGACCACGAGGTCATTGATGTTTCAGCGCGGAAGATCGTTGAGACGGTCACGCGCGCAGGCGCAACGGTAGTAGGCCCCGTGCCGCTTCCGACGGAGAAGAACGTGTACTGCGTTATCCGCTCTCCCCACAAGTACAAGGACAGCCGTGAGCACTTCGAAATGCGTACTCACAAGCGTCTGATCGACATCATCGACCCCACGCCGAAGGCTGTCGACTCGCTTATGCGTCTCGACCTGCCGGCCGACGTGAACATCGAAATCAAGCTGTAGGGAGGTGCTGAGAGACTATGACCGCAACCCGTAACGTAAAGGGCCTGCTGGGCACGAAGCTCGGCATGACCCAGGTCTGGGACGAGAACAACAAGCTCATCCCGGTAACTGTCGTCCAGGCTGACTCCAACGTCGTCACCCAGCTGCGCAACGCAGAGGCCGACGGCTACGTCGCCGTTCAGATCGGCTACGGCCAGATCGATCCCCGCAAGGTCACCAAGCCGCTGGCTGGTCACTTTGAAAAGGCCGGCGTGACCCCCCGCCGCCACGTCGTCGAACTGCGCACTGCAGACGCCGCGTCTTACGAGCTGGGCCAGGAGCTTTCTGTTGAGCTCTTCGAAGCCGGCCAGAAGATCGACGTCGTCGGCACCAGCAAGGGTAAGGGCTTTGCCGGTGTTATGAAGCGTCACGGCTTCTCCGGTGTCGGTGCTTCCCACGGTGCGCACAAGAACCACCGCAAGCCTGGTTCCATCGGTGGCGCATCCACCCCGAGCCGCGTCTTCAAGGGCCTGAAAATGGCCGGCCGCATGGGCGCCGTACGTCACACCACGCTGAACCTGACCGTTCACGCCGTTGACGTTGAGAAGTCGCTGCTCCTTATCAAGGGTGCCGTCCCCGGTGCCCGCGGCCAGGTCGTACTCGTACGTTCCGCCGTGAAGGGAGCCTAGTTCAATGACTAGCACTGTGAAGGTAGACCTGCCTGCAGAGATCTTCGACGTCCAGACCAACGTGCCGCTGCTGCACCAGGTCGTCGTCGCCCAGCTCGCTGCCGCACGCCAGGGTACCCACAAGACCAAGACCCGCGCTGAAGTTTCCGGTGCAGGCCGCAAGCCGTTCAAGCAGAAGGGTACCGGCCGCGCCCGTCAGGGCTCGATCCGTGCTCCGCACATGACCGGTGGTGGCGTCGTCCACGGCCCGACCCCGCGTGACTACTCCCAGCGCACCCCCAAGAAGATGAAGGCCGCTGCTCTCCGTGGCGCCCTGTCGGACCGCGCCCGCAACGGCCGCATCCACGTCGTCGCTGAACTGGTTGCCGGCACCAAGCCGTCCACCAAGGACGCCCTGGCGACGCTGAAGGCTGTTAGCGAGCGCAAGAACCTGCTCGTCGTGATCGAACGCGCCAACGATGTTGCTGCACTGTCCGTGCGCAACCTCGCCGACGTCCACACCCTCTACGTGGACCAGCTGAACACCTACGACGTTCTGGTTTCCGATGATGTGGTCTTCACCAAGGCTGCTTTCGAAGCGTTCGTCGCTGACAAGGCAAAGAACGAGGAGGCCGCCAAGTGAGCGTCACCACCATCAAGGACCCGCGCGACGTCGTCATCGCACCCGTCGTTTCGGAAAAGAGCTACGGCCTGATCGACGAGGGCAAGTACACCTTCCTGGTGGACCCCCGTTCGAACAAGACCGAGATCAAGCTGGCCGTGGAGAAGATCTTCTCCGTCAAGGTCGAATCGATCAACACCATCAACCGTGCCGGTAAGCGCAAGCGCACCAAGTTCGGATGGGGACAGCGCAAGAGCACCAAGCGTGCGATTGTCACCCTGAAGGAAGGCACTATCGACATCTTCGGCGGTCCGCTCGCGTAGCGGAGACCACTTTAACGAGGAAATAAATTATGGGAATCCGTAAATACAAGCCGACTACCCCGGGCCGCCGTGGCTCGAGCGTAGCCGACTTCGCTGAAATCACGCGATCGACTCCGGAAAAGTCGCTGCTGCGTCCGCTGCACAAGACCGGCGGCCGTAACAACACCGGTAAGATCACCACCCGTCACAAGGGTGGTGGACACAAGCGCCAGTACCGTCTGATCGACTTCCGTCGCCACGACAAGGACGGCGTCAACGCCCGCGTTGCCGAAATCGAGTACGATCCGAACCGCACGGCTCGCATCGCCCTCCTGCACTACGTTGATGGCACCAAGCGTTACATCATCGCCCCCAACAAGCTGTCCCAGGGCGACTTCGTTGAGGCCGGTCCGGACGCTGACATCAAGCCGGGCAACAACCTGCCCCTGCGCAACATCCCCGTTGGTACCGTGATCCACGCAGTTGAACTGCGTCCGGGTGGCGGCGCCAAGATGGCCCGCTCCGCCGGTGCCTCGGTGCAGCTTGTTGCCAAGGAAGGCCGTTTCGCCCAGCTGCGTCTGCCCTCCGGTGAAATCCGCAACGTCGACGTGCGCTGCCGCGCAACCGTCGGCGAGGTCGGCAACGCCGAGCAGTCGAACATCAACTGGGGCAAGGCCGGCCGTATGCGCTGGAAGGGCGTCCGCCCGACCGTCCGCGGTGTGGCAATGAACCCGGTTGACCACCCGCACGGTGGTGGTGAAGGTAAGACCTCCGGTGGTCGTCACCCGGTCAACCCCAACGGCAAGCCCGAGGGCCGTACCCGCCGCCCCAACAAAGAGAGCGACAAGCTTATTGTTCGTCGCCGCCGTACTGGCAAGAACAAGCGATAGGAGCCTGGACACATGCCACGCAGCCTGAAAAAAGGTCCTTTCGTTGACCAGCACCTCTTTGTGAAGGTCGCCAGGGAAAACGAAAAGGGCACCAAGAACGTCATCAAGACCTGGTCCCGCCGTTCGATGATCATCCCGGACATGCTGGGTCACACGATCGCCGTTCACGACGGACGCAAGCACATCCCGGTGTTTGTCACTGAGTCGATGGTCGGGCACAAGCTCGGCGAATTCGCTCCCACGCGGACTTTCCGCGGCCATGTCAAGGACGACCGTAAGGGCAAGCGCCGCTAAGGCGCTCGCTCTACGGCTAAGACGAGAGAAGGAAAGCAATGGAAGCCAAGGCTATTGCGCGTCACATCCGCGTAACGCCTATGAAGGCCCGGCGCGTCGTCAACCTTGTTCGTGGCAAGCAAGCGAACGAGGCTCTGGCAATTCTGAAGTTTGCCCAGCAGGCAGCTTCGGAGCCGGTATTCAAGGTAGTTCAGTCGGCAATGGCAAACGCCCGGGTCCTCGCGGACCGCGACGGCGTTGCCTTTGACGAGGGCGACCTCTACATCAGCGAAGCGTTTGTTGACGAGGGCCCGACCATGAAGCGGTTCCAGCCGCGTGCACAGGGTCGCGCCTACCAGATCAAGAAGCGCACGAGCCACATCACCGTGGTAGTCGCTACCCCGGAGAAAGAGGAGGCTCGCTAAGTGGGACAGAAAGTAAACCCGCACGGGTTCCGACTCGGTATCACCACCGATCACGTATCGCACTGGTTCGCTGACAGCACCAAGAACGGCCAGCGGTACAAGGACTTCGTCCGCGAAGACATCCGCATCCGCCAGCTCATGTCCACGGGCATGGAGCGCGCCGGCATCGCCAAGGTCGAGATCGAGCGCACCCGCGACCGCGTCCGCGTGGACATCCACACGGCACGTCCGGGTATCGTCATCGGCCGCCGCGGCGCCGAAGCCGACCGCATCCGCGGCGAGCTCGAGAAGCTGACCGGCAAGCAGGTCCAGCTGAACATCCTCGAGGTCAAGAACCCCGAGATGGAAGCACAGCTGGTTGCCCAGGGCGTTGCTGAGCAGCTGACTTCCCGCGTGGCATTCCGCCGTGCGATGAAGAAGGCCATGCAGTCCGCACAGCGTGCGGGTGCCAAGGGTATCCGTATTGCATGCTCCGGTCGACTGGGCGGCGCGGAAATGTCCCGCTCCGAGTTCTACCGCGAAGGCCGTGTGCCGCTGCACACCCTGCGCGCGAACATCGACTACGGCTTCTACGAGGCCAAGACCACCTTCGGCCGCATCGGCGTGAAGGTCTGGATCTACAAGGGCGACGTCACTGCCAAGGAACTGGCTCAGCAGGCAGCTGCTGCTCCGTCCCGTGGCCGTGCCGGCGACCGCCCGGGCCGCCCGGGTGGCGACCGCCGTCGTCGTAACGACCGTCCGGCAGCTGAGGCAGCACCCGCTGCCGTTGAAGCACCGGCCGCTGAAGCTGCTGCTCCGGCAGCAGAAGGAGGACAGGCTTAAATGCTTATCCCACGTCGAGTCAAGCACCGTAAGCAGCACCACCCGGGTCGTTCCGGCGCTGCGACGGGCGGCACCAAGGTCAGCTTCGGTGAGTTCGGTATCCAGGCCCTGAGCCCGGCATACGTGACGAACCGTCAGATCGAATCCGCCCGTATCGCGATGACCCGCCACATCAAGCGTGGCGGTAAGGTCTGGATCAACATCTACCCGGACCGTCCGCTGACCAAGAAGCCGGCCGAAACCCGCATGGGTTCCGGTAAGGGTTCTCCGGAATGGTGGGTCGCAAACGTCAAGCCGGGCCGGGTTCTCTTCGAACTCTCCGGTGTCAATGAAGAGGTAGCTCGCGAGGCCCTGCGCCTGGCAATCCACAAGCTGCCGTTGAAGGCACGCATTGTGCGTCGCGAAGGTGGTGAATAGAAATGGCAGTAGGGTCGAAGGATCTCGCACCCGCACAGCTGGACGGTTTCGACAACGAGCGTCTCGTTGAAGAACTCCGCAAGTCCAAGGAAGAGCTGTTCAACCTGCGTTTCCAGTCCGCCACCGGCCAGCTGGAGAACCACGGTCGTCTGCGCGCGGTAAAGAAGGACATCGCACGCATCTACACCGTTCTCCGTGAGCGCGAGCTGGGCATTCGTGCCGAGGTTGCCGCACCGGTTGCGGAAGCCAAGGAAGAAAAGAAGTCCAAGAAGGCTGCCAAGGCTGAAAAGGCTGAGGTTGAAGCTGGAGAGGACGCCAAGTGAGCGAGAAGGAAACTGTGACGGAAGCAGCAGCCAGCGCTGAACAGCGCGGTTACCGTAAGACGCGTCGCGGCTACGTTGTCTCGGACAAGATGGAAAAGACCATCGTTGTCCAGGTTGAAGACCGCGTGAAGCACGCTCTGTACGGCAAGGTTATTCGCCGCACCTCGAAGATCAAGGCTCACGACGAAGAGAACACCGCCGGCATCGGCGACCTCGTCCTCATCGCCGAGACCCGCCCGCTGTCCGCTACCAAGCGGTGGCGCCTGGTGGAGATCCTCGAAAAGGCCAAGTAAATCCGACGCCGGCGTGCCGGCAGGGATTCACTGGAAGGGCCCGTATTCCGCAAGGGATGCGGGCCTTTCCGCGTTTCGGTCCTGGGGCCGGAACATGCTAGGATATTGAGTTTGTATGGCGCCGTTTGTGCGTCTGCAACCACCTCGTAAACAATCGTGCCATGGCATACCGCCCCGCGCCGGTTTCCCCGGCAAGGGAAGCTGATGCTTCCGGCATGGGCGTTTAGGCCTGCTCTGGCAAAATCCAGGCAGGTCCAGAGACACCCCGATCAACCGTTCCGCAAGGCTCATTCCGTATGCACGTTTTCGGTTTGAGAACCGGCGCGACGCAAGGAGTAAAAAATTGATTCAGCAGGAGTCGCGACTGAAGGTCGCCGACAACACGGGTGCTAAGGAAATCCTTACCATTCGCGTTCTCGGTGGTTCCGGCCGTCGCTACGCAAGCATTGGCGACGTGATCGTCGCAACCGTCAAGGACGCTATCCCGGGCGGCAACGTAAAGAAGGGTGACGTCGTCAAGGCTGTCATCGTTCGCACCAAGAAGGAACGCCGCCGTGCGGACGGTTCCTACATCAAGTTTGACGAGAACGCAGCTGTGATCCTGAAGAACGACGGTGACCCCCGCGGTACCCGTATCTTCGGCCCGGTTGGCCGCGAGCTTCGCGACAAGAAGTTCATGAAGATCGTCTCCCTGGCTCCGGAGGTGCTGTAACCCATGGGTGCAAAGATCAAGAAGGGTGACCTCGTTCAGGTCATCACCGGTGCCAAGCAGGACCGCGGCGGCGACCGTGGCAAGCAGGGCAAGGTTCTTCGCGTATTCCCTGAGGCTAACCGCGTCCTCGTGGAAGGCATCAACCGCGTGACCAAGCACACCAAGGTCGGACAGTCGCAGCGCGGCACCAAGACCGGTGGCATCGAAATCGTTGAGGCTCCGATCCACATCTCGAACGTGGCCCTCGTTGACCCCTCGACCAAGAAGCCCACCCGCGTCGGTTTCCGTGTTGAGACCGTTGAGAAGGACGGCAAGCAGAAGACCGTCCGCATCCGCGTGTCCAAGGCCACCGGGAAGGACATCTAATGACTGAGACTCTCGAGACTCCGGTAAAGATCGTTCCGCGTCTGAAGACCAAGTACGCCGAATCCATCAAGCAGTCCCTGCTTGAGGAATTCAAGTACGAGAACGTGAACCAGGTTCCCCGCCTCGTGAAGGTCGTTGTGAACATGGGTGTTGGAGATGCCGCCAAGGACTCCAAGCTGATCGACGGCGCTGTCCGCGATCTGACCCTGATCACCGGCCAGAAGCCGCAGGTCACCAAGGCCCGTAAGTCCATCGCCCAGTTCAAGCTGCGCGAAGGCATGCCGATCGGTGCGCACGCCACCCTCCGTGGCGACCGCATGTGGGAATTCGTGGACCGTCTGGTCACCCTCGCCCTGCCCCGTATCCGCGACTTCCGCGGCCTCAACGGCAAGCAGTTCGACGGCAACGGCAACTACACCTTCGGTCTGACCGAGCAGGTTATGTTCCACGAGATCGACCAGGACTCCATCGACCGCGTCCGCGGCATGGACATCACGGTTGTCACCACCGCCAAGACCGACGACGAAGGCCGTGCCCTGCTTAAGGCACTCGGCTTCCCGTTCAAATCCGAAGACTAATCAACTACGTAAGAGGTCCGCTGACCTGTCTCCCTAGGGAGAAGAACGGCGGAAACCGCTACGAGGAAGGGCAAGAGCCCAAATGACTATGACAGATCCTGTCGCAGACATGCTTACGCGTCTGCGCAACGCCAACTCGGCATACCACGACTCCGTGACCATGCCGTACAGCAAGCTCAAGGCACGCGTTGCCGACATCCTGAAGGCAGAAGGCTACATCGCCGCCTGGAAGGAAGAGGAAGCTGAAGTTGGCAAGAAGCTGACCATCGACCTCAAGTTCGGTCCGAACCGCGAGCGTTCGATCGCCGGTGTCCGCCGTATTTCCAAGCCGGGTCTGCGCGTTTACGCGAAGTCCACCAACCTGCCCCACGTGCTGGGTGGCCTGGGTATCGCAATCCTGTCCACCTCTTCCGGCCTCCTGACTGACAAGCAGGCCGGCAAGAAGGGCGTGGGCGGCGAAGTCCTCGCGTACGTCTGGTAACGGGAAAGGAAGAGAATAATGTCACGTATTGGACGTCTCCCCATCACCGTTCCCGCCGGCGTCGATGTCAAGGTTGATGGCTCGGTCATCAGCGTCAAGGGCGCCAAGGGCGAGCTGAGCCACACTGTTGCCAGCCCGATCGAGGTCACCCTGGACGAAGGAACCCTGACGGTTACCCGCCCGAACGACGAGCGGGCCTCGCGTTCGCTGCACGGCCTGACCCGTACCCTCATCGCCAACATGATCGAGGGTGTCACCAAGGGCTACGAGAAGAAGCTTGAGATCGTCGGTACCGGTTACCGCGTCCAGGCCAAGGGCTCCGACCTCGAGTTCGCTCTGGGTTACAGCCACCCGGTCAACGTTTCCGCTCCGGAAGGCATCACCTTCACCGTGGAAAACCCGACCAAGTTCTCGGTCGCCGGTATCTCCAAGCAGCAGGTCGGCGAGGTTGCTGCCAACATTCGCAAGCTGCGCAAGCCCGACCCCTACAAGGGCAAGGGTGTCCGTTACGCCGGCGAAGTCATCCGCCGCAAGGTCGGAAAGGCTGGTAAGTAAACCATGGCCATTGCAATTAACAAGAAGCGCACGAACAAGAGCAAGGCAGCTGCCCGCAGCCGCCGCCAGCTTCGTATCCGCAAGCGCATCACCGGCACGGCTGTCCGCCCCCGCCTGGTGGTCAACCGCTCCGCACGCCACGTATTCGTCCAGGTTGTCGATGACAGCAAGGGTGTCACCGTGGCCTACGCTTCCACCCTGGAAGCCGACCTGCGCGCGTTTGACGGCGACAAGACCGCCAAGGCCAAGCGCGTTGGTGAGCTCGTTGCAGAGCGCGCGAAGGCTGCAGGCATCGAAGCTGTTGTGTTCGACCGCGGTGGTAACAAGTACCACGGCCGCATCGCCGCCGTCGCTGACGGTGCACGCGAAGGTGGGCTGGCACTGTGACCGCTGAAAATAACGAAAAGGACATTCAGGTGACTGAAGCTGCAGCTGCTGAGGCAACTGAGACCGCTGCTGCCACCGACGACCGCCGCGGCGGACGTCGCGGCGGCGAGCGTGGCGACCGTGGCCAGGGCCGCGGCGACCGTGGTGGCCGTGGTGGCCGCGACGGCGGTCGTGAGGCCGAGAAGAGCCAGTTCGTAGAGCGCGTTGTGACCATCAACCGTGTCGCCAAGGTCGTCAAGGGTGGTCGTCGCTTCAGCTTCACCGCCCTCGTCGTTGTCGGTGACGGCAACGGTCTGGTCGGCGTCGGCTACGGCAAGGCCAAGGAAGTTCCCGCCGCCATCGCAAAGGGTGTCGAAGAGGCCAAGAAGTCCTTCTTCCGCGTCCCGCGCATCGGTAACAGCATCCCGCACCGCGTGCAGGGTGAGGCCGCAGCCGGCGTCGTCATGCTGCGTCCGGCTTCCCCGGGTACCGGTGTTATCGCCGGCGGTCCGGTCCGTGCAGTACTGGAGTGCGTCGGCATCCACGACGTCCTCTCCAAGTCGCTCGGTTCCTCCAACGCCATCAACATCGTTCACGCGACTGTTGACGCCCTGAAGCGACTGGAAGAGCCCGCTTCCGTGGCAGCCCGCCGTGGCCTGCCGCTGGACGAGGTTGCTCCGGCTGCCCTGGTGCGCGCCATCCAGAACCAGAAGGCAGGTGCCTAGTCATGGCTAAGAACCTGACTCCCTCCGACGCCAAGTTGGAGATCACCCAGATCAAGGGCGTCATCGGCGCCAAGCAGAACCAGCGCGAGACCCTGCGTTCCCTCGGCCTCAAGCGCATCGGACACACTGTTGTCCGTACCGCTGACGCCGTGACCGTGGGCATGCTCAACACGGTTCCGCACCTCGTGAATGTTGAGGAGGCGAAGTAATGGCTGAGAACAAGACCGCCGAGGCTGCTGAGAAGCAGCACGCGCTGAAGGTCCACCACCTGCGTCCCGCCCCGGGTGCCAAGACTGCCAAGACCCGTGTTGGTCGTGGTGAAGGCTCCAAGGGTAAGACCGCCGGTCGCGGTACCAAGGGTACGAAGGCCCGCTACCAGGTCAAGGCTGGCTTTGCCGGCGGCCAGCTGCCGCTGCACATGCGCCTGCCGAAGCTGCGCGGCTTCAAGAACCCGTTCCGGGTCGAGTTCCAGGTTGTGAACCTGGACAAGCTCAACGAGCTGTTCCCGGAAGGCGGCGCAGTAACCGTCGAGGCTCTGGTCGAGAAGGGTGCCGTTCGCAAGAACCAGCCCGTGAAGGTGCTGGGCACCGGTGACATCACCGTCAAGGTTGACGTCACCGCCCACGCTTTCTCCGCCAGCGCTGCGGAAAAGATCGCTGCAGCAGGCGGCACCACCACCGCTCTCTAAGGGACTGATCCCGAAGAAGCAGCGGGGTTCCACCCTGTTGTGAAGCAACTCCCGGTGTGCGGGGCTTCGGCCCGGCACACCGGGAGTTTTTTCATTTTCAAGGACTCCCGATTGTTCGCATGGCGCATACAACAGCTAGACTCGGGTGTTGGGTTTCATTGGGCCCACAGTTACCTTTGGATTTTTCTACTCAGGAGGACGCTTGCTTAGCGCATTCGGCCGGGCGTTTCGGACGCCTGATTTGCGACGCAAGCTGTTGTTCACGCTGGGAATCATCACAATCTTCCGCTTGGGTGCATTCATTCCCTCGCCTGGTGTGAGCTACCAGAATGTGCAGCAGTGTTTGCATGGCGGTCAGGCACAAGGGAGCCTGTACCAGCTCGTGAACCTGTTCAGCGGCGGCGCGCTGCTGCATGTATCCATCTTCGCGCTGGGCATCATGCCCTACATCACGTCAAGCATCATCGTGCAGCTGCTCCGCGTGGTGATCCCGCGGTTCCAGCAGCTGTACGAAGAAGGCGCTTCAGGCCAGTCGAAGCTGACGCAGTACACGCGCTACCTGACGATTGCGCTCGGCCTCCTGAACGCAACCACCCTGGTATCGCTCGCCCGTTCGGGCCAGCTCCTGCCGAACTGCCAGCTGCCGATCATCCCGGACAGCAGCATCATCGCCACAATCCTGATCGTCATCACGCTGACGGCCGGCACCGGCCTCATCATGTGGATGGGTGAACTGGTGACCGAAAAGGGTGTGGGCAACGGCATGTCCCTGCTGATCTTCACCTCCATCGCGGCGACCTTCCCCACCTCCCTGGGGGCCATCTGGACGTCCAAGGGCCCCGGCACTTTCTTCACGGTGCTCGTGATCGGCCTCGTGACCGTGGCGCTGGTTGTCTTCGTCGAGCAGTCCCAGCGCCGTGTCCCGGTGCAGTACGCCAAGCGCATGGTCGGCCGCCGCACGGTGGGCGGCACCAACACCTACATCCCGATCAAGGTGAACATGGCCGGCGTCGTGCCCGTCATCTTCGCTTCCTCCATGCTCTACCTGCCCGGACTGATTGCGCAGTTCAACCAGCCGAAGGCGGGGGAGCAGATGGCTCCATGGGTCGAGTGGATCAACAACAACCTGACCCGCGGTGACCACCCCATCTACATGGCGCTCTACTTTGCCATGATCGTGTTCTTCACCTACTTCTACGTCGCGATCACCTTCAACCCTGAAGAGGTCTCGGACAACATGAAGAAGTACGGCGGGTTCATTCCGGGCATCCGGGCGGGTAAACCGACCGCGGACTACCTGCAGTACGTGCTTTCCAGGATCACCCTTCCCGGAGCCTTCTACCTCGGCTTCGTGGCTTTGATCCCGCTGATCGCCCTGGTCCTGATCGGCGCCAACCAGAACTTCCCGTTCGGTGGCACCTCGATCCTGATCATGGTGGGCGTCGGCCTGGAAACCGTCAAGCAGATTGATGCGCAGCTACAACAACGTCACTACGAAGGGCTTTTGCGATGACGAGAATGCTGATCATTGGACCTCCGGGTTCGGGCAAGGGTACCCAGGCCGACCGGATCTCCGGGCGCCTGGGCGTAGTCGCCATCTCCACCGGCGACATCTTCCGTGCCAACGTCAAGGGCGAAACTCCCCTGGGCATCGAAGCCAAGAAGTACATGGACGCCGGCGACTTCGTTCCGGACGCGGTCACCAACAAGATGGTCCGCGACCGCCTGGGCGAGTCCGACGTCGAGAACGGCTTCCTGCTTGACGGCTACCCGCGCACCACGGCCCAGGTCGACTACCTCGACCAGATCCTCGCGGAAGGACAGCAGAAGCTCGACGTGGTGCTTCAGCTGACCGCCGACGACGAGGAACTCGTCCACCGCCTGCTGGGCCGCGCCAAGGAAACCGGCCGCTCGGACGACAACGAAGCCGTCATCCGCCACCGCCTGGACCTGTACCACGAGCAGACCGAAGCCGTGGTGGCCAAGTATGCCGAGCGCGGCATCCTGACCCAGGTGGACGGCATCGGCGAGATCGACGAGGTCACCGACCGCGTGCTGCTGGCCATCGAAGCTGCCAAGGCTGTCTGAACACGGCGCAACTGACGCTTCCTGAAAGGGTGCGTCCCGTACCATGAGTGCGGGATGCACCCTTTTTGTATTTCCCACGCCGCGGACTGGATATGGGGGAGCGGATGGCCGCTGCAGCGCAGGGACAGAGCCGGATCACCGGTGTAGAGGTCTACCTGCCGCCCGGGCGCCTGGACACGACCGCCGTCGAGCAACGCATCAGGCTCGAAAGCCGCGGCTTCAAGGTTCCGCGCGGCCTGATCGGCCGGGTGACCGGAATCCGCACGCGCAGCATCATGGCCGCATCGGAGCAGGCCTCGGACCTTGCCGTCAACGCGGCGGCCAAAGTCCTCGCCGAGCGGGGCCTGGAGCCCCGCGACGTGGACCTGCTGATTTTTGCCTCGGCCAGCCAGGACATGGTTGAACCGGCCACCGCGCATATGGTCGCGGCGAAACTGGGCCTCCACTGCCCGGCGATGGACGTCAAGAACGCGTGCAACAGCTACCTGAACGGACTTGAGGTGGCCGATTCATTCGTCTCCACCGGACGCTACGGGAGGGTCCTCGTAGCGGGCGGGGAGTCGCCGTCGCGGGCTGTCCGCTGGGCGGTGCAAGACTTCGGGACGTTCGCAGCGTCCTTCCCGGGATACACCATGAGCGACGGCGGGTACGCCGCCCTGATTGAGCCCTCGGACGGTTCAGGGGCCGGCATCCTGGGCATGGGCTTCTCCGCGAAGAGCACACACTGGTCGGTGGGCACACTTGCCGGGGGAGGCTCGGCCTACCCTCGGGACCCGGAAGCGACGTACTTCTCGATGGACGGGGAGAAACTCAAGGATGCCTTCCTGGACCTCGGCAGCGGCATCCTGCATTCGACCCTCGAACGACTGGGATTGACCTGGCAGGATTTCGCGGTTGTCTGCGTGCACCAGGTCAGCGCACCCTACCGGGAAGTCTTTGCCCGTGGTGCAGGTGTGCCCTGGGACCTGCTGGTCCCCACGGTAGAGGACTACGGGAACCTCGCCTCCGTGACACTGCCTTTGCAGTTGAAGCTTGCGCTGGACAGCGGGCGTTGTGGTCCGGGGGACCTGGTGGCCTTGGTGGGCCTGGCCGGCGGCGTCAGCCTGGGCATGGCCGTGGTGCGGCTATGAGCGGCGGCCCTTCCACGGCAGCAGGCCTGTCAAGCACGACGGCGACCCGGGCCCTCAGCATCGCGGTGCCGGCGCTTAACGAGGAGAAGCTGATCCGGCATACCCTCGAATCGCTCGCTGTCCAGCAGCACAAGGATTTCACCGTGGTCGTGGTGGACAACGGTTCCACGGACGGCACTGGCGGAATAGTGGCCGGCTTCGCGGCGGAGCACCCGGAGATGGACATCCGGCTGATCCACGAAAGCCGGAAAGGCACCGGGGCCGCGGCTGATACGGGCATGCGCTTCGGCGCCGGGCACGGGGCCACGTGGCTGGCCCGCACGGATGCGGACTGCCTGGCCGCCCCCGACTGGACCGCGCGGATTTTGGCGGCGTTCGACGACGGCTTGGAACTGGTGGCAGGCCAGCTGCTGCCCCGGGAGGACGAGGGAATGACCGCCACCGAGCGACGCATGATGCTGCTGGCCGTTGAGGTGGCTTCCTTCTTCGGCCGGATCCGGCCCGGAAACAAGGGCGAGGGCTACCTGGGGCCGTACCTGATGCTGCCCGGTTGCAATATGGCGATCACGGCAGACATGTACCGCCGCTCGGGCGGCTTCCCGCGGACCAGGATCGAGGAGCTCCACGAGGACAGGGCTTTGTCCAACCGGGTCCGCAGGCTCACCCGGGACTACGCGCTGCGCCGCGACGTGGTGGTCTACGGCTCCTCCCGGCGGGTGAAAGCCTGGGGATTGGGAAACACCCTCGCCTGGTACGCAGACCACCGGTACAAGCCCGAGGTGGTGGACATCCGGTGACTTCCCTTGACCACCTGGAACTGCGGCACAGGCAGCGGGAGCACAGGCAATTGGAGCGCTGGGAGCGGCGCGTTCACCTGGGCGCCCATCCGGTGCTGTACCCCCTGATCCGCGGACTCGGCTACCGGCGCCCGGTGCAGCGGATCCCCGGGCTCGGGATCCTGGTCAGCGAAGCGGGGCTCCTGCGTGAAGTCCTGATGGACAATGAGCGCTTCGTCAAGCAGGGACCGTCCGCGTCCGGCGGCCTGTGGACCCCGGTGGTGGGCCCCAAGGCCCTGCTCAACATGGACGGCGCCGCGCACCTGGAAATGCGCCGCCGCCTCGGCGGGGTGTTCACGGCCCGTTCCGTGGCAGGCATCGTGGAGCCCGCCGCGGCAAGGCTCCGGGAACAGCTGGCACGCGAGCTGCCGGCAGGCCGGCGAGTAGACCTCGTCGGGGCGGTCAAGGAGCTGTCGGGCGGTGTGATCGCCAGGATCCTGGGCCTCGCGGAGGACGCTCCGGGCCGCCTGCCGGACAGGGAACTGTTCGACCTCGGCTCCTCCATCACCTCGCTGGTCCGGCTGGGCCGCCACGAACTGACGCCGGCGCAGGCCGCCAGGGCGCGTTCCGCCGTCGAGCGCCTGGCCGGACCCGCCCGCACGGCCTACCGCAACGGTCTGCCGGAAACTTTTCCCGGGCGTTTGCGGGAGCTGGGCATGAGCGAACAGGAAGCCGTGGGGGTGGTCAGTGCGTTCGTGATCGTCGGGACCGAGACCCTGGTGTCCTTCATCCCGCGGATTGTCGCGCTGCTGGCCGACGCCGGGAGCTTGCCCGCGCTGGCAGCGGACCGTGCCGCGTTGCCCGCCGCAGTCAACGAGGGCCTCCGCTTCACGGTGCCCTCGCCGATGATGCTGCGCGACGCCGTCGCCGCCGGGACGCTGGGCGGGGTGCGGTTCCGGGCGGGGGACCGGCTGCTGCTGTCCACCGTCCATGCAGCCAAGAGCCTGGGCGGTTTCGACCCGGAGCGGACCGTCCCGCCGCACGCCCGGCAGCTATGGTTCGGCGCCGGCCCGCACTTCTGTATCGGCATGCCGCTGGCCATGGCGCAGATCAACTCCACGCTGGAGAGCCTGCTGGACCTCTACGCCCGGCAGCCGTGGCGGATCGTGTCCCGGCGCGTCAAACGGCGGGTGCTCATCCCCGGATACGAGACCATGGAGCTGGCCAATGACCGATGACTGCACGGACCTGATCGCCGGGGTTTACGAATCCGCCCGGCGCTGGCCGGAGCGTCCCGCCATCACGGCACCGGGCAGGAGAACCCGGCTGCGGAAGGCCCCGGCCCCCGGGCGCACCATCAGCTACGCCGCCCTCGTGGAAGGGATCGAGTCCACTGCCCGCGCGCTGCGCGCCGAGGGCTTCGGCCTTGGAGAGCGGATGCTGTTCTCGGTGCGGCCGGGGCCGGATGCGTTTGTCCTGGCGCTGGGTGCGGTCAGGGCAGGCGGCTCAATTGTCTTTATCGATCCGGGGATCGGCCCGGCCTTGTTCAAGGACCGCGCGGATCTCGCGGCGCCACGCTGGGCAGCCGCCGAATCGTTGTTGTACGCGTTGAGTGCCAAAGGTCCGCTGCGCCCGATCGCCCGTCGCCGCGGGCTGCTGCTCCCCGACTACGCCGCCATGAACGTGCGCCACTTCTACTCCGGACCGTGGCTCCCGGGGGTGCCGCGCGGGGCACGCCCGGTCAAGTCGCTTGCAGGCGCGGGAGCGGGCGCAAACATGTCGGCGGGCATTTCGGCGGGTGCCGTGAAGCTGCCCGGATCCGCACCGGAGCAGGAGGCGGTGACCATCTTCACCTCGGGGACCACCGGCCACCCGAAGGGCGTGGTCCACACCCGCGGATCGCTCGCGGCGGGCTTTGGTCAGCTGATGCAGCGCTGCACCTTCGACGCCGGGGACCGGATCCATTCGGAGCAGCTCATGATGGGCCTGCCGGCCCTGATCGCCGGGGCGCACTGGACCATGCCCGCCTACGGCTTGTCCGCCCATATCGACCCACTGCGGCTGGCCGCCGAGCTGGGCCCGGTTTCCGGGAAGTACGACGGCGCCACGCACCTTTTCCTGGTGCCGGCCCAGCTGGCGCCCATCCTGGACGCCGTGGAGGCCGGCGCGGTGACGCTTCCGGAAACGCTGCGGACTGTGATGCTCGGCGCGGCGCCGGTCCTGGCACCGTTCCTGGAACGGGCGATGCGGGTGCTGCCCGGCGTCGGCTTCAAGCTCATTTACGGCATGACCGAACTGCTGCCGATCGCGATTGCCGACGGTGCGGAAAAGCTCGCCTTCGCGTCCGGCGCGGAGGCGGAGCTGAAGGCGCCGGACGGAACCGGCGAAGGCGACTTGCTGGGTGCACCCTTGCCGGCAGTGCGGATCAGGGTGGCGGAGGACCACGAACTGCTGGCCAGCGGGCCGAACATGTGCCGCGGCTACCTCGGACAGCCGGACATGTCCGAGCACGCTACCGGAGACCTGGTCCGCTTGGACCGTGGCGGCCCGGACGGCAGGCCCCGGCTGGTGATGATCGGACGCAAGAAGGACATGATCATCCGCGGCAAGACCAACATCTACCCGGCGCTGTACGAGCCGCTCATCGCAAACGTCCGCGGCGTGGCGCAGGCCGCCATGGTGGGTGTGCCGGACGGATGCGGCGACGAGGCCGTGTGGCTGGCGATCGTGCCGGCGTCCGGGGAAGAGCCTGCGAAGGTGAAGGCACGGCTGGCCCGCGAACTGCCCCGGCTGATCGATGGGTCCGCACTGCCGGACCGGATCGAAACCATGCAGGAACTTCCCGTGGGCGGCAGGCACCGCAAGACCGACCGGGCAAAGCTGCGGGAGGACTTCGCAGCCGCCGCCGCAGCCGCCGTCGCCGGTTCCGGGCGGGTGGCCACGGCTGAGCAAGCAGGAGATCGCGCATGAGGATCGCAGTCACTGGAGCCGGCGGGTTCATCGGCGGCACCATCGCGGACGCAGCAGAAGCCCGCGGCTGGGAGGTGGTCCGTTTCGGCCGGCGGCCGGCACCCGGGATCCTCGCCTGGGACCTCGCCGGTCCGCCGCCCGCGCGCCCGCCGGCGGTGGACGCCGTCGTGCATGCCGGGGCCCATGTGGCGGACTGGGGACCGGCGCGGCTGTTCCACAGCGTCAACGTCCTGGGCACGCGCGCCGTCGCGGAGGCCTTTCCGGGCACCCGGCTGGTGCACATTTCCAGCTCCAGCGTCTACCCCTGGTGGGAGCCCTGCATCGACCGGGCCGAGGAGGAAGTCGCTGCGCGGCACCTGGGCGCCTATGGCCGCAGCAAGGCGCTCGCCGACGTCGAGGCCCGGCGCCATCCGAATGCCCTGGTACTGCGCCCGCACGCCGTGTACGGGCCGGGCGACCGGACCCTGCTGCCGCGGCTGTTGTCCAACATCCGCCGCGGCACGCTGCTGAGCGTGGGCCATTCCGGGATCCTGCACCAGCTGACGCACATCGGCAACCTGACGGTGGCGGCGCTCGCAGCCTGCACGTCCGGCGTGCGCGGCGCCGTGAACGTGGCCGACGCCGCCCCGGTGCCGCTCGGCGCCGTGCTGCGTTCCGTCCTGGACGCCACCGGCCGCGGCGAGGTTGCCGTGAGGTACGTTCCGTGTCCGCTGGCCATGGCCCTGGCCGGGGTATCCGAGGCAGCCGCAGCTGCTACGGCCCGGCCGCCGCGGCTCACCCGCTACGCCGTCAGTCAGCTCGGAATGCAGCGGAGCTACCGCCTGGACCGGCTCCGCGGAGAGCTCGGAGTGGAGCCGATTTCGACCACGCTCGCCGATGCGGGAAAATGGATGGCAGAGCCAAGGCACGTGCGCCCTGCATGAGCCATTGAGAGCAACCCCCGAGGAGACCATGGCGTTCGGCCAGCCCCGTATCGAATACAAGTCCAACCAGCAGATGCGCAAGATGCACGAGGCCGGGCTGGTGCTCAGCCGTGCCCTCGACGCCGCAGTGGCCGCCGCCAAGCCCGGCGTCAGCACCCGGGAGTTGGACGCGGTGTTCGCCGCTGTGCTCAACGATGCCGGCGCCAAGTCCAACTTCCTCGGCTACCACGGCTTCCCGGCCACCATCTGCACCTCCATCAACGAGGAAGTGGTCCACGGCATCCCGGGCGACCGCGTGCTGCAGGACGGCGACATCATCTCGATCGACGGCGGCGCGATCGTGGACGGCTGGCACTCCGACTCGGCCCGCACCGTGATCGTGGGCACCGCCGACCCCGAAGACCAGCGCCTCTCCGATGTCACCGAGGAAGCCATGTGGCGGGGCATCGCGGCCTTGGCCAAGGGCAAGTTCGTGGGCGACATCGGCAACGCCATTGATGACTTCGTCTCCGCCGTCCCCGGCAAGCCGCTGGGCATCCTGGAGGACTACGTGGGCCACGGGATCGGTTCCGAGATGCACATGGCGCCGGACGTGCTGAACTACCGCACCAGCCACCGCGGGCCGAAGATCCGCCCCGGCCTGTGCCTGGCGATCGAGCCGATGCTGGTCCGCGGCGGAATCGAGACCGTCACCCTCGAGGACGACTGGACCGTGGTCACCACCGACGGCCAACGTTCCTGCCAGTGGGAGCACTCCGTAGCCGTGCACGAAAAGGGGATCTGGGTCCTGTCCGCGCCCGACGGCGGTGCGGAGCGCCTGGCGCAGTTCGGCGTCACCCCGGTGCCGATCCCGGCCTGAGCCTTCCGGGCTGAACCAACCAGACAACTTCGGCGAGGTGCCCCCGCGGGGGCACCTCGCCGTCGCGGTTCTTCGGCTTCCGTGAGCGGACGGTCGAACAGCCGGTCATGCCACAGCGAGCCGGTTATCCCTCAGCGAGGGGGGTTTCCGGATCTTCCAACTCTTCAACGAGCTTCGTAAGGCGAATGGCGACCAGTTTGCGCAGTTCCTCCCTTGCAGCGTCGCACTCCGCTTCGGGCGAATTCGCCAAGCGCGTGCGGAGAGCGGCCAGCATCTCATCGTTCGTCAGTCCAGTTGCGCTGATGAGGAAGACATGGCCGAATTTTGTTTCGTAGGCGTCCTGGGCCTCGTTCAGAGCCTGAAGGGCTTCGTCGTCCCTGTCCATGCGGGCGGATTCCTGCCTGGCCCACCGCAGCCGCCGACCGGTGAAGCCGTCGTGCCGGGACCCCAGTCGCCTCAACCCGACGTGGGAGGCGACCACGTTGGCGTCACTCAGGGCTGTGACGGATGAGCGCGCCTTTTCGATCAGGTCTTCGAAGTCACTGAACGGCCGTTGACGGTCGACGTCGATTGCCCAGTCTTCCACGGGAAGGTGGCACAATTCGGGCATCACTTTGATGAACTCGTCCCGGGGGAGGTCGTTGAGCCGTTTGACTCCGTGCATTTCAACAGAGGTGTTCAAGACAGTTTCCTTTCGTTTCTGCAGGGCCTCAGCGGAGCGGGAAGCTTGGCGGCAGGAGTTCTTCCGCGGACCGGCGGGCGTGGTCCGAGACGCTCAGCGACGCGATGTAAAGCTCCAGGAATTCCTGGGCCCGCTCGCGGTAGTCTCCGGTGTCCACTGTGACGATCCCGCCGCCGTCGACCACGGTGCGTCCGGCCACCACCACGCGGGTGATGTCCCGGCCGTCCGCGTTCATCACCATGGTGCGGATTGGATCGCCGTATGGGCCGATGTGCTGCCCGGTGAGGTCAAGCACGAAGTAGTCAGCCTGTGCCCCGGGGGCGAGGCGGCCGAGGTCCGGGCGGCCCAGTGCTTCGGCCGGGTCCAGGGTGGCGGAGCGGAAGAGGTCCTCGGCGCGCGCACTGGTGCGGCTGCCGGTGGCGGCCTTGGTCATGCCCATGGCGAGGTCCATGGCCCGGATCATGTTCGGCGGCGCAGAGTCTGTGCCCAGCACAATCCGGATGCCCCGCTCGCGGTAGGAATCGTAGTTGTCCAGCGGGCTGCCGTAATGGGCGCTGGGGATGGGACAGAAGAGTACGGACGTTCCGGAATCGGCCAGCAGGGCGAGGTCGTCCCCTTCGCCCAGCGACCCGGGCATGTGGCGGTGCCCCGGGATGGTCCAGGCATGCGGGATGAAGGTCCGTTCGCCCAGGAAGCCAAGATCCGCCAGGTACGGCAGTGAACGCCTGCCCGTCCTGGCAACCATGATCTCGTTTTCGGAGAGTCCTTGGGCGGCATGCAGGCGCACCGGGACGTCCAGTTCGTCCGCTGCCTTGCGGGTGAGGCGCAGGGTCTGTTCGGTCTGGGTTTCGATCCGGGCGGGCAGCAGGGCGGTGCGGATCAGCCCGTTCGCCCGGCCTTCGTAGTCCTGCGCGAAGCGGATGGCATCTTCGAGGCCATCGAGACCGCGGCGCTCGTCTTCGTGGAGCAGCACGCGTGTGCCGTCGGTATATGGCACGGCTGTGCGGTAGCTGGGTCCGAGGTAGGCGCGGACGCCGAGGGCTTCAACGGCCTCGGCGGTGTCAGCCATGTCCTGGTAGTCCTCGCACCATTCGTGGTAGCTCTCCGAGGCGATGGGCATGAGCGTGGTGATGCCGTTGCGCACCAGCTGGGAGAGCGCGAACTCGCGGCGGAAGCGGGCCTGTTCGCGGGTGAAAACGGCGCCGTGGTCCTTGAGGTAGGACTCGGACCAGACCAGCCCGAGGCGGCTGGAGGCGTCGGGCCAGGAGTCGAAGATGGCGTGGTCAATGTCGGCCAGCGCGTTGAGGTCGATGAAGCCGGGGGAGACCACGGCCTGCCCGGCGTCTACCTCGACGTCCACTGGGCCGGTGTAGTTCCGGCCGACGAAGAGGATGGTCCCGTCCTCGTGGACCAGCTCGGCGTCGGGCAGGATGCAATGGTCGCCGTCGGCGTAGCCGATCACGAAGGCCGCCTTGATGCGTGTGATCATTTATTCTCCAAATCGTGTGCCTGGTTATCCAGGATGGATCCGGCCACCAGCATGGCGTCCTGTACGGAGCCGTCCCGGATGGCCTCGAAAAGGTCGTCGTGGTTGTCATGCCCGGCGTGAGCGGCACGGTCGAGACCGGCGGGGGAGGTCCAGGCGCCGTCGATGTTCGCAGCCAGGGAGCCGTAGATCCCGGCCAGGAGCTGGTTGTGCGCGGCGTCCACCACGGCGCGGTGGAAGTCGATGTCCGCCTCGCGGAACCCGTTGTCGTCCCGCGCCTCCGCAGCGGCACGACGGCGGTGGAGCGCGTCTTCGAGCTTGTCCAGGTCTGACTGGTCCCGCCGTTGGGCGGCGAGGGCGGCCGCCGGCACGTCAAGGCTGCGCCGGACCTCGACCGCCTCGAAGGGGTCCGCGTCCTGGAAGCCCTTGCGGAGGGCGATCTCCTGTTCATCGACGGCGGCGACATACGTCCCGTCGCCTTGCCGGGTCACGAGCAGGCCCGCGTGCACCAGCGCACGCAGGGCCTCGCGCAAAGGAGCGCGGCTCAGTCCCAAAGCCCTGCCCAGCTCGGGTTCGGGCGGGATCCGGTCGCCCAGACCCCATTCGCCCTGCCGAATCCGTTGGCGGATGTCGTCGATTGCCTCATCGACCACACTGCGCCGTCCGTTCACCGCCATGGTGCCCCCTCTGGTTCTTACGTCCACGAAGCGTCTCATACGGCTGCGTGAAAATCCACTCTTTCGTAAGACGTCTTACGAGTGTATCTTGTTCGCTATGGCCCAGATCACAGAACAATTTCCTGGCTCGAGGTCTCCCGATGACAGGGAATTTCCCGCCGTCCGACTCGGCATCCAATTCACCCGCTACCCCGGAATGGAGCAGCTGCCGCTGCTTGCCTCGCTCCGCCAGGCCGTGGAGGACGGCTTCACCCTCCTGGTCCTCAACAACATCGCCGCGGAACTCTCGGGCGAAGTGGCGGACAGCCTGGACGAGGTGGCAGCGGAAGCCCGGCGCGCCGGCGTCGAACTTCAACTGGGACTGGGCTGCGCGGGTCCGGCCGGTGAACCGGCCGCCGTCCGCCGGGAACTGCACAGCGCCCTGGCGCGGGGGCTGGAGCTCGGCATCACGGAGTTCTTCGTCTACACCCGTTCCGTGCGGGAAGGCCTGGTGGAGCACGGACGCTTCCTGGACCATCCCGCACAGCTCCGCGTGGTCCGGGCAAACCTTGAATCCCTTGCCGCGAAAGCCAGGGACACCGGGGTCCGGATCAACGTCAAGACGCACGAGGACCTCGCCTCGGCCGAGGTGCTGTCCCTGGTGCACGGCCTCGACCCTGCAGTCTTCAGCATCGGGCTCGATGTGGCCAACCTCGTGGTCCGGGGCGAAGATCCACTCGCCGTGGCCGCGGCACTGGGCCCCTCCACCCGCATGACCCATCTGGAGGACCTGGTCCTCTTCGCGGTGCCGCAGGGCTACCGGCGCCGGCTGCGCGCCCTCGGCGAAGGCGTCCTCGACTGGGACCTACTCCTGGCCGGCCTGCTGGCCTCCGGGGTGCGCGACTTCACCCTCGAACAGCACCGCGGAAAGTTCGACACACCCGTTTTCGACCGCTCATGGTTCCGTCACGAAGCCCACCTCGACGCCCCGGAGATCGGCCAGCTGGCCCGGCTCGGGGCCCTGACTCACGACGGCGTGGCGCGCGGGGAAATCCCGCCCCTCACCGGCTGGGACGACGACCCCGCCCCGGCCGAACGCCGTCGCCAACTGCTCCACAGCGCCGCAACACTGCGGCGGATCCTCACATCGATCGGCGCCGGCATTGCCGCTCCGGCAACGATCCTCTCCGGAGAGGAAGGACTCTCATGACAGCAATAGCTGCCCCGCAGGCCGTTGTCCCGGCCAGGCGCCGGCCTTTCAGAAGCTTCCTTAAACGCGACCGGAAGCTCACCCTCGCCCTGTCCCTGCTGGCCGCCCTGGTGGTGCTGACGCTGCTCGGCCCGCTGTTCTGGCGCGTCCAGCCCGAAGCCATCAACCTTGGCGCGGTACTCCAGACGCCGAGCTTCGGGCACCCGATGGGCACGGACGACACGGGCCGCGACGTGCTGTCCCGGTTCCTTGCCGGCGGACAGACCTCGATCCTGGCCGGCCTGACCATTGCGCTGATCGGGGCCATCGTGGGCTGTGTGGCCGCCCTGCTGGCCGGCTCCATGCGCGGCTGGGTGGACACCCTCTTCACCTGGCTGACCAACTCGATCCTGTGCTTCCCTGCGATCCTGCTCGCCATGGCCATCGCCATGGCGCTCAAGCCAGGCGTTACGGCGGCGGTGATCGGCCTCTCGCTGCACTCCTTCCCCTGGTACATGAGGACACTCCGCGGCGAAGTGATGCGGCTGTACGGCCAGGACTTCATCCGCTCCACCATGGCGATCGGCGCCCGCCCTGCCCGGGTCCTGTTCCGGCACGTGCTCCCGCACCTGGTGCCGATCATGATCCTGCAGATGGCGGCCGTGTTCGGCGCCGCCGTGTTGTCCCTGGCCGCCCTCGGGTACCTCGGACTGGGAGCCCAGCCGCCCACCGCCGAATGGGGCGAAATGATCACCGAAGGCCAGCAGTTCTTCCTGACCGGGCAATGGTGGATCGCCGGCTTCCCGGGCCTTGGACTGCTCACCGCCGTCACCTTGACCACCGTCATCGCGGACCGGGCCCGGGAAGTCCTGGACCCCCGCGGCGAATTCATCCAGGCGAAGTGAGGATCGCGATGACCAGCACCATTCTCAAACGCCTCGGCGTGGCCCTGGCCACCGTCTTCGGGGCATCGATCTTCACCTTCGTACTGCTCCGCAAAGTCCCCGGCGACCCGGCACGGGCCATCGCCGGCGACACCGCAACCGAGGAAACCATCGCCGCCCTGCGCAAGTCCATGGGGCTGGATGACAACCTCCTGGTCCAGTACGGCAACTACATGGGTTCCCTGCTCCGTGGCGACTTCGGTTTCTCGTACAGCACCGGAAACAGCGTGGGAACCCTCCTGGGGCAGCGGCTTCCCGCGACCCTTGAACTGGGGCTGCTGTCCGTGATCATCGCGATCGTGGCCGCTGTGCTTGCCGCAAGCTTCGCGGTTTATTCACGACGCCGGTGGCCGGACCAGGCCGTCCGCTTCGCCTCTTCGCTGGCCATGGGTTCGCCGCCGTTCTGGATCGCGTTGCTGGCCCTGATGGTCTTCTCCATCCAGCTCGGCGTCTTTCCGGGACCGGAGGGCCGGCTGTCACCCGGGATGCATAAGCCGCCGAACGTCACCGGGATGTTCACCGTGGACTCCCTCCTGGCCGGCCAATGGGGCACTTTCGCGAACGCGTGGTGGCACCTGCTCCTGCCGGCGACCATCGTGGCACTGGGCCCCTTCGCCTTCCTCAGCAGGCTTTACCGCAACCAGCTGCGGGGCACCCTCAGGGAAACCTTCGTAGCCGTCGCCCAGAGCCATGGCCTGCGCCGGTTCCCGGTTTACAACCGGCACGTGGCACCGCATGGGCTGCTGTCCCTGCTGCCGGCCGCCTCCCTCCTCTTCGCCGACCTCCTCGCCGGAAGCCTGCTGGTGGAGAAGGTGTTCGGTTGGCCCGGCATTGGTTCCATGACTGCCGACGCCATCATCCAGAAGGACTTCGCGGTGGTCCAGGCCGTGCTCCTGCTGGCGGCCGTCCTCTACGTGGTGGTCAGCCTCCTGGCCGACCTCCTCATGACCGCAGCCGATCCCCGCACCCGAGTAGGAGCACGCTGATGCAAAGCAACGCACTCTCCCTTCCCGCACCCCGAGTAGCGGGCGACGGCGGCCCTGGCCCTGAGTCCGGAGGCCCTGTACTCAGCGTCCGCGGCCTGCGCACCGACTTCCTCACGGCGCTGGGAACCGTGCATGCCGTCCGTGACGTCTCCTTTGACCTGCGCAAGGGGCAGCGGCTGGCGATCGTGGGCGAATCCGGATCAGGAAAGTCCGCCATGGCCATGTCCCTGATGGGCCTTGTGCCCCCGCCGGGCCGCGTGGTTGGCGGCAGCGTCAAGCTCAACGGCAAGGAAATCGTCGGCCTGGACGACGCCGGGATCTCCAGGATCCGCGGCAAGGACATCGGACTGGTGTTCCAGGACCCCATGGCCGCACTGGATCCGTTGAAGACCATCGGCAGCCAGTTCGTCGAAACCATCCGGGTGCACCAGGACGTGTCCGTCAGGGCCGCACGGAAGCTGGCCTGCGATCTCCTCGGCGAGGTGGGCGTCAACGAGCCCGCCCGCCGGATCTCCGACTACCCGCACCAGTACTCGGGCGGCATGCGCCAACGCGTGCTGATCGCCATGGCCATCGCCAATGATCCTTCCGTGGTGGTCGCGGACGAGCCCACCACCGCACTGGACGTGACCACACAGGCACAGGTGCTGGACCTGCTGGCCAAGATCTGCGATGAACGCGGCAACGCCCTGGTGATGATCACCCACAACCTGGGCATCGTCGAAGAACTGTGCGACAGCGTCAACGTCATGTACGCCGGGCGCTTCGTCGAATGCACCAGCACCGAGGCGCTGTTCGCCTCGCCGGGCCACCCGTATTCGAAGGCCCTGCTGGACTGCGTCATCGACCCCGCCACCGCCCGGCGCGGTGCGCTGCCGGCCATCCCGGGTTCCCCGCCTGACCTCTCGGTGGATGAACCCGGATGCCCCTTTGCGCCACGCTGCCCGATCGGCCGGGACCAGGAACGCTGCGCGATCGAAAGGCCGGAGCCGCGCACCCTGTCCAATGGCGCCGTCGTCCGCTGCCATTTCGCTTACGACCCCCAGGGAGAGACAGCATGAGCATCGCAAGCGCCGCCCCGCTCCTGCGGGTGGAGAAGCTGAACAAGTCCTATGCCAAGGGCATCGGAAACCGGCACCGCACGCAGATCCTGCGCGATGTCTCCTTCGAACTGCGCCGCGGCCAGACCCTGGGCCTGGTGGGGGAGTCCGGCAGCGGCAAGTCCACCACCGCCGCCTGTGTGATGGGCCTGACCGGCGTGGACAGCGGGTTGATCGAGTTCGACGGCGTCGACCTCACCACCCTTTCCAAGCCTGAGATGCGCAGGATGCGCCGGCGGATCCAGATGGTCTTCCAGGACCCCAACGGCTCCCTCGACCCCCGCTTCACCGTGGCGGACCTCGTGGAGGAACCCCTCATCGTGCACGGCGTCACCGATCCGGCCGAACGTTCGCGCCGGGTCTCGGAGGTCCTGGACCGGGTGGGAATCAGCGTCAAGCAGGCCCAGCGCTACCCCTTCGCGTTCTCCGGCGGCCAGCGCCAGCGCATCGCGATCGCCCGGGCCCTTGTCCTGAACCCGGACCTTGTGGTGCTGGACGAACCCGTGAGCGCCCTGGATGTCTCCATCCAGGCGCAGGTCCTCAACCTCCTCAGCGACCTGCAGGACGAGCTCGGCCTGACCTACCTCTTCATCGTCCACGACCTCGCGGTGGCCCGGCTCATGAGCCACAACATCGCCGTCATGAACGCCGGGGAGATCGTGGAAGCGGGCACCTCCGCGGACGTCTTTGACAACACCACCCACCCGTACACCCGCGCGCTGCTGGATGCCGTGCCGGGTGCCCGCCGGCGGGCGAAGGCGCTCGCCCCGGCGGGCACGGCCGACGCCATGGAAGGAAAGTGACATGTTGACCCTCCCGAAATGGACGGCGCTAGGCAAGACGGCAGCCATGAAGCGGACGACGGCGGCGCTCGCCGCCGTGGGCCTGCTCGCCCTCGCCGGTTGTGCCCAGCCCGCGGCGCCTTCCGGCGCGGGCGCAAGGCCCTTCACCGTGAACTGGGCCGCGTCCCTGACCAACATCGACCCCGCATTCGTGTGCGCGGGCAACGAAAACAGCTTCGCGACCAACTTCTACGCCCGCCTGGTCCGGCTCGACGAAGCGCCCCAGCAGGATGGCACGCTCGTGGCCATCAACGAGCCCGAGCGGGTCAAGGGCGACCTGGCCACCTCGTGGAAGGTCTCCCCGGACGGGAAGTCCTACACCTTCTCCCTGCACCCCGGGGCGAAATTCGCCAACGGCAACCCGCTGGACGCCGAAGCAGTGCGGTACTCGATCATGCGCAACCTGACCATCGGCGGCTGCGGGGCCCTGGGCCTGCAGATCGGCCTGACGGATCCGCCGCTGATCAGCAACGTCGTCGTGGTGGACCCGCAGACTGTGCGCCTGGAGCTCTCCCGGGCCTACCCGGCCATCCTGGTGACCCTGGCCCAGAGCCGCGGCTCGATCTATGACCCGAAGGTCATCAAGGAGCACGGCGAGGATAAGAAGGGCGTGCCCAACCAGTGGCTGGCGTCGCACACTGCCGGCAGCAGCGGCCCCTACGTGCTGGACGAGTACGTGGCCAACAACTACGCCGTCCTTACCCGGAACCCGAACTACTACGGAGCACCGGCCAAGGAAGCACAGGTGCGGGTCAACTTCATCACCTCGATCCCCACGCTGATGCTGCAGGCCCGCCGCGGCGAAGCCGATGTGACGCTGGGCCTGCCGCCCTACGTGGTGCACCAGCTGAGCCAGGAGGACTGCTGCCGTGTCACCACGGCTCCGGCCTTCGCACCGGTGACAGTGTCCCTGGACAATTCCTCGGGCACCACGGCCAATCCGAAATTGCGGGAAGCACTCACCTACGCCGTGCCGTACGAGCAGATCAAGGCAAGCGTCGCCTACGGCTACGCGGACAGCTTCTATGGCCCCTTCGTTCCCGGCATCCCGGGCTTCGATGCCAAGCGTTCGGTACCCCGGCCCTTGGACCCGGACCGGGCACGGGAGCTGGTCAGGGAATCAGGGCTGAAGGATCCGCAGATCGACCTGATGATCAACCCCTCCTCGCCCGGCGTGTCCACGCTCGCGACCATCCTCAAGTCCTCCTGGGAGGACATCGGGGTGCGCGTGAACATCGACTCGCAGACCCCCACCGCCTTCGCCACCAGGTTCAATACGGGCAAGTACCAGTCGGCCCTGCTGTTTGAAACCGGCGGCGTGGTGGCCGCGTACGAGCTACGCAAGAAGATGACCTGCGGCAGCACCTTCAACAACCAGCACATCTGCATTCCCGGAACCCCCGAGCTCATGGACAAGCTCAACGCAGCCTCCGACCTGGATTCGCAGCTGCCGTACATCAACGCGCTGGTGGACGCGTGGCGGGCCAACTCGCCCACCATCATCCTCTACCGTGCCCAGTTCACGGCGGTGCTTTCGGGCTCGGTCAAGCACTTCGAGTACTCGCCGACATTCTCCTTCTATAACTGGGGGCGCTAGCGGCGCCCAGCCCGTGCGGGACCGGTCTGTCCGGCTCCCGCGCGGGCACCACAAGACATCCGGAACCAGCTAAAGGACAAGAAAAATGCGAATTGGTGTTGATGGCAGCAAGATTCCCCACGAGGCGGATGACTCCGCAGTCCGTATCCTCGAACGCGCCCACGCAATGGGCATGGAAGGCGTCTACTTCCGTACCGTGATGGACGTTTCGCCCACCCTGGACCGTGGCCTGCTCGCCGAAGTGCGCTCCTGCGCCGATGAACTGGGCCTCTACCTGCAGATGGGCCTGGCCAAGGTCAACCCCTATGCGGCCTCCGAGGCGCCCCAAGTGCGCCGTCTCGGCGACGGCGACTACACCCGGGGGATGGTCAGGATGATCGAGGCGGCCCACGAGGCGGCCGGCGTCACCGATCTGTGGGTGGCCTGCGCCAACTACCAGCGCGGCATGCCCGGCTACTACGTCTTCGATCGCTTCCGCACGGACGCCCCTTGGCCGGACCAGCTGGTGGCTATCGAGAAGTTCCTGCGCCTGCTCGCCCCGGTGGCCCGCGAACATGGTGTGCACCTGAACATCGAGACCCACGAGGAGATCACCAGCCACGAGGTGGTGCGCCTGGTCGAATCCGTGGGCCCGGACGTCCTGGGAGTCACCTTCGACACCGCCAACGTGGTGGTGCGCGGCGAGGATCCCGTGGCGGCGGCCCGGCGCGTGGCGCCCTATACCCGTGCCACGCACCTCAGGGACTTCGTGCTCGGCGAGCAGGACGGCGTGTTCGGGCGCATCTTCGCCCCCATCGGCCAAGGCTCCATCGACTGGGACGCCGTTCTGGGCATCCTGCACGCGGCCAACCCGGAGTTGCCGCTCTCCATTGAGAACGCCGGCCCCGCCCTGCACCTGCCGATCGGCCTGGACGATCCGGAGTGGCTTGCCGTGCACCCGGACCTGGACCCGGCCGAGGTGGCCCGGATCCGCGAAATGGCCGCCGGATTCCAGGCGCGCGTGGACCGCGGCGAGGCGCTCCCGCTGACGGAACTCCGCGCGATCCCGTACGACGGCGAACGCTTCATCCTCGAGTCGGCCCAGGCGCTGCGTGCCTCCCTCGCCCGGCTCGGCATCTCGGAGGGCGTCACCACCCGCTGACCATGAGCGCGAACGTACACCTGCGTCCCCAAATCTGCTGCAGAAGGGGTCGCAGGTGTACGTTCGTGCGTATTCCCGGCCGCCGTGGAGCACAATGTCCTCATGGCATCCAAGATCACCGATGTTCCCGGAATCCGCGTAGGGCAGGTCCAGAAGGTCGGCGAAGGCTGGCTGTCCGGGGTCACAGTGGTGCTGCCGCCGCCGGGAACCGTGGGCTCGGTGGATGTGCGGGGTGGCGGGCCCGGCACCCACGAGACCGATGCCCTCGACCCCACCACCCTGGTGCCCACCGTGGACGCGGTGGTGCTGACCGGCGGCAGCGCCTACGGACTGGCCGCAGCGCACGGCGCCCAGCGCTGGTGCGAAGAGCAGGGCCGTGGCTTCGCGGTGCCCGGCGGCGTCGTGCCGATCGTTCCGGCTGCTGCCATTTTCGACCTCGGCCGCGGCGGGGACTTCGCCGCCCGGCCCGGCGCGGACATGGGTTACGAGGCGGCAGCCGCCGCGGCCGCATCCGGCGAGCAGGCCGACGTCGTCCGCGGAAACGCCGGGGCCGGTACCGGAGCGGTGCTCGGCAGGGGCGCCTTCAAGGGCGGGGTCGGCACGGCGTCGCTCACCCTCGATGGCATTTCCCCGGACGGTCCCGTGGTGGTAGGCGCCATCGCCGTGGTGAACGCACTGGGTTTTCCGGCCGGAGAACGGGTGCCGGTGGACCCACCGGAAACGTCTCAGCCGAACACCACCCTCGCCGTCGTCGCCACCAACGCGGCCCTGGACCCGGCGGAATGCAAGCGCACCGCGGGCGCAGCCCACGCCGGACTCGCCCGGGCCCTCAATCCCTCCCATACCCTTGCCGACGGCGACACCGTCTTCGCGCTGGCGACCGGCGCCGTGGCCCTTGACCGGAGCACGGAACAGGCGCGGCAGATTTCCCTGATCACGCTGCAGAGCGCAGCCGCGGAAGCGGTGCGGCTGGCCATCCTGGACGGCGTCGCCGCAGCGGAAACCATTACGACGCCGGCAGGGGAGTTCCCCGCTTTCGCCGCGGGAGGGGGCGGCCGGCAGGGGTGACAGCAGGATGCCCCTGCGCTAGCATGAGCGGATTTAACATTCCGCCCGCTTTGGCGTAGTGTTGTCTGTTGGTTGTCTGCACAGCCACGCCCATTTACAGATCCGGATTTCCGGGTCCGTTGAGGGGAAGGCAGCGGCAACCGAAAACCCAAAAACGTCCGCAGGGATTCCCTTGGGAAGGACTGCGGCAAACAACAGTTAGCGGAGGATATGGCCAAGAAGGACGGGGTCATTGAGATCGAGGGCGTTGTGACCGAGGCTCTGCCCAACGCGATGTTTCGCGTTGAGCTGACCAACAAGCACATCGTTCTCGCACACATCTCGGGGAAGATGCGCCAGCACTACATCAGGATTCTCCCTGAGGACCGCGTAGTGGTGGAACTGAGCCCTTACGACCTCACACGTGGTCGCATCGTCTACCGCTACAAGTAAATTGCTGGACGGCAGGGCGTAGCCCACGCCGTTCCAGCAGACCACCTGCAACACGCAAAGGAACGCCATGAAGGTCAAGCCGAGCGTTAAGCAGATCTGCGACAAGTGCAAAGTGATCCGCCGTAATGGCCGGGTCATGGTGATCTGCGAGAACCCGCGCCACAAGCAGCGCCAGGGCTAATTCCCCGCAAAGGGAATCAGCGCCCGCAAGGGCAAACCTGGGCTGTGCCCACGCAAGTAAATAAAGGCAGCACAAGCTGCGCTGGGACATTGAGCTACACAGAGCCCGGACAGCGAACCCCCGGTCGGAGGCTGGGGCCACACTGAAAGTGTGGGTGTACTGCCTACGACCTCCGGTTTATTCAAGGAGTACCGCCACTATGGCTCGTCTCGCTGGCGTAGACATTCCCCGCGAAAAGCGGTTGGAAATTGCGCTTACTTACATCTACGGCGTGGGCAAGACCCGTGCACACGAAACCCTGGCTGCCACCGGCATCAGCGCTGACGTCCGCGTCAAGGACCTCACCGACGCCGAGCTGGTCCAGCTGCGTGACTACATCGAGGGCAACTACAAGGTTGAGGGTGACCTTCGCCGCGAGGTAGCCGCCGACATCCGCCGCAAGGTTGAGATCGGCAGCTACGAAGGCCTGCGCCACCGCAAGGGCCTGCCCGTACGCGGTCAGCGTACGAAGACCAACGCTCGTACCCGCAAGGGCCCGAAGCGCACCGTCGCCGGCAAGAAGAAGGCCGGCCGCTAGAAATAGCGCTTGCCTTCACCCGATAACTTTCTGTAGGAGAAAACATGCCCCCCAAGACTCGTGGAGCGGTCCGTAAGCCGCGTCGCAAGGATAAGAAGAATATTGCGCTCGGCCAGGCGCACATCAAGAGCACCTTCAACAACACCATCGTGTCCATCACGGACCCGACCGGTGCTGTGATCTCCTGGGCTTCCGCCGGTGAGGTTGGCTTCAAGGGCTCCCGTAAGTCCACCCCGTTCGCTGCCCAGATGGCTGCCGAGGCTGCTGCAAAGCGCGCCCAGGAGCACGGTCTGCGCAAGGTCGACGTTTTCGTCAAGGGCCCGGGATCCGGACGCGAGACCGCAATCCGTTCGCTGCAGGCCGCTGGCCTCGAGGTTGGCTCCATCCAGGACGTCACCCCCAGCGCCCACAACGGTTGCCGCCCGCCGAAGCGCCGCCGCGTCTAGTTGACCCGCTGCGGCCGGCCGTGCCGCCGTCGGACAGTATTCTGTCCGTCCGGCACGGCCGGCAGCTCCGGAAACCAGCCGATTTCCACCACCTGTGTTGCGTCATATAGCGGATGCTCGCCGAAAGGAAACCTAAGTGCTTATTGCACAGCGCCCCACTCTGTCTGAAGAAGTAGTCTCCGAGAACCGCTCGCGTTTCATCATTGAACCGCTGGAACCGGGCTTCGGCTACACCCTCGGCAACTCCCTCCGCCGTACCCTGCTCTCCTCCATCCCCGGTGCCGCTGTTACCAGCATCCGGATCGATGGCGTGCTGCACGAGTTCACGACGGTTCCGGGTGTCAAGGAAGATGTCACCGAGATCATCCTGAACATCAAGAACCTCTCCGTGTCCTCCGAGCACGATGAGCCGGTTGTCGCGTACCTGCGCAAGCAGGGTCCCGGAGTCGTCACGGCAGCGGACATTGCTCCGCCCGCCGGCGTCGAATTCCACAACCCGGATCTGCACATTGCCACGCTGAACTCGAAGGGCAAGTTCGAACTCGAACTGACCATCGAACGCGGCCGCGGCTACGTTTCGGCAGCTCAGAACAAGTCCGGCGACTCCGAGATCGGCCGCATCCCGGTCGACTCGATCTACTCGCCGGTCCTGAAGGTGACTTTCCGCGTGGAAGCCACCCGTGTTGAGCAGCGCACCGACTTCGACAAGCTGATTGTCGACGTCGAGACCAAGCAGGCCATCGCCCCGCGCGATGCCGTTGCTTCCGCAGGCACCACCCTGGTGGAACTGTTCGGTCTGGCCCGCGAGCTGAACACCGCAGCTGAAGGTATTGAGATCGGCCCGTCGCCCACCGACGCAGCCCTGGCTGCCGACATGGCACTGCCGATCGAGGATCTGGACCTGACCGTCCGTTCCTACAACTGCCTCAAGCGTGAGGGCATCCACACCGTGGGTGAACTCGTTGCCCGCTCCGAGGCTGACCTGATGGACATCCGCAACTTCGGTGCCAAGTCCATCGACGAGGTCAAGGCAAAGCTCGTGGAACTGGGCCTGTCCCTGAAGGACTCGCCTCCCGGTTTCGACCTTGCAGCCCGCGCCGCAGCCATCGAAGAGGACGACGCCGCGTTCAGCGACGACGAGCTCTAACACAGATCTTGGCCATCGGGTCCCGGACGGACCAGTACGGCCTTCATTACAGGAGAAATTACTATGCCTACCCCCACTAAGGGTCCGCGCCTCGGAGGCGGTCCGGCTCACGAGCGCCTGATGCTCGCGAACCTGGCAGCATCGCTGTTCGAACACAAGCGCATCACCACCACGGTCACCAAGGCCAAGCGCCTGAAGCCGTACGCAGAGCGCCTGGTCACCTTCGCCAAGCGTGGCGACCTGTCCTCCCGCCGCCGCGTTCTCGGCCTGATCAGCAACAAGGGCATTGTCCACGAGCTGTTCACCGACATCGCGCAGGCTGTGGAGAACCGCGATGGCGGCTACACCCGCATCACCAAGATCGGCAACCGCAAGGGCGACAACGCTCCCATGGCTGTCATCGAGCTGGTTCTCGAGCCGCTGTCCCCGAAGCAGGCCGTTGTAGCCGAAGCCACCCAGGCCGCCGAGAAGGCTGCTCCGGTTGCTGAGGAAGCTGCCGCTGAAGAGGTCGTCGAGACCGAAGCTGCTGAGGCCGAGGTTGCCGAGACCGAAGAGGCTCCGGCTGCTGAGGAAGCTGCCGAGGCTCCGGCCGAAGAGGCTGCCAAGGACGAGAAGTAATTCGCTGAATTCTTCCCGATAGACTTGGGTCCATGAACGAACAAGAACCCGCTGCCCCCGTTTCCGGGGGTGGTGGGTTCTTGCGTATCCGGATGGATTTGTCCTACGACGGCGGCCCGTTCAGCGGCTGGGCCGTGCAGCCGGGACTCCGCACCGTGCAAGGCTGCCTGGAGTCCGCTCTGGAGCTGGTGATCCGCCGGCCGGTGCGTGTCACCGTGGCGGGCCGCACCGACGCCGGCGTGCACGCCCGCGGTCAAGTGGTCCATGTGGACCTGTCTGCGGAGGAGTGGTCCCGGCTGTCCCGCGGGGGACTGTACGAGCCGGCTGCAGCCCTGCAGCGGAAGCTGCGCGGTGCGCTCGGCAGGGTCCTGGAGGGGCACCACGGTGCTGGTGGAATTCGCGGTGCCATTGAGATTCACGACGCCGGCCCGGCGCCGTCGGGCTTCGACGCCCGGTTTTCGGCGCTGTGGCGCCGTTACAGCTACCGGATTGCCGACGGCCCGGAACGCTGGGACCCGCTGCTGCGGGGACTGACCCTCTGGCACAAGGCCTCCCTGGACGAAGCCCGCATGAACCAGGGCGCAGCCGAGCTCCTGGGGCTGCAGGACTTCCGGGCATACTGCCGTCCAAGGGAGGGCGCCACGACCATCCGGGAACTCCAGGCATTCGAATTCGAGCGCGGCGTCGACGGCGTGCTGGTGGCCAGGGTCCAGGCTGACGCCTTCTGCCACAACATGGTGCGGTCCCTGGTGGGGGCGGCGCTGCGCGTGGGGGAGGGCCTGGAAACCCCGCAGTGGATGCACGAACGCCTGCTCGCCGGGGTCCGGGATGCGAAGTCGGTGCTCGCCGCGCCCCACCCTTTGGTGCTGGAGCATGTGGCGTATCCGGCCGACGGCGAGCTGCTCGCCCGGGCCGAGCTGACCCGGGCGAAACGGGAGTAGTTTTTCTCCTGCCGCCGTCACGGGAAGTCCTGCCCATGGCCGTTTGCAGGCGATCTTGGCAGGATGCAGCCATGACTCAATTTGTGGGCGCTGACCCTGCGCAGTTGCGTGCCCTCGCGAAGCAGATGGCCAAGAGCGCCGACCGGATCGGCTCCTCCGTGCGGACGCTGTCCTCCTTGCTGGACGCGCCGGGCTCTTGGCTGGGCCCGGACATGCAGGGATTTCGGCAGTCTTGGCAAGGCGAGCTGATGCCGCGCTCCAAATCTGTTGTGCAGAGCTTGCTGCAAGCGTCCAAGGCGTTGCAGGCCAACGCCGATGAACAGGAGAAGGCCAGCCAGGGCGCCGGGGGCAAGGATGGCGGTGGGTCCGACGGCGGTGGAACCGGCAAGGGCGATCGCCGGGATGAGTCCCGGGGTTCTGCCGGTTCACGCACCGGACGCGGCAGCGCGGGTGGCGACCCCGGTGGACAGACACCGGGTGACGACGCCTATCCCGGCGGGCTCGGAGCTCCGGTGCCCGGAGAATCGGTTCCCAAGCCCGAGGCCCCTCCCTGGAAATCGGATCCGGACTCGCAGGAACACGGTTCCGAGGACGCCGGATTCGGCGATCACGCCACAAAACTGGGAGTAGAAGCGGCTGCCAACGCCGCGACGCCGCTGATTCCGAACGCTTCCCGGAACTTGCTGCACTTCCTGGGAAACTCCGGCGAGCCGCTCGAACAGGATGTGGACCAGATACTCGAAGACTGTCCGGACTTTTCCGACCAAGCCGATGCCGACATCGAGAACCTTGCCAAGCGCGCCGTTCAGGACGCCCACAACACCGGCGCGACCGGGCCGGTTACCTATCCAGTGAACACCGATTGGAAGGGTTACTACATCGGCAAGGAAGAAAGTGCGGACTGGTTTTACGCCAGCGGCGGCATCAGCTACAGCACCCAAGGGCAGGTAACGGTGTATCCGCCCAGCACACCCGGCGGCGAATGGACGTACAAGACAGAGACCACCGTGAGCTACCGTGACCGGTACAACTGGGATGGCGGCAAGTCCACGGATATTGGGCCGCTTAACGTGTCCGATGAACAGCTTGGAAGGCTTAACCAAGTGGGAATCGCACAGAATTACAACATGACCGGTGAATCCTCCACACACCACGGCTCGGGAAGCGTGAAATGAACAGGCGTACCTTGGCGCCCTTGGCCATGGCTGGCATCCTGCTTGCCGGCTGCGCTGCACCCGCAGGCGTCCCGCCGACCACGACGACAGGAACAGACATGGAAACCGAATCCACGGCAGCTGCCGATGCACGCGCCGTCGCGCTTTCCCTCTTCGAAACGGTGGGGCTTTCACTGCCGGAAGACGCAAGGGACATCACTGTGGACGACAGTCCCCTCGAGCCATTCGAGAACGCGTCCCTGACCAGCTTCAAGGCCGGCACAGCCAGGATGATGGCTGTGTGCGAATCGGCCGGCGCCATGGTCAGCCCGGATGCCAAGATCGGCGCACAGGACGCGAAGGTCCTCCGGGGCGCCGAGTTGGAGGAGGGTTCCACTCTCTGCTCGAAGGACTCGGACTCCGGGCGTGGCCCGGCTTTCCGGGTGGTCGTCCCGCCGTCCGAGGCCGGGACTGTCTACGTGGCCGTCTACCAACTGCCGACGGGGCGCTGAGCGGCCACTTCCCGGACGTGAGAGACCCCCTTCCGGCTCTGGGTACCGGAAGGGGGTCGGGATGACCACTGCGGCTCTGGGTACCGGGTGGTCGGTGTGGCGGCGCCCCCTCGCAAAGGGTGCCAAATCGGGTACCTCCCTCCGGCAGTTCCAGCAGCTGCCGGTGGTGGCGTCGAGGTACTCCAGGTGCCTGCCCAGACAGGCGGTCGGGTGGTTGGTGTCAGGGGAGACCGAGGGCTGCCTTCAGGGTGTTGGTGAGGGCGCCGTAGTACTGATTAAGCGCGGCACCGAACAGTCCGACTCCGATGACGATGACGATTGCGATGAAGCCTGCCAACATCGAGTATTCAGTGGCCGTGCTTCCGCGTTCGCCGTTCTGGTGCCCGCCCTGCGGAACCGAGGGGTCCCGGTCCGCGCCTTGGGCGCTCATTGGAACAGCCTTGCGATTGAGAGCGCGGCCGGCCCAAGGACGATGACGAGAAGTGCCGGGAAGATGCAGACGATCAAGGGGAAAAGAATCTTCACCGGGATCTTCATGGCATGTTCCTCGGCGCGCTGCCGGCGCTTGAGCCGCATCTCCTGAGCCTGTGCTTTGAGTACTTTGGCAATGGCGATGCCGTATTCATCGGCCTGCACAACCGACCGGATGAAGCTGCGCACGTCGGGGACGTCCGCACGCCCGGCGAAGGCCAGGTAGGCATCCTTCCTGCTGCGCCCCACCTGGATGTCCTGAAGGGTGCGGATGAGTTCGTCCGAGAGCGGTCCTTTTCCGTTTTCGGCGGCCCTTGCCATCGCGGCTTCGAACCCGAGGCCTGCCTGGACCGAAATCAGCATCTGATCGAGCACATTCGGCAGTGCAAGTTTCATTGCTTGCCGACGCTTTTGCGCGTTGTTACGGATGAGGATGTCCGGAACGAAGTACGCGAACACCGTCACTCCAAGGCCCAGCAAGGCTTTGCCGGCAGAAGGATCGACAAGGAAGAGCATGGCGCCAAGGACGGCTCCGCCCAGGGCCAAGAGGGGCTTGACCATGAGGACCCGGGGCAACGGCCAGTCTTTGGGCCGACCCGCTCCGGCAAGTTGTTTGTCGAGCCAGGCTACGTAGCCAACGGGGGCAAGTTGCCGGGACTTTTCAGACAACCATTGGGCGGCGTTCGCCGGTCGGGCGGCGACGGCTGCCTTCTGGCCGAGGTTCTTCCGGATGTTGCGCATTGCGACGCGGTCGTCCGTGAAAGCGAGCCACACCATCCAGGAGACCGGTGCGATGATTGCCAGCATGGCAGCATAAGCAAAGGGTTGCATGGCTCCTCCTAGTACTTCGGCTTGATGAGTCGGCTCAGCCAGAACGATCCCACGGTCAGCATGATCACCGCGACGGCGATCAGGATGAAACCGGGAAGCGTCGACGTGAAGGTGGTCGCATACAGGGGATTCATGAAGCAGAGAATGACGAACATGACCACGGGCAAAGACACCAGCACGATCGCGGATACTCTGCCCTCTGCGCTGAGCGCCCGGACCTGCCGGCGGATCTGGTTCCTGTCACGGATGGTTTCACCGACGTGGTCGAGGACCTCTGCCAGATCTCCGCCGACTTCCCGGTGGATTTCGATGGCCTGGGTAATCCAGGTGAAGTCCTCGTTCGATGTCCTGAAAGCGACCTCATGCATCGATTCGCCGAGGTCCCGGCCGATCCGGGTTTCGTTGACAACCCGCGTCAGTTCTTCTGACATCGGGGTTTCATTTTCCCTGGCCGCGGCATCGACTGCCCTGAGAAGGCTGTGCCCGGCACGCATTCCGCCGGTGAGCATCTGGAGCGTGTCCGGGACCTGCTCATCGAAGTGTGCCTGGCGGCGGGCAGTGATCAATTTCAAGGCCAGCACCAGCCCGATGACGGCAAGTACGCACATCACGACGGCGAAGATGAAGCCTGCCAGGACAAAACCGGCGACCCCGGCAATGAGCACCACGACGCCGGAAATCAGGATGTAGTCCGACGTTTGCTTCTTCAGGCCGGCCGCATCCAGCCGGGCCTGCGAGAGTAAGCCGCCGGATCCCATGTGGATCCTCGAGTCGATGGCTCCCTTTGCGGTGTCCGTGAGCACCGTCAGGGCCGACTGCCGGATCTGGATCCCAGGTTGCCGGCGTTGGATGTCGAGGGAGCGGGTGGGCTTGAGCACCAGCAGCACCACGAACAGCAGGGCCAGATAGACTCCGAGCAGGCCGGCCACCAGCATGAGGGGCGAGCCCTCGGCGGCGTTCATCGCCGTCCTCCCGGAACCAAGGGACCGAAAACTGCCGGCGAGATCGGGATACCCAGCTCCGCAAAGCGGTCGGTGAACCGCGGACGCACACCTGTCGGCATCGGCTTGCCGAGGAAGCGCCCGTTGGCATCGACCCCTGCCGAGTAGTCGAACACGAAGGCATCCTGCAGGGTCACAATATCGCCCTCCATGCCCTGGACCTCGGTCAGGTGCGTGATGCGGCGGGTGCCGTCACGGAGGCGCGTGATGTGCACAATGAGGTTCACGGCGGAGGCGACCTGCTCGCGGATGGCCCGCAGGGGCAGGTCCATGCCGGCCATCAGCACCAAGGTCTCCAGGCGGGCGATGGCATCGCGCGGCGAGTTGGCGTGGACTGTGGAAATCGATCCGTCATGGCCGGTGTTCATGGCCTGCAGCATGTCCAGTGACTCGCCGCCGCGGACCTCGCCGACCACGATGCGGTCGGGACGCATGCGCAGCGAGTTCCGGACCAGGTCACGGATGGTGACTTCACCCCGTCCCTCGATGTTGGCTGGCCGGCTTTCCAGACGCACCACATGTTCCTGCTGGAGCTGGAGTTCCACCGCGTCCTCGATGGTGACAATCCTGTCGTCCGACGGGATGAAGGAGGAGAGCACATTCAACAGGGTAGTCTTGCCCGTACCTGTACCGCCGGAAACGATGATGTTCATCCGGGCCAGGACACAGGCCCTCAGAAGTTCGGCCATTTCCGGGGTCAGGCTGCCGAACTCGATGAGCTTATTGACAGTCAGGGCTTCCCGGCCGAATTTCCGGATGGTGAGGGAAGGGCCATTGACTGCCAAGGGCGGAATGATGGCGTTCACGCGTGAGCCGTCGGCCAGACGGGCATCCACCAAAGGCGACGACTCGTCAATCCGACGCCCCACCCTGGAGACGATCCGTTCGATGACGCGCCGCAAGGCGTCGTCCGAAGCAAACTTCGCTTCCGTCTTGTAGAGCCGGCCGTACCGTTCCACGTAAACGCTGTCGTAGCGGTTGACCATCACCTCAGTGATTTCAGGATCGTCGAGGAAACGTTGGATCGGTCCGTGCCCCAGGACGTCATCGATGATTTCTGAGGTCAGGCGATGGCGTTCGGCAGCCGTGAGGGGGACCTGTTCGGCGTCGACGACGAGTTTCAGCTCGTCGCGGACGTACTGGTGCAGTTCCGCCTCGTCCAGGGACGAGTCCGTCAGACGGGATCCCATGCGTTCGTACAGAGCTGTACTTGCGCGTTCCTTGAGGCTTCCCAATGCCTCGCTGGCGAGGGCAGTCGATTGCATGCTGTCGTCGCGCTGTGAGTTCGTCTGTGCGACTTCCGCAGCACGGACTTCCTGGAAACGGCTGAGCGTTGGCGTTTCGGCGGACGAGGCATTGGACGCCTCGCCGGGAGCAGCTGCGCCACCGCCCGAGGGTTCGTCACCGTGAAGGCTTTCGAGCCTGCGTGAGAGGTTCACCGGACTACCGCCCTTCTGTGAAGTTGCTTGTGGGTTCGTTCATCCCAATTGGGCTTGAAGCGTTCCACCAGGGAACGCAGGCCTTTGGCCGCCGCGTCCCGCCTGTTGTCCTGCAGCAGGGGGACGCCCTTGTTCGTAGAGAACGGCAGGGTCTTCGAGCGCGGAATCGCGACATCGACGGGCACGCCGATGGTCGCCTCCACATCAGTCAGGACCAGGCCGCTCCGTGGGTCGGCCATGTTCAGCACTACATGCCGGTGCTGCGGCAGGAGCTGCAGTTCCTCAAGGATGTGCAGGCCGGTCCGCAGCCCACGGATGCTTGGTATGTCCATGCCGCAGACCCACACCGCGTCTGTCGCATTTTCAAGGGCCGCCAACACATGCTCGCCGAGGCCGGGAGCCGTGTCGATGACGACGTACTGGAACTCGTGCCTCAGCTGCCCCAGAAGGTGGCTGACATGCTCGGCCTTGATGCGGTCCATTTCCACCGGGTTGCGGGGGGCACAGAGCGCGTAGATGCTGGCCGGGTGGACGCTCAGGTAGGTCTTGAGCACCATGGAATCCTGGCTTGCCGGCCCGAGGACGGCGTCGGTGATGGTGTGCTCCGGCTCCAGGAGCAGGCCGCTTGCGACGTCGCCGAACTGCAGGTCCAGATCGACGATGACGACGCCCATCGGGGCCATAGCGCCAAGCCCAACGGCGAGGTTCGTGGCTACGGTGGTCTTGCCGACTCCACCCTTGGGCGACATGACGGCGATGACCCGTCCGCCCGATGCCTGGTCCGGGGACTCGATGGCGCTGGGGGCAAGCCCCCGACGCCGTCCTGCCGCTGCGAGGCTGGCACGTTCGACCATGACGCGGATTCCGTCGGCCTCGGCTGCCGGGGACAGGATGTCCCTGACGCCGGCGCGCATGGCCGCCAGGACCAGTTCCGGAGTCTGTTCGGCCGCGAGGACCACGCTGATTTCCGGGAACTGCAGGTCCAGCAGGGAAGCGTGCTTGAGGGATTCGGTGATGTTCAGGCCGGGACCAAGGATGAGGACCTCCGGGGGCTCACCCAGGAGTTGGCTGAGGATGTCCTGCGGCCCTTCCGGAAGGTAGTCCGCCTGGAACCACTGCAGGCTGCCGCTCATGCCGGCTGTGGCCGAACGGACCCTGCGTTCGAAGTCGGTGTCCGGTGTGATCAGAATGAAGCGGCTCATCGGAATACCTTGCCGAGAGTCATCACTCCGGAGTTGCCTTGGGTGGCATCGCCCGGTTCCTTGCTCAGGTAGACGGCTCCGAACTCGACCGCGAAGACGATCTTTTCGACGTCGCTTGCCGGCCGGGCCAGGGTCACCAGGTAGGTACCCCGTGCGGACGCGTTCTTGTTCGCGTTGAGGGAGCCGCTGTCGGTGGCCTGGGCCTGGGACGTTGTGGAGTCCGTGATGGTGCCGGTGGCGTCCTGGACTGCCGTGACAAGGACCTTGTGCAAGGACAGCTGTGTCATGGCCGGGACTTTGTTGTCCTGTGGCTTGAAGGACAGCAGCACACCGACTGTGTCTCCGGCCTGGAGATTGCCTCCGACAACGCGCTCGATGTCGAGCTTGACCGTGACTTCCTGTAGCCCCGTAGGTACGGCCACCCGGCCGCGGCCGAGGAGCGATCCCGGATCCACCATGCGCGAGGCAAGCACTTGCTCACCGGGCATGAATTCGATGGAAGAGACCTTGTTTCCCAGATCGCCGAGGCTCCTGACGCTGTCCTCGGCAATGGCCGACTTCGGGACCGCCTTCTTGATGACGCTGTCGCCGAACTTGTCGACGCCGGTGCCGGCGGGAATTTCCTTCTGAACGATGTAGACCTCTTCGGTCTCAGTGTTGGCCAGGGCCCGCCTGTCGGCGCCTTGGACGTAAACGAGAAGCATCACCGTCCCGATGATGGCTACGACAAGCGCAGCGATGCCTCCCAGTAGGCGTGTTTTCACTTTCTTCTCCTGTCGATGCGCGGAAGGCGTGGAACCGGTCCGCTATTTGATGAGTTTCACGATGACGGTGCCGAGGTTTTGCCCAGACCCGGCGCCACCGCCTGCGGCGGCATCGATGGTGACGTACTTGACGAATTGCCCGATGATGCAGCGGTCGTTTCCTCCGGAGCATGCAAGGTTGGAGTTGCCGGTTGCTGCCGTGGTGTTGCGGTACTCGTAGGGACTGCCGTTGCCGAACTTCCACCCGACGATCTTGAAGGTGGCGTATCCGATGATGTGGTAGAGCGCACCGTTGCCGGTACCGGTCATGGTGTCGAAGACCGGGAAAGCAACCTGGACTGTCTTGCCGGCAGCCAGGTCGTTGATCCAGCCCTGCAGGATGGTGGAGCACTGCGTCGGCTTGTTGTTGCCGGGGTCCGAACCGACCACATTGCCCACTGTGGTCACGGCGTAGCAGTCTCCATCGGGATCATCGAGCCAGCCCCAGCCGCCCGGAACGACGTGTCCGGAGGGATTGGTGCAGGTGGTGCCCGGTTTCCAGGAGATCTTCTGCATGCTGCCCGTAGCCACTCCTCCGCTCAGGTCCCAGCACTTGTTGGAGAATGCGAGCGGGAAGGCGCCGTTCCCGCCCGGGAACGTCAGGCCGGCGGTTGCAGAGGCCCCCACGGTGGCCGGAGGTGCGTTCAGGGCGCTGGCGAACATCTTGTTCAGGAAGCCGCCGCCGCTGCCGTTGATCGTCGAGGTCCTGACCGTGACCCGGTTCGCAACGCTCAGGTCCACTGAATCGACCGCGGACTTGCCATCCCGGGCGTTTCCATTCGCGAGTGACTTGGCCGAAGACTCGGCACTGGCCTGCGTGCAGCCCATGCTGGATGCACAAAGCTGTGCCACCGCCAGAGCCCCGGCGTCCGCGCCGTTTTGGAGTTCACCCCGTTCGACGTAGATTTGCCCCACGTCCACGGCGATTGCGCCGGCACCGATCAACGCCAGGAGCATGAGTGCAACCGTCACACCGGCTGCGCCGCGTTCCTTGCCTTTTGGCTCTTTTTTCTCAGCCCTGTGGCGCGGCTTTGAATTCTTGACTAACCGCCACATCGCATTGCCCCCACTCCGGTGCTTGTAAACGAACCCACGAATGAAATGGAATTGCCGGAGATCCGCATCGCAAATCCAGTGAGCGAATTCGTGGTGTATTGCGCGGTGACTTTTACCGTGCTGTTCGGGGCGCAGGTAATATCCTTGCTAAAGGAAATGGGATTGCTCAGGCTTGGTGCCCCGGCTTTGCCGGCGGCCGTTGCCTTGCTCCAGTCCCCGGTGATGGCGTACGTCCTGGCGGCTTCCCTTGCGGCCTGGGTGACTGATATTTCGATCCCCATGGCGTATGAAAATTCGATGATCCCGGCCACCAGGAGGAGCAGGAAGGGAACAACAAGGGCGAATTCAACGGCAACAGCGCCCCGGGATTTTTCCGTGGCGCGGCCTCTTTGGTGCTTCATGTGACCCCCCAGATGGCCGTATTGTGTGATGTTTCCCAGAAATGGCGGTGCCGCGCCCGCGCTGAGCGGACGCGGCACCAAGAAGGTTGGACGAGCGAACTACGCCGTGCGCCACGAACCGACGGTGGCGGCCAGATCGCCGAACCACTTGTTGAGTGCGCCGCCGAAGGCGGTGACTCCGATGAGGACGACGAGAGCGATGAAGGCCACGAGCAGCGAGTATTCAGTGGCGGTCGCGCCCTTTTCGGAGGTGAAGCGATCCTTGATGCCGGCGATGAATACGAGCACTGGAATCATGAGAGATGACATTGGAAAATCCTTCCCAGATAAGGTGAATTGTTTTTGGCCGAATTCCCAGCCGCCCCCATATCCAGCGGTTCGGATTTCGATACCAAAAGAATTCACCCGGGGGAGGGAAGGTGGCAAGACATGGCTGTACTCGACTTTTATCGGGGCACCTTGACGGTTTTTGTGTGAGTACTCAGTTTCTATTCCAAGTACTACTTGGAAGCGGGCTGGGCCTGTTCGTTAAGTACTCGGGCCCGCCGGAGTGTAACTAGTGGAGAAGGAGCAGGACGCCAATGGCCGCAGCGAACATCGGCGGGCCGTGGGGCGTCTCTTTCGGCGCATTTCCGCGCCCCAGCCGCAACATCAGCACCGTGGACACGCCACCTACCGCAAAGCCCAGCAGCCCCCCGTAGAACACCTGTGTCCAACCCAAGTAGCCCAAGTACACGCCAAGGGGTGCTGCGAGCTTCACATCGCCCATTCCGAGGCTCCTCGGAGAAATTAATCCGAGAATCAGGTAGCCGGCGAAGAGAACCGCGCCGCCGGCGGCTGCCCGAAGCAGCGCACCCCAGTCCGAACCGAGTGCCGCGGAGGCCGTGAAGAGGGCCAGTCCGGCTGCCAGGAGTCCCAGAACCAGGGGATTTGGAAGCAAATGCAAGGCAATATCCACCCGCGAGAGCTGGACCGCCAAGACCCCCAGGGCAAGAAAAGCCGGCAATTCAGGAGAAATGCCAAAACGCCACACAAACAGGACGAACAAAACAGCGGTGATTGCCGCCGTCGTAAGCCTCGCCCAAAGGGGTGGCATGCTGCCAAGCCGCGGCAGCCAGAGATTGATGGCGAGGTCCGCCAGCAGGCTCAAGCCGGTGCCTGTGATCCCGGCAAGAACAAGCAATACAGGGGCGGCGGTCACCGGCACCTCCTCGGACAGCGGCGGACAGTTCCCCTCATTTTGACCCTGCAAGCGCCTTGGCGCTATTGTTGATAGTCGTTGTGCGTGTCCTTTCTCGATGACACATGCCCGCTCGGGGATCCAGTTGCAGGATCACATACCCGGGAGGCATTTCGAGACCTTGGGATGACTGGTTACATAGAGCCCTCACCTCTGTTCCGGTAGCGCATACAGAGTAGGTCCACGCTTGTGCGTGTGGCCTAAAACATGAACGCCAGAACAAGAACGAGGCAAAACCGTGCGTACGTACACCCCGAAGCCCGGCGATATCAACCGCCAGTGGCACGTCATTGACGCCACCGATGTTGTCCTTGGTCGTCTTGCCAGCCAGACCGCAACACTGCTGCGCGGAAAGCACAAGCCGACCTTTGCGTCCCACATGGACATGGGCGACTTCGTCATCATCATCAACGCCGAGAAGGTCGCACTGACCGGCGCCAAGCTGGAGCAGAAGCGCGCATACCGCCACTCCGGCTACCCGGGCGGCCTGACCTCCGTCAACTACGCGGAACTGCTTGAGTCCAACCCGGTTCGCGCCGTGGAGAAGGCTGTCAAGGGCATGCTCCCCAAGAACTCCCTCGCCGCTCAGCAGCTGAGCAAGCTCAAGGTCTACCGTGGCGCTGAGCACCCGCACGCTGCCCAGCAGCCGAAGACTTTCGAAATCACCCAGGTCGCCCAGTAGTCCTGGCCACCAAACAACTTTTTATACAAGGAGAATCGTGGCTCAGAACGAAGAACTGACCAACGAAGCCGTTGAGGCTGAGGAACTGACCAGCTACACCTCTGAAAGCGCACCGGCTGACGCTGCGCCGAAGAAGGAGCGCCCCGCACTGACCGTTGCCGGCGCAGCTGTTGGCCGCCGCAAGGAAGCCGTTGCACGCGTCCGCGTTGTGCCGGGCTCCGGCAAGTGGACCATCAACGGCCGCGAGCTGGCCAACTACTTCCCGAACAAGCTGCACCAGCAGGAAGTCAACGAACCCTTCAAGATCCTCGAACTTGAAGGCGCCTACGATGTCATCGCCCGCATCCACGGTGGTGGCCCCTCCGGCCAGGCCGGTGCGCTGCGCCTCGGTGTTGCCCGTTCGCTGAACGAGATCGACGTCGAGAACAACCGCCCGACCCTTAAGAAGGCCGGCTTCCTGACTCGTGACGCCCGCGTCATCGAGCGTAAGAAGGCCGGTCTCAAGAAGGCACGTCGCGCCCCGCAGTACTCCAAGCGCTAAATCGCTTTTTGGACGCCTTGCGTCCAGCTGGAAGCCCGTTCCGCCGTCTCGGCGGGGCGGGCTTTCGCCTTTTCCGTAATCCCATGGGCGGCACGTGGGTCGAGTCCGGGAGACGGCTGGCCTTCGTCTAGACTTGAGCCGATGTCTAGATTATTTGGAACGGATGGCGTGCGCGGTCTCGCAAACGGGGCCCTCACCGCCGAGCTGGCCCTCCAGCTCGCCCAGGCCGCCGCCGTCGTACTTGGCCATGACCGCACCCCCGATGGAAAGCGTCCGCGCGCCGTCGTTGCCCGTGACCCGCGGGCGAGCGGCGAGTTCATTGCAGCGTCCGTCGAAGCTGGCCTGGCCAGCTCCGGAGTCGACGTCTTCGACGCCGGCGTGCTGCCAACTCCCGCGGCAGCCTACCTGGTGGCGGACCTCGACGCCGATTTCGGCGTCATGATTTCCGCCTCCCACAACCCTGCCCCGGACAACGGAATCAAGTTCTTCGCGCGCGGCGGGCAGAAGCTGCCCGACGACGTCGAGGACGCCATTGAGGCGCAGCTCGGCAAGGAGCCCTCCCGCCCCGTGGGCGGCGAGGTCGGACGCATCCAGCGCTTTTCGGACGCCGAAGACCGCTATATCGTCCACCTGCTCACCACCCTGCCGCGCCGCCTTGACGGGCTGCGCGTGGTCCTGGACTGCGCCCACGGTGCCGCGAGCGGCTGCTCTCCACAGGTCTTCAAGGATGCCGGGGCCGACGTCATCGTCATCGGTGCCGAACCGGACGGCCTGAACATCAACGATGGCGTCGGCTCGACCCATCTGGGGCCCCTGAAGGAAGCCGTGCTGAAGTACGGCGCCGACCTCGGTGTGGCCCACGACGGCGACGCTGACCGCTGCCTTGCGGTGGACCACGAGGGCAATGAGGTTGACGGGGACCAGATCATGGCAATCCTCGCCCTGGCCCTCAAGGAAACCGGGAAACTCAAGGACGACGTCCTCGTGGCGACCGTCATGAGCAACCTTGGCCTCAAGATCGCCCTGCGCAAGGCAGGCATCGCCATCCGCGAAACCGCCGTCGGGGACCGTTACGTGCTCGAGGAAATGCGCGCGGGCGGATACAGCCTGGGCGGCGAGCAGTCCGGACACGTGATCTTCTCGGATTACGCCACTACGGGCGACGGTGTCCTGACAGGACTCCAGCTGGCGGCGCAGGTGGCGCGCTCCGGACGTTCCCTGAAGGAGCTCGCGGCCTCCATGACCAAGCTTCCGCAGCTGATGATCAACGTGAAGGGCGTGGACAAGTCCCGTGCCGCCACTGATGAAGGCGTGGCCGCGGCCGTGGCGGCAGCCGAATTGGAACTTGGCGAATCAGGACGCGTCCTGCTGCGCCCTTCCGGCACGGAGGCCTTGGTCCGTGTGATGGTGGAAGCCGCCGACATGGAAACGGCCGAGCGCATCTGCACCGAGCTTGCCGGCGTGGTGGAGGACCGCCTCGGGATTCCCCGCGAACTCGCGGTCTGAGGATTTCCCCCGAAAGACAACTGTGGCCCGCCTCTTGGGAGGCGGGCCACAGCCACTTCTGCTGTGCTATTTGTTGGCCAGGCTGTCACGGATTTCGGTGAGCAGCGAGATCTGCGGATCGGCAGCTTCCTCTTCCTGCGTGATGCCCAGTTTTGCGTTGCGGCGCTCGATCAGGTGGTTCATGGGTGCAACAACGATGAAGTAGATCGCGCCCGCTACGAGCACGAAATTGATGATGGCAGCAAGCACGCTGCCGTAGGCAAAGCCTTCCCAGGTCATCCCGGCAAGGTCCTTGGCGTTGAAAAGACGGGCAATCAGTGGGGTCAGGAGACCCTTGACGATCGCATCGACCACCGCGTTGAAGGCGGCGCCGATGACGACGGCTACGGCAAAGTCGATGACGTTGCCCTGCATGACAAACTTCTTGAATCCGTTCAACATGGCTCCAAAATAGCGCAGGACATGCGAAGGATCCGGGAATTCAGCGGTAGCCGGGTGCCGGTTCCAGCCCGAAGTACTCCTCCAGCGCGGTGATGTCGCGCTTCGCCATGTCCCGGGCGGCCTCGATTCCCACGAACCGCAAATGCCAAGGCTCGTAGTAATAGCCGGTGGTGTCCTGCATCGTCCACGGGTACCGCACCACGAACCCGTACTTGTAGGCGTTGGCCTTGACCCAGACGGCCGCCGGCTGTTCGGCAAAGCACGGCTGGAAGCTGCAGGCTCCGCCGCCGTCGCCGATGTCGAAGGCCCAACCGGTCTGGTGCTCCGAAAATCCGGGCCGGGCCGAGGCCGTGTCCGCGGAGGCTCGTCCTCGCGTGCTGACGTAGCCGTTGTACGTGGCAGTCTGCGTCTGGAAGGAACGGTATCCGGAGGCCAGCGTGATGCTCACTCCCGCAGTGGCTGCCGCTGCGAAGAGCTTTTCGGCCGCAGCCGCCGTCGTGCTGTTGAGCAGCGCGGACTCGCCGCTGGTGGCGAGCTGCACGGCCGGCTGGACCAGGTCCGGCGGAACGAACTGCAGGGGCCTGAGCGGCCGGTGCTTGTTGACTATCACCCAGGGGCTGCGCGGGTCGGTCAGCGAATGCTGCTTCGCGAGGGACGCCGACGGCGACAACGCGCCTTTGCGGGGCGCGGCGACCGGCTGCTTGGCAACCGGCTGCTTGGCGGGCGTAGCGACCGGGCTGCTTGCCGCCGTCGGGCCGGCCGGTGCGAAGGTGGTGCTTGCTGCGGCCGGGCTGCCTGTCGCGACGGTTCCCTTGGAGTCCTCCGGGGTGCACGCGGTGAGCGCAGCCATCCCGAGGCCCGCAGCGAGCAGCGCCGTGAAGGTCCTGCGGTCCGGCGCATTGTTGTGGCACATGCGTGCTAGACCTTTCGGAGGAGCATCCTGCGGATGGTGTGGTCGGCGTCCTTGGTGAGCACCAGTTGGGCGCGGCCGCGGGTGGGCAGGACGTTCTCTTCAAGGTTCGGTTCGTTGATGCGCTTCCAAATGCCGCGGGCCGTCGCTTCGGCCTCGGCGTCGGACAGTGTGGCGTAGCGGTGGAAGTAGGACTCCGGTTGCGCGAAGGCGGTGCCGCGGAGCTTCCTGAAGCGGTCCACGTACCACTCCTCGATGTACGAGGTCTTGGCATCCACGTAGATGGAGAAGTCGAAGAAGTCGCTCAGGGCCAGGCCCTGCCGGCCGTCGTGCCGCGGACGCGCCGGGGCCAGGACGTTCAGGCCTTCGACGATGAGCACGTCCGGGCGGCGGACCACTACTTCCTTGTCAGGCACGATGTCGTAGGTGACGTGCGAGTACCACGGGGCGCGGACTTCCTCGGCGCCGCCCTTGATTTCGCTCACGAAGCGAAGGAGCGCCCGGCGGTCGTAGGACTCCGGGAAACCTTTGCGCTCGAGCAGGTGCCGGCGCTTCAGTTCGGCCAGGGGGTAAAGGAAGCCGTCGGTGGTGATGAGTTCCACGTTCGGGGTGCCGGGCCAGCGGCGCAGCATCTCGCGCAGCACACGGGCGATGGTGGATTTCCCGACGGCGACCGAACCGGCAACGCCGATCACGAAAGGGGTGCGCTGGGTCTGTTCGCCGAGGAAGGTGGTGGTGGCGGCGTGCAGCTGGTGGGATGCCTCCACATAGAGGTGCAGGAGCCGCGACAACGGCAGGTAGACCTCCCGCACTTCCTTCATGTCGAGGGGGTCGCCGAGGCCCCGCAGCCGGATGATGTCCTCTTCATTGAGAGGCTGCTCCATCTGCGCGGCCAGGCGGCTCCAGGTCTGCCTGTCCAGCTCCACGAAAGGCGACGAAGTATCGCCATTCGCCTCGTTGCGTTGCAAAGTCACCTAAGTGATTCTGCCCTTCCCGGACTCCAACACGAAATGCGGGCAGCCCGGCTCCGGTGCGGAGCGGGCTGCCCGGCAGTATGTGCTATTCGGCGTCGTGGTCGGTTTCGAGGACCTGGACCAGGTAGTCGAGGGCCTGCTCCGCCCCGCCGCCTTCGGCCCGGAGCACCACCACGTCGCCCTGCGCGGCGCCGAGCGTCATGAGCGAAAGGATGCTGGCGGCGTCGAGGGCGTCGTCGGCGGGTTCTCCCTGCATGGCGATGGTGACCTCGACCGGCTGCTCGCCCGCGGCTTCCGCGAACAAGGCGGCGGGGCGGGCGTGCAGGCCGGAGCGACTGGCGATGGTGGCTGTGCGTTCGGGCATGGTTTCTCCTGGAATTGGTCCGGTGAAAGGGAACTTAGAGGCCGAGTTCTTCGAGCACGGGAAGTTTGGCGCGGACCCAGTCGCGCGCTTCGGCGGCGCCGGGTGCCGTGAGGGCGAGCCGGGCCAGCTCCTGTGCCTGCTCCAGGGTGACCGTCCTCAGGACCGTGCCCACCGCGGCCAGCGAGCGGGCGGTCATCGAGAGCGTGGACACGCCCAGGCCGGTAAGTACGACGGCGAGGGCCGGGTCCGCGGCAGCCTCGCCGCAGACGCCCACGGGTTTGGCGCTGCCGCCCCGTTCGGAAGCTTCCTGCGCCGAGCCTTCGACAGTGAGCCGCACCAGCCGGAGGACGGCGGGCTGCCAGGGCGTGTTGAGCTCGGCGAGGGGGCCAAGCTGGCGATCCGCGGCCATCGCGTACTGGGTGAGGTCGTTGGTGCCGAGCGAGGCGAAGCCGACTTCGTGCAGTACGGAGGCCGCCGTCAACGCTGCGGAGGGGACCTCGACCATGACGCCCGGGGTTTTCAATCCCGCCGCTGCGCACAAGGAAGCGAACCGTGCGGCCTCGGCGGCCGTGGAGATCATGGGTGCCATGACCCAGACGTCGGCTTCGGATTCGTCGGCAGCCCGCGCGATCGCCTCAAGCTGGCGTTCGAGGACGCCCGGAGTGGTGAAGTCCGTCCTGTAGCCGCGGACGCCGAGCGCGGGGTTGGGTTCGGTGGCGTCCGTCAGGAACGGCAGGGGCTTGTCGGCGCCGGCGTCGAGGGTGCGCAGGACCACCTTCTTGCCGGGAAACGCCTCGAACACGGCCTTGTACGCGGCAGCCTGCTCATCCACGGAGGGCTCGGTGTCGCGTTCGAGGAAACAGAATTCGGTGCGGAACAGGCCGACTCCCTGGGCGCCGAGGGCGACAGCGGCCACGGCGTCCTTGGCCCCGCCCACATTGGCCAGGAGCGGCACCAGGTGACCGTCCGCCGTCGTGCCGTTTCCGTCGAAACCTGCCAGCGTCGCGGAGGTTTCCGCCCAGGCCGTGGCGGCCGCGCGCTGCTCCTCGGACGGCGAAACAGCAATGAAGCCGGCGGCGCCGTCCACATACACTTCGGAGCCGTCCGCCACCTCGTCCACGCCATGCGCGGCAACCACCGCGGGCAATCCCAGGGACCGGGCGATGATGGCGGTGTGGGACTGCGGTCCGCCGCCGGAGGTCACCAGGGCCAGGACTTTGGCAGGATCCAGGGTGGCGGTATCCGCCGGGGCGAGATCCTCGGCCACCAGGATGAAGGGTGCCTCCGAGGAGGGGATACCGGGGGCCGGGACGCCGCGCAGTTCGGCGACGATGCGGGCGCGCACATCCAGCACATCGGTGGCGCGCTCGGCCATGTACCCGCCAAGGTTGTGCAGCATCTCGGCGACGGACGCAGCGGCCTCCCAGACGGCGCGTTCCGCCGAGGTGCCCGCATTGATGAGCTTTGCGGCCGACTTGAGAAGCATGGTGTCCCGGGCCATCAGGGCGGTGGCCTCCAGGACGGCCTTTCCATCGCCGGAGGCGGTATCCGCGCGGGCCTTGAGGCCGTCGTGCACTGCATGCGCCGCGGCCTTCAGGCCGGCGATTGCGGCTTCCGCACTGATGGCCGGGTCCAGGCGCTCGCCCGACGGCGGTTCGGTCACCGCCTTGGGCATACGGCGGACGGGGCCGACGATGCGGCCCGGGCTGACTCCTACGCCTTGGAAATTCTGCACTGAATCCTCTGCTTCTGCTTGATCGTCCGGATCCGGCGGCAACGGCACCGCGGATCCGGAAAAATTGTCTGTGAGCCACTTCATATAGCGTCGCTATAGATGCTAGGGTAGCGGCTATGAGTTTCGATGACCAGCTTCCGCCCAAAGTCCGGCTGCTCCGCGCGGCAGCCGAATTGCTGGCGAATTCGGAAGGGTCAGCGGTCTCAACGCGCCAGATCACCAAGCTGGCCGGGGTCACGGCACCCACGCTCTACCACCACTTCGGCGACAAAGAAGGTCTGTTCGACGCTGTTGTGTCAGCCGGCTTTGAAGAGTACGTGGCAGGGGAGCGCGACTTTGCACCCTCCGGGGAACCACTGGAGGACATCCGGCGGATGTGGGACAACCACGTGGCGTTCGGACTTGCCCAGCCCCATCTGTACCTGGTGATGTTCGGCAACATCAGGCCGGAAAGCCGCCCGGCCGTCGTGGCTGACGCCGAGGGGCTCCTGGAAGAAATGCTGAACAAGGCCGCGATCGCCGGCCAGATCAACGTGCCGCCCCGCGAAGCGGCACGAAGCATCCTCGCAGCCAACGTGGGTGTCACGCTCATGCTCATCTCCGAACCGGCGGAAGACCGGAACCTCGAGCTCTCAACGATGACCCGGGATTCCATGATCTTCGCCGTCTCCACGGAAACCGCCCGTGGCGCCGCAGCGGAGGACTCCGGTAAGTCCTCCGTGGTTGTTGCGGCAATCGCCCTGAATGCGGCACTGCAGGCCTCGCATTCGGACCAACTGTCCAGCTCTGAACTGAAGCTCTTCCTTGAGTGGCTTCACCGCATTTCCAGCAGCTAAGCGCTGCCTTCTGCACCGACTGACCCGCGCCGTCGCGGGATACCGTTAGGAATCAACATGGCAACAGAGACCGTTGCAAAGCCCCGGACCAGCCTGCGCGTTCGCGTCCAAAAGTTCGGAACATTCCTGTCCGGCATGATCATGCCCAACATCGGCGCCTTTATCGCCTGGGGCCTCATCACCGCACTTTTCATCAAGGTAGGTTGGTTTCCCGTCCCGGAGCTTGGCGGCTTCGGCACCAACGCCGAGGGAGTTCCCAATGTGGGGCTCGTCGGGCCGATGGTCAACTACCTTCTTCCGCTACTGATTGCCTACACGGGCGGCAAGATGGTCTATGACGTCCGCGGCGGCGTTGTGGGTGCCATCGGCACCATGGGTGTCATCGTCGGCACCGGCGTCCCGATGTTCATCGGCGCCATGATCATGGGCCCGTTGGGCGGCTGGATCATGAAGCAGCTGGACAGCCTCTGGCAGCACAAGATCCGCCCCGGTTTCGAAATGCTGATAAACAACTTCTCCGCCGGAATCTTGGGCGCCCTGCTGGCCTTGCTCGGCTTCTATGGCCTCACGCCCGTGATCAAGGCATTCACCGCTGGTGCGGGAGGTGTTGTCCAGTTCCTGGTCAGCAGCGGTCTCCTGCCGTTGACCAGCATCTTCATCGAACCGGCCAAGGTCCTCTTCCTCAATAACGCCATCAACCACGGCGTGCTCACCCCGCTGGGCATCCAGCAGTCCCTGGACCAGGGCAAGTCCATTCTGTTCCTGCTCGAGGCAAACCCCGGCCCCGGACTGGGCCTCCTGCTGGCCTACACGTTCTTCGGCCGCGGCGCCGCCAAGGCATCGGCTCCCGGGGCTGCGATCATTCAGTTCCTGGGTGGCATCCACGAGATCTACTTCCCGTACGTGCTGATGAAGCCCATCCTGATCCTTGCCACCATTGCCGGCGGCATGACCGGAATCGCGACCCTTGCCATCACCAACTCCGGCCTGGTTGCTCCGGCTGCCCCGGGTTCCATCATCGCCGTGATCGCCCAGACCGCCCGCGGCAGCTACGTCGGGGTGATCCTCTCCGTGGTGCTCGCAGCTACGGTTTCCTTCTTGATCGCCTCCCTGATCCTGCGCACGTCGAAGGACAAGGGCGAGGACGACCTCGCAGCCGCCACGTCCCGGATGGAAGCCATGAAAGGCAAGAAGAGCTCCGTCTCCTCGGCCCTTGTCGGAGACAGCCTTAGCGACCGCAGCGACGTGGCAGTCCTGACCCGCCCGGTCCAGAACATCGTGTTCGCCTGCGACGCCGGCATGGGCTCCAGCGCCATGGGAGCCTCGGTGCTGCGCAACAAGATCAAGGCCGCAGGCTTCCCGGACGTGAAGGTCACGAACTCGGCCATCGCCAGCCTGACTGACACCTACGACGTGGTGGTCACCCATGAAGACCTCACAGAGCGGGCCCAGCCGAGGACGAGCAGCGCTGTGCACTATTCCGTGGACAACTTCATGAACAGCCCGAAGTACGACGAGATCGTCGAGCTGGTGAAGACCAGCAACACCGAAGGCCCGGCCGCTGCCCACCCCGACGGAGCACTCGAGACCCAGGCCGCACCGGCCCAAGGTGCGCACGCCGCGGAACCGGCTGCCGCCGTCGTGGGCAAGGGCGTACTGCTACCCGAAAGCGTGATCCTGGACGGAACGGCACGTAACCGCGACGCCGCCATCGACGAAGCCGGGAAGCTCCTGCTGCACCGCGGCGCCGTGGATACCACCTACGTCCAGGCCATGCACGAACGCGAGGAATCCGTGTCCACCTACATGGGAAGCTTCCTGGCGATCCCGCACGGCACCAACGACGCCAAGGAGCACATCAAGCACTCGGCGGTGTCAATTGTCCGCTACCCCGAAGGCATCGACTGGGGTGGCAAGCAGGTGAAGTTCGTGGTCGGCGTGGCCGGCCTCAACAATGAACACCTCCACATCCTGGCTTCCATCGCCAAGATCTTCACCAACAAGGCACAGGTGGCCCAGTTGGAGGAAGCCGCCACGGTCGAGGAAATCCTGGAACTGTTCGGAAAGGTCAACGCATAGTGAAGGCAGTCCATTTCGGGGCAGGCAACATCGGGCGCGGATTCGTGGGGCTGTTGCTGCACGAGGCCGGTTACGAGGTGGTGTTCGCGGATGTCGCGGACGCCCTGATCAGCCAGCTCGCATCCGCAGACAGCTACGAGGTGCACGAAGTCGGCGAGAACCCGGCGGCCAAGACCGTTCGCGGGTTCCGGGCGCTCAACTCGGGCACGCAGGAAGCCGCCGTTGTCGAGGAGATCTCGACGGCGGATGTGGTCACCACGGCGGTCGGCCCCCACATCCTGAAGTTCGTGGCACCGGTGATCGCCCGCGGGCTTGCGGCCCGGAAGGCGTCGCTGCCGCCGTTGCAGGTGATGGCGTGCGAGAACGCCATCAACGCCACGGACCTCCTTCGCGGGGAGGTCCGGGCGGCCTGGGACGACTCCGCAGGTGACCTGGACGCCGTCGCTGTTTTCGCCAACACCGCGGTGGACCGGATCGTCCCCAACCAGGCACCGGGCCAAGGCCTGGATGTCACGGTGGAGACCTTCCACGAGTGGGTCATTGACCGCACACCGTTCGGCGGCAACGCGCCGGTGATCCCGGGGGCGACGTTCGTGGACGAACTGGGCCCGTACATCGAGCGGAAGCTGTTCACGGTGAACACCGGGCACGCCTCGGCGGCATACTTCGGCTACGCGGCAGGACTCGGGAAGATCTCTGACGCCATGGCCGATCCGACCGTGGCCGCGAAGGTCCGGGCCGTGCTTGACGAAACCAAGGACCTGCTGGTGGCCAAGCACGGTTTCGCCGCGGCCGAGCAGGAAGCATATGTACAGAAGATCCTGTCCCGCTTCACCAACCCGCATTTGCCGGACACGGTGGCCCGGGTGGGGCGCGCACCCTTGCGGAAGCTAGGGCGGCATGAGCGCTTCGTCGGCCCTGCCGCGGAACTTGCCGAACGTGGCATTGCCCCGGTGGCCCTGCTTGATGCGATGGCCGCCGCCCTTCGCTTCGACGACGGCGCTGACGAGGAGGCCAAGGAACTGGCCTCGATCGTCTCCAGGATGAGTGCCCCCGAGGCAACGAAGTACATCACCGGCATCGGGGCCGAGCATCCCTTGCACGGTGACCTCCTTCGCGTGGTCGCAGACCGCAAGGCGGAGCTTGAGGACTCTCCCTCTTAGCGGCAGCAATGGTGCGGCCCTCCCCGGAGCAACCGGAGAGGGCCGCATCCTTGCGCGCCCATTACGCGGCGTGTGCGTCACATTCGCCTGACATCCCACCTCCGTTGTCCCCGAGAACAGTTAGGCTTGTGTCCATGTGTGGAATCGTTGGTTATGTTGGTAATTCGTCCCGTCCGGCAGACGCCGGGCACGGAGCCTTGGACGTTGTCCTCGAAGGCCTGCGCCGCCTGGAGTACCGCGGCTACGACTCGGCAGGCGTGGCGGTAGTCGCCGACGGCGCCATTTCCTCCCGCAAGAAAGCGGGAAAGCTCGCAAACCTCCTTGGCGAACTCGAAGCCAAGCCGCTGCCTGAATCCCTGACCGGAATCGGGCACACCCGCTGGGCAACCCACGGTGGCCCCACCGACGGAAACGCCCATCCGCACCTGGCCGACGGCGGACGCCTGGCCGTGATCCACAACGGCATCATCGAGAACTTCGCCGAACTGAAGCAGGAACTCCTGGCCAAGGGCGTCGAATTCAGCTCCGAAACCGACACCGAGGTTGCTGCCGCGCTGCTGGGCGACATCTTCCGCAACCAGCTCAGCAACGGTTCCTCGAAGGGATCGCTGACCGAGGCCATGCAGCTTGCCTGCCAGCGGCTCGAGGGTGCCTTCACCCTGCTGGCCGTGCACGCCGACCAGCCCGGCGTCGTCGTCGCCGCGCGCCGTAACTCCCCGCTCGTGGTGGGCCTTGGCGAAGGCGAAAACTTCCTCGGCTCCGACGTCTCGGGCTTCATCGACTACACCCGCCGCGCCGTCGAGCTCGGCCAGGACCAAATCGTCACCATTACCGCCGACTCCGTGGACATCACCGACTTCTTCGGTGCCCCTGCTGAAGGCAAGGAATACACCGTCGACTGGGACCCGGCATCCGCCGAAAAGGGCGGCTTCAGCTCCTTCATGGAGAAGGAAATCAACGACCAGCCCGACGCCGTCGCGCAGACCCTCCTGGGCCGTTCGGACCTCAACGGCAAGCTCACCCTCGATGAAATCCGCATCGATCCGGAGCTGCTCAAGCAGGTCGACAAGATCATCGTCCTGGCCTGCGGCACGGCAGCCTACGCCGGCCTCGTGGCCAAATACGCCATCGAGAACTGGTGCCGCATCCCCACCGAGGTGGAGCTGGCCCACGAGTTCCGGTACCGCGATCCCATCGTTGACGCCAAGACCCTGGTGGTTTCCATCAGCCAGTCCGGCGAAACCATGGACACCCTCATGGCCGTCCGCTACGCCCGCGAACAGGGCGCCAAGACCATCTCCATCTGCAACACCAACGGCTCCACCATTCCGCGTGAGTCCGACGCCGTGCTTTACACCCACGCCGGCCCGGAAATCGCCGTGGCTTCCACCAAGGCGTTCCTGGCCCAGATCACCGCCGCCTACCTGCTCGGCCTGTACCTGGCCCAGCTGCGCGGCAACATCTTCAGCGGCCAGATCAAGGATGTCCTCGCGGACCTCGGCAAGATCCCCGCGAAGATCCAGAAGATCCTCGACTCCGCGGGCCCACTGCGTGAACTCGCCCGCAGCATGAAGGACGAAAAGTCCGTGCTGTTCCTGGGCCGCCACGTCGGCTTCCCGGTTGCCCTCGAAGGCGCGCTGAAGCTCAAGGAAATCGCCTACATCCACGCGGAAGGCTTCGCCGCCGGCGAGCTCAAGCACGGCCCGATTGCCCTGATCGACGAAGGCCAGCCGGTCTTCGTGGTGGTCCCTTCCCCGCGCGGCCGGGATTCCCTGCACTCCAAGGTGGTCAGCAACATCCAGGAAGTCCGCGCCCGCGGTGCCCGTACCCTGGTGATCGCCGAGGAAGGCGACGAGTCGGTCAAGGACTACGCCGAGTACGTTTTCTACGTCCCGGAGACGCCCACGCTGCTCATGCCGCTGCTGACCACGGTCCCGCTGCAGATCTTTGCCGCGGAGCTTGCAGGGGCCAAGGGTTACGACGTGGACCAGCCTCGCAATCTCGCCAAGAGCGTGACCGTAGAATAGCCGCATGATTGTTGGCATCGGCGTAGACGTCGTAGACATCGAACGTTTCGGACGGCAGTTGGAACGGACTCCGGGCCTGCGGGACCGCCTGTTCGTGCCCGCTGAGCGGGAGCTCCATGTCCGCTCCCTGGCCGCCCGTTTTGCGGCCAAGGAGGCTGTGGCGAAGGTCCTCGGAGCTCCGGCAGGCATGAACTGGCAGGACTGCTGGATCGGCCTGGACGAGAAAGGCCCCACCGTCAAGGTCCAGGGCACGGTCCTGGCAGTGGCCGACGCCAAGGGTGTCAGGCGCTGGCACCTGTCCATAAGCCACGACGGCGGCATCGCCACGGCCATGGTCGTTGCCGAAGGCTGACAACAACACACCTCGATGATCAGCGCCTTCACCGGAACACAGGTCAGGGAAGCGGAACAACCGCTCCTGGACTCCGGTGAGGGCGCTGTTCTCATGCAGCGGGCCGCCCACGGTCTGGCAGCCGCCGTCGTCCGCGAACTGCGAAGCCGCGGGCGGCGGACCTACGGCTCCAGGGTGACCGTGCTGGCGGGCAAGGGCAACAACGGCGGCGACGGTCTGTTCGCCGGGGCGAAACTCGCGGCCCGCGGGATGCGTACGACGGCGGTGCTCACCGCGGATGGTGCCCACCCGGCGGCGCTGGCCGCCTTCCTCGCGGCCGGCGGCCGCACGTTCCGGCTCGCTGCGGACAACGTCGAAGAGCTCGCCGTCCTGGCGGCCGGTGACGACGCCATCATCGATTCGGTGCTGGGCACCGGAGCCCGGGGCGGCCTGCGCGGAGCCGCGGCCGAGCTGGTGTCCCTGCTCCAGGAACTGAAGCCTGCGCTGGTGGTGGCCTGCGACATCCCGAGCGGGGTGGATGCGGATACCGGCGAAGTGCACTGGCCCGTGCTGCCGGCCGACGTGACGGTCAGTTTCGGCGGGACCAAGGCAGGCCTGCTCACCGACCCCGGCGAAGGCTGCGCCGGGCGGGCCGAACTGGTGCGGATCGGCATCGAGGAGCGGCTGCCGGAAGCTTCGCTCCGCCGCCTCGAGGCCGCCGACCTGGCTGCGCTCCTGCCGTCACCCGGCCGCCGGGAGCACAAATACAGCAGGGGAGTGCTCGGCGTGGTGGCCGGTTCGGAACGCTACCCGGGCGCCGCGGTGCTCTCGGTGGAAAGCGCCTCCGTGTCCGGGGCAGGGATGGTGCGCTACGTCGGACCCGAAAGCGTGGCACGGCAGGTGCTGGCGCGCGTGCCCGAAGCGATCGTGGAGGTGGGCAGCCCCGGCCGGGTCCAAGCGTGGCTGCTGGGCCCTGGACTTCCAAGCACCGGCCCGGAGCCGGGTGGGGACGCCGACAACCGCCAGCTCCAGCGGGCCAGGGACACCTTGGAGGCGGCCCTGGCAGCCGGCCAGCCCGCCGTCGTCGACGCCGGAGCGCTAGGGCTGCTGCCGGCCCGCTGCCCTGCCAACTGGATCCTCACCCCGCATGCCGGTGAACTGGCCGGGTTCCTTTCGCAGCGCGAAACCGTCAGCGGGGAAACCTCCGTGACGAGGGACGACGTCGAGTCCCGGCCGCTGCATTTTGCCCGCCTGGCCGCCGCGGACAGCGGTGCCACCGTCCTCCTCAAGGGCGCCACGACATTGGTGGCATCGCCGTCGGGCACGGTGTTCAGCCAGTCGGAAGGCACACCGTGGCTGGCAACGGCCGGCAGCGGGGACGTGCTGGCCGGGGTGCTCGGTTCGCTGTCCGCGCAATATGCCGAAGCAGCCATGGATGACGACGGGCCTTTCGCGGCCCTCGGAATCGTCCCGGAGGACCGCTGGGCCGCAGTGGCGGCGGTGGCGGCCAGCCTGCACGGGCGGGCAGGCAGCCGGGCGTCGGGAGGCGGGCCGCTGACGGCCCGGGCAATCCTTGGCGGGCTACCCGGGGTGCTGGGAGGCCTCCGGAAAAAGAATCCCGGATAACGGGCCCTGGGTTACGAGCGGCGCGCGCGCCCGTAACTCCGGCGTGTTAGTTTGGCACATCGCTGCAGCCGAGCCCGACGGCCCGGCTTCGGCGTCCGCCAGGCAAAGGAGAACCATGGAAGTATGGCCCGGAACGGCCTATCCGTTAGGCGCGAGCTTTGACGGCAGCGGCACCAACTTCGCGCTCTTCAGTGAAAACGCGGAGAGGGTCGAGCTTTGCTTGATCGGCGACGACGGCGCGGAAGTGCGCGTGGACGTCAGCGAAGTGGATGGCTACGTGTGGCACTGTTACCTGCCGCAGGTCCAGCCGGGCCAGAAATACGGCTACCGGGTGCACGGCCCCTACGATCCTGCTGCCGGGCACCGCTTCAACCCCAACAAGCTCCTCCTGGACCCCTACGCCAAGGCGGTCCACCGCCAGATCGACTGGGACCCTGCACTGTTCTCGTACAACATGGGCGACCCCGACTCCCGGAACGACGCAGATTCGGCACCGCACATGATGCTCGGCGTCGTCATCAACCCGTTCTTCGACTGGGCTGGCGACCAGCTGCTTCGCATCCCGTACCACAAGTCCGTCATTTACGAAGCGCACGTCAAGGGGCTGACCCAGCTGCACCCGGAGGTTCCGGAAGAGCAGCGGGGCACCTATGCCGGCGTCGCGCATCCCGCGGTGATCGCCCACCTGAAGAAGCTGGGCGTGACCGCGATCGAACTCATGCCGGTCCACCAGTTCACTAACGACGGCATCCTCCAGGACCGGGGGCTGAACAACTACTGGGGTTACAACACCATCGGCTTCTTCGCCCCGCACAACGGCTACAGCTCCAAGGGCGACACCGGCCAGCAGGTCCAGGACTTCAAGGCGATGGTGCGTTCCCTGCACGATGCCGGCATCGAAGTGATCCTGGACGTGGTCTACAACCACACCGCCGAAGGCAACCACCTGGGGCCCACGCTTTCCTTCAAGGGCATCGACAATTCCGCCTACTACCGGCTGGTCGAAGGCGACCTGAAGCACTACATGGACTACACCGGCACCGGAAACTCCCTGAACGTCCGCAGCCCGCATTCCCTGCAGCTGCTGATGGATTCGCTGCGGTACTGGGTGACCGAGATGCACGTGGACGGTTTCCGCTTCGACCTTGCTTCGACCCTGGCGCGGGAGTTTTACGACGTCGACAAGCTGTCGTCCTTCTTTGAACTCATCCAGCAGGATCCTGTGGTGTCACAGGTCAAGTTGATCGCAGAACCCTGGGACGTCGGGCCCGGCGGCTACCAGGTGGGCAACTTCCCCCCGCAATGGACCGAATGGAACGGCAAGTACCGCGACACCGTGCGTGACTTCTGGCGCGGCGAACCCTCAACCCTTGGCGAGTTCGCGTCGCGGCTGACCGGTTCGGCCGATCTTTACGAGCACTCCGGGCGCAGGCCCGTGGCCTCCATCAACTTCGTGACCGCGCACGACGGCTTCACCCTCGCCGACCTGGTCTCCTACAACGAGAAGCACAACGAGGCCAACGGCGAAGGCAACAACGACGGCGAATCACACAACAGGTCGTGGAACTGCGGCGCCGAGGGCCCCACCGAGGACCCGAAGGTCCTGGCCCTGCGGGCCCGGCAGCAGCGCAACTTCATCGCCTCCCTGCTGCTGTCCCAAGGCGTGCCCATGCTGACACACGGCGACGAGCTAGGCCGGACCCAGCAGGGCAACAACAACGCCTACTGCCAGGATTCCGAACTGACCTGGATCAACTGGGACAGCGTGGACCAGCCGCTCGTGGAATTCACCGCCGCGGTGAGCGCCTTGCGCGCCAAGCACCCCACCTTCCGGCGCAGCCGCTTCTTCGACGGCCGCCCGGCGCTCCGCGGGGAGGGCGAACGCCTGCCGGACATCGTCTGGCTCGACGTCGACGGAAGCACCATGACGCCGTCGGACTGGGACAGCGGCTTCGGCCGCTCGGTGGGCGTGTTCCTTAACGGCGACGGCATCCGGGGCCGGGACAACCAAGGCCGGCGCATCACGGACGTGAACTTCCTCCTGTACTTCAACGCCCACGACGACGAAGTCGGCTTCCGGGTGCCCTCCGACGAGTACGCGCCCAAGTGGGACGTGATCATCGATACGGCCGGCGGCCACGCCGACGCCGAACCTGTCGCGGCGGAATCGCTGCTCGCCGTGGGGGCCAAGGCCCTGGTGGTCCTCCGGGCCCACAGCACGCCGGAAAGTGAACCGGACCATTCAGTGGCCGCCTCCCTCGCCGCGCTCTCCCAGACCACAACCTCGGAGACGGCTTCCCTGACCTCACCGTCGACGCCGCAGCTGCGCTCCACCGCGGAACCGGCGCCGGAAAAACCCGCACCGGAACGCAAGCCCCCGAGGAAGAACTCCACGAAAGGGTAATCATGAAGGCACCCGTTTCCACGTACAGGCTCCAGATCCGCCCCGGCGTCACCCTCGGGGACGCAGCGGAGCTCACCGGCTATCTCAGATCGCTCGGCGTGGACTGGGTGTATTTGTCCCCGATCCTGACCGCGGAGGAAGGGTCCCAGCACGGCTACGACGTCACCGACCCTTCCTCCGTGGACCCGGCCCGCGGAGGAGCGGAGGGCCTGGCAGCACTCGCCGCCGCAGCCAGGGAGAACGGCCTGGGCGTGCTCGTGGACATCGTTCCCAACCACATGGGCGTGGCTTCGCCGCCGCAGAACGCCTGGTGGTGGTCGCTGCTGAAGGAAGGTCGCTCCTCGCGGTACGCGGAGGCCTTCGACGTCGACTGGGACGCGGCGGGCGGCAAACTCCGGATCCCGGTCCTGGGCAGCGACGACGATGTGGACACGCTGGAAATCACCGACGGCGAGCTGCGGTACTACGAGCACCGCTTCCCGCTCGCCGAGGGCAGCCACACGCGCGGCGACAGCTCGCGGGAGGTCCACGCACGCCAGCACTACGAGCTGATCGGCTGGCGGAGGGCCGACGCCGAACTGAACTACCGCCGCTTCTTCGCCGTCAGCACCCTCGCCGGGGTCCGGGTGGAGATCCCTTGGGTGTTCGAGGAAGCGCACGCTGAGATCACCCGCTGGTTCCGCGAAGGGCTCGTGGACGGGCTGCGGGTGGACCACCCCGACGGTCTCGCCGACCCTGCCGGCTACCTGGCCCGGCTCAAGCAGGCAACGGGCGGCGCTTACGTGTTGGTGGAAAAGATCCTGGAACCGGGAGAGGAACTGCCGGGGACCTTCGACTGCGAGGGGACCACCGGGTACGACGCGCTCGCCGACGTCGACCGGCTGTTTGTCGATCCCGACGCCGGCCCGCGACTCGACGCCCTGGACGCCCGCCTGCGCGACGCCGCTGCCCCTCCGGACTACCAGGCGATGATCCACGGCACCAAGCGGCGCATCACCGACGGCATCCTGCGCTCGGAGATCCTGCGGCTGGCGAGACTTGTCCCGGAAACCCCGGAGTTCCCCCGACCAGTTGTCGCCGATGCCCTGGCCGAAACCATCTGCGCTTTCCCCGTGTACCGGACGTACCTTCCGCATGGCAAGGACATCCTGGTGGAGGCGGTGGAGAACGCCGGACGGGCCAGGCCGGAGCTTGAGCCGGCCCTGCAGCATCTGCTTCCCCTGCTCCTGGACACGGGCGCGGAGCTCAGCCGCCGCTTCCAGCAGACCTCCGGGATGGTCATGGCCAAGGGCGTGGAGGACACGGCCTTCTTCCGGTACACACGGCTGGGGACCCTCACCGAAGTGGGCGCCGACCCCACCGAACTGGCCGTTGCGCCCGAGGAGTTCCACCGCCGCATGGCCCGCCGCCAATCCCGGCTGCCGCTGTCCATGACCACCCTCACCACCCACGACACCAAGCGCAGCGAAGACACCCGGGCACGGATCTCCGTCATCTCGGAGGCCGTCCCGGAATGGGAGGCTTTCCTGGACCGGGTGCAGGCTGTGGCGCCCATTCCGGACGGACCCCTCGCGGTGCTCGTCTGGCAGGCCATCGCCGGGGCCTGGCCGGCCAGCCGTGAGCGTCTCCAGGCGTTTGGGCTTAAGGCCGCCCGGGAAGCCGGCAATTCCACGAACTGGACCGACCCCGATGCCGCCTTCGAGACGGCCCTGGCCGCCGCCGTCGACGCCGCGTTCGACGTGCCGGAGGTGGCTGCGGCCCTGGCCGGCTTCGTCGCGGAGCTGGAACCGCACGGCTGGTCCAACTCCCTCTCGGCCAAGCTCGTGCAGCTCACCATGCCCGGTGTGCCCGACGTCTATCAGGGCACGGAGTTCCGGGACGGATCGCTCACCGACCCCGACAACCGCCGGCCGGTCGACTTCCCGGCCCGGGTCGCCGCCCTGGAACGGCTAGACGGCGGCACCCGCCCGGCGTTCGCCGACGAGGACACCAAGCTGCTGCTCGTTTCCCGGGCTTTGCGGTTGCGCCGCGGCAGGCCTGAACTGTTCGGCGGTTACCGCCCGCTGGCCGCCTCCGGGGCGGCGGCCGGCCACCTCATCGCCTTTGACCGGGGCGCCGACGGCGGCGGAGCCGTGACCGTGGCAACCCGCCTGCCGAAGCGGCTCGAGCGCGACGGCGGCTGGCGGGACACCGTGGTTGAGCTGCCGCTCGACTGCACCGACGAACTCACGGGACGGGCCTTCGCTGCCGGAGCGGCCGCCGTCGGGCAACTGCTTGCGGACTATCCCGTTGCCCTGCTGGTGCCCGCCGGCTGAGCCTTTGGACCACATCGATTACAGGGGGAGAACCATGCCACAACACGCCACCGCGCCCGGCCCGTACGACGTCTGGGCGCCTTCCGCAGGCTCGCTGGGCCTCGTGTCCGAGGGCCGGGAGTACAGCATGGAGAGACTCTCCGGTCCCTCCGCCGGCTGGTGGCACGCGCCCGGGTTCAACGGCGGGGACGGCGTGAGCTACGCGTACATGGTGGACGGGGAAGGACCGTTCCCGGACCCGCGCTCACGCCGGCAGCCGGAGGGCGTCCACCGCCCCTCGGCAGGGTTCGACGCCGGCGCGCACCAGTGGCAGGACGCCGGCTGGACCGGCCGCGGACTGCGCGGCTCGCTGATCTACGAACTGCACATCGGCACGTTCACCCCTGAAGGCACGCTCGACGCGGCCGCCGGGAAGTTGGACTACCTGGTGGAACTGGGCGTCGATTACGTGGAGCTGCTGCCCGTCAACGCCTTCAACGGGACCCACAACTGGGGCTACGACGGCGTGCTCTGGTACGCGGTCCACGAGCAGTACGGCGGGCCGGCCGCGTACCAGCGCTTCGTGGACGCCGCCCACACCGCTGGGCTCGGCGTCATCCAGGACGTGGTCTACAACCATCTTGGGCCCAGCGGAAACTACCTGCCGAAGTTCGGGCCCTACCTCAAGTCCGGGCCGGGCAACACCTGGGGAGACTCGGTCAACCTGGACGGACCCGGCTCGGACGAGGTTCGCCGCTACATCCTGAACAACGCGGCCATGTGGCTGCGGGATTACCACGTGGACGGGCTGCGGCTGGACGCAGTGCACGCCCTCCGGGACGAACGCGCCGTGCACATCCTCGAGGACCTGGCCATCGTGGCGGACGGGATCGAGGCCGAAACCGGGATGCCGCGGACGTTGATCGCCGAGTCCGACCTGAACAACCCGCGCCTGATCTACCCGCGGCAGGCCAACGGCTACGGGCTTGCGGGGCAGTGGAGCGACGACTTCCACCACGTGGTGCATGTGAACCTCACGGGGGAGACCGCCGGCTACTACGCGGACTTCGAATCCCTGGCCGCGCTGGCCAAGGTCCTGCGGCACGGTTTCTTCCACGACGGCAGCTACTCCAGCTTCCGCGCCCGGCACCACGGGCGGCCCATCCGCCAGGACCTGGCCCACCCCTCCGCGCTGGTGGTCTGCAACCAGAACCACGACCAGATCGGCAACCGGGCCGCCGGTGACCGGCTCAGCGGCACCCTTTCCTACGGACGCCTCGCTTTGGCCGCCGTCCTCACCATGACCTCCCCGTTCACGCCCATGCTGTTCATGGGCGAGGAGTTCGGCGCCTCGACCCCGTGGCAGTTCTTCACATCCCACCCGGAAGAGTGGCTGGGCAAGGCAACGGCGGAAGGCCGGCTCAAGGAATTCGAACGCATGGGCTGGGACCCGGCACTGGTCCCGAACCCGCAGGACCCGGAAACCTTCCTCCGCTCCAAGCTCAACTGGGACGAGGCCGGGGAAGGTGACCATGCCCGGCTGCTCGCCCTGTACCGCGCCCTGGGCGTGCTGCGGCGCACGACGCCGGAACTCCGCGAAGGCGGCTTCGAAGCCACCGATGTGGACTTCAACGAGGACGAACGGTGGCTGGAACTGGTCCGCGGCAGTGTGCGGGTGGTGTGCAACTTCGGCCCGGAACCGCTGTCCACCGACGTCGACGGCGAACTGCTGCTGACCACGGACCCAGTCGCGGAGCTGGAAAACGGGACGCTGACCCTCCCCGGCGAGGCGGCCGCCGTCGTACGGACCGTTTGAGGCCAGACGGTATCACTGGCCGCTCGCGCTGTGGTGAGGACCACATGCCGGACAGCCCGGCCCCGCTCCGCGCGCCGGTGGCAGGATGGTACGTATGACTTATGTGGCCGCGGACACCCGCTACGACACCATGCCCTACCGCCGCGTCGGACGCAGCGGTCTCAAGCTTCCCGCCATTTCCCTGGGTCTCTGGCACAACTTCGGCGACGACAAGCGCTTCGAAGAGCAGCGCGACATCCTGCGCCGCGCCTTTGACCTGGGCGTGAACCATTTCGACCTTGCCAACAACTACGGTCCGCCGGACGGCTCCGCGGAAACCAACTTCGGCCGCCACCTGAGGGACGACTTCAAGCCGTACCGCGACGAGCTGGTCATCTCCACGAAGGCGGGCTACTACATGTGGCCCGGCCCCTACGGCGAGTGGGGCTCCCGGAAGTACCTGCTCTCCAGCTTGGACCAGTCGCTGCAGCGCATGGGCCTGGACTATGTGGACATTTTCTACAGCCACCGCCCGGATCCGGAGACACCGCTCGAGGAAACCATGGGCGCGCTGGACCACGCCGTGCGCTCCGGCAAGGCGCTGTACGCCGGCATCTCCTCCTACACCCCTGAGCAGACCCTCGAGGCGGCACGCATCCTGAAGGACATGGGGACGCCGCTGCTGATCCACCAGCCCAGCTACTCCATGCTGAACCGCTGGACCGAAAACGGCTCGCCCAACCTGTACGAGGCGCTCGACCAGGTGGGCGCCGGTTCGATCGCGTTCTCCCCGCTCGCCCAGGGCATGCTGACCAACCGCTACCTGCACGGCATCCCCGCGGACTCCCGCGCGGCCAAGGAACGCTTCCTGTCCGAGAAGGCCCTCACGGAGGAGAAGCTCAGCCGGGTCCGCGGCCTCAATGCGATCGCCGACGGCCGCGGCCAGACCCTGGCCCAGATGGCCATCGCCTGGATCCTGCGCGAGCAGCCCAAGGGCTCGCCGGTGACCTCGGCGCTGGTCGGCGCTTCAAGCGTCGCGCAGCTGGAAGATACCCTCGCGGCCATCAATAACCTGGAGTTCACGCGGGAGGAGCTGACGGCGATCGACGAGTTCGCCGTCGAATCCGACATCAATCTCTGGGCGCAGAAGTAGCGCCTGCAACAAAAAGGCGGGGCCGGCGGGAACAAAGCCGGCCCCGCCTGTGTTGCGTATAATGCAAATTGCGCCGAATGGCGCCGTGCCGTGACCGCCGTCGAACTGAACCGGCCGGGTCCGGCACCTGAGCTTAGTTCTCTAAGGAGTCCCGTGTCTTCACATCCGATTCGCGTTGCCATCGTCGGTGTCGGCAACTGCGCCGCCTCCCTGGTCCAGGGTGTCCATTACTACCGCGACGCCGACCCCCAGGCCACGATTCCCGGCCTGATGCACGTTGAGTTCGGTCCGTACCACGTGGGCGACGTCCAGTTCGTTGCCGCCTTCGACGTCGATGGCAAGAAGGTCGGACTGGATCTCGCCGATGCCATCGGTGCCAGCGAAAACAACACCATCAAGATCGCCGACGTCCCCGAGACCGGTGTGACCGTGCAGCGCGGCCACACCCTGGACGGCCTGGGCCGCTACTACCGCGAAACCATCGTCGAGTCCCCGGCTGAGCCCGTGGACATCGTCGCCGCCCTGCGCGAAGCCAAGGCCGACGTCATGGTCTGCTACCTCCCGGTGGGTTCCGAGGAAGCCGCCATGTTCTACGCACAGGCCGCCATCGACGCCGGCGTGGCCTTCGTCAACGCCCTGCCGGTCTTCATCGCGGGCACCAAGGAATGGGCTGACAAGTTCACCGCCGCGGGCGTTCCGATCGTGGGCGACGACATCAAGAGCCAGATCGGCGCCACCATCACGCACCGCGTCATGGCCAAGCTCTTCGAAGACCGCGGCGTCACGCTGGACCGCACGTACCAGCTGAACGTCGGCGGCAACATGGACTTCAAGAACATGCTGGAGCGCGACCGCCTGGAGTCCAAGAAGATCTCCAAGACCCAGGCCGTGACCTCCAACGTCCAGGCCGAACTCCACGCCGACGACGTCCACATCGGCCCGTCGGACTACGTGGCCTGGCTCGATGACCGCAAGTGGGCCTTCGTCCGCCTTGAAGGCCGCAACTTCGGTGATGCCCCGGTTTCCCTCGAGTACAAGCTTGAGGTCTGGGACTCCCCGAACTCCGCAGGCGTCATCATCGATGCCATCCGTGCGGCCAAGATCGGCCTGGACCGCGGCATCGGCGGCCCGCTGCTCTCCGCCTCCAGCTACTTCATGAAGTCCCCGCCGGAGCAGTTCAATGACGATCTCGCCCGCGAAAAGGTCGAGGCCTTCATCCGCGGCGACATCGAACGCTAAGGATTCAACGCTAACGATTCAACGCAAGGCGCTCTCCCGTACCAAACGGGGGAGCGCCTTGCGCTTAATCTCCGGGCCCTGCCTGGTCAGGGTCCTCGAAGCGCCGGATGGCATGGCTGGCCTGGGCAAGGGCCAGCAGCTTGAGCAGCAGCTGGGAATGCATGTGCATCCCGACGGCGGCCGTCAGGATGGCCTGGTCGAGGTCGGCGGCCGCGGCGGTGAGCTGCAGGTCCAAGCCCGCGATGGTGTCCATGGCGCCGCTGTAGGCGTCGAGGATCTCCGCGGACAACGGGATACCGAGCCCCTCCATGATCGCCAGTTGGGCGTCGAGGGCCTCCCTGGCGTCGCTGTCCTCATCCGGCCAGCCTCGCATGTGCACGACGGCGTCGCCCGGCCGCGCGCCCTTGTCGCGGCTGTTGCCCCCGTCGCCTGCGTCGCGGCTGCTGCCTCCGTGCGGCTCCAGCCGCAACACCACCCGCTGCACCGTGGCCAGCACCTCCAGGCGCGGCGCACCGCCGTCGGCCAATGCCACAATGGTGCGGATCTGCTCGATTCCCAGCCCGACGATCTGACGCAGGGCCTGGATCAGCTCCAGGCGCCGAAGGTGGCCTGCGCTGTAGCGGGCACGGGTGGCTGTGACAGCCTCACCGGGCCGGAGCAGTCCCTCGCGCAGGTAGTACTTGATGCTGGCGGCGCTGACGCCGCTGCGGGCACTGAGTTCATTCAGCTGCACTGTTCCACCGCGCCTCCACCTCGCCGGCCGGGGCCGTTGGATAGCTGATCCGGCCCGGACTATCTTGATGTACAAGGATAGGATAGTGCTCCTATCCTAAAGGCATGGAGCACTGGAATGTCCTTCTTGTCAGTCATGTTGTGGCCGCGCTGTTCGTCCTGGTGATCGGCCCCGCCCAGATTCTTCGCCGCCGTCGGGACCGGATCCACCGGACCATGGGGTACCTGTGGGTCGCGGCAATGTACTATGTCTGCCTGAGCAGCTTCTGGATTGTCTCGGACGGCCATTTCTCCTGGCTCCACGGGCTGTCCGCCTTCACCCTCGTGACGGTCACGCTCGGCCTGCTCAGCGCGATCCGCCGGAACATCCCAGCGCATAGGGGCAACATGGTGGGCAGCTACATCGGCACGGCCATCGCCTTCGCGTTCGCCGTTGCCGCACCGGGCCGCGCGATTCCCCGGCTGCTGGCCACGGATCCCGGCAGCGCCGTGTTCGTGGCCGTGCTGGTGGCGGGCGCCGTTGCGGCGGTCTATCTGTCCCTGTTCCGCGGACAGCCCAACGGAAACGGGCGACGGCCGCCCCCCGCCCCCCGCCACCCCTCACCCCCCCCGCCGGGGTTTGGCGCCCGGAGAAC